>CACMFH010000025.1 GCA_902612915.1 uncultured SAR86 cluster bacterium | reverse complement strand
AATCAAACTCTCTTAGAGTTTTATCCGCTAAATTAAATAAAAATCAAGACGTCAAGATTGCTGGCATGATACAAAAACTTGTTGGTACAGAGTTAAGGCATGAGCTTGAAGGTTTCGCCATAGATATTATGGGCGAGCTCGGGACACTTTATGAAAATAGTCCCAACATTAGAGATGGTGGATCGTGGCAAATTGCATATATGTATTTTCTTGGATTAATAATTGGTGGAGGAACAAGCCAAATTCAAAAAAATATTATCTCTGAAAGGGGTCTTGGTATGCCAAAAGAACCAAAAGTTCAACAAGGAGCATAATATGTACTTTGGATTATCTGAAGACCAGATATTTTTTCAAGATAATGTTAAAAAATTTCTGGAAGATAATGCTCCTCTAGATGTAATTAGAAAGATTGCAAATGAAGATGATAAAACAAGCAAAGAAGATCTTCATAAAGGAATTATAACTTTAGGCATCAATAACATTTTAATTCCTGAGGACAATGGTGGACTAGGATTAGATCTTTTGTTTGCTACTGCGGTTTCACAAAGTCTTGGAGAAGGTATAGCTACCCTACCCTTTACAGGCTCATATGTTATGGCACCAATAGCAATCAAATATGGTGCAAATGAGGAGCAAAGAAATTTTTATTTAAATGAAATGTCTAATAATGATATTAATTTTAGTATTGGTTTTTCAGAATTTTTTGGATCAAGAAATGAATCAGAGCTTAGCTTTTTAAAAAATAAAGTAAATGGCAAAACTTTTTTTGTTATGGATTTTGATTATGCAACACACATAATGGTATGCGATAAAGATGGTCAAATAGGTATTGTTTCCCTGGAATCAACTGGAATTGAAGTTGTGGATTTGATTACCGTTGATAAAACTAGAGTCTTCAAAGAAATAATTTTTAAAAATACTGAGGTTGATATTTTAGAAAATACTTCAAGTTCAAAAGAAGCAGTTAATAATGCAATTGATGCAGGTAGGATAGTAATCGCTGCTGACTCATTGGGAGCATCAAAAGCTATGTTAGATAAAGCCATTGAGTATTCAAAAGAAAGAAAACAATTTAATAGAGCTATAGGATCATTTCAGGCAGTAAAACATATGTGTGCTGAGATGGCTTCAGAACTCGAGCCATGCTATTCAATTCTTTGGCACGCTGCACATTCTTTTGATAGCAAAGAAAAAAATAAGAAAATTATGGCATGTCATGCAAAATCTCATATTTCAGATATCTCCAAGATGGTTTCAAAAAAAGCAACAGAAGTTCACGGAGGAATGGGATTTACAGATTTACTTGGATTACATTACTGGTTCAAAAGAATTGGTGTCAATAGACAAATGCTTGGATCTCCAGAAATAGTTAGAGAAGAAGCAGCCAAGTCTCAAGGCTTATAAATATTATGATCAATCTTAGACTTTGTATATTGTTATTATGTTCTTTTGTAATTGCTGAGGAATATATAAGTATTGAACTTAGTAATTCTAAAAAAGAGCTTAGCCAAGAGATTTTTAAGAAACTTAATAATGAACATTACATTAAAGAAATTGATAAAGATAATTTCAATGAAAGGTATTTTGAGGCAATAATTGAGAAGCTTGATAAAGAAAAGAATCTTTTTATTGAAAAAGAAGTTCAGTCATATATTAAGAAGTCAAGAGATTTCATTGACGGTGATTTTGACATTAAGTTAGCTTATGAATTAATTAATCTTTATTTTGACAGATTAACTGATTTCTTTGAATATCAAATAGACTTGATTGAAGAAAATACCTTCGACTTTTCAAAAAAAGAATATTTAGATATTTATTATGAAGATAACCAATGGCAATCTAATTTTAATGATCTCTATAAACTTTGGAAACTAGAAACCAAAAATGATCTATTAGTTGCAAAATTGTCCGATTCATCAAATTCAGAGCCATCAAATGACTTAATAAAAAGATATAAGAATAGAATAAGACGAATAACTCAACAAAAAGAGGAAGACATATTCTCATTGGCAATAAATATTTTGTCTAACCAATTTGATCCTCACTCAACATATTTATCGCCAAGATCTGCAGAAGACTTTGATGTCAATATGAGCTTAAAACTTAACGGCATTGGTGCTCTACTTGGTATAGAGGATGATTACACAAAAATTATAAGTTTAGTTCCTGGTGGTCCTGCTGAAAAATCTGGAAAAATTAACCCAGAAGATAGAATTACAAAAATCAGGCAAATTGGTACAGATAATTATCAAGACGTTATTGGATGGAGAATTGATGAAGTGGTTGATTTAATTAGGGGTGAAGCAGGAACTGAAGTAGAGATAGAATTTATTTCATTTGACTCGTCAAGCGATTCAACCAAATTGGTGACTCTAAAAAGAGAAGAAATCAAACTTGAGGATAGAGCAGCAAAATCAGAAATTATTAATATTAATAATAATAAGATTGGGATAATTGATCTGCCATCTTTTTATATAGACTTTAACGAGTATCAGAATAGAGTCAAAGACTATAGGAGTAGTAGCAATGATGTCAAAAAAATATTAAATGATTTTAATGCTTCAAATGTAGATGCTGTAATTTTGGACTTAAGAAATAACGGTGGTGGTGCATTAATAGAAGCTAATAAGATCATTGGATTATTTGTTTCATCAGGTCCAACTGTTCAAGTTAAACAAAGTCGAGGCTACATTCAACCTTATGGTGCTTCAAGAGCTGTTCAAGTTTGGGATAAACCTATGCTAGTTTTAGTTAACCGCTATTCTGCATCTGCTTCTGAGATAGTTGCAGGAGCTATTCAGGATTACAAAAGAGGTTTTGTTGTTGGACAAAGAACATTTGGGAAAGGAACTGTTCAGAGTTTAGAGAGTTTATCAGAAGGACAAATTAAAATTACGGAATCTAAATACTACAGAATCAATGGAATGAGTACTCAAAACAAAGGAGTAATTCCTGATATAGAACTTCCTGTAACTTGGGATATTGAATCTGTTGGTGAAAGTTCCTATCCGACTGCTATGGAATGGGATGTAATCAGGCCATATAGGCATAAAAAATTTAAAATTAATCCAGATCTAATTGAGAAAGTTATCGCAAATTATGAATTTCGTTTAAGTGAAGAGCCGAATCTAAATTATCTAAAAAAAGTAAGAGATAGGTATGACTTAAATAAAAATAAAAAGAAGTTGAGCTTAAATCTTGAAGACAGAAAAACACAAAAAGAGTTGCGAAAAGACTGGTTATTAAGCATTGAAAATGAAAGAAGGCTTAAGGTTGGATTGGAAGAATTTATTTCTTATAAAGAAATGGAAGACTTTAATGAATCTGATACTAGTCTAGAAAATAATATTAATTTAATAGACGATTATCAA
>CACMFH010000024.1 GCA_902612915.1 uncultured SAR86 cluster bacterium | reverse complement strand
TTACTACCTTAATTTATATCGTAATACCTCTGTTACTTCTTTCACTTGCTGGCGGTCTTTTTTTTCTACTTGTAGATAAGGGCGAGACAGGAAGAAAAAGAACAGTTTACTTGCTTGGTCTTAGAGTTTTCTTTGCTACAGTTTTAATCATTTTAATTGCAATTGGTTTATATACTGGCGAACTTGGTAACAGCGTTCCTTGGGAAGATTCCAAATTATAAAATATAAACAAATATAAATAGCATTAGCCAGACAACATCTACAAAATGCCAATACCATGATGCAGCTTCAAAGCCAAAGTGATCGTGTTGCTCAAAGTGACCTGCAAAAACTGATCTTGCAAGCATAATAGCTAACATAAAACCGCCCATCATCACATGGAAGCCATGAAAACCAGTAAGCATAAAAAACGTTGATCCATATATTCCAGAATTTAATTTAAGACCATAATGTGCATAAGCTTCATAATATTCAAGAGCCTGCAGCCCAACAAAAATTAAAGCCAAAAGAACTGTAACTCCAAGATATACGTTAAACTTTTTTCTATTTCCTTTTTTTAAACCAAGATGGGCTAAGTGAACTGTCCATGATGAACTTAAAAGAACAATTGTGTTCCACAAAGGCAGCCATAAAAGAGCCTTACTCCATCCTGGCCATGCCATGCTCTTGTCAGCTAAATCATACTCATTACCTTGATCCGGTGTGGTCATAACCGGCCATGAAGACTCAAAAGCTGGCCATAGTTCAATAGCTGTAATTGCTGCTCCTTTTGATCCTTCGCCAGCTAACCAAGGAACTGCTAGAGTTCTAACATAAAATAATGCACCAAAAAATGCAGCAAAGAACATGACTTCAGAAAAAATGAACCATGCCATTCCGTATACATAAGATTGTTTTAGCTGATTAGAATCTAATCCAGCAAGATGTTCATTTATTACTTGTCTGAACCAAAAAAACATGGTCAAAAATAAACATGCAAATCCTGAATATAATATATATACAGAGTTGCTGGTTGGGTCATCTAGGTTATTTATCGTACTTGAAGCTCCCATAACCAATAGAAACAAAGAAACCGCCATAAAAATTGGAAATCTGCTTTGATCTGGTACGTAATAACTTCCCCCGCTCATTTCTGCTTTACTCCATTGCCATTTGATTATGAGCTAAAACCTCATCATCATAATCAGTTATATCAAAAATTGTATAAGATAAAATTATGTTTTTAATATTTGAAGGCAGTTCATTTGAAACCAATAGTTTGACTGGAAGCAGGGCTTCTTCACCTGGCATAAGTTCTTGCTGCTCAAAGCAAAAACACTCTAGTTTTTTTAGATGTGCAGCTGCATTTGATGGAGCAACACTTGGAACTGCCTGAGCAGTCATTTTTTTATCAGTTGTATTTTTAACGTAAAAAGTCGCGCCATGATACTTGCCCGTTTCAATCTTCATAACTTGTTCGGATGGTTTAAATGTCCACGGCATATTCTCATTATTTGTAGATATAAATTGAATTGCTATAGTTCTTCCATCATCAGTAACTAGCTCTTCAGAATATTCGGATTGAAAAACCTTTCCATTGATCCCTGTAACCTCACAAAAAACATCATAAAGAGGAACAAGCGCAAAGCCAAAAGCAAACATCAAAGGAACAGCCACAACTAGTTTAATTAATGTTTTCTTAGCTTCTTTCTTCATCAATCAACCTTTGGTGGTGTTGAAAATGTATGGTACGGAGCTGGTGAAGCAACTGTCCACTCAAGCCCTTTGGCGCCTTCCCAAACTTGATCTGTTGCCTTTTTGCCACCCATCACAGTCTTGATAACAATAAATAAAAACAGTAATTGGGAGAACCCAAATAGAAATGCTCCAATACTAGAAACCATGTTCCAGTCAGCAAATATTAGAGCATAATCAGGGTATCTTCTTGGCATTCCAGCCAAACCAATAAAATGTTGTGGAAAGAATGTAACGTTTACACCTATAAATGAAAGCCAAAAATGAAGTTTGCCGAGTCTTTCGTCATACATATTTCCAGACCATTTTGGAATCCAATAATAAACAGCGGCCATGATAGAGAAAATTGCTCCAGGAACCAAAACATAGTGAAAATGAGCAACAACAAAATATGTGTCATGATATTGGAAGTCAGCAGGAACAATAGCAAGCATCAATCCTGACAATCCTCCGATAGTAAATAAAACAACAAATGCAACTGCAAAAAGCATAGGCGTTTCAAATGTTAGAGATCCTCTAAACATAGTCGCTACCCAATTAAATACTTTTACACCAGTAGGCACGGCTATCAACATAGTTGCCCACATAAAAAATATTTCAGCTGCTAATGGCAAGCCAACTGTAAACATATGGTGAGCCCATACTACAAAAGAAAGAATTGCAATTGAAAGCATAGCCCAAACCATTGAAGAATAACCAAATAGTTGTTTCCTCGAAAAAGTCTCGATAATGTGGGAAACGATACCAAAGGCTGGCAAAATCATTATGTAAACCTCAGGATGGCCAAAGAACCAAAAAATATGTTGAAAGAGAACAGGGTCTCCGCCACCAGCTGCATTAAAGAAACTTGTTCCAAAGTGGATGTCCATTAACATCATTGTTACTGCTCCGGCCAAAACAGGCATTACAGCTATTAACAAATATGCAGTTATTAGCCATGACCATACAAATAATGGCATTTTCATTAAGGTTACGCCTGGTGCTCTCATATTCATGATTGTTACAACCACATTAATTGCACCCATAATTGAAGAAGCTCCCATTATGTGAACAGAAAATATAAAAAACGTTACGCTTGGCGGTGCATATGTTGTTGAAAGTGGTGCATAAAATGTCCATCCAAAGTTAGGAGCTCCGCCCTCCATGAAAAGGGATGATAAAAGAATAAAGAAAGCAAAAGGCAATATCCAGAAACTCAAATTGTTCATTCTAGGTAATGCCATGTCTGGTGCCCCAATCATCATTGGAACCAGCCAGTTAGCGAGTCCAACAAACGCCGGCATAACGCCACCAAATATCATGATCAAACCATGAAGCGTTATCATTTGGTTATAAAATTCAGGCTCAACTATTTGCATGCCAGGCTGGAAAAGCTCAGCTCTTATTATCATCGCCATTGCTCCGCCTATAAGGAACATTGCAAAACTAAACCATAAATATAGTGTTCCTATATCTTTATGATTAGTTGTGTATAACCATCTAGTGATTCCTTTTGCTGGGCCATGATCGTGATCGTCATGGTGATTCTCTATTACTGCACTCATAATATTTTCCTATATTAAATCTTTGGTTCCTTATAATCCACGATATCTTTGGGTATTACGATTTCTCCATCTCCCTTCTCAGCGTTACCCCATGATTGTCTTGTGTACGTAATTACTGCCGCAAGTTCAACCTCTGAAAGATAGCTAAATGAATTCATGGCTGCTCCTTGAACACCTTCCATGAGAATTTCAATATTTCTATCTTTGTTATTCATAACGATGTCACTTCCTGCAAGCGCCGGAAATATTCCAGATATGCCTTGACCAGACGTTTGATGACAAGCAACACAATTTACTTCATAAATGCTTTCACCTCTTTCAACCAACTCAGCAGCCGTCCACTCTTTTGTTGTTAACTCAGCTAATTTGATTGCTTCTTGTTTTTTAGCAAAAACCCATTCGTCATATTCAGCTTGTTCAACAACTTTTACAACTATTGGCATAAAGCCATGATTTTTTCCACACAACTCGGTGCACTTGCCTCTGTAGATTCCAGGTTCGTCGACGATAGTCCAAGCTGTGTTTACAAATCCAGGTATTGCATCTTGTTTAATTGCAAATGCAGGCAACCACCATGAATGAATTACATCATTGGCTGTTATTAAAAATCTTACTTTCTTGCCAGCAGGAATTACAACCATCTCATCAACTTCTTGTAAGTAATTTTCTCCCTTAGGAACTAGGTTATATATCTCATCCAAATCGGTTGATAGGTTCGAAAAGAAGCTTACATCGTCCTCAAGATATCTGTATTGCCATTTCCACTGATATCCAGTTACTTGAATATTAATATCGCCCGCTTCATCATCATAAATTTTGACAAGCGTTTTTGATGCTGGAACAGCCATAGCTATCAGGATCAAAAATGGAATAATGGTCCAAGCTATTTCAAGCTTATGATTTTCATGAAACTTAGCAGGTACTGGATTTTTTTTCTTTGTATGAGCCCACATCGAGTAGAACATAACGCTGAAAACTATGACTCCAATTGCAACACATATCCAAAAAATTAACATGTGTAGCTCAAAAACTTCGTTACTTATATCGGTACTACCTCTAGTCATATTTAATGCAAACCAATCAGCTTGCATAAATGGTGAAACTAGCAAAAGTAAAGCTATAAGAATGGTATTTCTCTTTGTAAAGCTAAGAAGATTAAATAACATTATCCGCCCAAATAAGTGTGTCTTATAATAATAAAATTTAGTTATAGTAC
>CACMFH010000023.1 GCA_902612915.1 uncultured SAR86 cluster bacterium | reverse complement strand
GAAGAGGAAACATCATCAGGTGGAATAATTCTTTCAGGTTCTGCAAAAGAGAAGCCTTCTCAAGGAGAAGTCGTAGCTGTTGGGCCTGGAAAGGTTTCTGATTCAGGTGAGTCAGTATCTATGAATGTATCAGTTGGTGATACGGTCATTTTCGGCCAATATGGTGGCAATGAAATTAAGTTAGACGGCGAAGAATATCTTATTTTAAGTGAAAGAGATATTTTCGGCGTTGTTGAATAAATTATAAGAATAGGGAGATAAATTATGTCAGCTAAAGATGTTAAATTTGGTGATAATGCCAGGTCGCAAATGCTTGATGGGGTCAATACTCTTGCTAATGCGGTTAAAGTTACATTAGGACCAAAAGGTAGAAATGTTGTATTAGATAAATCTTTTGGTGCTCCAACTGTTACTAAAGATGGAGTCTCAGTCGCTAAAGAAATTGAATTAGAAAACAAATTTGAAAATATGGGTGCTCAGATGCTTAAACAAGTTGCTTCTCAAACCTCTGACGAGGCTGGAGATGGAACTACGACAGCAACTGTTTTGGCTCAATCTATTGTTAATGAAGGTAATAAAGCTGTTGCTGCAGGAATGAATCCAATGGATCTTAAAAGAGGAATTGATAAGGCTGTATCCAGTGCAGTTGAGCACGTTAAAGGACTAAGTGTTCCATGTACTGATGATAAGGCGATTGCTCAAGTAGGTACAATTTCTGCTAATGGTGACACCGCAGTTGGAGAAATTATTGCAGAAGCCATGGAAAAAGTTGGAAAAGAGGGCGTAATCACTGTCGAAGAAGGAAGTGGTATTGAAAATGAACTTGATGTAGTTGAAGGTATGCAGTTTGATAGAGGTTATCTTTCTCCTTACTTTATAACTAATCAAGACAATATGACTGTTGAACTTGATACACCATATATTCTTCTATTTGATAAAAAAATATCTAACATTAGAGACTTATTACCTCTTTTAGAATCAGTTGCAAAAGCTGGTAAACCTCTTTTAATAATTGCTGAAGATATTGAAGGTGAAGCTTTAGCTACTTTAGTAGTTAATAATTTAAGAGGTATTGTTAAAGCTGCAGCTTGTAAAGCTCCTGGTTTTGGTGATAGAAGAAAAGCTATGCTAGAAGATATAGCTATACTTACTGGTGGAACTGTTATTTCCGAAGAAGTTGGTCTTTCACTAGAAGGAGCAACTGTGGAAGATTTAGGTACATCTAAAAGAGTAGTTTTAAATAAAGACAATACAACCATAATTGATGGTGCTGGAGATGAAAATTCTATAGCTACTAGGGTTAATCAAATTAGAGCGCAAGTTGAGGAAACATCGTCAGATTACGATAAAGAAAAACTTCAAGAAAGAGTTGCTAAACTTGCTGGAGGAGTTGCAGTTATCAAAGTAGGTGCAGGCTCTGAAGTAGAGATGAAAGAGAAAAAAGCAAGAGTAGAAGATGCACTGCATTCAACAAGAGCTGCCGTAGAGGAGGGAGTTGTCCCTGGAGGCGGTTCAGCACTAATCAGATGTCTTGAGGCTGTTTCAAAGCTTAAAGGCGATAATGATGATCAAAATGTTGGAATTAATATTGCCAAAAAAGCTTTTGAGGCTCCTTTAAGACAAATTGTCTCAAATGCTGGAGAAGAACCATCAGTGATTGTTAATAAAGTTATAGATGGTAAAGATTCTTTTGGATTCAATGCAGCAACAAGTGAGTACGGTGACATGATTGAGATGGGTATTCTTGATCCGGCTAAAGTCACAAGAACTGCTCTTCAAGCTGCTGGTTCTGTTGCTGGTATGATGATTACCACAGAGGCAATGGTTACTGACGTACCAAAAGAGGATACTCCAATGCCTCCAATGCCTGACATGGGCGGTATGGGTGGTATGGGCGGCATGATGTAATACAACCTTTACTTTAAAAAAACGGGGATTTATCCCCGTTTTTTATTAGATTTCAATTACTATTTCAATTAATATATAACTACACACTTTAGAGGAGTTATTATGGATTTACTAACTGATCAAGCTTTTTTTAGATCATTCCATATTCTTTTTGGAATAGCATGGATTGGACTTTTGTATTATTTTAATTTTGTTCAAACTGAATATGTGAAAGTTGCAGATCCTGATGCAAAAGCAGACGTAATGAAAAAATTAGCTCCAAATGCGCTATGGTGGTTTAGGTGGGCAGCATTTTTCACTTTTTTAACAGGCTTGATCCTTATTCATCAAATAACAGCAAGAATTGGGACAGAAATAATACTAGGTGTGACAATGGGAACAATAATGATGCTCAATGTATGGGGAATCATATGGAGAAATCAAAAAATTGTCCTTGGTATGAAAGATGGAGATGTAGCAACTGCTGCTGCAAAAGCAGGCTTAGCATCTAGAACAAATACATTATTTTCTGTTCCTATGCTGATGTACATGGTTTACTCGGCTCATGCTCCAGGTTCTTATTTAGTTTTAGAAGATTGGAGTAGTTTAAGTCTTATTATTGGTCTTGCTATAATCTTTGTAATTGAAGCTAATGCTATATGGGGCAAGATGCTTCCAGTAATTGCCAGCGTAAGAGCAGTCATAACATCCTCTTTTGTTTTGGCAATAATCTTTAAATTAATTACTGATTTTTTATAAGATTCATATAGTTTTATAGTGAGCATTAGCTCCCTTTTTTTATTTTAATTTTTGAAATTAAATTGTCGTCTAACTCGAGAATTTCAAATCTATAATTATCTATCTCAATACATAAATTAGCCTGAGGAATTTGATCAAGATATTCAGTTATTAAACCATTTATTGTTTTTGAGCTTGTTTCAGGAATTTCCCAATTAACATAATTGTTCAAATCCCTTATTTTAGAATTACCATCAGTCAATATAGACCCATCTTTTAATTTAATAAATTCTCTTTCAAGCTCCTCTTTATCACCGCCAAATTTACCTGTTATTTCTTTGAAAATATCTTCAACCGATATTAGGCCCTCAATTTCTCCATATTCATCAACAACAAGAGCAATGCTTTGATTACTAGCTAAGAACTCCCTCAATTGTTTCATTAGCAGTGTTGACTGAGATACAAAATAAGTTTTTTGAAGCAATTGATTTATGTCTTTTTTCTCATTAAATTTTTTAAGAAATGCATGAGAATCTTTTAGATGAAGCACGCCTATCATGTTATCAATAGAGTCTTTATAGACTGGAAGTCTTGTATATTCAGTTGATTGAATAATTTTTGTTGCATTTTGATAATCCATATTTATATCAATACCAATTATTTCTGAAGTAGGGATCATAATATCTTCAACAATCAATTCTTCCATACCAAGAACTGAGGAGAGCATTTTTCTATATTGTTTTGGAATTAGGTCTCCAGATTCCTCAAGAAGTGTTCTAAGCTCTTCGGTATTGAGATTCTCATTTAATGTGGCGTCTTTAGCATCTAAGTTAAATATTTTAAGAATTTGCTTACTTAGGAAGTTTGTAAGAAATATCAAAGGTTTAAAAATGTATACAAGAATATTTAATATAAAAGACGATCTAGTTGCAAAACTCTCAGGTTTAATGGCAGCCATTGTCTTTGGAGTAATTTCTGAGAAAATTAAAATCACAATCGTTAAGATTATTGATCCAAGAACAACGTTTCCTCCAAAGTAATTAAGCATCATTATGGTTACAATTGCCGAAGCTAAAATGTTGGCAAAATTATTTCCAACTAATATTGCAGAAAGAAGCTGATCAGGTCTTTTCAAAAGATCCAAAGCTCTTTTAGCACTAGTTTTAGATTTTTTTGATAAGTTTCTTAACTTAATTTTATTCGCAGCCATCATTCCAGTTTCTGAACCAGAAAAAAATCCACTAAGAATTAATAAAAATATTAATGTTGAAAAAAGAACTATTAATGAAGGATCTTCTTGCATTAGGATCCGACCAAATATGAATTCATGTAATACGCACCTAGGACAGCCCACATTGATACAAATAGGCTTCTTGTTGCATATTTAATTGGGAAATTTGCATATTGAACGCCAATAAATGTTATTAAGAATAAGATCCAAGCAATGAATGTGAAAATTGCTTTAAATAATAGATTAGCAGTAAAAATAGTTTGCAAAGTAAATCCTGAAACTAAAGCTAATGATAGAAACATTAATCCTATTCCAAGAAGCTTAAATACGATTTTGTAGTTTCTTTCAACAGAGAAAGGTTCAATGTTTATTAACTCACCTTTTTTAACTTTTCTTACCTTCCTCTCAAGAATAATAATTTCATTGTAGGCGATAAATATGAAAAGTAGGCTTAATCCAGTTACCATAAAATGAATAGTAGGCATAATACTTATAATTTCATAAGTCGCCAAATAAATTAAAACATATGAAAATGCTGCTATAAATCCAGCAAAATACAAAGATTTTTCTTTTTGATAAAAGAATCTAATAATAAAGTATATAACTATACTTATAGTTACTTGGGCGATAAAACTCATTAAAAATTAAGATTAATTAAAACTTTGCATAATAATACTATCAATATTAGCAAGGTTACCCTAAAATACACATCTTTTTAAACAAATTTAAATATTTTTTAGTATGGTAATAATAAGATTAGCAAGGAGTGGGGCAAAGAAAAATCCCTATTACTTTATAACTGTTGCTGACGAAAGACGTCCTAGAGACGGAGCATTTATTGAAAGATTGGGTTTTTTTAATCCAACAGCAAATGGACAAGAGGAAAGACTCAGAATTGATCTTGAAAAAATTG
>CACMFH010000022.1 GCA_902612915.1 uncultured SAR86 cluster bacterium | reverse complement strand
ACAATTTTAGGTGTTTTAAAAATGTTGATTTACAACTATCACCTGGTATAAATTTATTCTTTGGCAAAAACGGTTCTGGAAAAACTAGCATACTTGAATCTGTTTTTATTTTCTCAAGTGGCAAATCTTTTAAGAGCTCTAACCTGGCCTCACTTGTCAATTATGAAAATGAAAAGTTCACTTTAAAAGCATTTGATAATCTAAAAGGGTATGTTGTTGAGATTGAAAAAAACAAAAACAAACCAATCTCAGTTTTGTTAAATAATAAAAAAATCACCACAAGTAAACTTATTAAAGAATTCCCGTGCACGCCGATTCATAATAATACTTTTTCATTCGCTGATGCTTCTCCAGACTTTAGAAGAAAGCTTCTAGATAGGTCTATTTTTATATCTGAAAAATCCTTTTCTGAGTGTTGGTTTTCTTATTATCGGTCTTTAAAACAAAGAAACTCTATTTTAAAAAATAACCGCATATCAGATATTTATACATGGAATACTAAACTCTCAGATGAGGGAATTAAATTGAATAATATGAGAATAAACTTTTTTAAGAAAACTAAAAACGAGTTTTATTATTTAATAGATCTTATTCAGCCAAGTTCGGTATTTGATTTTTTTGATCTAATAGAAATAGATTTTTTCCAAGGCTGGGATGAGACTAAAAATCTTAATGAGCTTCTTCAAGGAAATATTGATATCGACTTAAAACGCAAATCTACAACACAAGGACCTCATAAATCTGATATAAAATTTTTAATAAATAATATTGATGCAAGGCAAATATTATCTAGAGGTGAGCAAAAGTTTTTTTCGATATTATGGTCTTTGGCTCAACATGAGGTCTTAAAAAAGCAATATAAAATTAATGCAACATTAATTGTGGATGACATAAAGTCTGAACTTGATGATAGGGTTTTTAACTTGTTTGTTGAGACACTTAAACATATCAAAACCCAAGCAATCTTTTCCTGTATAGATGATTGTTTTAGTAGTAAAATAATAGCTAGTTTAAATGAGTTTAAAAAGTTCCACGTGGAACAATTAGGATAAAAAAATGGCAAAAAAATCTAAGGAAGCCAAATACGACTCAAGTAACATTCAAGTTCTAAAAGGTTTAGAAGCGGTTAAAAAAAGACCAGGCATGTACATAGGCGATACAGATGACGGGTCTGGATTACATCACATGGTTTTTGAGGTTTTAGATAATTGTATTGACGAAGCAATGGCGGGTTATTGTTCAGACATTAGTGTCATAATCAATAAAAATGGATCTGTAACAATCGAAGATAATGGAAGAGGAATACCTGTTGACGTTCATAAAAAAGAAGGAGTTTCTGCTGCGCAATTAATAATGACCACCCTTCACTCTGGTGGTAAATTTGACGATAACTCTTATAAAGTTTCGGGTGGGCTTCATGGTGTTGGTGTTTCTGTTGTTAATGCTTTATCAAAGAAACTAACTTTAGAAGTTCATAGAGATGGTGGTGAGTATTTCCAAGAATATTCAGATGGCAAACCAAAAGCAAAATTAAAAAAAGTTAAGACGTCTAAAAAGACTGGAACGAAAATTACATTCTTCCCTTCTGAAAAAATTTTTTCGTCCGTAGATTTTGAAGTTGAAAGAATTTATAAAAGGATTCAAGAGTTATCATTTTTAAATGCTGGCGTAGCTATTAATGTTGAAGATAAAAAAACTGGCAAGTCGAAAAAATTTAAAAACACAGGCGGTCTTTCAAGTTACGTTACACATTTAAAAGGAAGGAAACAGATAGTCTCCGAAATATTTGAATGTTCAACAACAGAAAATGATGTGGGGGTTGAAATAGCAATGCAGTGGACAGACTCATATAGCGAGAATGTTCTTTGTTATACAAACAATATTCCACAAAAAGATGGCGGGACTCATCTAGCAGGTTTCAGAGGAAGTTTAACAAGAGTACTAAAATCATTTATTAAAAAAGAAAATGCAAAGAAAACACCAACTGATTTGTTGGGAGAAGATGTAAGAGAGGGTTTAATTGCAATAATTTCTGTAAAAGTGCCAGATCCTAAGTTTTCATCACAAACAAAGGAAAAACTTGTCTCATCAGAGGTAGAGGGTGTCGTAAGTACAATTTTTAGTAAGTATTTTAATGAATTTCTATTAGAAAACCCCAAAGATGCAATAAGTATTGTTGGAAAGGTATCTGAAGCAGCTTTAGCAAGAGAAGCTGCAAGAAAAGCTAGAGAAATGACTAGAAGAAAGGGTGTGCTTGAGATTGCTGGATTGCCCGGAAAGCTTGCAGATTGTCAAGAAAAAGACCCAACACTATCTGAAATATATATAGTTGAGGGTGATTCAGCTGGAGGATCAGCAAAACAAGGAAGAAATAGAAAAAATCAAGCAATTCTTCCTTTAAAAGGTAAAATTATTAACGTTGAGAAAGCAAGAATTGATAAAGTCTTAGGTTCAGCTGAAGTTGGTACACTTATTAAAGCCCTTGGTTGCGGTATTGGTAAGGAAGACTTTGATATTGATAACTTAAGATACCATAGAATAATAATAATGACTGATGCAGATGTTGATGGATCTCATATTAGGACACTACTCTTAACATTTTTTTACAGGCAAATGTATGAAATTGTAGAAAAAGGGCATGTTTACATAGCCTTACCACCTTTATATAAAATTACTAAAGGTAAGGAGTTTGTTTATGCTTCTGATGAATCTGAAAAAGATCATGCTATTAAAAAACTCTCAAAAAATGGCACTAGAGGTCTAGAAGTTCAAAGATATAAAGGTTTGGGTGAGATGAATCCAGAGCAACTTTGGACAACAACCATGGACCCTATTAATAGAAGAATGATGAGGGTCGACATCAAGGATGTACAGGATGCTAACGAATCATTTGAAATACTTATGGGTGATGATGTTGAGCCAAGAAGAGAGTTTATAGACGCTAATGCTTTATCTGTAAAAGAGTTAGATATTTAATGAATTTCATTAAATTTTAATTTTATCCAATCATATGCTGCTTCAGTTACGATTTTTGGGTCATTGCCATATATTGGTTTTCCTATATGAACTTTAACCTCACCCTTATGCTTTAAAAATTTCTTATTTTTCCAATATAGGCCAGAATTATGGCATATAGGTACTATGGGAACATTATTATTAACTGAAAGATAACCGCAACTGTTTGAGAATTTTTTAATACCATCTTTAGGGTCTGTTCTTGTGCCTTCTGGAAAAATAATTATAGAAGTGCCCTTTTTAAGCTTTTTAGCACCATCTTTAATAACTTTTTTCATACTTTTATATTTCTTAGATCTTCTAAGGTGGATGGGCTTTAAGCATGCTAATGCCCATCCAAATACTGGTATAAATAATAATTCTTTTTTTATTATGCTTGAAGATGGAATTAAGAGCGTTTGTAAATAAAATGATTCCCATTGGCCCTGATGATTTGAGACAAGAATACATGGACTTTCTTTTATATTTTCAATGCCTTTGACTTCCCATGATACTCCGCATAAATACTTAAGTAGATGCAGAACTGCTGTTACCCAAAGTGAAGCTATGTTTTGTAGGGATATGGTACTTATAAACGGATATAAAAAAATGATAATAAATGATGCAATAACAACACTAATATAGAAAATGATATTAAAAATGATATTGCCTAAATATTTCAATATCAGTGATTTATTAAATTTATTAAATAATTGTTAAGATCATCAATACCTAATCTTTTTTGCTCCATTGTGTCTCTGTCTCTTATGGTAACTGAGTCATCTTCTAGTGTTTGAAAGTCAACTGTAATACATACTGGTGTTCCAATTTCATCATGTTTCCGGTAGCTTTTACCAATATTTCCAGTATTTTCAAATATGACCCTTCCTAAACCAATTTTTTGAAGCTTATTCTTTATATTTTTTGCAGCTTCAACTAACTCTGTATTATTTTTCTTTAAAGGTATAACAGCTGCCTTTATTGGTGATAAATGCGGTTTTAGTCTTAAGACAACCCTAGTTTTATCATTTTCTAGTTCCTCAACAAAATAAGCTTCATTTAATATTGCTAGAAAGCCTCTTTCTACACCTGCTGATGGTTCTATTACAAATGGCACAACCCATTTACCAGAGTCATCTTGTACAGCCATTTTACTATTTGAGTGTTTATTTTCCTTTACAGATGACCCTATACTCAATTCATTTTGTTTCTTAGAGTGTGAACCTAAATCAAAATCAGTTCTGTTTGCAATACCTTCAAGCTCTTCAAGGCCATGAGGAAATTTATACATCAAATCAATAGTTTTTTTAGAATAATGAGCTAGTTCTTTAGTGGGTACATCGTAAAGCTCAATACTTTCTGTGGGTACACCTTGGTTTTTCCACCATTCTAGTCTTTTTTGTACCCATATATTATGAGATATTTCGTCTTCACCTGGCATAACAAAATATTCTAATTCCATTTGTTCAAATTCCCTGACTCTAAAAATAAAATTTCTGGGAGTTATTTCATTTCTAAATGCTTTACCAATTTGTGCAATTCCAAATGGAACAGGTTTGGATGTAGAATCTATGACGTTTTTAAAGTTTGTGAATATCTGTTGAGCTGTTTCAGGCCTTAGATATGCAAAACTCGAACCATCGTCTACCGGACCAACATTCGTTTTAAACATTAAGTTAAATTGCCTAGGTTCAGTTAGATCCTCTGGTTTGCACTCTTTTGGTACTTGATCAGCTCTAAATCTAAGACCACATGACTTACAATCAACCATTGGATCTGAAAAGGTATCTTCATGGCCTGAATACCCCAGAACAAGTGGGTTTGTAAGAATAGATGAGTCAAGTCCCTCAATATCATCATTTTCATACACCATTGCTTCCCACCAGGCGTTTTTAATATTATTTTTTAGTTCAACTCCCAGTGGTCCAAAATCGTAAGTTCCTTGAAGACCACCGTAAATCTCACTAGATTGGAATATAAATCCTCTTCTTTTACATAAAGCAACT
>CACMFH010000021.1 GCA_902612915.1 uncultured SAR86 cluster bacterium | reverse complement strand
ATTAATTCTTTCTTTGGTTCATCTGAGTTTCTAATGATTTTTATTACTTTATCTAAATCAACAAAGATTGTTAGCAGCCCTTCAAGAATATGCAGCCTATCGTTAACTTGATCAAGACGATGTTCAAGCTTTCGTTTTACAGTATCTTTCCTAAAGATGACCCATTCTTTTAGTAGGTCAACAAGTGAGAAAACTTTTGGTCCGCCTTTTAATGAAATAAGGTTCATATTGACTCTATAATTTTTTTGAAGATCTGTGGAGGCATAAAGATGATTCATCACATCTTCGGCATTAACTCTATTTGATTTCAAGGTGATAACTAATCTTATTGGATCTTCATGATCACCTTCATCAGCTAAATCAACCACCATAGGAAGTTTTTTATTAATCATTTGTTCTGCTATTTGCTCTAATATTTTTGAACCTGAAGCCTGATATGGTAGTGCATTAATGATTATTTGATTCTTGTCTTGCATCCACTGAGCTTGAATTTTAAAACCTCCTCTGCCTGATGCATACATCTCTTCCAACTCTTCTGGACTTGCGACAATAGAAGCATTATTTGAAAAATCTGGACCCTTAATGATTTTAAGTAAATCTTTTAAATCTGACTTAGGTTTCTCAAGTATTTTTACAGTAGCATCAATAACTTCATTTATATTATGAGATGGGATATCTGTTGCCATACCCACTGCTATTCCGGATGTACCATTTAAAAGAATCATGGGTATCTTTGCAGGGAAAATTACCGGCTCTAGTAATGAGCCATCAAAGTTTGGCTGCCAGTCAACAGTTCCAGATTTAAGTTCAGAAATTAGCAGATTTGCAAAATTTGTTAACTTTGATTCTGTGTACCTCATTGCTGCAAAGGATTTTGGATCATCTTGAGAACCCCAATTCCCTTGACCATCAACTAATGGATATTTAAATGAGAAGTTTTGAGCCATTAAAACCATGGCTTCGTATGCAGCACTATCACCATGAGGATGGAATTTTCCGATTACGTCTCCAACTGTTCGTGCAGATTTTTTATATTTCGATCCTGCATCTAGTCCTAATTCAGACATAGCATACAAAATTCTTCTTTGAACAGGTTTTAAACCATCACCAACATTTGGAAGTGCCCGATCAAGAATGACATACATTGCGTAATTTAAATAAGATTCCTCAGCGTATTTCTTAAGGCTTATTGAATTAGATTGATCTTTTGGCATTGCTATATCCTAACTAGTGAACCTTTCTTTTCAAGCCACTCTTTTCTTGCCGGCGCATTTTTCTTTGAAAGTAAAAGATCCATCATTGCATTTGCATTATCGGTAGCTGAAATTGATAACCTAACTAGTTGTCTTGATTCTGGATCCATAACAGTCTCTCTTAGCTGTGATGGATTCATTTCACCCAAGCCTTTAAATCTTTGTATATTAATTTTTGGTTTGCCCTTTTTATTTTTAAAATCTTTAACTATTTTATCTTTTTGCAATTCATCTAATGCATATAAAACCTCTTTTCCACAGTCGACTCTGTAAAGTGGCGGCATTGCGATGAAAATTCTTCCATCATTAACAAGTGGCTTAAAATGTCTTAAAAATAATGCGCACAATAAAGTAGCAATATGTAAGCCATCTGAATCAGCATCAGCTAAAATACATATTTTTCCATACCTCAAGGAGGATACATCCGCATTTCCAGGGAGAACTCCAATCGCAGTAGAAAGATTTTTTATTTCTTGGGACTTAATTATTTCACTACTCTCTAAGTCCCATGTGTTTAGAATTTTTCCTCTAAGTGGCATTATTGCTTGAAATGATCTTTCTCGTGCTTGTTTTGCTGAACCACCAGCAGAATCTCCTTCGACTAAAAATAATTCAGTTTTATTTAGATCTTCGCTGTTACAATCGGAAAGCTTTCCAGGTAAAGCAGGCCCTTTAAAAGTTTTCTTTCTTTCCACAGTAGATGATGCCTTGACTCTAGCTTGAGCAGATATAATTGCTAGTTCTGCTATTTTTTCACCTTCCTCAGTATGTTTATTAAACCAAATACTTAGAATGTCTTTCGTAGAACCAGATACGAAAGTCATATGATCCTTAGAATCAAGCCTTTCTTTTGTTTGACCAGCAAATTGAGGATTCTGCATCTTTGATGAAACAACAAAAATAGCATTATTTATCACGTCATCTGCATTTATCTTTAGTCCCTTTGGTAGCAAACTTCGATATTCACAAAACTCTTTTAATGCATCTAAAAGACCAGACTTAAAGCCATTTAAATGAGATCCACCTTGTGCAGTAGGAATTAAGTTTACATATGTTTCATCTAGTTTGTTTTTGTAAGGTTTAGATGTCCAATTAATTACAAATTCAACCTCTTGGTCTTTTGAAGAATTTGATGAAACTATCGATTCACCCAGAATTAAATCAATTCCGTCTGATTGACCTTCTAAATAGCTCTTTAATCCGTCTTCATAAAACCATTTAATCTTTTCTTTCTTTGATTCATCATGAAAATCAATTGTTAATCCTGGACATAAAACAGCTTTTGCTTTTAATAAATGCTTTAACTCATTTGTTTTGATTTTGTCAGATTCAAAATATTCTGGATTTGGTTTGAATTTTATTGAAGTTCCTGTATTTCTCAAACCAACATCACCAACAACTTTTAATTCATTTTTTTTATCGCCATTTGAAAACCTCATCTCGTGTTCTTTTGAGTCTCTTTTGATGTTAACCTGCAGTGACTCTGATAATGCATTAACAACTGAAACTCCTACGCCGTGAAGGCCACCTGAAAAATTATACTCATCACCTGAAAATTTTGCCCCTGCATGTAATTTGCATAGTATTAGTTCTACTCCACTAAGCTTATGTTCAGGGTGAATATCAACAGGCATCCCTCTTCCATCATCAGAAACATTTATAAATCCATCCTTCTGAATCTTAATTTTAATATTTGTACAATGTCCTGAGATTGCCTCATCAACAGAATTATCAAGAACTTCTTGTATTAAATGATTTGGGCATGAGGTATCCGTATACATGCCTGGTCTTTTTTTGACAGGGTCAAGACCAGAAAGAACTTCAATTGCTTTTGAGTCGTATGTATTCTTGGCCAACTTGTTATGCCTTTAAAGATAATTTGTAAAACTTTTGTAAATATTTTTTTTCATAAAAAGTTTTTTTAATTTTAGATATTCTACTCTAAACAAATAGAAAAAACGCTTTATTTGAACTTTTTAAATTTTATATAGTCAATGATTTGTTAACTATTGTAATTATTTTAATAATGTTTACACTGCACACATTAATTAAATGGGTTAAAATGAAACTATGCTGCTTTTAAAACGATTAAAGTTTATTTTTATTTTCATAATAAGTTCTAATATTAATTCTGAAAATATCTTAGAAATATATAACGAGGCTCTAGAAAACGATCCAACATACAAGGCAGCTGAATACTCATATATAGCAGACAAACAAATAGTTGTCCAAGGAAGAGCAGCGCTTTTACCAAGCATAACTTTAAGTGGCTCAACAAACTGGAATGAATATTATCAAAATGATGTTCTTCAACAGGAATATAACTCGTTTTCTAAATCTGCCAGAGTATCGCAACCACTTTTCAGACTTGATACATGGTTTAATTTTAAAAGATCAAAATCTTTAACAAATGCTGCAGAAGCAGATTTTGCATATCAACAACAAAATCTATTGTTAAGAACAGCTGAGTTATATTTTGGGGTTTTAAGAGCTATAGATAATTTGAATGCTGCAATTTCAGAAGAAAAAGCAATAAAAAAACAACTTGATCAAGCTCAACAAAGATTCGAGGTAGGTCTATCGGCAATCACTGGTGTTCAAGAAGCACAATTAGCATTTGATCTAAGTAAAGCTTCTAGGATTAACAGTGAGGGTAATTTATTTTCTGCAAGAGAAGCTTTAAATGCGCTAATTGGAAGGGAGATCTTTTCCCTTGACGAGTTGGGTGAAGGTCTTAGCGTTTCATCTCCATTTCCAAATTCTAAAGAAGAATGGGTAAAAACAGCATTAGAAAATAACTATCAACTAAAGGCAGCTTATTTAAGAAAAGATGCAGCCAAAAGCAATGCAAGAAGTGCTGCTTCTAATCATCTTCCAAAAATAGATATAGTTGGTTCTGGATCAGAATCTGAAACTAATCAATTTAACTACGAAGGATTCGAGATTAATGGTCAAGGAATTCCTGTACCTGCCGTGACAGGTAGAAGAAATTATGCAATTCAATTGAGTGTACCAATCTTTCAAGGTGGAGCTGTAAGTTCAAGAAGAAAGCAAGCTTACTCTCAATATAATGAAGCTGATGAAAATACTCTCTTCACTGAAAGGAGAGTTATTCAAGAAGTAAGATCTCAGTTCTCAAATGTAGTCACCTTGGTTGCAAATGTAGAAGCTCAAGAACAAGCAGTGGTTTCTGCAACAAGTGCTTTAGAGGCAACTCAGGTAGGATACAAAGTTGGAACCAGGAATGTTGTGGATCTACTTCAGGCAGAAAAGAACTTATATAGCGCTGAAAAAAATCTCGCTAATGCAAAATATGACTATATCCTTGCAAACTTGAGACTAGCACTTGCTGCTGGAACAATAAATCCTAGTGATATTGTAGAAATTAATAATTTACTTAAATAAGACATGCCAGAATTGCCTGAGGTTGAAACAACCGTAAGAGCAATTAGCAAATTTCAAAATAAAATACTAAAAGAAATTATTGTTCATAATGCGAACCTACGTTGGAAGGTTGATAAAAATATTAGTCAACTTTCAAAAAACAAACTTATAAAAGAGATTACTCGAAGAGCTAAGTACATTCTTATTCACTTTAATGACTCATCGCTAATGATTCATTTGGGTATGTCCGGAAAATTAAGAATACAGAGCATAGGAAACAACTTTTTTAAGAAGCATGATCATATTGAACTTATCTTTGATAAAGAAAAAATTGTTTTTAATGATACTAGAAGATTTGGATCTATTCATTTTACTAAGAGCTTCAAAAATCATAGGTTAATAGAGAATCTTGGTGTTGAGCCATTATCAAGAGAGTTTAATAAAAATTATCTTTTTGAGATTTGTAGAATAAAGAATGTCTCTATAAAAAAGTTAATAATGGATCAAAAAGTTGTAGTTGGGGTTGGAAATATTTATGCCTCAGAAAGCCTTTTTCTAGCAAAAATTAAGCCTAACAAGCTTTCAAAAACAATTTCACTAAAAGAGTGTGATCAGTTAACAAATGCTATTAAAAGAGTCCTAAGATATGCAATTCGTATGGGTGGAACAACCCTAAAAGATTTTTATTCTGCTGACGGAAGTGAGGGTTACTTTAATTTAAATTTAAACGTTTATGATCGTGAAGATGAGAATTGCAAAAATTGTAAATCAAAAATAAAAAAAGTAACTATTGGACAAAGAGCTTCATTCTTTTGTGATAGTTGTCAGAACTAGGAATCAAGTTTTGCTTTTAAAGCTTGCTCAACACTAGGATGAACAAATTTAGAAATATCTCCTTTGAGGTCACAAATTTCTTTTATTAAGCTTGATGAAACATAAATTAAACTTTCTTTGGGTGTTAAAAATATACTTTCAATATCAGGAGCTAATGACCGATTCATTGTTGCTAATTGAAATTCGTACTCAAAATCTGAAACAGCCCTTAGACCTCTTATTATTGCGCATGCATCATGTTCTTTAGCAACATCAACAGTTAATTGTCTTGGAAATCCAATCACATCAACCTTATCGTTATCTTTATAAATATTATTAGCAAGTTTTATCCTATCTTCTAATGAAAATAATGGATTTTTTGTTTCGCTTTTAGCAATTGCAATGATAATTTTATCAAATAAACCTGATGCCCTATCTATGATGTCCATATGTCCAAACGTTATTGGATCAAAAGAACCTGGGTAAATTGCTACTTTCATATATGTTGCATAATACTAAACATTAGAATTTAATCAAAATAATTCAAAAAAATGCGATTTTACGTAAAAACCCTAAATTTGATAGATTTTTGAGTTTTTTGTATCATATTAGGTTCATATGAAATGGGGGGAGTAAATTATTGCTCCACTACTTATATAAGGAGTTATATATGAAATTTTTATTAACACTTGCAGGCGTGGTTGCGCTTCCTGCTTTTGCTTCAGATCTAAGCACAAGTGATATGACAGGAATGTCATTCTGGATAGTAACTGCTGCTATGCTTGCTGCTACAGTATTCTTCTTTGTTGAAAGAGATAGAGTACACGGCAAATGGAAAACTTCATTATCAGTTGCTGGTTTAGTTACTGGTGTGGCGTTTTGGCATTATCTATATATGAGAGGTGTTTGGGCCGATACAGGTACATCTCCTACCGTATACAGATATATCGACTGGTTAATTACAGTGCCGCTTCAAATTATCGAGTTCTACTTGATTCTTAAAGTTTGCACTAACGTAAGCTCTGGTCTTTTCTGGAAACTGCTTGGAGCATCTTTAGTAATGCTTATTGCTGGTTTCATGGGAGAAACTGGTTCTGCTCCAGCTAATGCAGCTGGTATCGTTGGAGTAATTGCTTGGTTATATATCATTTATGAAGTATTTTCTGGTGAAGCTGGAAAACTTAATGCTTCAAGTGGTAATGCTGCTGCTCAAAGTGCCTTTGGAACAATTAGATTAATTGTTACTATAGGTTGGGCTATTTATCCAATAGGATATTGGGTAGGTGTCGGAGCAAATGCTGACATGGCAAACGCTAACTTAATATACAACTATGCTGATTTTATTAACAAAATCGCATTTGGTTTAGCTATTTATGTAGCTGCTGTTAGCGACTCAGAATAATATTTTTTATTCAGAAAAACCCAGCTATATGCTGGGTTTTTTTATGGTTGAATTTCATCTCCATTCCAAGCGTAGAATTTACCAGAATCATCAGAAGTTAGACCATCAATAACTTCTAAGAGTTTTGAAGCACTATGATCTGGTGTAAAAAGATTATCGGACATAACATTCTTCTCAAATGGCTTGCTTAAATTACTTTTTACAGTACCTGGCTGCAATCCTATAAAGATTGAATTTGGATTTGATCTTTTAATTTCTATACTAAAATTTTTCACTATTTGATTAAGTGCTGTTTTACTTGCACGATAAGAGTACCAGCCACCAATCTTATTATCTGTAATACTTCCAACTCGAGCACTAAGAAAAGCAAAAACATTTTTATTATCTTTATTTAGAAAAGGAATAAAGTATTTACCAATTAACGCCGGGCCAACTGTATTTATCATCAAAACTTTTTTGAATTTATCAGCAGAGATATCACGAATACTTTTTTCAGGATATACATCACTGTCATTGTGAAGTATTCCTGTGGCCACAAATATTAAGTCAAATCTTATATCATCTGGAATTTTATTAACTGCATCTTTAATAGATTCTTCGCTTTCAATATCTATATAGATATTTTTGCTTTTCTCTGAAGTGTTATCTGAATTAGATCTTGAAAAGTTGTACACAGATTCAATTGATGCATCATCTAGAAGAATTTTAGATACAGCATTACCAATTGCTCCAGAAGATCCAATCACTGCCACATTTTTTTTCATAGGCTATATATAAGGACATTTAAAAATAAAAGAAGAGGTAGAGATAGGGTTGTGCCCTATCTCTAATTGAAAATATATTAATTATTTTTGATACTTGGCAGCTTCCTCAGAACCATCAGTTGCAGTACCTTTGGTATAAGAGTGAGCACCCATGCCAGCTAAATCTCCATTTTGAACAATCAGATATGGCTCTCTAATAGGTTTACCTTCAAAGAAACACTCCAATATCTCTCTTACACCAGCAGCATACCTTGCCTGCGCAGACAATGACGTTCCAGAGGTATGAGGAGTCATTCCATGGTTGGGCATTGTTCGCCATACATGATCATTAGGTGCTGGTTGAGGAAACCAAACGTCTCCAGCATATCCACTTAATTGACCCGATTCTAATGCCCTAGCAATTGCATCTTTATCACAAATTTTTCCTCTTGCGGTATTAACAATATATGCACCACGTTTCATCTTACCAATCATCTCATCATCAAATAAATGTTCTGTCTTTGGATGAAGCGGGCAGCTAATATTAACAACATCACAAACAGCAACTAAAGATTCTACAGAGTCATGATAAGTAAGATTTAGCTCAGCCTCTACTTCTTCAGAAAGTCTATGAATATCAAAATAATGTAAATGAACATCAAAAGGTTTCATTTTCCTGAGCATGTCAATGCCAATTCTTCCAGCGGCAACTGTTCCAACATGCATACCCTCAACGTCGTATGATCTTTGAACAGCATCAGCTATATTCCAACCACCTTCTTTTACAATCCTATGTTGGTTATGATAGTCTCTAACCATTGATAAGATCATCATCACTATATGTTCTGCCACAGATCTAGAATTGCAATAAGTAACTTCCACAACATCAACGTTGTTGTCCATAGCTGCTTGTAAGTCAACATGATCAGAACCGATACCCGCTGTTATAGCCATTTTTAAATTTGGAGCAGACTCCATCTTGTCTCTTGTAAGATAATAAGGAAAGAATGGTTGTGATATAACAATATCAGCATCAACTAATTCTTTATCAGCCTGACATCCTTCTCCATCTTTATCAGAAGTAACAACTAGTGTATGGCCAGCGTCTTCTAAGAATTTTCTTAAACCCAACTCTCCAGAAACACATCCAAGAAGTTCACCAGGTGTAAAATCTATAGAACTAGGTGAAGGAAGTGACATCCCATCAGGATATTCACTTAATTTTGGTAAATCATCCCTAGCATATTTTTCAGGCATTCCATTGACTGGATCATCATAAAGTACACATAATATTTTCATTTATTTCCCCAATATAATTAACTTCGCTAATGTTAAAACAAAATAAATTAAACACAACAATTTATTTAAAATAAATTAATATCTCTTTAGCCTTTTGAAATATTAAAAAAATTTCTAAAAATATTATTAATAAGCGTTTTTAATGAGTACAAATGAAAATTTGTGTACATTTAGACATTTATTTTAGATTTAAATTGAAATAAAATGAAAATAATATAAAAATATGGGTACATTATGAGTACAAATGAGGACAAATACCTTGTTTTAAGGGGTAAAAATAAGGATATATATTTCATACAAAAGCGTGTTTCAAAGGATATTTCTAAAATTATTGGCAAAGAATTTATTAAAAAATCTCTAGGAACATCTAATATACATATTGCAAGGCAAAAAAGAGATCAAATTCTTAAAGAATTAGAGGAAATTTCCTCAAAAGTGACATTAGATAAAGAAAATATCATAGAAAATGAGGATTCTAAAGATATTGTCAGTGTAACTACCAACAAAAATTCAGAAATTGATCATGAGAGAGATAAAATGGAAGATGAAATTAGTACAAAAAAGCAAAAAATTAATATTTTTTCTTTAAAACTACCTAATAACAAAGAGGAATTGATAATGAATATTGATAAACTTATACCAATTGGAATTGTAATATTAACTTTGTTTATAGCTTTTGTTGTTTAATCTTACTTGTTAATAATTTTAAATATGCTTCGTTTAAAAACTTTTTATTAAATTTATTAATATACTTGGCCCAAATTAATTCGGTATAAGTGTT
>CACMFH010000020.1 GCA_902612915.1 uncultured SAR86 cluster bacterium | reverse complement strand
ACTCATAGCTTATGGATAAATCCAAATAACGCACTAAAAAAAGCAATGGAAGGTGACATGCAGATGATTTTGCCCACTACAGAAAATCTAAAATTATGTTCAAATTTTTCTTCTGCAAAAGAAATGCTTGAAAACCAAAAAAATTTAACGAAAAATGATATCAAGCCTATACTACCGAAGTTTTATAAAGAAAATGGAACGTGGAATGTTTTGTATCCAGGCGATGAGGGTTATGAGGATCATTAATGCATAAGCTAATAAAGAAAATTACTGCAAACAATGGCGGAGTATTTACCGGTAATGGAACAAATACATATTTAATTGGAAGTGATGATATTACCTTAATTGATCCTGGCCCAAACGATGCTGAACATATAGAGAAAATTTTGTCACTAGTCGGAGATAAGATTAAAAGAATTTTGGTTACACATACTCATAAGGATCACTCACCAGCAGCATTGCCAATTTCAAAAAAATTAAATATTCCTATGTTTGGGCGATTAGTTGATAGAGATTCTGAATGGGAAGACGAAACATTTGTTCCTGACATCGTCTTAAATCATGGTGATACTATTTCAACAAACGAATATTCCCTTGAGACTATTCATACTCCTGGTCATGCATCCAATCATTTATGTTTTTATATGAAGGATATTAAATGTTTATTAACAGGCGACCATATTATGGATGGATCAACTGTAGTAATAGCTCCTCCAGATGGAAACATGACTGAATATATCGACTCTTTAAAATTGCTCGAAAATTATGATATTGATTACTTTGCTCCTGGGCACGGTAATTTTATGGAGGAACCTTCAAAAACAATTCAGTCAATTATTCGACATAGGCTTTCAAGAGAGTCTAAGGTTATTAGATGCATTGAAGATAAAAATAATTCAAATATCGATGAACTGTTGCTATCAGTATATGATGATGTGCCTGAAATGCTTCATCCTATTGCTAAGATGAGCTTGTTAGCACATTTAATTAAACTTGAAGAAGAGGGAAGATTAAATAAAAATCAGGGCAATTATTCTTTATCATCTTGATCTTTTAGATCAATCTCAAGATTAAATTCTTTCTTTTCTTTCCTTTCACTATTAATTTTTTTTGATTCTACTTTAGCCATTTCACTGTCTATACAATCATTAGAATCGTAAACTTCTGTTTGCGGTATTTTATGATCTTTGTTTATTGGTATAGGTGGCTGAGGAACGGGTATTTGCATGCATGTTATCAACCCTCTTGAATTAACTTTGCTCAATAATGAAGGATCTGCATCAGGCAACAATGATTTGTCATAATTCTGATTAATATTGCAGCCAAATAGAATTAAAACTGGAATCAATCTCTTCATAGTTTTTTGCTATTTTCAAGCAAAGATGCAACAACAGCAGGCTCTGCAAGAGTGGTTGTGTCTCCAAGATTATCGAAATCACCTTCAGCAATTTTTCTTAATATTCTTCTCATAATTTTTCCAGATCTTGTTTTAGGAAGACCAGGAGCGTTTTGAATAAGGTCAGGTTTTGCAATAGGGCCTATCTCTTTTGAAACAAATTTTGTTAGTTCTTGCTCAAGAGCATCATTAAAATCTTCACCTTTCATTAAGGTAACAAATGCATAAATACCTTGTCCTTTAATTGGATGTTGAAATCCTACCACCGCTGCCTCTGCAACAGAATCATGAAGTACTAAAGCACTTTCAATCTCTGCTGTTCCAAGTCTGTGGCCAGAAACATTTAGAACATCATCAACTCTACCTGTTATCCAAAAATATCCATCTTCATCTCGTCTTGCTCCGTCACCAGTAAAATAAATATCTTCATATGTTTTAAAGTAAGTTGATATCATTCTTTCATGATCACCATAGACGCTTCTAATTTGACTAGGCCAGGAGGATTCAATAACTAAATTACCTGAGGCTGCACCTTCTAATGCTTGGCCTTCTTCATCATAAATTGCTGGCTTTACTCCAAAAAATGGCAATGTTGCTGATCCAGGTTTTACCGGAGTAACACCTGATATTGGCGATATTAAAACTGAACCTGTTTCTGTTTGCCACCAAGTATCAATAACATCACACGAGCCATTCCCTACAACTTTATAGTACCAATCCCAAGCTTCGGGATTAATTGGTTCTCCCACTGTTCCAAGAACTCTAAGAGAGTCTCTTTTAGTTTTAAGAACGGGTTCATCACCTTGAGACATTAAGGCTCTTATGGCTGTTGGAGCTGTGTAAAAAACATTTACATTATATTTATCACATACCTCCCAACATCTCGATGAGCTTGGATAAGTTGGTACGCCTTCAAACATTATTGTTGTTGTTCCGTTTGATAAAGGACCGTACAAGATATAAGTGTGTCCAGTAATCCAACCAACATCGGCTGTACACCAATAAACATCAGATTCATTTATACCAAACAAATATTTGAAACTCATATGTGCGCCAAGAAGATAACCTGCTGTTGTGTGAAGAACTCCTTTAGGTTTTCCTGTAGACCCAGACGTATAGAGAATAAATAGAGGGTCTTCTGAATTCATCGGTTCAGGTTCGCATGTCAAATCAACATCTTTTGAAAGATCTTCATACCATAAGTCTCTTTCGGCAACCCAATTTACTTGATCACCTGTTCTTTTGATAACAATTGTATTCTTTACATTTGGACATTTTTCTAAAGCCTCATCGACATTCGCTTTTAAAGGAACTTTTTTTCCTCCTCGAACACCTTCGTCAGCTGTGATTACTATCTCGCAGTCAGCATCTAAAATTCTATCTTTTAGAGATTCCGGTGAAAAACCACCAAAAACCACTGAATGAATAGCTCCGATTCTTGTGCAAGCTAACATTGCAAATGCAGCCTCAGGAATCATAGGCATATAAATACAAACCCTTGAACCTTTAGTAATTTCAAGATTTTTTAATACATTTGAAAACTTACAAACTTCTTTATGTAATTCTTTAAAAGAATATGATTTAGATTCTCCAGGCTCATCTCCTTCCCAAATTAAAGCAGTTTTTTCAGATCTGTCCTCTAGATGCCTATCTAGACAATTTTCGCTAACGTTTATCTCTCCATTTTTAAACCATTCTGTATTTGCAAACTTGCTGTTATGAACTTCATCAAAATCTTTTATCCATGAAAGATTTTCAGTAGCCATTTTTTTAAAAAAATCTTTTGGATTATTTATTGATTCATCATATAACTTTCTATATTCATCAAGATCTTTGATATAAGGATTAGACGCAATTGCTTTAATTGAATTCGTTGACATTAAACTAAATTATTGAAGGCTGTGGATTCACAAAATTCTTTCCTTTAGGATTAGACATAATCATTGCTATGAGTGTCTCATAATCTTTTTCATTAGATTCAAGGTTGATATTAGCTGCATTAATAATCAGCAAAGGAGCATCTTTATAGTCAAGAAAAAAACGAGAGTATGCATCATTTAATCTTTCAAGATAATCCAAAGTTAAGTACTGCTCATTTATATTACCTCTTTTAGAAATTCTTTCTTTTAAGATTTCAATTGGTGCCTGTAAATATATAACTAAGTCCGGAGAAGGGGCATCAAGTGTAATATGCTCGTAAACCTTGTCATAAAGATTCATTTCTTCGTTTGATAGTGTTACCTCTGCAAATAACCTATCTTTTTCTATTAAAAAATCTGCTACACGTACATTTTCAAACAAACTCCTTTGTTTTAGATCTTGTATTTGTTGCATTCTTTGAAAAAGAAAAAAAAGTTGTGTGGCTAATGCTGATTGACTAGGGTTTCTGTAGAAGTTTTTAAGAAATGGATTTTCTGTAGGTTGTTCTAAAAATGCATCGTAATTGAATGTTTCAGCAATTTTATTTGCGAGAGTGGTTTTGCCAACACCAATTGGTCCTTCAATAGCAATATATTTTGGTAAAGGTATTTCGTTTAAAGCCGGCTTCATTAAAATAATTATATTTTAATATATAGATTATCTTAACTCTTGTGAGAAACCAAATGTTTTAAATGATTCTTGTTGGCTTTTTTCTTTAAGAGAACCTATTAGAGATTTTTTTAGATTTTCGTCATTTTTTTGAAAATTTGTCCACCATTTGCCAAGACTCTTAGTTTCACCCGAAGATTTCTCTCTAATTAACATGAAATCATATGCAGCTCTAAATCTTGGGTGTTTAAGTGTTTTATATGGCTGTTTACCAATTCTGCTATGAAGTTTTAATTGTAAAACCCAAATATCCTTAATATAAGAATGAAATTTTCTTGGGATTGCTGTAATTCTTTGCTGGCTCCTTAAAATTGGATCCATCGATCTAAAAAATTTTCTAAGATTAATCTCCCCCTTTGTTGAACATTTTTCTATGAGTTGCGGCCAAAGAAGTGCTGCTAATAAAAATCCAGGAGTTACAGATTGATTATTTATCAATCTTTTATCAGTATTTCGCAAAGCTTCTGTTATTAACTTGCTTGTAAATTCATTTTGATCAGGTTCAGTTGTTATTAAAAATTTACTTAACCCAAATGAATTGAGTTTGTTGAAGTTTTTTTCAGCCATCCCATTAAGAAACATTTTGCAAAATTCATCAAATATTCTTGCATTAGATATGCTTGATAAAAGATGACCTTTTTCATAGATAGCATCCTTAATCTTTGTATCAATTTTAAATTTAAGTTTATTGCTAAATCTTATAGCTCTCAAACTTCTCACAGGATCTTCAGAAAATCTTTTTTTAGGATCTCCTATTGAGACAATACTTTTTTTGTGAATATCACTCATGCCATCTTTATGGCCGATGATTTTCTTTGTTTTTGGACAATAGTAAAGAGCATTTACAGTAAAGTCTCTTCGATATGTGTCTTGATCAAGATTGCCCCAAATATTATCTCTTATAATTTTTCCAGATTGATCTTTGACTAATTCACCATCATCACTGTTAATATCACCAGATCTAAAGGTAGCTACTTCAATTAGCTCTGATCTGTTGAAGACATGAACTAATTTGAATCTTCTTCCAATTATTCTTGAGGCTTTAAATATTTTTCTAACTTGTTCAGGAGTGGCATCTGTTGCTATATCAAAATCTTTTGGATCAAGACCGCACAAAAGATCTCTTACACAACCGCCAACTAGATAAGCTTGGAATTTATTTTTTTGAAGATCCTCAATAATTGAGATTGCAAATTTACTTATTTTTTTATTATTTATCAAAGTAGATTTTTGATAATAGCTTGAAAATTATCCGCTAAGCTGTTTCTCTTTAATTTCATCTAAAGTCTTGCAATGGATACAGTGTGTAGCAGTTGGCCTGGCTTCTAATCTTTTAATGCCAATCTCATCACCACAAGATTCACACCATCCGTAATCGTCTTGTTTAATCTTTTCTATAGATATAGCAATCTTATTAGTTAATTTTCTTTCTCTATCTCTTGTTCTAAGTTCAAATGCAAATTCTTCTTCTTGAGATGCTCTATCCACTGGATCGGCATAGGTTTCACCTTTAGTCTTAAGATGATCAAAAGTTTTTTGCATTTCTTCTTTGAGATGCTCTTTCCATAGAAGTAAAACAGCAATGAAGTGTCTTTTCATTGCAGCGCTCATGTATTTTTCATTTTTCTTTGCTTTATAAGGCGCAATTTTAGATTTATTGTTTGCAACAGTTCCTGTAATTTTAGTCTTTGCTACTTTTGACTGAGTTGTTTTTTTTATTCTTGAAACTTTTTTTGGTGCTGATTTTTTTGCACTAGACTTAGCAGCTACTTTCTTTGCAGGCTTCTTTTTAGATTTAGTTACTTTTTTTACTGGCATAGATTTATGAAAAAATTTTAGGGTGGAGAAAATATCAGATACGAGCTAAATATGCTAGCTTTTTTTCAATTTATTTAAAACTTCTTTGTATCCTTCAGGGGTGAGCCTGGGCCCAAATGTCTCAACTATCTTTGATGAAGCAAAGTTAGAGAACTCTGCACATTCAGATAAATCAAGGCCATTCAAATAAGCATGCATAAAAGAACCAGCATACATATCACCTGCACCATTCGTATCTACAGGTGTAATTGGCATAGCAGGAGAGAATATTTCTTGACCATTATTTATGACAACACTTCCTTCAGCTCCTTTTGTAATAGCAATCATATATGACTGTTCTTTAAAAAATTTTATAGCATCATCTAAATTTTCTGTGCCAGCAAACGCAGTTGCTTCATCATCATTGCAAAATATCATATCAATTCCATAAGATTCTATTTCAGCAAATTTATCTCTAAATCCTAAAACGATACCCGCATCCGATAAGGATAGTGCTTTTTTAGTGTTTTCATTTTTTACATGATTTAGAACAGAAGTGACAGCACTAAAATTTTCATCGCTAGTTACCATATAACCTTCTATGTAAAATATTTTTGAATTATTTACCGCATCATAATTAATATCTTTAGAACCAAGGTAAGCACTGATACCCAACATGCTACTCATAGTTCTTTTTGCATCAGGAGTAACAAATATTAAACATTTTCCAGTAGGCATCTCAGAATCTTCTTTGCTGTAACCAATATGCTGAACTCCAGCTTTTTGAAGACTTTCAAGATATTTTTTTCCGTCCTCATCATTTGCAACTCTACAAACATGATGACATTTAGAACCATAATATGATGCTGCTACCAATGAATTTGTTGCTGAACCACCACAATCTGATACTGACTCGACCCCCATGGACTGAAGTTTATCAATTATTGGACTATGTTCTTCAGCAGAAGCTAAAGTCATTGAATCAGCCTCAAGACCTATTTCATCTAAAAAATCATGATCGACCATATATTGAGTATCTACAAGAGCATTTCCAAGAGCACTAATATCATATTTCATTCTATATTCCTTCTTTTAAAATCTTTTCTACAATTTTTATTGTATTACTTATTTCAGTTTTAGTATGTTTTGTTGAAATAAAACCAGCTTCAAACTTTGATGGAGCAAAGTAAATTCCATTATCTATACATTTATTTAGAAACTTCTTAAATTGTTTATCATTAGTATTTTCTACATCCACAAGATTGCTTGGTAATTCTTCTGAAAAAAAGAACCCAAACATACCGCCAATCTGATTTGTAGAGAACGGGATATCATATCTATCAAAAATTTCTTTCATACCCTCTAAGAGATTTTTAGCTTTACTTTCAAGATCTTTATATGGATTCTTATCTATTAAAAGTTTAATTAAAGTTGATCCTGCGGCCATTGCTAAGGGATTTCCGGAAAGAGTGCCTGCCTGATAAACCGGTCCATTAGGTGCAAGACAATCCATAACTTTCTTTTTTCCACCAAAAGCTCCCACTGGAAGTCCTCCTCCAATTACTTTTCCTAGCGTAGTTAAGTCAGGTTTAATTCCATATAATTCTTGAGCTCCACCTAGAGACACTCTAAAACCTGTCATAACTTCATCAAAAATCAACAAAGAATTATTTTCAGAGGTTTTTTTTCTTAATAATTTTAAAAATGATTTATCGCCAGGAACAAATCCCATATTTCCAGCAATTGGTTCAACAATCACTGCAGCAAGATCATTTTTTACTTTATTAAAGATTTTTAAGAAACTATCTTTATTATTAAATTCACAGCTTAAAGTTTTCTTTGCTAATTCATTTGGAATACCAGGAGAATCAGGCAAGCCAAATGTACTGACACCTGATCCAGCTTTAATTAAAAGCGAATCTACATGACCATGGTAACAACCATCAAATTTAATAATTTTAGTTTTATTAGTATATCCCCTAGCAAGTCTAACAGCACTCATAGTTGCTTCAGTACCTGAATTAACCATTCGAATCTTTTGGATAGAAGGGAAGCATTTCTTAATTAACTTTGCTGTATCAGATTCAATGCTCGTTGGAGCCCCATAACTGGTTCCAAGCTCTAACTGTCTAGAAACGGCTTTAATAATCTTTGGATTAGAATGTCCTAAAATCATAGGACCCCATGAGCCAATATAGTCAATATATTTATTATTATCTGCGTCTATTAGATATGGCCCTTTAGCTTTTTTAAAAAAAATAGGATTTCCATTAATATTTTTAAAGGCTCTTACAGGTGAATTTACGCCACCAGGCATATGAAGCTTAGCTTCTTTATAAAGCTCAATGGATTTATTTATTTTATTCATAAATTTAAATCTTTTGTAAACTCTTCAACCTTTTTCCAATCGGTGAATTCAAAGGTTTTAGATGTATCTGTTGGACCATTGGTGATCCACATAATAAATTTTATTGCATATTTATCAAAAAATTTATAACTAGGGTAATCTATTTTTCCTGCAAATACCCCAATTTTTTTTGGAACCCAATCTATCTTATCTAAAAATTTAATTACATACGGATTTGTCTCAGGAGAGTTTTTTTCTTTCTTTCTCGCAACAACATTTACTGAAAAAAATGCATTTTCTTTAAGCTCTAATTTCTCAATATTTTTATTAATAAATTGAAAAACATCTTTTCTATAATTGCCATACCTAATACTTGCGCCAATTACTACTTTTTCGTAGGCATCTATATTACCTACTTTATTTATCGGAAGAATATCAATAAAAGAATTATTTGATAATTCTGAAATTTTTTCACAAATCTCTTTAGTTTGACCATCAACGGTCGAATACGTAATTAGGGATTTTTTCATTAATTAAATTATATTGAATACCTTGAAAAAAAAGCATTTAAGCATAATTATATTTTATACTGTTATTCAATTTTAATTAATTGTTATGGAAAAAACTGAAAATAAATCTTTATCTCTTACTGATAGTGCTTTAGCCAGAATAAATAATGTAATGAGCACTAATGAAGATCTGGGAACAAGATTCAGGGTATATGTTACTGGTGGGGGCTGCTCAGGATTTCAATACGGTTTTAAATTTGATTCTGATGTAGCTTTTGATGATGATGTAATTGAATTTGATAATTTTTCAGTTTTACTAGATTCAATGTCATATCCATATCTGTTTGGTTCAACACTAGACTTTGTAGAAGACTTATCTGGCTCTAAGTTTGTAATTAATAATCCAAACGCAAAAACGACATGTGGATGCGGTGAGTCATTTACTATTTAGCCAAAAACACCTCACCTTTATTTAGACAAGCAAGATAAGCAAAACCAGCAGCCTCAACAAACTTTGATGGTATTTTGTCTTCGGTGGTTTTTAAAGTTCCAGAAATTTTACTTTTAATCAAATTCATCAAAAATAAATTCTTTGTTCCTCCACCATGAATAATTACTTCATCAGGTTCTTTACAAAATTCATAAAATTCCACGATTTTTTCAGCTGTAAATTCAGTTAAGGTTTTAAGAACTGAGTTTGATTGTATTTCATAAAAGGAATCGTTTATTAATTCGTAATAACTTTGCTTATCATCAGCTCTTGGGTATTGCATGTCATTGCAAGAGCTTCTCAACTCATTTAACAATTCCTCATTGATTTCCCCTCTTGAGGCCTCATCGCCTTTATCATCAAAGGGTTTATTAAATCTTTCAGCCATAACAAAATCAATCAAACAATTTCCGGGCCCAACATCAGAAGCTAATACAATTTCACCGTCATTTAAAAATGTACCATTTGCAATTCCACCAATATTGAAAATGATTTTACTTTTGTTATCTTCAGAAAAGAGATAATTGTGAAATGCTGGTATTAAAGGAGCTCCAATACCTCCATGCTTTATATCAAAGTTCCTAAAATCTGAACAAACATTAATTTTAGTTTCTTTTGCTATAAACAAAGGATCACCGATTTGATAGCTCCTTTCATTGGTATGAAAAACTGTTTGTCCTGAAAATCCTATTAAAGAGATTTTAGAAACATCTATATTTGATTTATCAATTAAATTTTTTATAAGTTTTACAGTTTGTTTATTAAGAGTTTGTTCTATTTCAGCAAGTACATTTGATTCGCTAGATGTTTTGTATCCTGCCTTTATGCATGCTTCATAGTTTTTTTTATAATTGCCATCAAGTGAAATCGATGCTGACTCGACAAATTTAAAACCTTCATCAAAAGAGACAATGCATCCATCAAGTGCGTCAGCACTTGTTCCTGTCATGATACCAATAAAATAATTATTCATACTTTGGAAGATTATACTCATTTAGTTTGTTTAAATTTAATGCTAGTAAATCTTCAAATTCATTTCTTTGTGAATTATTTACTGGCTTTGCAGAGGGTAGTTTTACTTTAACTGGATCTGATCTTATTTCTCCTTGCCAAAACTCAAAGTGAAGGTGAGGTCCAGTAGCTTGACCAGAATCACCGACAAAAGCAATTATTTCTCCTTGTTTTACTTTACTTCCAACTTTTAATTTTGTGTTAAATCTTTCAAGATGAGCATAAAGAGTTTTAATATTTCCACCATGTTTTATCTCAACAGTTCTCCCATATCCGCTTTGTCTTCCCATGAAAGAGATTACACCATCTCCAGATGCTTTTACCGGAGTATTTCTTTTAGCAGCATAGTCGACACCGTTATGAGCTTTTATTTTATGCAGAATTGGATGCATCCTATTAGGATTAAAATGAGAGCTGATATAAGCAAAATCTAGAGGAGCTCTGAGAAAAGCTTTCTTAACGTTTTCTCCATTTTCGTTAAAATACTGCTTACCCTGAACATCGTCAAAAAACCTTTGAGCAATGTACTTTTTTTCTCTATTTGTAAACTCTGCAAAAACAATATCTCCACTTGAAATTTTTTCACCCTCAGAAAATTCAGTTTCATAGATCACTGAGAATTTGTCACCCTTTCTCACATCAAAGATAAAGTCTATGTCCCATCCAAAGATATACGCAAAATCCATAATTATGCTATCAGGAATACCCACATCTTTTGCGCTTTTATAGAATGAATCTCTTATCTCACCAAATCCAAAAGAT
>CACMFH010000019.1 GCA_902612915.1 uncultured SAR86 cluster bacterium | reverse complement strand
GATGCACCTATATTTCAGGTAGCAGATTACGGACTTGTCGCAGATTTATTTAATGCCTTACCAGAACTTGAGGGCGCTCTTTAAAATAATTAATTGATAAATATTTTTAAAAAAGATAATGCTTTTATAATTACTTTAATTGTAAGCATTCTTTTTTTAATAGTATTTTACGTTTTAAGTTATTTCCAACTCATCCAATCCGAAGAATCTTTAAGTTTTATCGGTGAAGCTTCTAGATGGTGTGAAAGAATTAGTGCCGGAGCCTTCAGAGAACCTATTAACACTTTGACTAACTTAGGATTTATGGTTGCTGGGCTATATATCTTATATACATTAACAAATGAAACACCTTTTAATGATTTTTCTGGTTTAAACAAAATAACCATCCTATATGGTGTAGCCGTAGTCTATTTGGGACCTGGCTCTATGATGATGCATGGTACAAATACAGAATGGGGAGGTTGGGCTGATAACTTAAGTATGGTCATGTACATAATAATTCCTTGGCTATATAACATATATAAAATGTCTGAGTGGTCAGTTAATACATTTCTAAAAGTATATATATCAATTGTTCTGTTTTATGCAGTTATGAGAGGCTTGTTTGGTTACGGCATGGGTATTGGCTTAGATCTATTTGGTGTCTCAATCGGTTTGTGGGTTATAAGTGAATTTTTATATAGATTTTGGTCTCCTAGTATGAGATTTATTTCCGGTTTTGTTGGTTTCTTGGTGTTAATGATCTTCGGAATATTTCCACCTGAAGTATTTGAGAATATTGCTGACTATTGGTGGATTATATTTTTTTGGTTACCCGGAATTCTAGCCGTTCAAAAACCAAAGGGATCAAGAACCTATATATGGTATTTTGCAGGAATGACCGCATATATTGCTGCTTGGTTAATATGGCTTCAAGGTAATTTAACTATTAATCCAAATTCTGAATTTTGTAATCCAGATTCTCTTATACAGGCGCATGGTATATGGCATATATTAACTGCAGTATCTACAATATTTTTCTTTTATCACTATAGATCTGAGAGATCAGTCTAGAATTTTTTCACAACCACTCCCGCTAATTAAATTTAGTGTTATTTTCTTATCATCGGGTGATAACTTATTAAATTCATCTTTAATCCAATTAAGACACTTTACTTGATATGGAAATGTTTTTTGTTTCCAAATTTCATCATCTATAGATGTCTCCCAAACTTCATCACCGTTTTCATAAGCTTTTGCGTTAGCAATTAGACATGGTACGTAAACTTTTCCAATTTCATTAAATATTTCAATTAACGAATTAGGAATATTATTTACATCAAGCCATCCATAATTATTATCTTTAAAGTAATTTAATTTATTTTTATTGCTTGATTCGTTAGATTGCACTCCAAAAAACTCACCAATTCCCCCACTGTCATGTAAACCTGACAAATCTGACATTATATTTACCCATGAAACTGTTCTTGGTGATTGTTTATATGCGATATTTCTAGGTGTTGGGTCAAATCCAACTAGTTGGGTAAGTTGACCATATAAACCAAAATCAGATGATGAAGGTCGCTGTCCAAACATGAAAGGTAATAATGTAAGGTGCTTTTCCATCAATGACAAATATCTTTTGTAACTCTCATCAATGAGTTTTGCTGTATCATCATTTGAACCAACAACCCATAATCTATTAATTTGCCTGTCTGCAATAATGTCACCAAATTGATTCATAGATTCGTCATCTATATCTATTTTATGTTGAAGTACTAGCATTTTTTTTGCATTATCAGCATCTTCTTTAAAATACCATCTGTAATGAAACATATATTTAGTAGTCCACTCATCTGCAAAATCTTCTAGCAAATAATTAAGAAAACTTAATACGGGTGAGGGAGGTATTACAGATTTTTCTTTATACAATTCTTCAAGATATCTTATTATTGGTGTTGTATCAGTCTTGCAGATATCAGAACCTTTGTTATCTTTAAATATCATGGTGGGTAATAAAACAGGCTTGGGAGGTTCAATATTAAAAAAGGATAAATTCTGAACTACGTCTCCCCATGAAACTGAGTATGGAATATTTCTATATCTCAGAAGAGATAGCATTTTTTGTGTATACGGAGATCCTACATTTCCGAATATTTTTATAGGATCTGTCATTAGATTCTATCCTATTGGATTCTCAGCCTCATCTCCAAGTTTAATTGCTTTTTGAAATGCTTCTCTAGATTCGATATTAGAAACATATTTTTTAATATTGACCATTTCTTCACTTACACAACCTAACCTGTTTGCCATATAACAAGAATGTCCTAACATACAATCAGCTGCTGAAAATTCTCCAATCAAGTAATCTTTACCATTTAAAAAATCATTTACTGGAGATAATGATTTTGAAAGTAAATTTTTAGCTTGATTCAAAACTGTTTCATCTCTTCTATCAGGTGGTAGCAATACTGTTTGAACTACAATTTGATTCATTGGAGGCATCACCATTCCCTCACAGAAATGAAACCATTGAAGGTAATATGGATATTCATCAGAATTTATATCAGGTTTGAGTCTACCGTCACCATATTTATCAAGAATGTATTGAATAATGGCACCAGATTCAAATATTGATATATCTCCATCCTCTATAACTGGAACTCTACCTAAAGCATGCCTGGATCTGTGTTCTGGAGATTTTAGGCCTTCTTTTGTAAAAGGCAGCACCTCTAAGTCATATTCAATTTTAAGCTCTTCGAGAAGCCATGCAACTCGACCAGCTCTTGTTCCAGGTGTTAAATATAGTTTTATCATAGTTACTCCTTATTTTTTAACCATTTTTTGCGCATTTTTAATAAATTCTTTTGTTTTTTCCTCATCATCAAGATTTTTATCTATTTTAATTTCAATTGGGACTTTTATTCCTTCAAGCATCCCAGGTTGCTCATACATAGCATCTTTCCATCTCTCCAAGTTTTCTAATCCATCAGTTGAAACACCAGACCATTTATGTGTTCTTACCCAACACCAATTTGCAATATCAGCAATTGAATATTCATCTGCAAGCCATTCATTATCTTTTAGATGTATATCAAGCACTTCAAACAACCTTCTTGATTCATTTTGATATCTATCAATAGCAGGTTGTATTTTTTCAGGAAAATACCTAAAAAATACATTAGCCTGTCCCATCATTGGACCAATTCCACCCATTTGAAACATGAGCCATTCCAAAACTTTTGCTCTTTTTTCAGGATTTGTTGAAATTAATTTATTTGCTTTATCAGCCAAGTAAATCATTATTGCTCCAGATTCAAAAATAGAGAGATTATTTGATGTATCCACTATTGCAGGAATTCTTCCATTAGGACTAATTTTTAAAAAATCAGGTTTTTTTTGTTCACCCTCAGAAAGATTAACAAGTATTGCTTTATAGTCCATGCCTAATGCTTCGAGCGTGCATGAAACTTTGTGACCGTTTGGAGTTGGCGCTGTGTACAATTCAATCATTTTTAATCCTTTATAAAATCAATTAATACTTTAGATAATTCTTTTGGTTTAGTCCATTGAAAAAAATGACCACCACCAATATTTTTAGCTTTTATAGCATTTGGTACCATATTCAATACATCCTTTTCCATATCATTAGTTACAGGATCATTGCCAGCAAAAACAGATAAAAATGGTTTATTAGTTTTATTATAAAATTCTCTTGCTTTTTTTTGGGCATCTAAAGATTTATCTGGAATTATTGGCACATGACTTGGCATAGCCCTGCATCCCATTTTATATTTGGGAGATGGGAAAGGGGCCTCATACGCTTTCATTAAATCACTCATATAAGGTGATATTTTAGATAATCCTAATTTATGAAATAAATAATGATTTCTAATTTGATTGTTTGGTTTTTTTTCCATCATTGTTGAATTTAATAAACCAACAGGAAGATTTTTTGTATCCCAACAAAATTTTTGCCAATACATAAATTTTAATGCGGGATGTGTTTTACCAGAATCCATCTTCCTTACTTCTTTTGACATATTTAGCGGAGTAAGCTTTATATTTGATTTTCTAAATTTGAGCACTTCATCAATTACAACTTTTGGAGTATTTGGCATATAGGGTAATCCGGTATTACCCATTGATATTTTTGAAAATCTATCTGGGTTATCAACAATCATTCTCAGGCCTATTAACCCACCCCAATCTTGACCAAAAAATATTAAATTATTTAAATCATTTTTAACCAACCATTGATTCATCCAATCAACTTGATTCTGGTAACTGTAATCATTTCTTGAAGCTGGTTTATCTGATTTACCATATCCAACTAAATCGGGTGCAATTACTCTTATTCCAGAATCATTAAGGATAGGTATCATTTTAGAGTATAAATAACTCCAAACTGGTTGACCGTGCATGGCTAACAAAATTGGACCATCAGAAGGACCTTCATCTATATGATGAATTCTTATTTCAGTTCCATCATCTGCATAAATATCTGTGTATATTGGATCGAATGGGTAATCCTTAATATTTGTGAAATACTTATCAGGAGTTCTCAGTACCTTCATTAAAAATCTTTAATTACTCCATCGCTTATCAATTCTTTGATCAATTCTTCAAATGGATCGTCCTGTCCAAAATAATACTTTCCTTTATATACATTTAAAGGAACTCCATGATGTCCAGCTTCTTTTTGATCTAATTGATTCATTTCAATTTCTTCAATTAAACTCTTTTCATTTGATTTTATTGATTCTCTTACTTCATCTAAATCTTCTCCAAAATCAGCTAGCAGATCTTTTAATTTATCATCTGAATTCCAATTTTTAACGCTCCATATTAAGGTAGATAATTCGTATGCAAACTCGATTCCTTTACCTCTATTACACATTAACTGACCCATATGACAAACATCAAATATATAAGGTTGATGATTAGATATTTTTCCAGTTAATGTATTCTGTCTGATTGGATCAGGTTTTATCGGCATATTTAATGGCATATTTAATTTTTTTGCTTTTTTCTTAAAGTCTCTTATGAATGGAATAAAGAAAAATATATTTTTGTTATCAAACCACTCTGGCATTCTTATAGCTATGGGATAAACGATTTTAAAATTTATATCCAATTTATATTCATTTTTAAGTTTAAGCATTCTTGGAAGAATTAAATATGAATAAGGACTTCTGTATGAAAAATAAAAATCAATCATCTTATGCGCTTCCTTTTCTTAATGACAAATAAAACATTATTATAAAGTATATTAATATTGGTACATTGCCAATTACCCCTGGGGGTGTGTTTATATAGTAATCATCGGTCAAAGGATGAAGTGAACCTGAAATTAATCTAAAGCAATGATCTAAGAGACATATCATATATATTAACGGTACTAGGCTTTTATATTTAATAAATAAAATTAATAGAACTAATGTTAATGATACCTGTGTTGCTCCCAAAAGCGATGCAAATAAATAAACTAAGTTATTCGGATCTATAGTATCTATAATTGGAAGTTCTTTTATTGTTGCAATTTCAACAAGACCAGCGTTTTCTGAAAGGAAATGTACAAGTGATCTAAATATATATAAAGCAAAAATAGGATAAAGACCATATATTGCCAATCTAGAACCTTTGTAATCTTCATTTAATTTATTAGGAAATAGTGTCATTAATTTATTTTATCAATAACAATTTCATTATTACCTACAGGCATAACAACCCTAGTTCCATCGTCTGAAAGAGTATAGTCTTCATATATACCTTCTATAGGTCTAAAAAATACTCTTTCCATTACGGTATTTCGAGGTGTTGGTATGGAATGGTAAATGAGCAAATGTTTTACATTAGCATCTCTAGCAATTTCACCTGCTTCCTCTATTTTGGTGTGATAATCCTGTATATCGAATAAAATTTTGTCAAATTGAGGTGTTGGGGCGACTTTTCTCATCCTCTCAACAATATCTATTGATATAGCAGAATGAACTAATAAATCTATGTCTTGCGAATACTTTTGAACACTCCCATCATGAATAGTGTCTCCACTTATAACAACTGTTCTTCCTTTATAGGATACTTTAAAACCGAATGATGAATTAACAGGATAATGATCAACTACAAAAGGCAATATTTCTAATCCTGGCGTATCATTTGGAATTAATTCATTATCAACTATTTCGACTGCATTAAATCCAGATACACTCATTGGCAAAATTTCGTCACCATGATGTTCATTTCTATACTGATAATCTGCTGAGTAAGCTAACTCAAATCCTTTAGTAACAAGATTTATTCCTTCTGGTCCATATACCATTAATGGTGAATTTCTTCCTTGAATCCAAGACTGAAGATGGGCATCAGGTAAATCTGCCATATGATCTGAGTGCATATGAGTAATTAAGACTGCTTTAACATTTGTCCATGGGACCTGAAATTCTTGAAGATTATTAACACTTCCATTACCCATATCAAAAATATATATGTCATCACCAGCTTCTACAAGAACACATGATTCTGCTCGCCCAGGAGATGGAAGTGGTGACCTCGAACCACAAATAACAACTTTTAATGAATCTTCTTTATCTAAAAAAGGCTCTGAATTAGATAATATATTTTTTAAACCAATATTTAAGATTCTGTCTTGTACAGTATGAGAATTTAAAGCTAATTGACCGATAAGATAAATCGCAATAATCAAACTTAAAAATATTAATAATTTTTTCATAATAGTTTATTGGATAGTTTCTATATTTAGCTGCCCCTCTAATCCAGCATCTCTATGAACATGAATCTTTTGATATCCTGGATCCATTGTCATATCAAACATTGCTTTTCTGCTAGGATATTTAGCAATTGCAACAGCATCCCATAAATCCTCAACTTCACCTAACATTAATCTAGTAACTTTACCTGCAAAAACAAATTCACCACCATACTTTTCAACGAAATTTATTACTTCAGCGGCGTAAAGACCATATGCCTCTTCTCCAGTTAGATTAGTATCACGACCATCATCATATTTGGCTTTATCTTTATATTTAAGCAAATTTACCATTGATATAGGTCCAATTTCAGAATTTTCCAAAAAACCATTTATTTGATCTTCGTTGGGCATAACTTTGTTTTCAACTTTCATAATTAATACACCTTTGACATATATTACGTCAATATATTATCTTAAAGTATATTAGTGGAGAATACTGATGAATAAAGTTTTTTCAATTTTATTTTTTATTCTGATTATATTTATAGGACTATTTCAATATGTTCGAAACTCTGAACCATCTATTAATTATGAGAGATTTAATTTAGTTTCTCCTGGAGTATTAAGAACACCCGATAAACGATTTGAAGACTTACAAGATTATCCGTTCACACCAAACTATTTAACAATTGGTGATACAAGAATTCATTATATTGATGAAGGTCCTAAAGATGGGCAAATTGTTTATTTACTTCATGGAGAACCTACATGGAGTTATTTATTTAGAAAAATGATACCAACTCTTGTAAACGAAGGATTTAGAGTTATTGCACCAGATATGGTTGGATTTGGTAAATCAGATAAATACATATCAACAGATGATTATTCACATCAAATGCACGTTGAAAAAATGACTCAATTAATAGTAGAGCTTGATTTAAAAAATATAACTGCGCATTTTCATGATTGGGGTGGGCCAGTAGGATTTCGAGTATTAGCAGAGGAACCAAATAGATTCGATAGAGTTATTGCAACCAATACAAGTTTACCTGCAACTGGAAGAGGTTTCATGAATGACTTGAGAAGTTACTTATTGTGGCCAATATTTAAATTTACAATATGGCTTCAAGGACCAGCAACTTGGGAAGAATTTATTGGTGGCGATGGTTTTACAAATTGGATTCGATATTCAACTTATACAGATAATATTGATGTTGGAGGAATTATGCAGATTCTTGGGTCAGTAACTTATGAAGAAAGTCTTGCTTACGAAGCTCCATATCCAAATGCTTCATATAAAGCTGGAGCACAAATTTTTCCATATCTAATTCCAAGCGAATTAAGAAAAAATGAAATGGCATATAGAGAAGTGCTAGAAAAATGGAATAAACCTTTTTTAATAGCAAATTCAGATAATGATCCTGTAACTGGCAATAACCCTGAGATAGTTGAGTTGCTAAAGAGAATACCTACCGCGCAAGAAATTGTCATAAGCGGTCCTGGACACTTTGTACAAGAAGAAGTAGGACCTGAATATGCTCAATTAATAATAGATTTTATTAATGGAAATCCCGAAGGATTTACCGTTGAAAAGAAAGTTTTAGATGTGAATTCTATTTTATAAATTTATATATACAATTACTTAATGAATAGAGTTACTGCTCATATGGGATCTAAGTATCCAATTATTCAAGCTCCAATGGGTTGGATCGCAAGAAGTCAACTTGCGTCAGCAGTGTGTGAAGCAGGTGGAATGGGGATAATAGAAACATCATCTGGTGAAATTGATAACTGTATAAAAGAAATTCAAATGATGTCAGAACTAACTGATAAACCATTTGGAGTTAATTTACCTTTATTATTCCTTAAAGATGATTCAATGGTTAATTTTTGTGTTGAGTCAGGTGTTAGATTTGTAACAACTTCTGCTGGAGACCCTACAAAATATGTTGGTACATTAAAAGATGCTGGAATAACTGTATATCATGCTGTCCCAAGTCTTGATGGCGCAATTAAAGCAGCAAATGCTGGTGTTGACGGTCTGGTCGTTGAAGGCACAGAAGGTGGTGGATTTAAAAGTCCAATTGAGGTGGGTCTTTTAGTTCTCATTCAATCAATAAAACAAAATTTAGACTTACCTATTATTGCTGCTGGAGGAATTGCTGATGGTGCTGGAATGGCAGCTGTATTTGCAGCAGGCGCAGAGGGAATACAAATGGGAACTAGATTTGTTTCAAGTTTAGAAAGTCCGGTTCATGATAATTTTAAAAATAAAATTATTAACTCCGGAATTGATGGTACATATATTTTAAATAAAAAATCAAAACCAGTGATTAGGGCTCTTAAAACAGATTTAACTAAAGATATTGATGAGAAAGGTGAAATGGATATGACTGCTTTGATGAATATTAAAGATTTATATTTTGGAGGAGATATGGAGGCAGCTCCAGCACTTTCTGGTCAATCATCTGGATTAATAGATGAAATAAAACCTGTAAAACAAATAATCGATGAAATTGTAAAAGAATTTAATTCAATCTGTGATTCAATGAGCGAATTAAAAATTTAGTTGATTTAATTAATCCGGAATGTCAGATTCATCTATTTTTTCTCTTAATAAAAGTTTTTTGAGACTGATTTTATCCTTAAGAGTCATTATATATGCTGATATTGCCAGTATTAGAATTCCAGTAGCTTCATAAATAATATTAATAGCATTAAGATCTTTAGTCTCTTGTATTATCATCCTTGTAAGTGCAGTCATAGCAATAATTAATGGCAATGTAACTGGTATTCTATTATTGGCATAAAATGTAGCCACCATTCCAAGTACCTCAGCATAAATAAATAATAGAAATAAATCACTCAGATTTACCTCTCCAACAGAAATTATTCGAATGATTTCTGAGGCAGATGCAAATAATGTGGCGAGTGCGATTGTTAATAATATAGCTCTCTCTGAGAACCATATAAATTTTTGGACAAGATTAGAATCGTTCATGTTCTTTAATTTTACATAATATTAAAGTTATCTCAAATTTAACTCTTTGGTGGCAAAAGAAGGAGTTGAGATGTTTTTTCCATATATTCCTTATAGTCTGATCTATTCTCTAGACTTCTATTATCCATCATAGGGCATGATGCAAAGACAAAAAGAGCTAACATTGAAAGGGGACATAATATAATCCACAATGGAGCCAAACCAGAACTAATACCCATAAAATAAATCCCAAACCAAAAACCAATTTCACCAAGATAATTAGGATGTCTAGAATATTTCCATAATTTGTACTTCATTGTTTTGCCTTTATTCGAAGGATCTTTTCTAAAATCCCTCATTTGCTCATCTGCAACAGTTTCAAGCACAACTGACATAAAAGTGAATAATGATGCTAAATATAATATGGGTGTAACAGTTGCATTATTAGAAAATATAAATAACAGAGGATATAGACAAAAATTAACGATTAAGGTTGGAAATAAATGTATTCCAAAAAAATTTCTAAATTCAGCATTTAGTCTATTAGTATTCTTTAAATCAATATATCTAAAATCTTCATGATCGAAACCTCTCCAGCTAATAACCCAGTTTCTAGTGAGTCTTGCAGCCCAAAAAACAATCGGAATGAGGACTAATAAATCTAGCATTATAGAATTATCTGATTCAATAGCTAAATAAATTACTATTGGCACTGGTGCTACTGACCAAAAAGGATCATACAAACTTGAGTTATTTAGAATTACACTTCCTATGTATATAAATAATGTTGCATAAAGATGCCATATTAAAATTTTAAGCCAAACACTCTCAATTGATTGGGGTGTTGTTAAATAAGAAATATAAAAAGATAACACGTAAATTAATACGCATAATAATTGACTAGTTAATTTACCTTTGATCATAAAAATGGGGCCCTAAAGAGCCCCTATATTTAAATATTTACTTTTTTTGCCAAGTAATAGCTAATTGAAATACAACAACAAGAAGAACAAACAAAGTTTGAACAGGTCCACCTATAGATAATGGTGAATTAGGATATGTTGCCATTCTCTCTGCTGAAGGCGCATCTATAGCAGCCAATGAAGTAGCTGCAGTTTCTAATATGGCCGCTCCTATCTGCTGGGTATAGAAAAACATGATTCCAACAAGAACACAATATGCAGAAGTGAAAACTTTTGCAGCCATGTTTGCGTCAGGGCTGTTATAGATATTATTAGCCATTCTAAAACCTAACCAAGTTAATAAAACCAAACCAACAAAG
>CACMFH010000018.1 GCA_902612915.1 uncultured SAR86 cluster bacterium | reverse complement strand
GAGACCCAGAAACCATCATGTTTTTTTGTTTGTGCTTCCCAATCCCCATCCCAATCAAATTCGGGAAAACCACCCAAAGGTCTAATTCCATCTCTTTGAATATTTGCTAGGGTAACAATGAACATATAAGCTTTTGCTCCATCACTGTCAAAATCAATACCAACACCGTTTTGTTCAGCATTCGCATTCCATTCATCTCGTAAAGATTTATTTGAAATCATTGAAGAATTTTCTTGATAATTGATAAAACCGACATATATTCCCTCTTCATTTGAAAATATTTTTGCAGTTGTTTTTACTTTTGCTGGATTGAGAGTAAAAGGGACAACTTCATAATACTCATCTATTACGAATGCACTTTCCCACTCTGGTTCATCTAAATTCCCATCAAGAATAATTGTCTTACCAGATATAAGTGGAATCCAGAAAATTAGAATATATTTAGCGATTGTTCTCATGTTTCGGCGGACATTTTATAGCTCAGTCATATGAAAGTACACGCGATTCTGTAATAACTAGATCATATTTAATATCATGACTCTCGCCAAAACGTTCTTCTAAGATTTGATAGTCATATCCCAGTCCAACAAAAAGTGGCCTGCCTTTTTGAGACTTTAATTGTTCAAGTGTTTTATCAAAAAAACCACCACCATATCCTAGCCTATGCCCATTCTTATCTATTCCAACAAAAGGTATGAACATAGTGTTAAGAACTTTAGGATTAATATAGTCTTCATTCATTAGTTCATCTATACCGTATTTATTTTTTTTTAAGGTCTCGCCCTCTTTGAATAAATTGAACTTCAATTCATTTTCAGAAACTATTCGAGGCATATATACATTATTGGAGTATTTTAATAACTCATCGATTATTAGATTTGTAGGTATTTCGTTTTTATATTGAAAATAGAGAAGGGTATTCTTAGAAGATTCGATATCTATTTCTTTTAATACATTTTTTTGAATCTGAGAATTTAACTCTTCGATATCATTCTGACAAAAAAGTTGCCCCTGCTTAAGTAGTGATTTTCTAATTTTATTTTTCACCATAATAATTGCAGAGGCTAGCAAACCAGATCACCGCTATGTGCTATACCTGAACCGAAAGTTCAGGTGGTGAACATCTTGTCAAATCAGGCTTCCCTTAATGGTAATGCTCAACAATGACAGTGGAAAATCACCTATTTAATAGTATCGGTTCAAATTTATTAACACATTGGCTAATGAACCAGAATGTTATAAGAGTATAGTTTAGATGGGATTTAAGTTAAAGATTATTTTTGAAGTACTTTTTCTATTTTTTTAATAAGTTTAGAGTAATCAACACTTTCTTTTTTAGTAGATTTAGAATCATCATTTAGGAGCTTATTAGAAAGAGTTAATCCTGCAATTATCAGAGCGTTATTTTTGTCACTTATATTATCTAACTCCTCATTTAATAAGGCAGCCGCTTTTATTAAATTATCTTTTTCTTTAGGTGGACATGCGATGGTTAAATCTCTTCCAAATATTCTTAGAGCTACGGTTTCAACTTTACTCATTAGTGGCCTTCTTTAAATCTCTTTCCAAACGAGATATTTCTTTTCTGTGAAGAACTTTATCTTTTTTCCATTCCCTTTCTCTTTTTACATATGAATCAATAATTCCTTTTTGCTCTTCAAACCTTTTAATTAAAAGATCAATCCTCTTTTCTAAATCTTTTGAACTTAACTCATTGTTTTTAGGCATTTTTATAGTTTAATTCTACTTTAATGAATTGGAAAGTTACTTTAAATAAGTAAAATACACACATGGATAATGCAATTTACAAAAGTAGAAGAATCAATCTATCAGAAAAACTACCTAAGAATTCGGTTTTATTGATTCCCGGTGCCAATACTCTGTATAGAAATGCAGATTCAGCATATGCGTTCAGACAGGATAGTAATTTTTATTATTTATCCGGATTTTGTGAGCCCGATTCTTTGATGGCCATAATTAATAACGATGATGGAATAAATTCTATAATTTTTGTACCTCCTAAAGATAAATTAAAAGAAATTTGGGATGGCCACAGGTCAGGCCCAATAGGAGCTGTAAAAGAATTTTTATTTGATAAGGCATACGATAATTCTGAAATAGATAATATGATGCCTGAAATTCTTTTTGGATGTGATCAAGTTTTATATCCTATTGGCAAAAAAAATGGCTTTGATCAAAAAGTAATAGATTGGACTACTGAAGCAAGCTCTAAAGATAGACACAGTAAATCTATTAATATTTTGGATGCGTCGTCCACAATAGGGAATGCTCGATTAATAAAAGATGATCACGAAATTAGTCTTATTAAGAAAGCCTGTGATATTTCAGCAGAAGCTCATATTGAGGCAATGAAAAATGTAAAAAATGCAGAGTCTGAACAAAGCATTGAAAGCTTGTATGTTTACGAATTTTCAAAAAGAGGTGGAAGATTCCCTGCCTATACTCCAATTGTTGCTGGTGGTGAAAATGCCTGTGTTCTTCATTATATTGAAAACAACAAGAAACTTAATAAAAATGAACTTCTTTTAGTTGATGCTGGTTGTGAATACGAGATGTATGCTTCTGATATTACAAGAACTTACCCAATTAGCGGAAAATTTTCAAAGGAACAACTTGAGATATACAAAATAGTTCTTGATGCAATGAATGCTGCAATTGATAAGGTGAAAGACGGCAACAATATTATGGAGCCCCAACAAATTTCTGAAAAAATAATTACAAACGGTTTAGTGGAGCTTGGTTTATTGCATGGTGATCCTGAAGACCTTCATAAAAAAGGGGCTTTTAAGGACTTCTATATGCATAAAATAGGTCACTGGCTAGGCCTTGATGTCCATGATGCTGGAGATTATATGGAAGGAGATGACTTTATGAAGTTTAAACCAGGCATGATAACTACTATCGAACCTGGCATTTATATTAGTCGTTCAATGGATGTAGATGACAAATGGAAAGGTATTGGAATAAGAATAGAAGATGATATTTTGGTAACAAAAGATGGAAATGAAAACCTAACCAAGAAAGTTCCATCTGATCCTGCTGAGATTGAATCATTAATGTCTTAATACTGTGAATCCGGTAGTTACAATATCTGGTGGCGGAATAATCGGAAACTATATTTCATCTAGACTCAGTAAAAATAACATAGAATCGTTAATAATTGAGAGGTCAAAAAGTCAAAATGTTATTAACGAAAACATAAGAACATTAACTCTTAATTCATTTTCGAAAAAACTTTTAGATGATTTAGGCATAAAAGTTCCTTTCGCTCCAATAAAAGAAATAAGTGTATTTGATGGTGATGGATCTGGAAGTATTCATTTCTCTTCAAAAGAAATAAATGAAGAAAATCTATCTTATGTAGTTTTTTTTAATGACCTTCAAGAAAAGCTACAAGACCACGGAGACCACCAAGTTTTTTTTGAAAATCAAATCGAGGAGATCTTTCAAGATAATGAAAACAATTGTTCAGAATTAAAACTATCAAATCAAGAAAAAATTAAAACAAAGTTTATTGCAGGCTGTGATGGAAGAAATTCAAATGTAGCCAAGATAGCAAAATTAAATGAGAAAAAATCTAGCTATAATCAAACAGCGATCACATTTACAGCAAGCTGTGAAATTAAAGATGAATATTTAGCTCATCAAATATTCTCAGATAAAGGAATTTTTGCAATTATGCCCTTGCCTGAAAATGATAGTAAATCTACACACACTATTGTTTGGTCTGTGGATAATGAAAATCTTCATGACATTGAAATTAAAGATTATGTTAAAAACAACATTTCTTATTTTGAACAAAAGCTCTCAACAAAAATTGATATTAATTCATCAATATTAACCTTTAAGCTTTTTAGTCATCATTTTGAAAACTATATTTCAGGGCATGTTGTTCTTGTTGGTGATGCAGCTCATTCCATACACCCATTAGCAGGGCAAGGTATAAATTTAGGATTTGCAGATGCAGACGCTTTATGTGAAGAAATAATAAGTTCATATGAAAAATCTATGCATATTGATCAAGTTCTGACGCTTAAAAGATATGAAATTAGAAGAAAAAATATGAATCTACTTATGCTGAAATCTATGGATTTTTTTGTAAATCTTTTTGGTTCAAAAAATTTATATATAAAGCTACTTAGAAATTTTGGACTTTCTGGAGTAAATAAAACACAGTTCTTAAAAAAGTTTTTTATCAAGCATGCTGCTGGAAAGAATAAGCTATAATTCATTTAGCACACCTAAAAGTAACTCAAATCAAATGGGGTATAAAATGAAGAAAATTTCGATATTACTTTCTGTGCTTTTACTTATTTCATGCGCAAATGAAAATGAAATAGAAGAACTCACAATTTACACATCTAGACAACCACAACTATTAGAACCAATCATTGAGGACTTCTATGATGATACAGGCATCAAAGTGAATTTATTATCAGGAAATGCTCAAGAGCTTATGGAAAGAATTTATATTGAAGGCAATGATTCAATGGCAGATATTTTTATGACAGTTGATGCAGGAGTCTTATGGCAAGCAGCCGAAAGAGATATTTTCTCCAAAGTTGACTCAGAAATATTAGAAAGAAATATACCTTCATATCTTAAAGATCCTGAAAATAAATGGTTTGGCCTTTCAAAAAGAGCAAGAACAATAGTATTCTCAAGTGATCAATTTGCATCAGATGATTTTTCTACCTATGAAGATTTAGCCGACCCTAAGTGGAAGGGAAAATTATGTTTAAGAACGTCAAAAAAAGTCTATAACAGATCTCTTATAGCAAGCATGATTGATGAATATGGTTTAGATCAAGCAAAAGAAGTTGTATCTGGTTGGATTTCAAACTTAGCAACTGAAGTTTTTTCAAACGATACAAATGCTTTGAAAGCTGTATCAAGTGGACAATGTGGGATGACTATTGTGAATACATATTATTTAGCAAGACTGTTGGATGATCCGCAATATGATAATTTGAATCTATTTTGGGCAAATCAGAATGACAGAGGAGTACATGTAAATATATCTGGAGCTGGAATTGTTAAAACTTCAAAAAACAAGGAAAACGCTATTTCTCTTTTAGAGTATCTTTCATCTGATAGAGCCCAAAATTTTTATGCTTCAGCAAATAAAGAATATCCAGTATTGATTGGAGCAAAAGTGCATGAGTCTATTCAGGAATGGGGAGATTTCAATGAAGATAATATTAATGTCAGTAAATTAGGTTCTTTGCAGAAACAAGCTGTTTTATTAGCTCAAGAAGTTGGATATAAATGATATCTAATTAGACTTTTTCGCCGCGGGCTCTTATTTCTTTAAGAACTTGGCTTATACCTTTTTTATCGATAATTCGCATACCTTTGGCAGATACTTTTAGGTTTACAAATCTATTTTCAGATTCAACCCAAAATTTGTGCGAATGTAGATTAGGAAAGAACTTTCTTTTAGTTCTATTATTGGCGTGAGAAACGTTATTTCCTGTTTGAGGAATCTTTCCTGTTACTTGGCATTTTTTACTCATAGAAACGCGATTTTATAGAACAGAAGCCGACATATCAATACTATAATGAATTAAATATGAAAGAAATATATGTACTTAGACACGCTAAATCTTCATGGGACAATTCAAACCTTAGCGATTTTGAAAGACCTCTTGCAGATAGAGGCATAAGTGATGCAAAGAAGATGTCTAAATTTTTAAAAGATATGGATTTAAAGATAGATAAGGTTTTATGTTCAAATGCTTTAAGAGCAAAAGAAACATTTGACTTAACTGCTGATTGCTTTAATTTTGAAATTGATAAAGCAACCTATACAGACAAACTATATTTTGGTGACACAACTAATATTATTAAGGACTTGAAAGAGCTAGATGAAAGCTTAAAAAATATTTTAATTGTTGGACACAATCCTACGCTACATTATTTAGTAGAATTATTAACTAATAAGACAATTGACAGATTTACAACATGTAATTTAGCAATAATTTCTCATGATGGTGAATGGATTTCATTAAACTCACAAAAATGTAGACTAAGATCATTAATTAAACCAAAGGAACTAAGAAATTGAAAAAGGTTAAAGTCAAAATATTAAATAAACTTATTGGCAATGAAATACCTATACCCAAATACGAGACTAAAGGTTCTGCAGGCTTAGATCTTAGAGCATGCATAAAAGATAAATTAATACTGAAACCAGGAAAAACTGAAATGATTCCAATGGGATTTGCAATGCATCTTGAGGATGAGAAATTAGCAGCTCTGGTTGTTCCAAGATCAGGCCTTGGTTCAAAACATGGGATAGTGCTTGGTAATTTAGTTGGATTGATAGACTCTGATTATCAAGGTGAATTAATGGTTCCTGCATGGAATAGATCAGAGAGGGAATTTGTAATTAATTCTGGCGATCGAATTGCTCAAATGATAATAGTGCCAATAGTTCAAGCAAATTTTGAAATAGTTGAAGATTTTGAAAAATCAGAAAGGGGTACTAAAGGTTTTGGCAGTTCAGGTATAGACTAAATTTATTTCTTCTTACCAAATCTTTCTTCGAACTTTTGAACTCTTCCACCGGTATCAATAATCTTTTGTTTACCAGTATAAAAAGGATGTGATGCAGAAGAAACCTCAATGGTGTAGTATGGATACTCCTTTCCTTCCCATTCCTTTGTTTTATCTGTTTTTAGAGTAGAGCGAAGTAAAAAATATTCATCCACACTAATATCATGGAATAGAACTTCGCGGTATTCAGGATGTATATCTTTTTTCATAATAAAATATATTTAGGATGAGAACTATATCAAAAATTAAATCCATTACAATTAAAAAATGAATATTTTTTACTATGATATTGCTGTTGGATTGCCATTAAGACAATGTTTTATCTATAAATCAAAAGAAGTAATCAAAAAAGGTAAAAGGGTAATAGTTCCGTTTGGAAGCAAGTCAATTGTTGGAATAGTTGTAAAGAAAATAGCTAAACCCAAGTCACTAAAAGGCTTAAAAGAAATAATCTCAATAGCCGATGAACATTCTTGTTTTAACGGATCAATATTTGAAGCAATTACATGGGCCTCAGATTACTATCATCATCCAATTGGTGAGGTATTCTTCTCTTTCATGCCAACGCTCTTAAGAAAACAAAACGATAAAATTATTATCGACCTTGATGATAATACTGAATATAAGTTAAATGAAGAAGACAAGAAATTAAAATTAACAAAAGAACAAAACATTAATCTATCTAAACTTAATAAAGTTGAAAAATTTAGTCCTTCATTAATATACGGGGTTACGGGGTCTGGTAAAACAGAAATATATCTTCAACTGGCTGAAAAATTTATTCTTCAAAATAAATCGATTTTGATTCTAGTACCAGAAATTAATCTGATACCACAATTAGAAAAAAGATTTAAGGATCGTTTTAATGGTGATATTGGCGTATATCATTCCAGACAAACTCCAAACCAAAGGTTAAAGGTTTGGCTGCGATCTAAATTTGGCGGAATAAGAATTGTTATTGGAACAAGATCATCAGTTTTGATGCCGTTAAAAAATTTAGGAGCAATCATTATTGATGAGGAGCATGATCAGTCATATAAGCAAGCTGAAGGTTTTAAGTTTTCAGGAAGAGATTTGGCTATAAAAAGAGCTCAGATAGAAAATATACCGGTTTTTTTAGGTTCTGCTACACCATCTCTGCAAACCCTTAAGCTTGTAAAAGAGAAAAAGTTCAAAAAGTTTGATTTATTGAGAAGAGTAGATGGCAAAAAGCCACCAAAATTAATTCCTTTGGATATTAGTGACTCTCCTCTACTTGGAGGAATTGCCATTCAAACTATGAGTATCATTGAAGCAGCAATCAATAAAGGAGAGCAAGTATTAATTTTTTTAAATAGAAGAGGTTTTGCTCCATTGTATGAATGTGATAATTGTGGCTGGGTTGCAAAATGTTCATCATGCGAATCAAATTTAGTCTTTCATAAGTCAAAAAACAGACTAATTTGTCATAAATGTGAATCCGTTTATGGAGTAAATAAAACATGTCCAGATTGCCATTCAAATGAAATAAACACTATTGGAACCGGCACTGAAAGAGTTGAAGAGGTGCTTAGAAGCACATTTAAAAAAGTACCTATCATTAGAATGGATTATGATTCAACAAGACTTAAGGGATCAATTGAAGCAATTTATGAAAAAGCTAACACAAGCAAAGAAGCAATATTGGTGGGAACACAAATGCTATCTAAAGGGCATGACTTTCCTAAAGTAACGCTATGCGTAATTCTTAATGCTGATGGAGGTTTATTAAGCCCAGAAATAAATGCAATTGAAAAAATCTCACAACAATTAATTCAGGTTTCTGGTAGAGCAGGTAGAAATAATAATCTTGCAAAAGTAATTATTCAAACTAGATATCCTAATGATGAAAATCTCAAACAAATTAAAACTGGAGACTATAGGCTGGTTTCTGAGCAATGCCTTAAAACAAACAAGGCTTTGAATATGCCTCCATACTCAACAGTTGCAATATTAAGAGCGACCTCGCCCAGTCCAAAAAGCTGCTACAAATTTTTAGATAAGGCGAACAATCTCTTAAATGATAAAAAAAATATTTATGTTATTGGACCACTGCCATCGATACCCTTAAAGGTTAAAGGGAATACAAGAAATCATTTGATTATTAAGTCCGACACGAGAACTTATCTAAACAGAGTGCTTAATTATCTTACTTATGAAATTCAAACTTGGCCTGAAACAAAGAAAGTTAAATGGTCTTATGATATCGATCCATATGACATGTCTTAAGTGTCTATATTTCTATTCTAATAATTTGGCCAGGAAATATAGATTTATTTTCTAGATTATTAGTTTTGTTAATAGAATCTACCGTCACACCAAATCTGATAGCAATCTCAGATAACACATCACCTTTTTGAATTTCGTAATTAAGATAGTTTTGATAATTTTCTGAAAAGGTGCCTGAAACTGGTGCCTCTTTGAAATAATTGTGAATGCCAAGAAAAATTGACCTAGCAATCATTCTTCTACCCGCCTTGGTTTTAAGTCTTTTTGCATCTTCAGGATTCGTTATAAATCCAGACTCAACCAAGACAGATGGTATATCAACTGATTTAAGTACTCTAAAATCAGCATATTCAACATTTTGTTTATGAATCTTAGTGAACGGATCTCTTTTTAGCTGATCTAAGATCTTTGTACCTAATTCTTTGCTTTGATCGACCTTTTTCTTGTAGGTATTTGGATAAAGATCTCTTGCAGCATCTTCATTGAAATCGTAAGAATTTATATTTTTTATTTGAGCTTGAATCCTCTTACGCTCTTTTTCTGAAAGATTTCTGGCAACACTGCTTGAAGATTCTTCTGACCATATAAAAACTGAAGCACCTTTAACAGATGCCAGTCTGAAACCGTCTGCATGGATTGAAATAAATGCATCAGCTCCAAACTTTCTCGCATTTTGATATCGATCATTAAGACTTACAGTACTGTCATCATTTCTAATTAATACTGCCTCATAACCCTCTGTATCTCTAAGAGTTCTCTCTAACTCTTTAGCTATCAACAAAGTAATATCTTTTTCCAAAATATTGTTACTACTTACTGCTCCAGGATCATTTCCACCATGTCCAGCATCAATTGCTACTACAATATCTCTTATGTTATTTTTTAGCTTCTTATTTTTTTTGACGTTAATCTTTAATAAAATTCCTTCATCTGTTTTTTCTTGAGTTGGCTTACTCCAATTAACATATTCATATAAATCAATAACTATTCTTGTTAAGTCATCTTTTGACGAAGCCCTTACTAGCTTAATAGGGTAGTTATATTTTTCCTCAACATCTGACTTTAAATCACTTTGGTATACGTCTATTACAATTCTTGAGGGATCTACGAGAGAATAAGATTTTATAAAAGAGACCTTGTCTAAAAGAAAGGATATTTCAGAAGATTGATCATCAGAATCTTTTATTTCATAAAACGAGATTTCATTTGAGTGCACAAGTGAAGAAAGAAGTAATAAAAAAGATAAAATTTTATTCATAATGTTTAATCAAACTTGAAAATAATTCATCATTATCATTAATCAATACTTTTCTACCGTCCTCGAAGTGCTCAAAAGATATTTTTAAGTCAAAATTTCTTTTTATAGCAAGCTTCTGTGACCATTCAATAATTATAATTTTTTTTAAGTGAGTTTTTCTATCTAAATCGAAAATATGAATGTCTTCTGGTTCGTCAGTTCTATACAAGTCAATATGTAAGAAAATCACATCTCCAAGATCATATTCTTCACATAAGGTATAAGTTGGGCTTTTTACCAAGCCGCTCCATCCTGAATTAGATATTATCGATCTGGTTAAAAATGTCTTTCCAGCACCAAGATCACCCTCAAGATGGATCTCAATTGAAGATTTATTAATTTCTTTCAGTTTCTCTGATATTAGTGCACCAAGCTTATTGGTTGATTCGTCATTTTCTAGGTAAATTTTATTCATTTATTAAGTAAATCTCTTATGGTTGGTATCAATGATGATGCATTTAAGCCAATTTCACCTGTTTTATTTCTAAATTCTTCTCCCGCTCTAGCATGAACAGCAACAGAAATTTTGCAAGCATCAATAATATTAACTTTTTGTGCTATAAGGGCTGATAGTACTCCAGAAAGAACGTCACCTGTGCCTCCGGAAGATAACTCTGGCCCACCTTCAGTACATATAAATAATTCCTCATCACCATGAGAACAAATAATCGTCTCTTTACCTTTAAGAATTACAGAAGCTGAAAATTTATTTGATATTGATTTTGCGGCATTAATTCTATCCTCTTGAACTTCATTATTTGAAATACCTAAAAGCTTTGCAGCTTCGCCTGGATGAGGAGTAAGAACTTTATCTTTGCTTGTCTCTAAATTGTTCTCCACAATAAAATGAAGTGCACCTGCATCCAATATTACTACTCCAAAATTATTTGCTGAAATAACTTCATAAAAAACATTTATAGACCATTCGTCATTTTTTAATCCTGGACCGCATAGCAAAACATCAATGTTCTCAGGCATA
>CACMFH010000017.1 GCA_902612915.1 uncultured SAR86 cluster bacterium | reverse complement strand
CAATTGGTTTACCAAGGCATGTATGCCTGCCTATACCAAAAGCAAGATGTTTTTCTGCATTTTCTCTTTGAATATTAAATTCATCTGGTTTATCAAAAATTTCTGGATCTCTATTTGCGGCTCCATACCATAATGCTATCTTTTCATGAGGACCAATCTTTTGACCACCTATTTCTGTTTCAATAAGAGATGTTCTTCTCATATGAATTACTGGTGAAACACATCTTACAGTCTCATTTATAAAACCTGGAAGTAAGTCATAATTATTAATTAATAACTCTTTTTGATGCTGATTCTCATGAAGAAGTTTAATGCCGCCGCTCATTGTATTTCTTGTAGTGTCGTTACCTGCAAAAATTATTAACAGCCAAGATCCATCTAGAAATTCATCAGAAAGCTCTTCACCTTCTATTTTTGCGTTAGCAATAGCACTCAAAAGATCATTTGAGGGATTCTTTCTTTTGTTTTTAAGAATGAACCTTCCGTAATCAAACATTTCATCAACCATTGCATTAAACATATCTATCATCGCTGGATCTGGGGTTGAATCTGTCCTGCCCTCATTTTGCTCTTTTATCATTTCATAAGTAAAGTATTGGGCTAATTCAAGAAATTCCATCCAAGAGACTAATTTTTGTCTGTCTTCATCCGGAATTCCAAGTATTTCTGAGAGAGTATAAATAGGTAATTTTTGAGATACTTCTTTAACAAGATTGCACTTACCCATTGGAGCAATTTGATCCAATAACTCAGTAACTTTCAAAGAAACTTTTTGTTTTAATTCATCCACGTACCCAGGTTTAAAAAATGGCATATGTTCTTTTCTGAGATTAAGATGCATCTCTCCATCTAAATTTAACATATGGTCTATAGTTGATTTAAATAATTTAGGATGTCTATTTTCTTCTGATCCTAGTGTTAGCATATTGCCAGTAGCATATTGCGACGAAAAAATTTTTGGATTCATTGATACGTACTTTATATCTTCATATTTAGTTAATACCCAATAACCCGGCTCAGGATCCATAGGCATAGGATCATGAAAATATATTGGTGCATTTTCTCTAAGCTCTTTATAAAGACTGAAGGGTTGCCCTTTAGTGAAGAGTTCTAAATCATTTAATTTACCTGATGCATCAAAGTTATGCTTTTCTTCAAAAGCAGGAGAATTGATCTCATGATCAATAATTTCATCTGATAATATAAATCTCCTAGACATACACTAATTATAATTGATAATTTTTAAAGTCTCTCATATTCAATCCAATCAATTATAAATCTATGACTATCAGGATTTTCTTTATTTGAGCAGGCTCGATCACTGCAAAATGCATCAAAATCAACCCAATAATCATCATATTTACCTCCAACCGCTACATTTAAAATCATGTAGTAATCTCTATTGAATGGGTACTTATATTTTTGAAATTCTGGATGATCAGAATTTATAGTGAAATATGGATCTGGAGAATTATCAAGATAAAAAGCAATGTAATTTTCCTTCCATACCAAAGATATAGAATGAAATTTGTCCTGGAAGCGAACCTGCCTTGGAATTAAAGCTTCACCCACAAGTGTAGATTTTTTGTTCCATTGTTTGCCAAAATGAAGAGCAGAGCTTGAAATATTAGATATTCTGCCTCTATTTTCTAAAATATCAATTTCTCCTCCAACTGGCCATCTAATATCTTCACTTGGCATCAACCAAAATGCAGGCCAAAATCCAATTCCTTTTGGAACCTTGAAGCATATTGAAATTTTTGATGGATAGGAAAAAGATTTAAGATTTTTGGTATTAATTCTTGCTGAGGTAAAGTTATATGCAGCTTCACCGCTGCTAATTCTTGATTTATCTTTTCTATATATAGGTTGTATTTTTAAATACCCATTTTCAATAAAAAGATTTTTAGACGTATTGGTATTACCTTCTGAATTTCTTGGCTTTGTATAATACTGAAGTTCTCCATTGCCCCAACCACTTATAAATTCTTTTCCATCGTAAAAACCATTTGATGTTGAATAATTCCAAACATTTGGAGATAGATAATTTTCATCAAAATTCTGGGACCATATTAAATTTTTTGGTTCAGCTCTATCTTTGCAATATGAGCTTTTGTCGACAGAGTATTCTTTTAGATTAACTATATTTGTTTCGACAATATCTTCATTATCAGAACAAACAATGATGGAAAGTGTAAGAAAATATATAAAAATAATTCTCATATAGTTTTACCTAATTTTAAAAAACTATACTAGATTAGTATTTTTATAGCTAATTAAAGTTGGATGAAGAGATATTATCTCTTCATCCATTAAAAATTTAGAAACTAAAAGAATATTTTAGGCTAACAGTTCTTGGAGGTATCCACTGCATCCAGTTTCTTGGTCTCCAAGATGTGTCATTAACTGCATAAACATATGCTTCAGTTCTCTCGTCTGTAAGATTATCTACAGATAGTTGTAATTTAGAATTTTCATTCAAATCTAATCCAAGATTAAAGTTTAACTTTGTATAATCTGGAGAGCTCGAATTTGGATTCTCAGCAAAAGTATTAAAACTATCTCCATAATAATTTACATCAAGTCTTGCATAAGTAGGATATGACATTATTGAAGTGTCATACACCAATCCAAGATTCCATTGTTTTTCAACTGTATTTGGAAGTCTGTCACCTGCTGATGCTCCGAGTGAGGCAATATCAATTGATGTCTCTGCAGTCATTGTGCTTCCAGCAAAATCTAGTGAAACAGAATCATTAACCGCATATGTAAAGTCAAATTCCCAACCAGAAGTTTCAGCTTTACCGCCATTAAAATTATATCTCCAGCCACAACCAGGAGTAACTTGGATAATAATTCCATCCCAGTCAACATCGAAATATGTCACATTAGCAGTATAATTATCTCCTCTAGCTTTCACACCAAATTCTGTAGTTTCAGCTTCATCAGAATTAAATCTTCTTGAAAAGTTTGCTTGAGCTGCTTCATCACTGCTACAGAAAGGAGGAAGTGGTGCCTGATTTCCACCAGGTCTGTAACCAGCTGCTTGTGTTGCATACAATGTTAGATCTTCATTGACCCTATAGCTTGCTGCATATTTCATCCTAGTATCAGACTCCGAGCCTGATAATTCCGAACAATCAGTACCTGATGGATCGTTACCATCGCACCCAGTACTACCCATAAAAAATATTCCATACTGGTAAGACTTAGAAGCATCTTCAATTTCATAATCTCTAATTCCTAACGTTAAAGTCAGTTTATCGTTAACGTTGTAATCGAATTGACCATACATAGATGTCTCTTCTTGTTCATTGTATTCAGTATAGGATCCATAGTAGAAATATGGATAACCTAGATGCCCTTCACAAAAAGGAGGACAATAAGCAGTTGCATCATAGTCATCAGGACCCAAACCAGCTGCATAAAGCATTACATATTCTAACCAATCCTGATCCATTGCGTATTGTGTTTGAGATATAGAATTAGGCTCCTCATTAAACTTGTAATTATAATAACCAATAGTCCATTCAAATTTTCCTGGCTTTGAAATTAATCTAAGTTCTGTTGTCTCCTCATAATACTCATCACCATCAACAATTAATGGTGCTGGCACATAATCATCCATATCAATTCTAGCCCAGTCTGTAACTGAATCATCAGTTACCGTTCTGTCAGAAATGATTAGGTTCGCATCAAAGAGGCCAAAATCATATTTAATGTTCGCAACTAAAGTTTCTCTAGTTATATCTTCAGATTCATCTGCAGCTAGGGCATGAGAAAACTTAGGATCATAATTTGAGAGAACTCCACTTACCCCCTCAGAGGCTGCAAACGAAGATATTGCATCTAAACGCGAGCATGTTGGATCACCATCAAAATTATAAAACCAGCTAGTTGCCTTAGGGCATCCCTCAACATAAACATCAGCACTTCCAGGCTTACTTTGACCAGGTTCTAAAATACCAAATGCTTTGTTGTTGAAATTAATATACCTCAAACTTCCTGTAAGTTTGCCTCCATTATTGAAGCCAAGCGTGATCATTAATTGTGAATCATCTTCTTCACCAACTGTTTTACCAGTTTGTATATTTTTATAGATACCAGGTGATACAAGTTGAGAATATACTGCTCTTACAGCAAGACTTTCACTTAAAGGCATGTTGTACATCATTTCAATACTTGTTTCAGGATCTCCTGCTTTTACTTTATCACCATAACCTACTCTAATCTTTCCATAGGCTGAGCTTGAATCAGGTTTATTAGTTATATATCTTATTGTTCCCCCGATTGCATTTGATCCATAAAGCGTTCCTTGAGGTCCTCTAAGAACCTCTATTCTCTCAACATCAAATAAACCCATTAAAGATCCATTAATTTCATCGATATATGTAGACGACGTTCCTGAAGATCTTTGAGAGGTAGATGTATTTAAACCCCTGAAAGTATAATAATTTGAGCCACCAGGTGTTGAGACACCAGCAATAGATCTCAAGTAGTCTTCAGGGTTAGTTATACCTCGTTCCTCGATTGCTAATTCTGTTATTACAGATATATTCATAGGTATTTCTTGCACAGTCTCAGCCTTTTTGTTGGCTGTTACTATGACTTCTTCAACTTCTTGTGAAATCAAAATAAATGGTGCCAAAACTAGTGTGCACAAAATTGTTTTAAAGTTTTTCATAATTCATATCCTCTCAAAAAAAAACCCAGCAATAGCTGGGTCAAATAATAAAAGCGGTCCCAGCTATGCTGGTACTGCCCGACTTTTATGTAAGTTAACATTTAACATACTCTTTCGAGTATATATGCAAAAAACAATTTAACTAGTATTTTAATAAAAAAAGTATCTATTTTTTATATAGAATTGGTAGGGATGGAGGGAGTCGAACCTGCTATCTTTGGTTTTCTCCTGTGTAGTTTATTGAGTATGTATCTGTCATGTTTTCAAGGAGTTTCTTTTCCTCCTTGATGTAATAGTTTTCAAGATCATTAACTTCACCCTTTGTAAGATCATTTAGTTCTTCAATAATTTCCTTATTAAATATTGAATCCCCATAAAGTTTTCTGTAGTGATAAATAACAAGTGATGAACCATAGTAATCATCCTCGCATTTAAGGTCCTGACCAATGTAGACAAGATTTTTGTTATTTACTCTAAATGAGACTTTATAAATTTGAGCTCTATTTATAAATGCGTCTCTAGGAATCCCTCTTCTTGTGTGCTCATCACTATTAGAAGATTCTATCCACCCTATTTCCAGTTTTGATTTGAATTCGTTGGTTAACTGGAAATCCTCTAAAAAAGCACCAGATTGGAAATTTGTTGCCTTTCTAGGCGTTCCATCTTTAAGTAATAAGTCACTTGCAACATATGGAACCTGAAGATCAGTTATCTCATTTAGAACATATATATTCTTCCAAGGTAATTCGTCCTTTTGAGTTGGCCAAAAATAATCTGCTAAATCCTCATTTACAAAAGTAGGTCCTGCAACAGCTTTTAAATGAAATTTATTTTCACCATAAAATACTATTTGTTCACCAGTTTCAATTCTTTTTGTTTTCTTTAAAGTTGCATCTGTATCTCCCCAAAAGTTATAAAACTCCTTATCATCATTAAATAGTTCTAACTGATCAGATGTTAAGAGATCCTTAATTTTGTTAAGTTCGATATTTTTTAAGACTGTGTCTTGCCAGTGCTCATTAACTTTTTTTGAGGCTAACCTTGCGCACCTTACATGAATCATTTGTTATATTTTCTTGCCGAACCTTTGAATATGTTTGATGGGTATTTTTTTTCATTATCTTCAATTTTTGACAATGCAACTTCTTCAAGATCAATATCCAAGATATCTGCTAGTCTTACAACATAGTTGAATACATCTGCGATTTCTTTTTTTATTTCCTCTCTGGTAGTTTCATCCTTTATTTCCGTTAAACCACCATCGTTTGACCATTGAAATATCTCTAGTAACTCCGAAACTTCCACCGATAATGCTATTGCGAGATTCTTAGGATTATGAAATTGCTCCCAATCTCTTTCTTTTGCAAACTCTTGAAGTCGTTTTCGGATTCTATCTATGTCCATACAGACTATCCTAGTTTACTAATTTATAAGTTTCAATGTTTTATGTCTTTTGAGAGTTTCGCTTAAGTTTCGCTCGTGAAAACCCTTTTATTTAAAGGGTTTAGTGGTAGGGATGGAGGGAGTCGAATAGATTCACTCTCATCTCTCTATCCATTATAAATTAAGGACTCTTATAAAAAAGGTTAAAGTGTCGCAACATATATCGCAATTTTTTCTTTTTATGTTTCCAATGTTAATCCAATGTTAACCGTTGTTATCATTTATATTCATGGTTGATCTTGAACATTAATGTTGTCGACGTTAAAGATTGTGTTATTGATGTAGTTTTGTCATTTGAGCTGTCATAATTAAATCAAAAACATTATTATTTATTGTTTATGCCAAAGAAACTTAAAATCATAGATCTTTTTTCCGGAGCTGGTGGCTTATCTCTAGGGTTTGAATTAACAAAAAAATTTGAAATTGTTGCTGCAATTGATAATTGGAAGCCCTCAATTGAAACATTTTCATTTAATCACCCTAATTTGTCTGACGAACAAATTATTCATGATGACATCACAAATATTTTTCCAACAAATTCAAAAAAAATTATTTCAAACAAATGGTTAAAAGAAATTGATCTTGATGTTTTAGTGGGAGGTCCACCATGCCAAGGAATGTCTCTTGCTGGAAAGCGATTAAATGATGATCCAAGAAATGATCTTTTTAAATCTTTCATATCAGCAATTCAATTGCTTCAACCAAAATATTTTTTAATGGAAAATGTGCCTGGACTTCTCTCTATGCAAAACGGCCAAATACATAATGCCATTGTTAATTCAATTAAAGGTATAAATTACAATCTTCCTATAACTTCGCAAGTAACTATTTTAAAAGCTGAATGTTATGGTGTACCACAAATTAGAAGAAGAGTTTTTTATTTAGGTGCAAGGAAAGATATCAAAAATCCTTTTAATTTTTGGCCGCCAGTACCATCTCATCAGGAATTTTCTAGAAATAAGTACAAAAAAGGTAAAGCTGATAAACAGATGCAAATGGATTTTGGTAGCTCAAATGATTATCTTTTAAATCCAATTTCAGTTAAAGAAGCGATATCTGACCTTCCAAAACTTAAATCTGGGGAAGGATCAGATGAAATGTCTTATGGAAGAAAAAGAAAACTTACTGAATATCAAATAAGCATGAGAAATTGGGATGAATGTCCTAGAAAAAATGAAAAACCAATTCTTTTTAATCATGAACCACCAAACCATACAAAAGACATGATCAAAAAGATAAAAAAAACTAAACAGGGAGAAAGTGTTGATCCAAATTATAGTGATTCAAGGAAATGGCATCCAGAGTATCCAGGATATACTGTTAAAGCTCTCGGAGCAGGAGGAGGAAGCACTAACAGAAGAGCATTTCATTTCGATGAAGATCAACCAAGGGCAAGTACTGTAAGAGAAAATGCAAGGATTCAATCATTTCCAGACTGGTATAAGTTTATTGGTTCAAAAACTGATCAAATGAGTTTAGTAGGAAATTCAGTTCCACCAATCCTTGCAAAAGAAATAGCAAAATTTTTACATGAAAGAATTAAATCAAACAAACATTAAATTATTAACTAATGAAAACTATCTATTTTTAGATGAGCTAAAGAATAATTTAAATAATTCTGATGAAATATTTGTCATGACAGCATTTGGAACAATGTCTGGATTTAAATTACTGGAAAATGAGTTTAAGTCATTTTCAAAAAGGGGTGGCAAGGCAAGGTTCTGTTTTGACATATCTCAAGGCATGACCGAACCAAAATTAATTGAAGAATTAACAACTTATCCAGGAGACTTTTCTGTAAAAGTAGGTATAAAGGATAAAAAAAATATTTTTTTACACAATAAAATCTACTATTTAAAAAATATTGACAAAACAAAGACTCTATTTTTAGGATCAAATAATTTTACCTTAGGTGGTCTAAAAAATAATTATGACTCTTCTATTCTCTTAAAGGGTAAGGAAGAAAACATTTTTCTTGAAACTGAAAATTACCTTTCAACTATATGGAATAATAATTCTTCAATTGATATTGCAAATCATGATGACCTTTTTAATGAATATAAAAAGTTATTCAATAAAAAGAAAAAAATAAATACATTTGAAAAAGAAATAGAAAAATTATCTACGATAATAGAAAAGAACAACAAGAAAAAAATTAATCAAGGTGCTGAAATTTTTTATATTCTTGGAGTAATTACTGCAAAAATTCGTGAAATCAAAAAATCTGATCTTGACAATGGCATCTTAAAGATTCGAATCAAGAGTCAACCATTTAATTCGGCTGTTAAAAAAGATAAAGGTTTTATAACAAATGTAATTGACGGAAATGTACTCGGTGGAATTCGTCTTGATCAAAATAGCACTATGCTAAAAGAATCCAATAGAATTGGAGAGAGAATAAAAGATTTTTTTATAGAATATGATCAAAATTTAGAATATAAGCTTCAAGACAGATCATTAAAAAATTTTAATGTAGTGCTTGAATTTAAATTTTCAAAATCCAATCTACTTTTAGATCACATTAGAAAATTTTGTAAAGATGCCAGTTATAAAAATCAGATTTTGCCTAAAATTGTGAAATCATCTAATGAAAGCATGTCCATACATTATCTGAGAGGTTATGCCGATGTTAGAAGTAGAGTAAGTGCATCAGATAGATTGCCAAATGGGCAATTAAGAATTGTTTTAGGAGTAGGAACTGGGGAAATAGATTTCTTAGAGGATTTTCATAACTTATTAGAAGATAAATTTAAGTTTACAGTAAATAAAGAATCTGGCCAAAAAAGAGGAAAGGATAATATGCTTCGTATAACGGCAGAAGATTCATGTTCAAAAATTTTTCAATCTGGCTGGAAAAGAGCAATGGCGAACGAGTTTGCTAAATATAATCTAAAATACAATTAAACATATGATTAAGAATTTATGAATACTTTATTTGGTTACATAGCTTTTGTGACTACTTTCTTGGCAGTTGGATATATGGTTTTGTTTGTTTTAGAAAAGCTAATTATCTTTTTATATGAAAAGTTAAAAGAGTTCTTCTTCCCTACCCCCCAAATACCTCAAGATGTATATGAACAAATCTGTAAAGAAGCATCAGATTTTGTATGGGCTAAGCATAGACCTTGGGATTATGATGATATGTTCGCTGAGTATATGTGTTTAGTTAATGATAAATGCATTGAAAAGTGGAACGAAATGTATGGGTAGTTATTGTTTTATTCTTTTAAGGATGGGGAGCTTCCTACCCCCTCTCCTTTGTTGTTTTGTGAACATTGTTTCGCGAAGTGTCGCAGAAAGTGTCGCAAATGATGTGAAATTATTGGTTTATATGTGTTTTCAACGTTTTGCAAACGTTTGATGTTAACGAGTTTATCGTTGTTTCATGGTAGGGATGGAGGGAGTCGAACCCCCACGCCTTGCGGCACTTGGTTCTAAGCCAAGCGTGTCTACCAGTTCCACCACATCCCCAGGCATATGCATTATATATAGTTATATTGTCTAAGTGGAAAATTTTTAAAGATCGTAATTAAGTAAATTTTTTCTTTGTCTGTGAACTATTGTCAGACCGATAAGAGTAAGTACACCTAAAATTGATGCAATGACATCATGAAAATGATATCCCTCGTAATATAATCCACAAGCTTTACCTAGAAGCATGAATGCACACATGTATATTAAAACTGTGCCAAGTTGAACTTTTGATGAGGAAAAAATAAACCGGACAAGAATATAGCCAGATGCAACAAAAACTCCAGACATTGTTCTGATAAAATTTGCCAATGGAGTATATCTTTCTACACCATCAAAGGCAGGATACCAAGACACAAATTCTGGTCCAAACATTGCCCATAAACCCATTACTATTGAAGTAACACCAATTATGAGTAAATATCCTTTAATTATAATGCTCATAAAACTCCCAACATGTACAAGGCAAGCATAAAAGAAAGACCGCCAAATGCCATCCAAATGTACATTTCTTTATAATTGTTAAATTTATAGGAATTAATTGCAAGAAAACAGCAAAAAATTGGCGCAATCACAAGAATTCCGTAACCAACTAAAATAGCTAAAGGAATAAATGCAAGGAACAAAAAAACCTGTAAAACAAACCTATTCACACTTATATATTAAATAAATTGTTAATTTTGAACAACTTTATCGCTGTTTAGAGAGTTCTGAACACTCGATATCTGTGTTTGAATCTCTAATATAACCTGATTTAGTTGATTTCTGTAGTTATTGAGTGCCTGAACAGAGTCATCAAGCAATATCAATTGAGTATCAATATTATTCAAACTTAATTTCAGGGAAATTAAGTCCTCAGAAGATAAGCCAAGATCGTCTATTTTTTTTATATTTTTACTAACGCTATCTTGTGTTGATAAAAGATCCTTTTGATTTGTTTCGATGTCATTTCTAATAGTTAACAACAAGTTTTCTATTTCATTGGTTTGTTCAGTAAGTTTTTGAATATCTACTTTGTTTCTTTTGTTACTTAAATCCCACAATTTTCTTATTTCTTTATCAAGAAATTGTATTGATGAGGTTATATCAGTCATAGAATCATTATTAGTTTCATCAACAATATTAATTTGTTCTTCAATAAGTGAAAGTCTCTCATCCACTAATTTCATTGATGATTTGTTATTTTCAGATTCAAAAGTTTGCCATATAGCTAAAAATAAAATGCTCATAAACGCAATAACATATATAAATCCTATAAGAAGCCCCCCTTTTGAAGATTTCTCAAGGTAAGAAGGCAGATTTTTTGTAATTTTAAGTTTACTAGCCATTGATAATTAAAATTCAAACGTATTTAGCATATAATAATTGATTATTTTACCTTAACTTAGAACTTTATAATGAATTTAGATTTTTCAGACGATCAAAAGTTTCTTCAAGAAGAAGCAAGAAAATTCTTAGAAAAAGAAAATGCCCTATTGCGAAATAGAACAGTTTTAGAAAATCAGTCATATTTTGATCAAGAACTATGGTCAAAAATTGTTGAGCTTGGGTGGACTGGTATTAGAATTCCTGAGGAATTTGATGGTCTTGGTTTAGGACATTTGGAGCTATGTGTTATTGCTGAAGAGCTTGGAAGATTTTTAGCCCCAGTTCCTTTCTCATCTTCTGTATATTTATTCACAGAAGCAATAATTAAGTATGGAAGCGAAGAAATGAAAAAAGATCTTCTTCCAAAATTAGTATCTGGTGATGTCATTGGAACCTTGGCAGTAACAGAAGATCTCTTTGCACCTTCAAAAGATAATATTAAATTATCTTGCAAATCAGGAAAAATAAATGGCAAGAAAATTGCTGTACCTGATGCGAGCATTGCAACTCATGCATTAGTTGTTGCTAAATCAGAAAAAGGTATTTGCCTTCAAGTTGCTGATTTATCTCATGAAGGTGTTTCAATTGAACACCAAGAGAATATTGATGAAAGCAGAGGCCATTTCTCAATAACATTCGACGGTGTTGACACTCAAGCTATTGGTGATGAAATTTCAGGATGGGATGTTTATGAATCAATTATTAATCAAGCAGCAGTTCTTTTTGCTTATGAGCAAATTGGAGGTTCTCAAGCATCACTAGATATGGCCGTTAATTATGCAAAAGAGAGATATGCTTTTGGACGACCGATAGGCTCTTATCAAGCAATTAAACATAAGCTTGCTGATATGTACATTGCTCTTACTCTTGCAAAATCAAATTGTTACTATGCTGCTTGGGCATTATCAACTGATTCAGCTGATCTCCCATCAGCATCAGCAACAGCACGTGTTAGTGCAATCAAAGCTTATCAATTATGTTCTCAAGAAAATATTCAAACTCATGGTGGAAATGGATTTACATGGGAATATGATTGCCATATGTTTTATAGACGATCTAAGCTTTTATCATTAAATCTTGGGTCTCTAAGTAATTGGAGAGAAAAATTAGTTACTAGTTTAGAACAATCAAATATTAATTAGGAAAATAAATATGGATTTTAACGACACAAAAGAAGAAGCAAAATTTAGAAAAAAATGTAGAGATTGGCTTGAAAAAAATGCCACCTATAAAGAGGATTCAACTCCGCAAAATGATGACTTTGCAAATAAAGATAAAATGAAAGCAGCTAAAGCATGGCAAAAAAAGAAATATGATGCTGGATGGGCAATGCTTCATTGGCCAAAAGAATATGGTGGAATTGGTGCGAGTTCAATGGAAAGAATTATATGGGCTAACGAAGAAGCTAAGTTTGATGTACCAAAGGGAATTTTTGAAATTGGTTTAGGTATGTGTGGTCCAGTAATGATGGAGTATGCTTCGGAGGAACAAAAAGAAAGATATTTACCACCAATGGCAGAAGGTAAAGAAATATGGTGTCAATTGTTTTCTGAGCCTTCAGCAGGTTCAGATGTGGCTGGTCTTAGAAGTAAAGCAGTTCAAAAAGGTGATAAGTGGATTATTAATGGTCAGAAAGTCTGGACATCTGGTGCTCATTTTTCAGATTATGGAATTTTAGTGGTAAGACATGATCCAGACTTAGAAAAACATAAGGGTATGACGTTCTTCTTTGTTGATATGAAATCACCAGGCATTGAGGTAAAGCCAATTAAGCAAATTACTGGTGGTTCAAGTTTCAATGAGGTTTATTTTACTGATGTAGAAATTCCAGACTCTCAAAGACTTGGAGAAATTGGTGATGGCTGGAAAGTTGCTATAACAACATTAATGAATGAAAGACTTGCCGTTGGTGATGCAGGTGGAGCAGATGTTGAGGATGCCTTCAGATGGGCAAAAACTCAAGATAATCTAGGAGAGCCACTTTTAAATAATAAAGCAGCTAGAGAATCTATTGCTGATTGGTATT
>CACMFH010000016.1 GCA_902612915.1 uncultured SAR86 cluster bacterium | reverse complement strand
GTGCTAGCAGAATATTTCCTGAGGCTTGGGAGGGATTCTTAAAACCAATTAAACAAGAGAATAGACATAATTTAATAGATGCTTACTACAAAATTTTTACTGGTGATGATGACGAAAAAAAAATGGAGGCAGCTGTGGCATGGTCTAAATGGGAAGGATCTGTAAGTACACTTAGTCATAAAGCTGACATGATTTCATCATATTCTGAGTCAAAATTTGCTTTAGCCTTTGCCCTTATTGAAAATCATTATTTTATTAACAAAGGTTTTCTTAATAGTGAAGATCAATTAATTGCATCAGAGTCGATTGATAAAATTCGTCATATACCTGCAAAAATAGTTCAAGGTAGATATGATATTGTCTGTCCAATGGAAACAGCATGGGAGCTTAAAAAAAATTGGCCTGAAGCAGAATTAATAGTTGCGCCCTCTTCAGGACATAGTGCATTTGAAAAAGAAATTACTCATGAACTTGTTAGGGCAACTGAGGAATTTGCAAAAAATGGTTAACATTAGTTTCATTGGTATGGCGGCTTGTGGTAAATCTACAATCGGAAAAGCTGTTGCTAATAAAATAGGTGTTAGCTTTGTTGATACCGATTTGCTTATTGAGCAAAAACATGAGGCCACACTTGAAGAAATCAAAAATAAATATGATTACAAGTTTGTAAGAGATGAAGAGGAGAAAGTAATACTTGGTCTAACCTCATCTAATAGAATCATCTCTACAGGAGGAAGTGCTGTCTATTCAGCAAAATCAATGGAACATCTTAAAAAATTTTCTAAAGTCATATATATAAATACACCTCTTGAGATAATTATGGAAAGAATTGATATTGATCAAAAAAGAGGTCTTGCTGTGCCAGAGGGAATGTCAATTCCTGAGATCTATTCTGAAAGAGAGCCTATGTATCAAAAATACTGCGAGATAATCTTGGATGGATCAAAAACTATAGATCAGCTTGTTGATGAAACCATTAAACAATTACATGAGTAAAAAAATTTTAATTGTTGGAGCATCTGGTTTAGTTGGCGGGGAAATACTTGAAAACTTAAAAACAGCCAATAATGAGTTAATTTTACTCAGCAGAAAAAAGCTTTTATGTGAAAATAATGTTAATCAAATAGTTATTGATTTTGAGGACATTGATTCTTTGGATACAAATCTCAATATCGATGAAATTTATATCGCAATTGGCCATAAGTTAAGTCTTTTTGAGCTTGTTTATATTAAAAAAAATAATAGAAAAAGTTTTGTTAATGTAGATTATAACTACATTAAAAAAGTTGCTGAATTTGCTAAAAAATGTGGAGCTAGTTCAATTGGTTTGATATCTGCAATTGGAGCAAATACTAAATCTTTTAATACTTACTTAAAAGTTAAAGGTGATATTGAGAATGAAATTAAGTTAATGGGATATGAAAAAATCATAATTGCTCATCCAAGTCATTTGTTAGGCAAACGTCCCAATGAGGTAATTCCATTAAATGTAAAAATATTTGAAAAAATTACAAACTTATTTGGCCTCCTAATGATTGGGCCATTACAAAAATTTAGAAATGTAGAGGCAAAAAAAGTGGCTAAAGCAATCATTTCCAAAATGGATTCAGTTGAAGAAGGCATTCATTATATAGATTATAAATATTTCAAAAATTTTTAATCCTCTTATTTTTAGTTTTAATTATTTTCTTTATGCCGTTACATGCATTGAGAAGCCAAAATGCATTTGCAAATACAAAATAGTATAAACCTAGATATAGTTGAACAATTATCGCGAAAAAGCTTCCAGCAATGACAGCAGAAAGCCCCACCATTCTTTTTTTAGCTTTTTTTGAAACAACAAGAGGTGCGGCTATCAAAGTACCGAAAAAAACACTCAATAATTGAATTAAATCTAGCATATTCATACTAATAAACACTCAGAATATGCTTATTAGTATGAATACTGGCGCGTATTATGAATACTTAAAATTAAAAGTAAAGATATTTTTGGAACTTTTGGAAAAAAAATGTAATCTAATATATGTCAACAAATACAAGGTGATTATTATGAAAAATTTTACAATTATATTAAGTTTTTTTCTTTGCTTTACGCTTGTCGCAGACGATCATATAGACAAGAAAGAAACTATGAAGGATAAGTTTATGAATAATCCAAACTACCTTATGGATTTTAATGAATGCAAAGAAATGAAAGATGGAATCTTTGGATTACTCTCTTTAGGCGACTCGGTTTGGAAAGAAATTGAACTCAACCCTGATAACGAAGAAAAATGGCTTGAGGTTAGTGTTTTGGCAGATATGGCAGCTAACTATTCAACTATTTATAATGTTTGGTGCAAGGACATGATTAATCATAGAATGAAAATAAGAAAGATGTCTGAAAAAAAGAAAGGTAAAAAAGAAGATAATTAAAATTTTCCTCTTTGAAACCTCATTCTTATTGCATAAACTCTTATCAAGGCTACAACGGTAATAATTAGCTGAACGAAAATTGATATTTTTATGGGATCTGCCCATTGCCAATTATCAATTGTTAACCATAAAAGATATGTTTGTAATGGAAAATTAATTACAGCGCCCATTAGTACTACAATAACTGCTTCTCTTAGAGCAACTTTTTCTGTTTTATTCATATTTCTTCCTATTTAATTTTGACACCAGTTCCGTATGCTAAAATTTCTGCTGCACCGCTAGCTACAGTTGAAGTTTGGAATCTAAATCCTAGTACTGCATTGGCACCTTTGGATTTTGCATCTTCTATCATTCTTGCATATGCCTGCTCTCTTGAAGTCTGTAAAAGTTTAGAATAGCCAACAAGCTCTCCTCCAACTATGTTTTTAAGATTTGCTAGAAAGTCTGATCCAACATTTCTTGCTCTTACAGTACTTCCTTGAACAAGACCAATATGTTTTTCAATCTCAGCACCATCTATGTCATATGTAGTTACTACTATAAAATCTTCATCCATGACTTTTTCCTAATAATGGTTTAAGTTATTAATATAATGCAAGAACTAGTAGAAGCAAAGTTTTCAATTGGAAATGTTGTAAAACATAAATTTCTTAATTTTCGTGGTGTTATTTTTGATCTAGACCCTTCTTTTAATAACACTGAAGAATGGTATAACTCGATTCCAAAAGACTTCAGACCAAAAAAAGATCAACCTTTTTATCATGTTTTTGCAGAAAATGAAGAAATATTTTATATCGCTTATGTCTCAGAGCAGAATCTAATTAATGATGTTGAAAGTGGTCCTGCAAACCATCCTGACATTAAGAAAATTTTTTCACACTTTGATGGAAATTCTTACATTCCGTTCAACTTAGCAACAAACTAAACTTCAATCTCAAAATGAGCAACTTCTACAGAGGTTATAAAAACATTCATAGCATCAGCTAGCTCTTCTTTACTTACATATGTAGGAGCTAACCTAATAACGCTATCATTAGGATCATAATTTTTTGGAAAAGTAGAGCCAGCAGGAGTTATTAATACACCAAGATCTTTACATAATTTTACAACCTTGGACGCGATAGGTTTTGCAGTAGAATATGTTATAAAATATCCCCCAGTTGGTTTAGAAAATGAGCCACATTCCTCAGGAAGTTTTTTTAAATACTCATATGCCAACTCAAACTTTGGCCTTACTAATTCAGCATGTTTTTTCATATGGGACTTGATATTGTCTACATTCTTAAAGAACTCGACATGCCTTTTTTGATTTAATTTATCAGGACAGATAATCATTGTTGTTCTAACCTTTTTAATCAAATCTAATGAGTGTCCTGAAGTGGCCATAAATGAAATTCCACCACCACCAAAAGTAACTTTTGAAAAAGATGTTGTTACTACGGTTTGATCTTGTACATTAGACTCCTCAACAACTTGCCATAAAGGTTTTTGTTCTGGAGTTGGTAGAAAGTCATGAATCAAATATGCATGATCAAAAAGAAACAAAAATTTATTTGAATATTGTGACCCTATTTCAAACATCTTATTTAAATTCTCATCTGAATAAATTTCTCCAGATGGGTTTGAATGTTTTGGAACACATAATATTCCTACATAATCGTCTCCAGTTTTTAATACTTCTTCAAATGCATTTAAATCTATACCATCATCAGTTAAAGGAATTGGTACCGCCTCAATTCCAAAATCCTCAAGCATCATAAAATGTCTATCAAATCCTGGTACTGGACATATAAATTTTGGATTTTTTAAATTTTTCCAAGGAATTGGTTCTGCAAAAAGGAAATTAGAAAGTACTGTTTGATATGTGAGTAAAAGACTAGATTGTTCCGCCGCAAGAATATTCTCAATTGGCGCGTTTAAGAGCTCTGAACCAAGTTTTCTTGCTTCAATTATTCCAAAAGGTTCACCATAGTTCCTCAGATCTGCGCCATCATCTGATGAAGTAGGAATAGATATATCAATAAGATCATTAGATAGGTCTAGTTGATCTTTGTCTGGCTTTCCTCGAGTAATATCAATAGATATTTGCTTTTCTTTCAAGGAATTAAATCTTTCTATAATTTCTTGGTGCATAATATATGTGTAATTTTATACTAACATCATGATTAATTACTTAATATTTATATCTTTAATTCTCATTTTAGGGGTATTAATTTATCTAATCTTTAGTATAAAAAATAAAGAGACCTCAGATATTGGAGAAACTCAATTACTTCAAAACAAACTTAACGAAGTTTCAAATGATATAAATAAGATAGAAATTGACTTAGCATCAGTAACTACACCAATTAATGAATTAAATAGGTTCTTAGGAGGAAATGTTACTACTGGAAGGCTAGGAGAATGGAGTCTTGAGTCAATTGTTCAAGATATAATGCCAAGCGATAGTTATAAATTTCAGGCTCAAATAAATTCTGAATCATCTGACAGGGTAGATTGTGCAATAACAAGTGCAGAGGGCTTTATTATCCCTATTGATTCAAAGTTTTATGCCGGTCAATATCAAAACTATCAATCAGCTGGTAATGATTTAGACAGAAAAAAGGTTTTAAGGGATCTCAGGACCGCTTTATTGAGAGACGCTGAAGATATTTCTAACAAATATATTTTGCAAAATACTACATCTAATTATGCTGTGCTTTACATAGCCTCAGAAAAGCTAATCGATCTTGTGGATATGATTGATAACTTAAGACAAGAGTGCCTCACAGAAAAAAAGATTCTTATATTAGGACCTAATACGCTAGCTGCCTTTCTTGATACTATAAGAGTCGGGCATCATTATTTAAAGTTAAATGAAACTGCTGCGAAAGTTGCCAAAGTTGTGAGCGATGTTCAAAAAGAATTTACTAATCTTGATTTAAGCACAGAATCTGTAATAAAAAGATTAGATGGCGCTTTAAAGGATGTTCAAAAACTTCAAACTAGGGTAAATGTCCTAGGAAATAAACTAGAAAAAGGCGCAGAAAGTTTAGACGAAGAGCAATAATGCAAAATTTGAGATCTTGGAAATATATTTCATTACCATGGATTATGTTCACATTTATTTTCTTTATTACCTTTTTTGTTCTTGCATTTACTAAAGACATTGATGTTGAATTCTTGTCAAATAGATATTTGTTGAGCCTATTCAAAAATACAATTTTATTGTCTTTTGGGTCTGCTTTCATATCTATGCTCATAGCTGTTCCTTTAGCAATATTAGTTACTTTTTATAAATTTCCAGGTTGTAATTTTTTTAGTTGGGCTTTGAGTCTTTCAATAGCATTTCCTGCATATGTCTATGCATTTATTTTTGTTGGAATGTTTGAATACTCAAGTCCCATATCTGAATTTTTAAGAAATTTCGATATAGCTCTTCCATCAATAAAAAACATATATGGTGCCTCTCTAATAATGTCAATGGCATTATTTCCCTATATTTTTCTCATAACCAAAGCTCAACTTTCGTCAGTTGGTATTAAGATATTCAGAGCAGCAAAATCTTTAGGTGACTCAAATTTTGGTGCTGTAAGAAAAGTAATACTTCCATCATTAAAGCCTGCAATTATTGGAGGAATGGCCTTAGTAATCTTTGAAATAATCGCAGATTTTGGCGGAGTATCAACTTTGAGGATAGATACATTTACAGTTGGCATATATGATGCCTGGTTTGGATATCAAAGTTATTTTTCTGGAGCTAGACTAGCTGGATATCTTTTAATATTTGTTATTTTTATTATGTTACTTTCTAAATACTACGCAGATAGTCCAAGCGCGGTTGCTCCAAGAACTGCAGAATTAATAAACAAAGTTGAGCTAAATAAATCTAAACAAATAATGTTTTCATTAATATGCTCATTAGTATTTTTAATTGTATTTTGCCTGCCATTATTTCAACTTATATATTGGCAGTCATCTGAATCAAGTATCAATCTTCTTAATAATATTAACTTATTAATAAATTCTTTGATTCTTGGTTTCGCCGTTGGGATTTTTACAATCTTTTTCGCTACTGCTCTTTCACTGTCCTTTAGACAGTCTAATAAATTAAAATTATTAATATCAATTTCTACATCAGGTTATGCCATACCGGGGTCTGTAATATCTGCAGGACTTTTAATTGGCTTTGATGCTATCTTTGGAACTTCTATTACAATTTATGGAATATTTGGATTAATTCTTTGTTTAAGTTTGAGATTTATGACACCTACATATAATTATTCTAGTTCCTCTTTGGCAAATATATCCAAATCATCAGAAAATGCATTATCTCTTATTCCGAGCAATCCTCTAAAAGCATTTATTTCATTTTATTATCCACAAATGAAATCAGCCTTATTTCTAGGGTTCATGATTGTCTTTATTGAGTCAGTAAAAGAACAACCTGCAACTCTTCTTTTAAGGCCAGTTGGATTTGATACCCTTTCGACTAAAATTTATAACTTTACAAGTGAGGGAGAGTGGGAGATGGCAGCAAGTCCAAGTATCCTGTTGATATTTCTAAGTCTAGCATTTGTATACTTAATCAATAAAAATATTGATCTAAATACTAAGTAAATCCATGCACGAAAATGAATACAGACTGAATGTTGGTGTAATTGTTGCCAATAAACATGGAAATTTATTGTTATGTAAAAGAAAAGGTATGAACAGTTGGCAATTTCCTCAAGGAGGAATTGATTTTGGAGAAAATTCCTTGAAAGCTGCTAAAAGAGAACTTTTTGAAGAAGTGGGCATAAGCTCAAAATCAGTAAAACTTATAGATTCAATCGACGATTGGTTAAAATATGACATCCCCAAAAAAAGCAGAAGAAAAAAAATATTTAAAACAAATTTTAAGGGCCAAAAACAAAAATGGTTTTTATTTAAATTAAAAGAAAATGTAAAAATATCTTTTGATAATGATCCTGACAATGAGTTTGATTGTTTTAAATGGGTATCCTACTGGTACCCTCTTAATGTAATTATTTCATTCAAAGAAAAAGTCTATAGAGAGGCATTAAATAAATTAAAATATTCTTTCTGTAAAGAGTTTAATAATGTTTGATGAAATTTTAATATTTGGGGCGCTAGGTATCCTTTCTGGATTATTAGCTGGTATGTTTGGTATTGGTGGGGGGCTTATCATGGTGCCAGTTCTTATAGGTACATTTATTAACCTTGGGTTTGAAAATGAGATTATCGTACAGCTTGCAATTGGTACATCAATATCATGTATCATCTTTACAGGGCTTTCTTCAGCAAATGCCCATAGAAAAAAGAATTCAATTGATTTTGATAGCTTCAAGCCTGTTGCATCTGGAATAGTATTTGGCGCATTCTTAGGAGCGCTATTTGCAGTCCAAGTTAATGGATTGATATTAAAAATTATAATCGCAACATTTGTATTAATTGTTGGCATGGATATTCTTTTAAATAAAGATCTTCTGCAGAATATGTTTCGTCTAAAACCAAAATCAATTTTTGTTGGTTCTGGTATAGGCTTTTTGTCCTCAATTTTAGGCATTGGAGGAGGAACTTTTTCAGTTCCATATTTCAAGGGTTCTGGGCTCAATCTTACCTCTGCAATAGGCACATCAGCAGCATGTGGAGTGCCTATAGCAATTTTTGGGACATTAGGATATGTTCTTGCAGGCATTAATCAAAATATGTTGCCTAATTTAAGTTTTGGATATGTCTATTTACCAGCTCTTTTAGGAGTTTCTCTTACAAGTATTTTTTCTGCAAAATATGGAGCAGATATCGCTCATTATTTATCTCAAGTAACACTGAGGAGACTTATGGCAGGTTGGTTTTTTATAATATCAATATATATGTTTTCAGTATGACAATAGAGCTATCAAATTTCTTTAATAACCCTACTCTTATTGAGCTTGGACCATTAAAAATTCAGTACTATGCAGTGACATGGTTGTTGTCTGCATTATTAATTTACGTTTTTCTAAAAAATAACAGAACTATAAAAGAAATAGGTCTTAATAAAGATGAAGTAAATGATATGGTTTTTCTGTATGGATTATTCTTTGGAGCGATTTGCGGTGGAAGAGTCGGTTACATGTTCATATATGGGTCAGAACAGTTAATGAATAATCCCTTATCTTTATTTTATGTTTGGCAAGGTGGACTGAGCTTTCATGGTGGTTTAATTGGAGTAATTATTAGTCTAGTTATCTTTTGTTATAGGAAAAATATAGAGTTATTAAAATTACTTGATGGTGTTGCTTTGGCAATGCCTATTGGTCTTGGCTTGGTAAGAATTGGTAATTTTCTAAATGGTGAATTATACGGAAAGGCAACAAATGGCGATTGGGGTTTTATTTTTCCAACTGACCCTTTTGGAGTTTTAAGACATCCTTCACAAATTTATGAGAGTTTTGGCGAAGGTTTATTATTATTCCTAATTTTATTTGTGATCAGCAAACAAACAAATGTAAAAGGTATAGTTTCTTCATCATTTCTTATCTTTTACGGATTAATAAGATTTATAATTGAGTTCTTTAGGCAGCCAGATGCTCATATTGGTTACATTGCCTTTGACTCATTAAGCATGGGGCAAATCTTATGTATACCAATGATGATTATTGGATTTTTTATGTTGTTATATTCCAGGAGAAAAATATGAAAGCATACTTAGATCTTCTTCAATATATATTGGAAAACGGAGAAGAAAAAAGTGATAGAACTAATACTGGAACAATATCATCTTTTGGGCATCAGTTTGAATTTGACTTAGAAAAAGGATTTCCAGCTGTAACTACTAAATCTCTTGCATGGAAAGGCGTTGTGTCTGAGTTGTTATGGTTCCTAGAGGGCTCAGATGATGAGAGAAGACTTGCAGAGATCCGATTTAGCAAAGATAGATCTGAATTAACTAATTTGGAAAAGTATTCAACAATATGGACTGATAATGCAGATAATCAAGGCAAAGAATTAGGATACGAAAATTCAGATACAAAAAAGATTCTTGGTCCAGTTTATGGTGTCCAATGGAGAGATTGGTGTGGAATTGATCAAATTAAAGATTTACTAAAAGGATTGAAAGAAAATCCTGATGGTAGAAGACATATTCTTTCTGCTTGGAATGTTGGTGAAATAGAAAAAATGGCTCTGCCTCCCTGTCATGTAATGTCACAGTTTTATATTCATAATAATTCTATAAGCTGTCATATGTACCAAAGAAGTGCAGATATGTTTCTTGGGGTTCCTTTTAATATAGCAAGTTATGCTTTGCTCTTATCTATTTTTGCTGAGATCCTAGATTTACAACCAAAAAGATTTATACATTCTTTTGGTGATGCTCATATATATAAAAATTCAATTGATCAGGTAAAGGAACAAATTTCCAGAGAGCCTAAGCCACTTCCTAACCTCAAAATTCCTAAAATTAATTCTCTCGAAGATATTAAAAAATACAGCGTAGATGATTTTATCCTAGAAAATTATGACCCCCACCCTCCTATAAAAGCAGAAATGGCAGTATGAAAAAAATAATTTCACATGTAGTTGCTCTATCAAATAACAACGTAATTGGTGTAGATAACATGCTTCCATGGAACTTAAAGAGAGATCTTCAACATTTTAAAAACTATACCACTAACAAAATTCTACTCATGGGAAGAAAGACATATGAATCTATTGGTAGGCCACTACCAAATAGAATCAATTATGTAATTTCAACAACAATAGATGAAATTGATGGAGCTGAAGTTTTTAAAAGCATAGATGATGCCTTAGATGCCGCAAATAAAAAATGTGATGATCATAATGAATATAATGAAATTGTGATAATTGGTGGTGGTTATCTTTTTAGAGATACTTTAAAAATAACTAACAAATTAGTTCTGACCAATGTAAATTGTGAAATCGAAGGAGATGTGTTTTATCCAGATATTGATTTTAATGAATGGCAGGAAAAAAGCTCAGAAAACTTTTCAAAAGACATTGATAACGACTACGATTTTAAGGTTAGGGTTTTAGAAAGAGTTTAAGATGAAGAATTCATCTGAATATAGTCTCTTCTTAGAGCAAGATTTTTAACTCTTATCTCCTCGTTTTCAGTATATTTAATCCAGTTGTTTGCTTGAGTTTTAATCTTCTTTTCTTTATCTCTTGCAGCAATTCTAAAATTTTTCTTTGCTTCTTCAAATTCTTGAAGTTCAAAATATGCTTGACCTAAAGTTAAGTAAACCTGTGAAAGCTTTTTAATATCTCCTTTTTTGAGGCCTTTTTTAATAGCATCTACGGCCTCACTAACTTTATCTTCAGATAAATATAAGTTGCCCAATAACACATAAGATTTGCCATCTTTTGACATCTCAGCAGCTTTTTCTAATACCGGAATAGCTTTATCAATTTCTTGTGCCATTCTCCATGAATCAGCTAATACTTTTAAGTTTTTTTCTGTACTTTTTACGACAGGTACTAATTTTTCTTCTTCAGTTTTTTCATCAACAATAGTTATCATCTTGTTTTGACCAGATACAAGAACTTCAGCAGCCCAATATGGATTTTTATTGAGTAACAATAACTGTGCTAACGCTAAATACTCTGACTCCTTGTCTAGAAAATCTTTTTGATAAGCAGTCTTTAAAGTAATCATATAATCTCTTTCTCTTCCAAGAGTTCCGTATGCACCACCGAGTTGAATAAAATAAGTTTTTTTAGGATACAAATTTACTAATATTTCATAAATTGGTATTTGTTTTAATAAAGATTCTCTCTCTCCAATTTCTTCTTTTAATTCACTGTAACAACCAGCAAGAAGTGAGTACCAATTTTCTCTTGGTTTATAGCCTTCTTCTTCAGCCATTGATATAGCTGTTTCCAAAGATGACATAGATTTTCTGTAATCACCTAAAGCAAAATATGCTTGCCCTAAAACAGAATAAGATTGAGCAGTGACCTTCTCCACTTCATCCATCCACTGTAAAATTAAATTAACGCCTTTTTGATAATTTCCTTCGGCCAAATTCAATTGTGCAAGTGAGAACAGAGCGCCATTTCTGAGTCCTATAGTAACTTCTGGCTCGTTCATCACATTTGTATATGCTGTCATAGCTTGAGGAAATTTACCATCAGTCATATAAACATAAGCCCAAGCATTCCACATTACTGATCTGTCATAACTTTTTAAATTATCTTTATCAGTCCTTAGTTCTGTAAGAATATTAACGACGGTTACCATATCAGGAGCTGGCTCTCCTTTTTCATCAACTTCTTCTAATGCCTCGTATACTTTTGCCATTTTTTTTGCAGTTGATGTTTGTAAAGCACGAGCTTTTTTATATTTTATTGGTTTTTTTGTTTCAGATTGTGACTGTGCTTCAATCTGAACTGAAGAGAACGCAAATAATATCGCCAGCACTGAAAACAAATGTAATGAGAATCTTTTTTTCATAACTTATTAATTATTCGTCATCTAGTATATATGTAAATCTATGAAGAACGCCACTTACAGGAACAGCTTTTCCATCAACAATTTTAGGTTTGTATTTTAGTTTTAAAGCTGCCCTTGCAGACGCACTGTTAAACATTGTGCATGGTCTAAATTCAGTAGAAGGATCGCTTGGATTACTATTTGAACAATATCCTTCGATAGTGTTAGCGTCCTCTACGCTACCTGTTTCAGTTATAGTAAATTCCACTAACGCATAGCCCATAGTACCTCTTTCTTGTGCTCTTCTTGGATATATTGGTACAACTTTAAATAAAGGGATATATTCACCATCCCTAAAAAATGAACCACCTGCTTTAAAGTTTGCCTTTGGTTTTGCAATTGAGACATCAAGACCTGTTAATGGCTGAAGATCTAACTCAGGCTGAGCAATATCTTCAGGCTGTTCTTCAGGCTTTTCAGGCTTATCAACTTCTGACATGAAGGTATCTATATCTCTTTCTGGCATAACAACATCTTGAAGTTTTACAGAAGTGTCTTGTTTTAATCCACTATCTCCTAAAGCAATTAAGACAACCATTACAAAAAACAGAGTTAATGTAATTACAGACGAAAATCCAATCCCAGCTGCATATTTGTTAGTATTAAAAGCCTTAACAAACATATCATGTATAGGCTTTGTAACTAAATTAATTGCGGAAAGGACTTGATTCATATTCTATTTAGGTTCTGATGCTAGAGATATGGCGTTAACCCCAGCTTCTCTGGCTCCATCCATAACTTTAATAATAGTATCTGCTACTGCTCTTTCGTCTGCTTGAATAACTACAGATCCTTGTGGATTGTCTGCAAGCATTTTTACTACATTTGCCTTAACCTGCCTTACATCAATTCTTCTTCCATCCATATAAACTTCGTCATTTGCTCCAACTGCAATTAAAATTGCAGCATTTTCTTGAATTTCAGCAGTATCTGAATCAGGTCTATTAATTTCCAATCCAGGTTCTTTTATAAAGTTAGCTGTAACGATAAAAAAGATTAGCATGATGAAAACAACATCAAGCATTGGTGTTAAATTAATTTCACTTTCTTCATCTTTAACAGCAGTGCTTATAGCATTTCTTCTCATTTTTAGTTCTCCTATAATTCTCTTTTTATTAATTCTCTTAAGTCATTTGTGTGTCTGTCAGACGCACTAGTCAAATATATGGTTGCAAATACGCCTGATAAAGCAACAACCATACCAGCCATTGTTGGCAGTGTTGCCTTAGAAACACCTCCCGCCATTGCTCTAGCGTCACCTCCCCCATTAAAAGCCATTACTTGAAAAACCTCTATCATTCCAGTCACGGTTCCTAACAATCCAAATAATGGTGCTAGAACCACGCAAGTTTGAATGATTGATAGGTTTTTGTTTATTTCGACTTTTGCTTGAGAAAGCATCTTTTCTCTAATTTGAAGGGCATGCCATGAAGTCTTATCAGATCTGTTATTCCATTTTGCTGACAAATCTTGAATGTAAAATTCATGACCATGAGAAAAATACCATATTCTCTCAAAGATCATTGCCCACATAAAGAAAACCAGAATAGCAATTAACCATAAAACACTACCACCCGCTTCCATAAAATCTCTTATGGACGAGAATGCTTCAGTGATAGCAAAAAACATAATTAGCTATTAACTACCTTCAGCTCTTTCGGCAAGAATACCTGTACTCTGTTCCTCAAGTACACTAATTATTCCTTTGGCCGATGAAGCTGTGAAAGAATGAAGAAGTGTAGTAGGTATTGCAACTAATAGACCTAAAACTGTTGTAACAAGTGCTTGAGAAATACCACCAGCCATAAGTTTAGGATCACCTGTTCCATATAGAGTTATCATTTGGAAGGTAACGATCATACCTGTTACTGTTCCTAATAAACCTGCAAGAGGTGCAACAACTGAGATAATTCTTACAGCGCCAATTCCTCTTTCAATTGATGGTCTCTCAGCCATAATTGCTTCAGCAAGTTTCAGCTCTAACGTATCAATATCTTTCTTAAAGTTCTCTTCGCCAACCTTAAGAACTCTTCCAAGAGGATTTCTAACATCTAATGTTTTAGAACCTGCTTGAGCTCTCACTGCTTTACCAAGAACATATAAGCTCCATAATTTCCAGAAAGCTAAACCAATACCAATTAAACCAACAAAAATAATTGCGTATCCAACTTCTCTACCTTGTGCAGCTCTTTCAGCTAAAGAAGGTGTCTGAATTAAATTAGCTAAAAGACTTCCTCCAGTAGGTCCTGTTGGATCAACACCAAATCTTACTTGCTCTCCAACATCGGCATTACCAACACTCTTTGCAGTTTTTGTATATCTTCCAGCAGGTTGTCTCGGTAGAAATGCATATTGTCCTGTTGCAGCAACATACTCTAAATATTTACCATCACAGACTGCATTAAACAAACCAACTCTTGTAACGTTGCATGTTGAAGACTCACCATCAACATCGATTACAGTTGTGTCAAAAGAAACTACTTGTCCACTTGCAACCATCTCTCTTTGAAGTTCATACCATAAACCTTCAATTTCTCTAATAGTTGGTAACTCTGTAGTCTCTGACATTTTTGAAGTAAGTTCATTTAGGAAATCTACTCTTTCAAGACCATATTGAGGACTTGTCAAAGAACCAGAAAATTGAACTGCTGCTTCACCTGCTGAACTTTGAAGATGGCCAAAGAGTTCAACCAAAGACCCAAGTTCTTTTTGATATGCTTCCTCTTTAACTCTTAAGATTTCTTCATTCTTTTTGTATTCAGCCTCAAGCTGATCAGCAATTCTTTCTTGTCTCGCTAATTCTCTTTTTTCAGCAGCTAAAATAGCAGCCTGTTCATTTTTATTAGCCATAAACTTAGCTTCACGATCTGCATTTGCAGATTGTTCTTTAGTTTTACCTTCTTTAACAAGTTGAAGAAGTGCTTCAACAGTAGATATTTCTGCTTCATCACCTTCAGATTCTTGTGCAAATACAAAATTGTTAAATGTTAAAGATAGAACAAATAGTATAGATAAGTACATTTTCATTATGCCTCTCCTTTAACAACTGGCATCATCAACATATCTGTTGGTGCTAATTTTTTAGCCATTCTTATGCCATCTCTAATAGGCTTTCTGTAACTTCCTGGGAGCTCTTCCCATGTTCCAGTTTCATTGTCCCATCTTCCACTAGTTCTTTCGTCTTTAGTTTGATAGAACATAC
>CACMFH010000015.1 GCA_902612915.1 uncultured SAR86 cluster bacterium | reverse complement strand
AAGTATTCCAATTAGAATTTTTGGAATTATGAATAATGTAACGTTGCTTGCAGTTCCTCTATTTATTTTTATGGGAACTATTCTTGAAAAATCTGGTATTGCTGCAAAGATGCTTGAAAATATGGCAAAGGCTTTTAGAAGTATAAAAGGCGGATTGTCTATATCGATAATTATTGTTGGCGCTTTACTTGCAGCAAGCACAGGGATTGTAGGCGCGACTGTAGTAACTATGGGTCTAATGTCTCTACCAATTCTAATAAATCAAGGATACGATAAAAGCTTCTCAGCTGGATTGGTTGCGTCCACTGGGACTCTTGGACAAATAATTCCACCATCTATTGCCTTGGTTTTGCTTGGTGATGTTATGTCAAATGCTTATCAAAGAGCTCAAAATGATATGGGTATATTTTCTCAACAAACCGTAACTGTTGGAGATTTGTTTATAGGTGCTATTGTTCCAGGAATTCTTATATGTATTGGGTATCTTATTTATACACTTTATAAAAATAGCAATAATTTAGATTTAAAAGATACTTCAAAAGAATTTGCTATAAATAAAGTTGAATTATTTAAGACGCTAGCGCTCCCAATAGTCTTAATTTTTTTGGTTCTAGGCTCGATATTTGCAGGCATTGCAACGCCTACAGAGGCGGCTGCAATTGGAGCATTTGGTGCTTTATTGATTGCATTAATAAACAGAAAAGTTAATTTAAATTTCTTAAAAGAGACTTCTGAGAAAACTGCAATTGTTTCAACAATGATTTTTACAATTCTTATTGGTGCGTCAATTTTTTCACTAATATTTAGAGGTGTTGGAGGTGATGAGTTAATTGACCTAATTTTTAATTCTCTCCCTGGAGAGTCATTTACTGCTCTAATATTTGTCTTAATTATTATTTTTTTGCTTGGTTTTATTTTAGATTTTATTGAGATTTGTTATGTAATAGTGCCACTCGTAGCTCCACCTCTTTTGATGATGGGCTTTGATCCTGTATGGCTCGCTATTTTATTTGCAATAAACTTACAAACATCATTTTTAACTCCACCATTTGGATTTTCGCTTTTTTATTTGAGAGGGGTTGCAGATGAGAACATACAAACTAAAGAAATTTATAAAGGTGTTTTTCCTTTTATATTAATTCAGATTATTATTCTTTTTGCAGTTATGTTGTTTCCAATTTTAATAATATAAAAGTTCATGAATAAAAAACTCCTAATCATATCTAGTTTTTTTTGTTTTAATTAGCTGCTCAGATAGTTTTGTTGAATTAGAAGACAGAGTCAAAATTCATGCAGAAAAGAATGGTATTGAGAAGTCTCTTTTTCAGGTTAAAAAAGAAGCTCTATATATTCAACAATGGAGTAAAAACGATGCATTCATTGATGAAATTAATGAATTTAAAAGATTAGATAAAGAAAATTTTCCTGAAAAAGGCAAAATTCTATTTACAGGTAGTTCAAGTATAAGGTTTTGGGATTCCTTAGAAAAAGACATGGAACCACTTGAAGTCTTAAATCGTGGTTTTGGGGGAGCACAAATTTCTCATGTTATTTATCACTTTGAAGAAATTATTAAGCCATATGAGCCAAAGGCTATTGTTTTTTTCTGTGGGACAAATGATTTAACTGCACTTAAGACTCCAAAAGAAACTATAAATGACTTTAAAAAATTCTTAAGTCTTGTTAGGAATGAATTTAGAAATATTAAAGTTTACGTAATAGGTATAAAGCCATCTGTTGACAGACTTTATCTTGATAAGGAAGAAAGGATATTTAATAGTTCGATTAAGCTGCTTGCAAGTCAAGATGCTTACTTAGAGTATATTGATGTTTGGGATTCTATGCTTGCTGAGGATGGTTCTAGAATGCCAGAATTGTTCATTGAGGATGGCCTTCATATGAACAAAAAAGGATATGAAGTTTGGACAAAGCAAGTAAGGAAAAGTCTTTCAAAAGATTTTAATATTTAGCTTAACAAAGGATTTTTGCCCCATTTGTTCTCATCTTTTTTTCCTGGAAGTATGCATAAGATTGAAATTATTAGTAATCCAATAATTATGAGATATGATAGTTGCCACCAACCAGAAATACCTATATCTTGAAGTCTTCTTGATGTTACTGATATTGAAGGACATAAAATAATTACATTAAAAATTAAGGTCAATGGTCCAATCGGATTTTGCACACTCTCCCATTCTTTATCTCTTATCTCGATTCCGTATGTCAATAAAGTTGGATAACTTTCGATTGATAAAAATAGTATGGTCTCAAAAAAAGAAATCAAAAAGCTAACAATAAATACAGCCAGGCAAAAATACCAAAATTCGCTTCTACAAGCTCTTCCGCTAAAATTATTCCAGTTGCTAAAAACGGAAACGCATGCCTCTTTTATATTCATAAGGAAATAATAATTTATGTGTTTGATATTAGACAGTGAAGAAATATAAAAATTATTTACGTATTTCTATAAGATCTGCATTGTTCTTTTGAAGAACTCTTTCTGCTCTGTAACTAGATCGAACCATAGGGCCTGAAACAACCTCTAAAAAGCCTTTGTTAAGTCCAATTTGTCTGTACTTCTCAAATTCTTCTGGAGTAACCCACCTTTCAATAGGATGATGATTTCTTGTTGGTCTTAAATATTGTCCAATGGTAAGAACATCTACTTTATTAGCAATTAAATCATCCATGGTCTGCTCTATTTCTAGATCTGACTCACCAAGACCAAGAATAATGCTAGTTTTGGTTAAAACTTCTGGATTAATGCGTTTTGATTCTGCAAGAACATCCAGTGTTTGTTGATATCCTGCTCTTATATCTCTAACTTGATGAGTAAGTCTTTCAACAGTTTCAATATTTTGAGCAAAAACTTCTAATCCACAATTAACTAAAGTTTCAATCGAAGATGAGACTCCTTTAAAATCTGGAGTAAGTGCTTCGACAGCAGTATTAGGATTTAAGTTTTTAATTAGCTTTACAGTATTTGCAAAATGTTGAGCGCCACCATCAGGAAGGTCATCCCTATTTACAGATGTGAGTACCACATACTTGAGCATCATAGCCTCAACTGCTTTTGCTATATTTATTGGCTCATCCTTGTCAAGCCATCCATTAGGATTACCTGTATCCACCGAACAAAACTTACAAGCTCTTGTACAAACTGACCCCATAAGCATAAAAGTTGCTGTTCCAGCTGACCAGCACTCGCTAATATTTGGACAATGTGCCTCTTCACAAACTGTATATAGTTGTTTGCCGTGTACTTGTTCTTTTACCTTGTAAAAATTAGGATTGAATTCGGCCTTAACTTTTAACCATCTTGGTTTCTTAGGTGAAGGAATATCAGCGTACCTATTGTGCTTTTGACCATTTCTAATGGCCTTAATGCCATCTCTGTTAATGATTTTTTTAGTTGTTATGATTTCCACAAACTTTAGTTATTTAATGTTATTACCAAGATTTTGAACCTATTCCATCTATATAATTTTTTAACATTTCTAATTCTTCACATGAATTGGGACATAATTTTTCAAGCTTCAATAGATTTTTCATTGCTTTATCCATTTTATTTATCTCAACAAAAAGCTCACCCTGATATTCAAGAGCAATCTTGTTATTAGGCTCTAACATTAAAGCTTTCTCATAGAGTTCTTCTGCTTTTGAAAAATTTTGTAGTTTTCTATTTGTAAATGCTAATAAGGTCCAACCATCTGCATCATCTTTCTCAGCCTTTGTATATTTTCTTAATGTACTTAAGGCCGCCTTATATTTTTCATTTTTAAGTTGCTTTGTTGCCTTTTCATAAAGATCGGATGGATTATCTTTATCATATTTTGAACCACTAAGTTCAAAGGAAAAAGGCATTAGCAAAATAAAAAAAATAATTAATAATTTATTCATAATATTAATATATGTTCACTGTATTGATAAAACAATATCCTAGTTATAAAAATTTAAAATACTTTTCTTAAAATATCTATAATCATTTCATGCAATTCTAATTTAGAAATATCTTTATTCAAATCCTTTATCTGAGTAACTTCTAAACCTTGATATCCACAAGGGTTTATTTGTTTAAATGGTGATAAGTCCATATCAAAATTTAGACTTATTCCATGATAAGACTTTCCTTTTGAAATTCTTAATCCAATTGAAGCTATTTTCTTTTTATCAACATAAACGCCAGGAGCGCCATCTTTAAAATTACATTCTATAGATAATTTTAATAGCAATTCTTTTACAAAATCTTGAATTGTTGCAACGAGTTTGTTTGGGCCACAATTCAACCTCTTAACATCGAGCAAAAAATAAATAATTATTTGTCCCGGTCCATGATAAGTTACTTCTCCTCCTCTGTCGGATTGGACAACAGGAATTTCCTTTGAGTTTAATATATGCTTTTTATCAGCAGCGGTTCCTAAAGTAAAAATAGGGGGATGTTCAAGTATCCATATCTCATTTTTAAACTTATCTTCATTAATATGAGTTCTCATTTGCTCAAGAGTCTCATGATAATTAACAATACCAAGAGATTTAAAAGTTAAGTCTTTAAGCACTATTTGTTTCTTGATTCAACAAAGGCATCTTCAGATATCTCATGATATGCGGATACATTATTCTTAAAGTTTAAATAAGATTCATAAACTTTAGCTATTGTTTCATCTTCCTTTGCCAGATCATCAAGAATTTTGTTAGATATTTCTCTAAATTCTTCAATTACATCATCAGGCAATCTTCTTAATTCAACACCGTGGACCTCAACAAGCTCAGTAAGTGCCTGATTATTTTTTGCTAAATATTCATCAAGCATATCCTGATTCACAGCTTTTGTTGCAGTTTCGATAATAACTTGAAGGTGATTTGGTAGAGAATTCCATGCATCAATATTAATTAACAGTTCTAACATAGGTCCTGGCTCATGCCATCCTGGATAATAATAATATTTTGCTGCCTGATGGAAACCAAAGGTTAAATCATTGTATGGACCCACCCACTCTGTAGCATCAATCACACCCGTTTGAAGCGCAGTAAAAAGCTCTCCTCCTGGAAGTGTTACTGGTATTCCGCCAGCCTCCTTCAAAACTTCACCGCCAATTCCAGGAATTCTCATTTTTAGCCCTTTTACATCTTCTAGAGAATTAATTTCTTTATTAAACCATCCAAACATTTGTGTGCCTGTATTTCCTGCTGGAATAGGATAAATATTAAATGGAGCATAAATTTCTCTCCATAATTCCAAGCCTCCACCTCTATTGACCCATGCATTAATCTCATCTGCAGTTAGCCCAAATGGTACACTGGTAAAAAATTGTGCAGCTGGTACTTTGCCTTTCCAGAAATAACCTCCACTGTGTCCCATCTGATGAGACCCACTTGATACAGCATCAAATACACCGAATGCAGGAACTTGTTCTTCTGCACCATAAACTGTAATTTTCATTTGGCCATCACTCATTTCCTCAACGAGGTCTGCAATTCTTTCTGGAGCCATTCCAAGTCCTGGATAATTTTTAGGCCATGAAGTTACAAGGCGCCAATTAAAGGTTTCATTTTTATCAATTGATTGCGAATCAATATTTTCAGACTGGCCAGAGCAACCAACTAAAAAAATTATAGAAAATATAAGAGTTATTTTTTTCATTATAGTTTTTCAAGATTTGCGTAAGCCATTACCAACCATTTTGTTCCAGAATCATCAAAATTTACTTGAACTCTTGCTGAATCTCCTGAACCTTCATAATTTAATACTATACCTTCACCAAATTTTTTATGTTTTACTTTCTGGCCAAGCGCAATTCCGATTTCCTCCTCAAACTCCACTTTGGTTTCATTGAAGTCTTTTCTATTATAAGGAATATTGGTTTGTGCTCTAGGTCTTATTTCATCAATTAAGTCTTTAGGTATTTCTCTTAAAAATCTTGAAGGAGGATTAAAAGTATCATTCCCATGTAACCTCCTTGATTCAGCATGCGTTATATATAATTTCTCCATTGCTCTTGTAATAGCAACATAACAAAGTCTTCTTTCTTCCTCTAATTGAGATGTGCTTTCCATTGATCTGCCATGTGGGAATAAACTTTCTTCTAAGCCAGTAAGAATGACTAATTTAAATTCTAGGCCCTTTGCAGAGTGCATTGTCATAAGTTGAGCAGCATCATCATGCTCAGCAGCTTGTCTATCGCCGGCATCTAGAGAGATAACATCAAGATAGCTTTCTGCAATTTCAGTATTTGTTTTGTCTTCTTTAACACTTTGTTCAAAATTCTTAGTAGCCGTTATTAACTCTTCTAGATTTTCTGTTCTAGTTTTACCTTTTTCACCAGCCTCTTTAGCATGGTATGAATATAGGCCAGATTCTTTAATAATAAGTTCCATTAAATCCGATAAACTATTTTCTTCAATGAAAGACTTACATCCTGCAACAAATTCCAGATAGTCTCTCAACCCAGAACCACCCCTCCCAGAAATTGATCCCTCATCAATTAATTTTGCAGATGCTTTAATATAAGAAATATTATATTTTTGAGCCGTTTGTCGAATTTTACCCAAAGTTTTTTCTCCAACTCCTCTAGTTGGATTTGATATTGATCTCTCAAAGGATGGATTATCATTATTGTTAAATATAATTTTCAAATATGCGATTGCATTTTTTATTTCTAGCCTCTCATAAAAACGCAATCCGCCGTAAATCCTGTACGGAATGCTTATTCTTAATAAAGCTTCTTCTATAGCTCTTGATTGCGCATTTGATCTATATAGAACTGCTGTTTCTTCATATGCTCCGCCTTTATTCATCCAGTCCTTTAGAACATCTGCAATAAACCTTGCCTCATCCTGTTCGTTGTAAGCCTGATAAAGAACTATTTGTTCGCCCTCAAGTTTTTCTGTCCATAAATTTTTACCAAGTCTGTCTTTATTATTATCAATTAGCGCATTTGCAGCGTTTAGAATCACATTAGTAGATCTATAATTTTGTTCGAGTCTTACAATCTCTGTATTTTTATAATCCTCTGTAAAAGAATTTACATGTTCGACTCTCGCTCCACGCCAGCCATATATAGACTGATCATCATCTCCAACCGCTGTTACATTTGCATCTTCCGATGCTATTTCACGAAGCCATTTATATTGAATAGTATTAGTATCCTGAAACTCATCAATAAGAATTGATTGGAACCTTGATTGAAAAAAAGTCTTAACTGAAGGCGAAGCAACTAATATTTCATAAGACTTTAAAAGCAGTTCACCAAAATCAACTAGATCATCATTTTTACAGACCTTTTCATATTCTTTATATATTTTATTAACAGTTTCAGTGTAAAAATCTCCTTTTTCATCAACGTCTTTACTTCTCAATCCATCATCTTTCCATGAATTGATTTGCCACTGACTTTGTCTTGCCGGCCATGTGGCTTCATCCAAACTCAGTTCTTTTGATATTCTTTTTACTATTCTTAATTGATCATCTGAATCAAGAATAGTAAATCCACTTGAGAGTTCTGCCTCCTTATGAAATCTCTTAAGCAGTTTGTGAGAAAGGCCATGAAATGTTCCAACCCAAGAATCAAGAATTGGAGATTGCAGAAGTTCTTCAATTCTTGATCTCATTTCGTTTGCAGCTTTATTGGTAAAAGTTACAGCCATTATTGCAGATGGATTTCTTCCAAGCGCTTCTACTTCCCATGCAATTTTGTGCACAAGAACCCTAGTTTTGCCAGAACCGGCTCCTGCCAAAACTAGGAGATGTTGTTTTTCAGAAGTAACAGCGTTTCGCTGATCTTCGTTTAAGCTGTCTAAAATATGAGATACATCCATTTAGGGATTCATTTTTTTGTTTAAGTTAGATATTCTAACCTTATGTCAACAAAATTATTGAGACAAATTAAAAATTCGCTTCCTGATTTGCGAAAATCTGAAAAAATTGTTGGTGAATACATTTTAAAGGATCCAAAATCAATTATTACTATGAAAACTGCTGAAGCATCAGAGGCAATGGGCATTAGTGAGCCAACTCTAATTAGATTTTGTAAAGCAATAGGTTTTTCCGGTTTTCAAGAACTTAAGATCAATCTTTCTCAACAGCTTGCAGCGGATGATTATTTTGTTATGTATGAAATTAATGAAGATGATTCAATACATGAACTTTGTGAGAAAGTTTTTGATACAACCATTAGTGAGATTTTGAACGTAAGATCTCAAATAAATCAGGATATTCTTGAAAATGCAATCGAAACTCTTGTAAACGCTGACAGGGTTGAATTTTATGCTTTTGGCGGTTCAGCTCCAGTTGCCATGGACGGTCAACATAAATTTTTTAGACTAAAAATTCCATCATCATATATTTCTGATCCTCATCTACAATTTATGTCTGCTAACTCGCTAGCAAAAAATGACGTGGTTGTTGCAATCTCTCAGTCTGGGACAACTGCTGCACTAATAAATAGTGTAAAAATTGTAAAAAAAAATGGGGTTAAAGTTATAGGTATCATGCCAGCTGATACACCATTATCTGATGTGTGTGATTTTCCATTAACAATAAATATCGGTGTAAATAATCGTATCTCTATGCCTTTAACTTCAAGAATTGCCTATACAGCCGTAATAGATGTTCTCACGATGGGAGTTGCGCAGCTTAAGCCCGAAGCACAAGATCACTTATATAATATTGCTGACAGCCAAAGATCTTTAAAAATTGATAATTAAAATGGGGAAAATATGAGCGAAGAAATAAAAGAATTTTTTAAAACATATACTGATTTTGTAACAAAGGTAACAAGCGAACCAAGTTTAGACTTAGAAGCATTAAATGAAAGCTTTAAAAAAATTGAAAATAAATCAAACATCAAAACGCCTAGACTATTAACTGCTGCACTTGGCTTGGGTAGTGAGACTGGTGAGTTTGTAGAAATCGTTAAAAAGATGTTTCTTCAAGGCAAACCACCCTCTGAAGATAATATATTTCATATGAAAAGAGAGCTTGGGGATATTATGTGGTACTGGGTTACTGCTTGTGCCTCATTAGGGCTTGATCCATATGAAGTAATCAGTGAAAACCAAGAAAAACTTGCTGCAAGATATGGAGAAAAATTTGAAGTCGAGAGAAGCGAGGTCAGAAAAAAAGGCGATCTTTGATTTTAAATATGGAGCATCTTAAAAATCTTAATATTGTAGTAAGGGTATAATAAGAATGATTACGGTATTGTCTTCAATATATTTTATTTATGGTTTTATACTATTTTATACATACTCCAAAGGTTACAGTCTCTTAAGATATCTTCTCAAAAGAAAAAATATTAATGTATACATCTCGATTGAGCTAATTTTTGTAATCTTATGCTCTTTAATTGTTTTTACATCACAGCCGTTGAACTGGGTCGTTGGACTAATAATGTTATTCCACATAGCTGGAATAATATGGCTTATTTCGAATCCAGCCAGCTTTTATTCTATGGCTGAAGATCCATCTATAGACATTGATTCATTAGAAGTTTCGTCAGCCATGGTTGTAATTGGGTTGGGTGTATTTGTTTATTTCTCAAATATATTTTAATCAATCTGTTAATAATCAAGATATATTTTATTGCCATTTGGAACTCTTTTAAAAACCTGTTTGTAATCATTTGTTTTATTCCAATCAGGCTCAAATACTCCATAAAATTTATAAACTGTTTGACCAAGAACATTCTTATAATGGGCAAATACAATTCTTTTATCATTGGTTGTCGGTGTGGTATTTTTCATTTTTTTTCCACCTATCACTAATTCCTGTGTAATCACAGTGCGATCATTTGAAATAAGGTTTCTCCATTGCTTGTTAGGATACAATTTTGGAAACCAAACTGCCTCATTTTGTTTTTTTGTTTCCCACCATCCTTTTTGATAATGTCCGCCCTTATAACCAAAAAGCTTAAGACAGTCTCTGTGATATAAGAAAACCACATTATCACTTACGTCTATATATCCTCTTTTGATATGTACATTCGGATTATATCTATCTTCAAAATTCCAGATTATTTTTTCATTATTTTTTAATTCAAATTTTTTCTTTCTCTCTTTTAAAAAAAGAATAAACTTATCTACTTCAGCAATAACTTCATCAAGATCTCTTCCTACAGAAGGATTACTTTTGTCATATACTCTGATCCTCTTTTCAATCCAATCTGTTGCTTCTAAGATTTCTCTTTGTCTTATTTTATCTGAATCAATATGGTGGTCGGTTGCATGTTGGCCTTCATCAATCTCATAATAAAGTTTTAAAGATGGAAAACATATATCAGCTAAATAACTTTTATCAGAATTTTTTGGATTTATATATTGCTGACAAACATACTCTATATTTTGGTCATTTAAGTTGTGTAATATTCTAGTAATGACAAAAAGCTCCCACTTTTTATGAGTTATTTTAGAAAAATTTCTTAGGAGGTATTCATCTTTTGTCATTTTTAGTTATTTATGTGTTTTTTTTAATTGTTTATAATAATAAATGAATGAAAACAATATATAAAGTTCAATGAAAAATACAATATCAAAATTTTTAAATTCTCCTTTGTCATTAGAAGGACGTAGCCAAAATGCCTCACGGATATATCTTTTAATAAGCGTAATTTTTATATTTATCACTCCAATTCTTTTATATATAGAGCTAGTTTCTACTTCTTTTTATGAGAGATATTATGAAATATTTGTATTAAGTGATTCGTTTATTATCATTTTCTTCACAGTTGATCTTTTGCTTAGAATCTATTCAGCTGAAAAAAAATCTAAATATTTTTTTAGTTTGGAGGGAGTGATTGATGTAATTTCCGTAGTTCCTGAGTGGATTTCAATAATTTTTGGATTGGGTGGTAGTTCAGTCTGGCTGAGAATTTTAAGATTATTTAGAGTAGGTAAATTAATGTCTGCTACAAAAGATTCTGGACTTTTATCAGGTTTTACAGGAGTGGTAGCTGTAATTAGTGTCGGAATTATTTCTACAAAAGTCTTAATTTTAATAATTGAGTCCTATGGATGGCTTCCAGAATTTGAAAATATAAGTCTTATTCTTGGACTTGTTAGCTTTTCTCTTGCAATGCTTCTGGGTACGAAACTTTCTGTAGTAAATGGGCGTTTAAATCAACTTGAAGATGCTGTTACAAGGATAGTCGCTGGAATAAAAGTTTTTTGGTTTACTAATAAAGATTCGAGAGAACATTTAAGCAAATGGATTAAATCATTCTATATACTTTTAAAAAATCCTAGTGATGTGGCTGTTGCAGATTTGAGAAAGGAAACAAACATCTTGTACGAAAATATTGGTCAGGATGGCATAAATCCAAATCTTGTAAATTTTTCAAGAGATGTTGCTTTTGTAGCTAATACCTCTCAAAGTGAAGTAAATCCATTTTATGAAAAGTTTTTAAAAGAGGTAACAATAGTTTTTACAATTGTGGTTGTGGGAGCGGTTCCTGGAATTACTGGACTGGTAGCGTCTCTAATCTTATCTTATATATTCTTCGGTATGTTCTTTCTCATTGAAGATATGGATAACCCTCTTGATTACAGTGATAGCTCCCTAATTACTGTGAACTTAGATCCTTTAGATGAGCTAATTGAAAACTTAAATATTGAACTTTAGCGAGTTGATTTGATATGTATATAAAAAAGATGTATTTTTGTATTATAAGCAATTTTATTCTAGAGGGGCAAAATGCCAAGTAAAGTGAAAATTAATAATGGGAAGATTATGGATGGTTCCAAGACAGTAGGTATGTTAAAGAACGGATGTATTTATGATAGAAATGTTGCAAGTAGTTCTTATCTTCTAGCCATGATAAAAAATGATGTCATATATAATAGGAATACTGCAAGTTCCTCTTATTGCATTGGTATGGTTAAGAATGGGACTATTTACAACAGAAATACTGCGAGTTCTTCTTACAAGGTTGGTACAACTAGAGATGCTAAGAGAGTAATATCTGGCAGATGTTCTGACGCAGAACTTGGTGCAATTTATATTTTAATGAAATCAGGAAAGATCTAATATGCTTAGATGGGCAATAAGAGCTGTAGCTGCAAATAGCTATAAAAACAAAGCAATATCTGAGTCAAAAAAAGCAAGCAGAAAAGCAAATGATGCTAAAAGAAGTTTCGGTTATGCTAAAAGAGAGAAGGATATTGATAAAAAACTAAATTATTTATCTGAAGGTCTTGATAACCTTGCAGACGCTGTCAATCATAGTTCGAATTCAATAGAGCCACTTGCAGAGGTTTCATTTGTGGCCTCTTTGTTGGTTGAGAGCATTCAAAATAATCTTGACAAACAAACTGAAGACATAGTAAAAAAATTAAAATAAGATGATGTTATAAAAAACAATCTTTAAGTTAGTAAAAATTGAAATTTCCTCCGAATATTCATAAATCATTAGGCAATTATATTTATGCTTTATATGATCCAACTGATAATTCAGAACTCCCCTTTTATGTTGGTAGAGGGATTAAAGATAGGATTTTCTCTCATCTTAAAGAATCTCATAATGATCAAGTTGCAGAAATCATAAAAAATATAAGAAGTCTAAATATGCAGCCCGTTGTCAAAATACTTATTCATGGTCTCAGCTCACAAGAAGCAAAAGCTGCGGAAACTGCAGCTATTGCAATGTTGGGAAAAGATAACTTAGCCAATAAAGTTAGAGGAAATAGATCAAGTTTTACTAATGTTAGTCCTCAAGAATTAATTGATCACTATAATGCAAAAGAAGTTACTATTAAGCATAAAGTCATAATAATTGTAAGAAATCCATGGAATCCGGATCAACCTGAGCGAATACATTACGATAGAACAAGATCAGCATGGAAGTTAGGCAAAAAGAAAGATGAAGCAGATTATGCCTTTTTAGTTCATCAAGGAGTTGTTAAAAGAGTTTATTCAATTGCTAAATGGTTCCCAGATGGAACAACATTTCATACAAGAAATAATCCAGACCCAAAGAATACGGGTTATATCAAAGATTATGAGATAAGAGGAAGGTATGAGTTTGTTGGTCGACTCCTTGCTAATTCAGATCCGATAAGCAAGCTTTATCTTGGAAAATCCATAAAAAAATATTTAAGGGCCGTAGGATCGCCATGTCACTATAGCTACAATAACAATGGAGAGATATATAAATTTAATAACAAAAATGAAGTTTTAAATTTTCCTTGAGTTGTAATTAAATAATATTTCAACAAAATTATCTTGATTATATTCTAAAGATTATCTTTTAGTCTCTTATAAAGACTAGATGTATCCCATTTTCCACCTTTAGCTTTTTGAATTTCTTTATAGTAATCGTTAACAATCTTTGTTACGTCTATGGTTATATTCTCATCTTGTGCTTTTTTAATAACTATTTCTAAATCTTTTCTCATTAAATCTACAGCGAATCCATGATCAAATTTATCTTCGAGCATTGTGTGCCATCTATTTTCCATTTGCCATGACTGAGCAGCACCTTTAGAAACTACTTCTAAAACATCACTTGAATCTAATCCGACTTTTTCTGAAAAGTTAATACCTTCAGCTAAGCCTTGAAGAAGACCGGCTATGCAGATCTGATTTACCATCTTTGTTAACTGTCCAGCGCCACTTTTTCCCATGTGTTTTGAAAATTTAGAATAGGTCTTTATTAAATCTTTTATTTCATCGTATGATTTATCTCTACCTCCAACCATGATTGAGAGTTGCCCAGATTCGGCTCCAGCCTGGCCTCCAGATACAGGCGCATCAAGATAATTTATATTCTTTGAGCTTAAAAGATTATTCATTTCTTTAGCTAAGTCAGCTGAAGTAGTCGTATGATCTACAATGCAAGAGCCTGATTTTAAATGCTCTAAGGCACCATCTTTATTAGAAATAATTTCTCTTACATCGTTATCATTACCAACACAAAGAAAAAGAATATCAGATACTTTTGATATTTCTTTTACAGAGCTACATTCAGATCCAGAATATTTCTTTATCCAGCTTTTTGTTTTTTCAAGTGAGCGATTAAATACTCGAATCTCATAATGATTCGACAGATGCCCAGCCATTGGGGATCCCATGACTCCAAGGCCTATAAAGCCAATGGCTTTATTCATACTATAAAATCTTGTCTATCTTTTTTGGCAGTTCTTTTAATGCCATCTTTGGTTTGATACTCTGCTGTAATACCTTTGGTACCCTCAAAGTTTTTTAATAAAAGCATATAAATCGCCGACATAACAATCCACATTATTGGAACTATGATAATTGATTCAATCATAATTATCCTTGCATTCTATTTTTAAATTTATCAAAAGCTTGCTCATAATCTGACTTTATTCTTCCAACAAGCTCAGCAACGGAAGGAGAATCTTTAATTCCACCAATTCCCTGTCCAGATCCCCATATATCCTTCCAGGCTTTTGAGTCGGTATTTCCACCAGAGCCAAAGTTCATTGCGGACTTGTCTGCATCTGGAAGATTGTCAGGATCGAGACCTGCATTTTTTATCGAAGGTTTAAGATAATTCCCTAAGACTCCAGTGAATAAAGAAGAATAGACTATGTCATTTGCCGCACTCTCCTCTAACATTTTTTTATATCCAGGATCAGCATTTGCCTCCTCAGTGGCAATAAATCTTGTGCCTAAATATGCGTAGTCTGCACCAAGAGCAATTGCTGATGCTACCGAGTAACCATCACCAATTGAACCTGAAAGAATTATTGTTCCATCGAACCATTCTTTAACCTCTCTAACCAATGCGAATGGTGACAAGGCCCCAGCATGACCACCTGCACCAGCGCAAACTAATATAAGTCCATCGACGCCCTGCTCGGCTGCCTTTTGTGCATGTCGTACATTTATAACATCATGAAAAACCAGACCCCCATAGCTATGAGCAGCATCTACAACTTCTGATGGTGGTCTTAAAGAAGTAATAATTATGGGCACCTCATGTTTCACACAAGTTTCCATATCCTGCATTAATCTATCGTTAGATCCGTGACATATTTGGTTGACTGCAAAGGGAGCAACTTTTGCATCAGGATTTTGCTCTTGATATTCTGCAAGCTCAGTTTTTATTCTAACGATCCATTCATCAAGAACATGTTGGGGTCTTGCATTTAATGCTGGAAAAGATCCTACAATTCCAGCTTTACATTGTGCAATAACTAAGTCTGGTCCTGATACTAAAAATAGTGGCGCACCAATAACTGGCATTGTTAATTTATCTTTGAGTTGATTAGGTATGGCCATGTTTCCTCCTCTTATGAATTACCCATTGCTTCAAGAATTTGTAATAGCAAGTTTATAATATCCAAATAGAGTATAAATGCCATTTCAAGTGCAGTAGCCCAGTCATTTTTGGCATAAATACTAGATTGCATTTTAATATAATTGAAATCAAATAAAAGAAATAAAGAAAAAAGAATCGCACCAAAAATTGCAGATCTTCTCACAGCCTTCCTACTAAATTCCATATAAAAACGCGCAAAGTTAAAAATCAGTAATCCAAATAGAGATATTATTAAGATGATTCCAAATAAAGAGCTTT
>CACMFH010000014.1 GCA_902612915.1 uncultured SAR86 cluster bacterium | reverse complement strand
CGAAAGAGATCTTAAAAAACTTTATCTATTTCTAGAGAAATTAAACGTAACAAATTATTCAGAAATTAAAGAGGAAATCTGTTCTGCATGGATAGGCGACCTATATTCGCAAAATAATAAACCTAAAAGTATTCAGAGGCATTTATCTTCTGCAAAAGGATTTTTTAGATTTTTAAAAAAAAACAATCTTATAGGCTCGTCACCTTTTGAACTAGTTACTGCGCCAAAATCATCAAATACTTTACCTGACGTTCTTTCACCAGAGGATGTTGAACAACTTTTGAACTTTAAGCCTTCTAATACAATAGAAATTAGAGACATGGCTATAGTTGAACTAATGTATTCATCAGGATTACGAGTTTCAGAGACTGTAAATATAAATATTAGTGATTTTGAAGAAAATATGTCTTTTCTGCGAGTAATAGGAAAGGGTTCTAAAACAAGATTGGTGCCAATGGGTAGATTTGCTATTAATGCAATTAATAATTGGTTGAATGAGCGGGAAAAAATTTCAAATAATACCGATGCACTTTTTTTAAATTCAAAAGGTTCAAGACTCTCGGTTAGAAGCATTCAACTGAGGTTAAAAAAAATGGCAATAAAGCAAGGCTTGCCACCAGTTCATCCTCATATGCTAAGACATAGTTTCGCTACTCATATGCTCGAATCCAGTGGTGATCTTAGAACTATACAAGAACTTCTTGGTCATAGCTCACTATCAACTACACAGATATATACAAAATTAGATTATCAGCATCTGGCAAAAATTTATGACAAATCACACCCACGAGCAAAAAAGTGAATAAGAAAATAAAAATGATAACTTTTGATCTTGATGACACCTTTTGGGATAACCGTCCAACAATAATTAAGGCAGAAATAGACACAAGAAAATGGATAGAAGATAAAGTTGGCAAAGTTGAGTGGGGAGATTTTAATGATTTTTTACAACTTAGAGAAGAATTAATAAAGGAAGACAAAAGCATTGCATGGGACATAGGCAAGCTCAGAAAGGAAATCTTTAGAAAAAAACTATCTCATGTAAATCCGATAAAGTTAAGGAATGAGATTGTAGAAAGTGCATTTGATATTTTTATATCTAAAAGGCATGAAATTGTGTTTTTTGATGGAGTGGAAGAATGTATTGCAGACTTATCAAAAAAATACTTACTCGGGATATTAACCAACGGAAATGCGGATATTTATAAATTTAAGATTGGAAAATATTTTAAGTTTTCTATCAGCTCTCTTGAGGCCAGAGACAGCAAGCCAAACAGATCTCATTTTGATATGGCTTTAGCCCAAGTTAATGATATTACTTTTGAAAATATGCTTCATATTGGTGATCATCAAATAAATGACATGTATGCTGCCGACAATCTTGGTATAGATTGCTTATGGTTTAATAATAATCATGATGAATGGGAGCAAAATTTTAAAAAACCAGATGAATTCTCATCTTGGCAAAATTTAACAAATATAATAAAAGATAAATATGAAAGATAAAGATCTAACAGAAGCGCTTAAAAACATTATTGAGAAAGAGCTTAAAATTTTTAGCAAGCTAATTCCAAAAGATGCAGTTAAAAATATTGAGGACAGTATTTTTCCTCAAATTGAAAAAATTGTAGAACAAAGTGGCTATGTCAAAAAAACAAAATATGAAAATCTCAAAAGAATTATTGATAGCCTTGAAAAAAGGATCTCTGATTTAGAAAAGAATTAAAGTTGATTTAAATATGTATCAATTCTTTCGGCATTCATAACAAAAGATGATTTAAGACTATTAGATGCGGTTTTAATTTCACTCATATTTACTGCCTCACCAACTTGGATAACACCAATCATTGCCATCATTACGTGTGGATCACATTGATAAACATAAACACCTTCGGTATCTAGAGTAACACTTATATCCATATTCATTTGACCAGACCAAGACTCTGCTCCATCTGGCAGCATTCCATCTATGCTTGCAGAATTATGAGACATGTCCGATGCTTTGAAATGAATTGTGTCACCTACAGACACTTTTAAAACAGCTGGTTCAAAAATCATTTGCCCGCCTTCACCAGAATTTAACATTTTTACTGTATGTTCTGATCCTTCTGATAACTCGACTTTCTTTACTGCCATAGGGGCGACAGCTGCAACTGACTGAGATGCTTGTGCTGCACTTCCGCAATCTTGACCCTCTAAACAAACTTTCACTGGTACAGATAATCTATCAATAACAGCTTGCTCATATTTCTTTCCATTAAATAGAAAGAAAAAACATAATGTAACTAATAATAATTTACTATATTTCATATCATTTTTAAGAATTAGGCCTTTGAAGTTCTACAACATGATCAACGACTTTCATTATCTTCTCATATGAACCTCTAGATTCAATAATATATTTACCATCAACTATCATCATAGGTGTTGAGGATACTCTTAACTGTCTGGCTTGTTTGGATGCTCTGCTTACCTGCTGTTTTACAGTGAAAGAATTTAGATATTTAATTGAAACCTCTGGTGCTACTCCAAATTTTTCCAAAAACTCTTGAATAGCCTTTGTATTTGGCAAGAAATTACCTTCTTTGTGCATTGTTACAAAAACTGCTGAATGCGTTGAAGGATCCAACTTAAGCGCTTCAACGGCGTAATACAATTTGGCGTGTTCTTGATGAATTTTGCTCCATGTAACAGGTATTTTTGTAAACTTTATATCTTCTCCTTGACTTGCAGCCCACTTGTTTATAACTGGATCAAACTGATAACAAGCATTGCATCCATACCAAAAGGTTTCCATAACCTCGACCACTCCATCTTTTTTTACAGGAAGTGGATTATCGACAATCCTGTAATCAACTCCTAACCTATATTCAGCTTCTGCAAATGTTGAGATTGTAAAAACTAAAATTGTAAATATTTTTATTAATTTTTCTTTCATTGATAAAGTCCATGCATATAATTTGCTAATGCGTCTATTTCGTAATCTGTTAGATTTGCTGCAATAGATTGCATCACTAATGAGGATTCTCCACTATTTCTTTCTTTTGATCGATATGCCTTAAGCGTAGAAGTTAAATAACCGACCTGTTGTCCAGCTACTGAAGGGTAGCCTGCCAAACTATTACCTTGACCATATACCGCATGACATGATGTGCATGCTGGGATTTGTTTTTTAATATTTCCAAACCTATATAATTGCGTTCCTAATGCCAAAAGCTCTTCATCATTTTTGGCCTGCCCAGTTGTGCTGTTATATTGAGAATAAAAAGCAGCGATATGTTTCAAATCATCATCGCTTAATGTTTGCAGATATGGTGTCACTGACATCATTAAAGCATTCATTCTTGATCCATCTCTAAAGTATTTAAGTTGTTCATAAAGATATCTTTGATTCTGTCCTGAGAGCTTAGGCCAATCGGTACTAATACTATTTCCATCAACACCATGGCATGCAGCACATGATTCTACTAATTGAGCTCCCACGCTCGGGTCTCCAGAAATAAAAGTTTCTGGCAATTCCATTTCTTTAGATTTATCATCAGCAGCATTTACATCAACTGAGAGGACAAAAAAAATAAAATATAGTAATGAATACTTCATTGAATATATAAATGTGTGTCTTGTTGATGTGTATTATAAACATAGGTTGATATGATATAAACGATTAAATGAAAAACCTTTTTAAAAAAACAGAGTTTGTTTTTGGTGTAACAAGTTATAAAAATCTACCTGAAGATATTGGGTATGAAATTTTGCTAGCAGGAAGATCGAATGCTGGAAAATCTAGTGCATTGAATGTTCTAACTGATAATAAAAAACTAGCAAGAATTAGTAAGACTCCAGGTAGAACAACAGAAATTAACTTCTTTAAAGTAAATGAAAATTTGAAGCTTTTGGATTTACCTGGATATGGATTTGCAAAGTCTAGTAAGGCAAAAAAACAAGACTGGGGACCATTGTTGGGACAATACTTTCAAAAACGACAGGCTCTCACCGCAGTCATTATATTTATGGATATTCGTCATCCTCTGAAAGAAAGCGACTGGGACATGATTCAGCTTTGCAGAGATTTCAACATTCCTTTTCTACCAGTTCTTACAAAAAGCGATAAATTATCAAACAATAAAATTGCAACTACTATTAAAAATGTTAAAACTAAAATTCACGAAGTAGATGCTTTGGCTATTTCGTCTCAAAATGGAACAGGTTTTGACAAATTTTCTGCTGAAATATTAAAATTTATTCCATAATGTTAGATTATCAAAATCAAAACTGCGACCTTACTTTGCAAGAAGCTCTAGAGTGTTACTACAATTCTTTCCCTGATACTAAAGAAATATTTGAAGATAATAAGGATTCTGGAACTCTTCTAAGAGATCATGACTGTACTCATGTAATTTTTGGGCTGGATATATCTCTAGAACAAGAGTCTATTCTTGATACCTGGGTATTATGGGGCAGTAAGTGGGAACTGAAATATATATTAGGCTATCAAAAGCTCCCTCAGATAAAGCAACTATATAAAGACTTAATAAAAGAAATAGGATATTTTGGAATAATTAAAATTATTTGGAAGCTCGGTGGAATTAAAAGAAAAGTGATGTTTAGAGCATTAAAAATGAAAAAGAAATGGCCATTTAAAATGCCCGAGGAGTATCTTTCAATGAAAGTTTCAGATCTAAGAGAAATGCATGGCATCAAAGTTCTTCTTCCTGAGGAAATGAATTACATTCCATTAGAAAGAGCTAATTAATTGAAACGAATTTTTTTTCTTTTATCAATATTTATTCTTATTCCAGTTTGTTTGTATCTCGCTCTTGATAGAGAAAACATTGATATAAATGAATTTAGATTAGACTCTGGATATGAAGAAGTTAGGTTAAGTGATGGTATAACCTCTTATAAAGACATTGGAGATAAAAATAACAAAGTTATTGTTTTGGTTCATGGTGCCACTTTTGGATCACTGGCATATGAGGAATATGTAAATGTCTTTGTTAAAAATAATTATAGAGTAATAACCTATGATCAATATGGTAGAGGTTATTCAGATAGAATAAATAGTAACGTAAGCATTGAGCTTATGGAAAGACAACTTAAAGAGCTGATTGAGCATTGTAAAGTTGAAGATGTAATATTATATGGTGTCTCTTTTGGTGCTGCAGTTGTAGCTAAATATTCTTCAAATAATCCAGAAAACATTAGTTTTATTGGTTATCAAGTTCCACTTATTAATTCTGCAAATATACCACTGCTATCAATAGTAAAGATTCCTTTATATGGTGACTTATTAATAAGAGGATTTTTAGTTCCTGGTGTTTTAAAAAGAATAGAAGAATATGAAGATTTAATGAGTAAAAAACTACTAGATCATTACATTGGACAATTTAATGTGAAAGGAACTGAAAAATTTTTTAAAAAATTCTTTTTAGGCAATGCCACAGGAAATAGGCTTGAAGATCATAGTATTATCGGAAATAAGTCTATACCAAGTTATTTTGCATATGCAGAAGATGATACTGAAATAGATTCTAAGCTGGTTGAAGAAACAATTAAAAAATATCAAAGTCCAATAGTTAAGAAATATTCTGGTGGTCATTTTTTTGCATCTGGTATAGAAAGAGAGGTTGCTCAGGAATTCATTGATAGTATTAATTGATATATCAGGTTAATGAGCTTCATTCCAGTTATAGCCAATAGCAGCTTCAGCTATTAGAGGAATATTTAATTTAACAGTTTTCTCCATAGTGTCTTTCATTTTTTGCATGACCATATCAGCGTTATCTTTTGGACACTCAAAAACTAATTCATCGTGAACCTGCATAATCATTTTTACTTCTTGCATTTCATTTAGTAAAAGCTGATCGATGTCGAGCATAGCCTTCTTAATAATATCTGCTGCCGATCCTTGAAGCGGAGCGTTGATGGCAGCCCTTTCCGCTGCTTGTCTTCTTAAACCATTTGCTGCGTTGATTTCATTTAAATAAAGCCGTCTACCCATAATCGTTTCAACAAACATATCTTCCTTTGCTTTTGCTTTTATATTGTCCATATAGTCCCGAACACCTGTATATCTCGCAAAATATGTATCTAAATATTCTTGTGCTTCGCCTCTTGAAATTCCAAGTTGTCTTGTTAATCCAAAAGCAGACATTCCATACATTAACCCAAAATTAATCGCTTTAGCGCTTCTTCTTTGATCTTGAGAAACATCTTCAATTGAAACTCCAAAAACCTCAGCCGCTGTTGAAGAGTGTACGTCAATATCATTATTAAATGCATTAGTTAAATTTTTATCATCTGATAGGTGAGCCATTATCCTAAGCTCTATTTGAGAGTAATCTGCTGATATTAATATATTGCCTTTCTCAGGAACAAAAGCCTCTCTAATTCTTCTGCCTTCAGCAGTTTTTATAGGTATATTTTGTAAATTTGGTTCAGTAGATGACAGCCTGCCAGTTGAAGTTACGGCTTGTTGATATGATGTATGAATTCTTTTTGTCTTAGGATTTTCAATATTTATTAAACTATCTGTATAAGTAGACTTTAATTTTGCTAGCGTCCTATATTGCAGAATAATTTTTGGCAATTCATATTCTTCAGATAATCTTTGAAGCGTGTCCTCATTTGTAGATGGTTGACCTTTGGGTGTTTTTTTTAGCACAGGTAATCCTAATTTTTCATATAGTATTTCTAGAAGTTGCTTTGGAGAATCTAAATTAAATTCTTCACCAGCAATCTTAAAGGCTGCAGAAGATAATTCATCAATCTTTTCACTCAACTCCTTAGAGTGGTTAGCTAATTTTTTCTTATCAATTTTTGCACCATTTTGCTCAACTCTCGATAAAACATGAACAAGCGGATATTCAAGATCCTCGAGTAACTTTTCCTGAATGGGCTTTTCTTTTAGCAATGGAGATAACACGTTATATAGTCTTAAAGTAATATCTGCATCCTCAGCAGCATAATCAGTGGCTACATCTAATTTAACTTGGGCAAAACTTATTTGTTTGGAGGCAGTTCCAGTTACATCGGTGTATTTTGTAGTTGTATAGTTTAAATAATAATCAGCGAGTCTATCCATGCCATGTCTTGTGGCTGTGCTATTTAATACATATGACATTAACATTGTGTCTGCCAAAAACTTTGTTATGTTAATACCGTGTCTTGATAATATTGGGATATCAAATTTTAGATTCTGTCCAACAATCTTATCTTGATTTTCTTCTATAACAGGGCCAAGGACTGTAACCACCTCATCCATAGATAATTGTTCTGGGCAGCCTTCATAATCATGTCCAATTGGAATATAACAACCTTCGTTTTCTGCTACTGAGAGAGATATCCCTAACATGTTAGCAGAAACAGTTTGGACAGAATCTGTTTCAGTATCTATTGCAAAGGCTTTTGATTTCTTTATTTTGTTAATCCAGGAATTTAGATCTTTTTTGCTAAGGACTGTTTGATATTTTCCATTTTTTTTAGGAGCCTGCTCGTCTTTATCTTTGTTTATAGGTGCAAATTCTAAATCTTTGAAAATTTTATCTAGCTCTTCTTGGTTTGGATTTAGTTTTAAAAGATCTTCAAAGTTTACATTTAAATCAACATCTTCCTTCAAGGAAACGAGGTCAACATTTCTTTGAAGTTCACTTAAGCTATTTCTTAAATTATCTCCAACAACTCCTTTTATCAAGTCAGCATTTTTTATAACTCCATCCAAATTGCTATATTCGTTAAGCCACTTTGAAGCAGTTTTTTGACCTACTTTTGGAACACCTGGGATGTTATCTGATGAATCACCAACAAGAGCTAGCATGTCTCTTATTTGATTAGGTTTTACGCCAAACTTTTCAAATACCTTTTGCTCATTGAAAATTTCATGCTTCATAGTATTCATTAAAGTTGTATCTGGGTCTTCAACAAGTTGCATTAAATCTTTATCTAAGGATGAAACAACACATTTATATTTAGCATCTTTCGCCATTCTGGTTATTGTTGCTATAACATCATCCGCTTCAACGCCTTCGATTTCTATAAGTGGGAATCCTATAGCTCTACAAATTGATTTGACTGGATCTAATTGCAATCTAAGTTCATCAGGCATAGGGGGTCTGTTTGCTTTGTACTCCGAATAAATTTCGTTTCTAAAAGTTTTTCCTTTTGCATCAAATACAACAATGATAGGTGAACCCTCACTGTCTTTTTTTAAATTCAGAAGCATATTTGTAACGCCTTTTACTGCGCCAGTTGGCTGTCCTTTTGAAGTGCTAAGTGGTGGCATAGCATGAAAAGCTCTATATAAATAAGACGATCCATCTATGATAAAAATTCTATTTTTCATGTTTAGCTTTTATATAATGTATTATGACTCTTGTTTTTCTATAATGGAAAAAATTAAAGAAAAATGTACAACAAAATATCAGCAATTGTTAAAAATATTTTCCAAAACTATTTTGAACTGTCGGTTATGTTTTCTGCTTTAGCAATAATTTTTGCAGCGATAATAATGGATCAGATTATGTATTTACAGGCCTGTCCCTTATGTATACTTACTAGATATGTTTTTGGATTAGTGGCAATTTCTGGGTTGCTAGGATATTTAATTAATAAGCAGTTTATAAGTGCTATATTAATAACAATTTCTTCTTTGATTGGATTATTCGTAACCTCAAGACAAATATATATTCAAAGCATGTCTTTGGATGAATTGGTCAACCTATCAGGTTGTGGAATGCCTTTTCATGCTCAAGTAGATTATTTTGGACTTATTGAAGCTATAAATAGAACGCTTGCCGGTGGTCCAAGTTGTGCTGAGGATGGGTGGAGATTTATTTTTAACTTTGCAGAGTATGGCTTTATATTTTTTGCGACTTACCTAATTGCTACAATTTTTAAGTATAGAGGTTTGATTAAATTAGCCTAACTTTGTAGCATAACTACATATTTTTATCTTTCTAAACCCCTTCAATATAACAAATTTATATATTATTGACTTAATAATGCTTTAATTTTTTAATGCGCTACATAATAATTCGAAATATTGCTAACGAATAAAATATTATAGGTACATAATTATCACCTCAACATATATAATTATTCCCCCCAAGTACCTATAATATTTGTTAGTAATATGAACACCCAACCAAATACCTCGGAAGCTCTAAGCTTGAGCAATGAAGAGCTTATACAAGAAGCTGTAAATAACGATGAGGGTGTTATTGCTTCTAATGGTGCATTTTCAACATCTACTGGAGAAAGAACTGGAAGAAGCCCTAATGACAGATTTATTGTTAAAGAAGCAGGAACAAAAAATCTTATTGATTGGGGTGAAATTAACAAGCCTTTTGAAGAAGAAAAATTTGATGCATTGTGGAATAAAGTTGAAACATATCTAGCTGAAAAAAATAGATATATTTCTAACGTTCATGTGGGTTCTCATGATGAGCATTATTTGCCAGTTAAAGTTACAACAGAAACTGCGTGGCATTCTTTATTTTCTAGACTTATTTTTGTAGCCACCGATGATTACAATCCGGCCAATAAGCAAGAGTGGCAGATAATAAGTGCTGCTAATTTTGTTTGCGACCCCTCTGAAGACGGAACAAATTCTGATGGTTGTGTGATTATAAATTTTGCAAAAAGAAAAGTTATTCTTGCTGGTATGAAATATGCAGGTGAAATGAAAAAATCTATGTTTTCCGTCCAAAATTTTCTACTTCCAGAAAAAGGCGTTCTGCCAATGCATTGCTCTGCAAATGTAAATTCTAATGGAAACGTAGCTTTATTTTTTGGTTTATCTGGTACAGGAAAAACTACGCTATCAGCTGATCCTAAATGTTCACTCATAGGAGATGATGAACATGGATGGAGCAAAGGCTCAGTTTTTAACTTTGAAGGCGGGTGTTATGCAAAAACAATTAATTTAACTGAAGAAAATGAACCTGTAATTTATAAAGCTATCAAACATGGAAGTGTTATAGAGAATGTTTTTATAAATGAAGATGGTACGCCTGACTATAGTAATACTTCGCTTTCTGAAAATGGAAGATGTTGTTATCCAAGGTCTCACATTGAGGATGCTGTTGAAAGCAATGCAGCTGGCGAGCCTAAGACAGTTATTTTTTTAACTTGTGATCTTACAGGTCTTATCCCTCCTGTCTCATTATTATCTAAAGAAGCAGCTGCGTATCATTTTTTGAGTGGATATACAGCTAAAGTTGGTTCAACTGAAATGGGATCAGGATCTGATATAGAATCGACTTTTTCAACGTGTTTTGGGGCACCGTTTTTTCCGAGGCCTGCAAATGAATATGCAGACCTTTTAATGGAACGCATTGAGAGTTTTAATTCTAAGGTTTTTCTTGTAAACACCGGTTGGACTGGTGGGCCTTATGGAGTAGGGTCTAGATTTAAGATACCCACAACTAGAAGAATTGTTAACGCAATTCAGGATGGTGAGCTTGATAATGTTGAAACAACAACTGTTCCTGGATTAAATCTATCTGTACCCATAAAAGTTGATGGAGTAGATAGTAAATTACTAAACCCAATTAATACATGGAAAAATAAAGATGAGTACGAAAAATATCTTTCAGAATTAATTACAAAATTTCAAGAAAACTTCAAAAAATTTAATGCAAAACCTGAAATAGTAAAAGCTGGTCCAGGGTTTAATGACTAATGCATTACTAAAAAGTAGATTAGAGAATTTAAAAGACTCAGGCTTCTTTAAAAATCTAATTATTAAAAGAGGTATAGAGAAAGAATTTTTTAGAGTAGATAAAGAGGGTGGTATATCTAAAAAACCTCATCCAGAAGCTTTGGGGTCAGCTCTTACAAATAAATTTATAACTACAGATTTCGCAGAGGCACAGGTCGAGCTAGTTACACCCACATTTGAAGAAGTTAATGATCTTTATAATTTTTTATATTCTCTTCACGTATTTGTAGGACAAAATATTGATGATAATGAGATGTTATGGCCTTTTTCAATGCCTCCACAAATTGAAGATGAATCAGATATAAATTTGGGCTTTTATCACCAAAGCAACATAGGCCTGCTTAAGCATGTATATAGAAAGGGACTAAAAGTAAGATATGGACCAACCATGCAATGCGTTTCTGGTATGCACTATAACTTTTCTATAAATCCTGATTCTCTTGCTTGTTTAACTAATTCAAATCACCAAGTTGATATTGATGAAGCCTATCTTGGATTAATAAGAAACTTTAAAAGATTGTTTTGGTTTGTGCTTCTAGAATTTGGTCAAACGAATGTAGTTGATAAGTCTTTTATTAATAATAGAGAACATAAACTAGAAAAGCTTAACTCTAAAGATATGTATCTTTTAGATGCAACGTCTTTAAGAATGAGTGATATAGGATATCAAAGTAAGGCTCAGAAAAATTTGAATATTAAATATAACTCGCTGTCAGGTTTTCTAAAAAAGATAAAGGATGCAATTACTGTTCCTTACAAGGACTTTGAAGCACTTGGTTTGTTAGATTCTAATGATGAATACCATCAGATTTCAAATGGAATTATTCAAATAGAAAACGAATATTATGATGCTATAAGGCCTAAAAGATCATCTTTAAATGGCTTGAGACCATACAATCTTTTAAAAGAATACGGAATTGAGTATCTTGAGGTCAGAGGTGTTGATCTATTGCCTGATGACATAACTGGTACATCAGTTCATCACATGCAATTTTTAGATATTATTCTTATTTATTGTTTAATCGATCAAAGTCCTAAGATATCAGATGATGAGAAAGAAAAAATTGATTTAAACGATTCTAAAGTTATTTATAAAGGAAGAGATAAAGATACAAATATAGATAAAAACAATCGGGTGGTAAATATCAATGAGGCAAGAAATGAAATAATTGATGATCTAAAGCTAGTTGCATCTTTTTTTGAGAATAGTGAATCATTCATAGAATCTATTGAGTATGTTATTGGCTCAGTAAAAGGAAAAATACCTAATAATAGCTTTCATTCAGATGGTGTTAAAAAAGCTAAAGAAAATATTAAAATTTTAAGATCTAATGGTTCATTAAATTTAGATGGTATAAAAAAAGAAGCAGAGTTATCATTAAATAAATTAAAAGAAATTCCAGAAAATACAAACGAAGAAATGAATGAATTCGTTAAAAACTACAACTTAAGGTTATAGGGGGAAATTATGAAAGCTTTACAATGTGTCGAGCTGGGCATGCCAGATAAATTACAAATTAATGAGGTGCCTGATCCTGAAATTCTACCTGGACATGTGCTAATTAATAATAAAGCTGGTAGTGTTAACTTTCCTGATGTTTTGATGATACAAGGGCTTTATCAATTTCAACCAGAACTACCTTTTACTCCCGGAGGTGAATCATCAGGTATAGTTGAAGCAGTCGCTGAAGATGTAAAAAATTTAAAAGTGGGTGACAGAGTATTTGCAATGACTGGTTTGGGGGCTTTTGCTGAAAAGATTGTAGTTCCAGAAACAGCTGCTGTGAAAATACCAGACTCTATGAGCTTCGAAACTGCTGCTGCTTTACCAATGACGTATGGCACATCCCTATATGCTCTCAAACAAAGAGCGGATTTGAAAGAGGGAGAAACTTTATTAGTTCTTGGAGCGGCAGGAGGTGTTGGTCTTGCTACTGTAGAGCTTGGAAAAGCTATGGGAGCTAAAGTCATAGCTGCAGCATCAACTGAAGATAAAATTAATCTTTGTAAAAAACATGGCGCTGATGAAGCTTTTATTTATCCATCAGGAAAGCTTGATAGAGATCAGCAAAAGGAACTCTCATCTAAAATAAAAGAATTAACAGGAGGCATTGGTGCTAACGTTGTTTATGATCCTATTGGTGATTCATATTCAGAGCCTTGTATCAGAGCTACTGCATGGGATGGCAGATATTTAGTAATTGGATTTGCAGCAGGTGAGATTCCAAAAATTCCAATCAATCTTGCTCTACTAAAGGGTATGAAAATTGTTGGAGTTTTCTGGGGAGCATGGGTTGGAATGTTTCCTGAAGAAAATAAAAAGAATTTTGAAGAGCTGTTTAAACTTCACTCGGATGGAAAAATTAATCCAGAAGTCTCTGATTCATTTAATTTAGATGATGGTGCACAAGCAATTGCTCATCTTAAAGACAGAAAGGCTAAAGGCAAAGTAATTATTAAAATATAAAGATTACTGAGTTACCGATTGATAAGTCAAAGATAGTCTTGATAAGTCGAATGGAGGTCTAAATACTCCTGCAAATTCCCCATTTGGATTTAGCAGTATTATATTATTTACATGATTGTCCAAGTGAGAATGATCAGTCTCTACTCCACTTGGCATTACATTATTAACAGATAGCTGTGTTGCAAGATTTATCAACATCGGCCTGACATTTGATACGCCAATAAATGCCTCATCAAAGCCCTTTGCATACTTATTAATCTGTTCTGGTGAATCTCTTTCAGGATCAATGGAAACCAGAACAAATTGTTTGTCTTCTAATGGAAAGTTTTTTTCTCTTAAAACTTTGACAAGTTTTGACATTTGATACATTGAGGTTGGGCACTCGTCAGGACATCTTGTAAATCCAAAATACATTAAAGTCCATTTTCCAATTAAGTCATCTTTTTTAAATTCAATATTATCTTCTGACAAAAAAGTAAAATCTGATATTTGCTTTGGAGTTTCAAAAAGAAAAAGACCATTGATTAAAAGTTCATTTTCACTCAAAACTCTTGGCGATGTTAACTTGTTAATGAAAAGGGCTAGAACCGTGAATATAAAAACAAGAATAATTAGTATATTTTTCTTAATCGTCATTAGGCCACAATTATAAAATGATCTACCAGTAAAGCTAAAAAAATTAAAAAAATGTAATAAATTGAAAATTGAAAAGTACTCATTGCATCTTCATCATCGTCACTGTAATAAAGATTAATTGAGTAATATAAAAAGACTGAACTTAATATTAGAGCAGAAACTAAATAAATTATTCCAGACATCAGAACCACATATGGCAACAATGAGACTATAAACAAAATAATCGTATATAAAACTATTTGAAGTTTAGTAAATATTACTCCATGTGTGACAGGCAACATTGGAATTGATTCCTTGGCGTATTCATCCTTTCTATAAATTGCAAGCGCCCAAAAATGCGGAGGAGTCCATACAAATATTATTAGAACTAACAATAAGGCGTAAGGATCTATTGTATTTGTTACAGATGACCAGCCCAATAATGGTGGAGCTGCACCAGCAAGACCTCCAATCACAATATTTTGTGGGGTTGCTCTCTTCAAATAAACGGTATAAATAAAAGCATAGCCTATTAGAGATGCAATTGTTAGAACCATTGTTAATGTATTTACATATACATATAAAATTGTTGCGCCCAAGCCTCCTATAAACAAAGCAAACATTGATGCATGCATTGGTGACAGATCACCCTGAGGCAATGGTCTTTGATCGGTTCTTGTCATAGAGGCATCAGACTCACGATCAATTACCTGATTAATTGCAGCTGCAGAAGCTGCACAAAATGCAATACCAACTAAAGACACGATCAGATAACTGAAAGAACTTACAGATTTTTCTGCTAACAACATTCCTACAAAAGCGCATATCAACATCATGTAAACTACATTTGGTTTACAAAGCTGATAATAGCTTTTAAGAAAGGTCATTTCTTCCAGGCTAAGTAATTTACAGTAAATGTTGCTAAAAGAAGACAGGCTGCAAATAAATTATGAGCAATCGCCACGTATAGAGGTAAAACATATACAACATTAGTAATTCCCAGTGCTATTTGAGTTAGAAGAAGAATGCCGAGAGTTGAGGCAAGTGGAGCTGCTTCGGAAAACCATAGTCTAGACATAAGTATAAGAAATATAAACGTAACTAGTATTGCTGAAACTCTGTGAGAATAATGTATGGCTACTCGCGCAGGATTGTCTAATAATCCATACAAATAGTTTGGGCCAACTTCTTGGTTTAAATTAAATCCACTCTTAAAGTCCATCTCTGGCAAATAAGTTCCTTGGCATGTTGGAAAATCTGCACATGCTAGAGAGGCGTAATTAGTACTAGTCCAAACTCCAAGAAATATCTGAAATATTAAAGCTAAAAATGCTACGCCAGCAATAGTTTTTAAATTTGAAATATTTATCTGGTTAAATATTTCAAAATTTCGAGATTTTAAATAAATAAAGTAAAACAGAGTTAACGTGGTGAATCCTCCAAATAAATGCAATGTAACTATTATGGGTAAAAGTTTTAAGCTTACTGTTAAATATCCAAAAATGCCTTGGCAACATATAAAAAATAATAAAAATGACGACCAACCTTGTATTGATCTATCATTTGTCTTTCTAAAAGACAGATAAACTAGAAAGATTGCTATTAGACCAAGTCCTGCTGCAAAATATCTATGCACAACCTCAGGAATTGCTTTATTAATATCGTATGGAAATAAAGGATATCTACTTTCTGCTATAGCAATGTCTGCCTCGTTAATAGGAAAAACAACAAAACCATAGCATCCTGGCCAATCTGGACATCCAAGACCAGCATCTACAAGACGCGTCCATGCTCCCAATGCAATAACCACAAATGCAAAGCAAATACCAAAAAGAGACAAATTTTTAATTTGATTCATTAAATTAACACCTTCAAGTCTTTTAAAATTAATTTTGGGTCAGTATCCGGTAAAAAATACATAACCGCCCTTCCATATGGATCGATAACAAATATTGGATTTTCAATATTAAAATCAAGCGATGAATTTCTTTGTAAGACGTTTAACAATACCCCGTTTTTATCCTCGATAATTTCAACTCGAGGATATTGTAATTTAATATCTTTAAGATTGGGTTCAAGTAATTTATTTGAATAAAAAATTACTCTTTTAAGCTTATTGATATCTCTATTAAGTGCGACATTTAGTTGTCTTGCAAGGTATATAGATTCCTCGCTGCTATCTATATTTGTAATATATACAGATAATATCCATTTACCATCTTCAAACTTAATAAGGTCTTGTTTGCCTTCTATATTTTTAAAGTCATTTAAATCAAAATAGCTTTTAAAAAATACGCCATTATTTTTAGTGCCTTCTGGAGACATGCCTGATAAAAAATATAAGGTCGAGAAAGTAACAACCAGTATTGGTGTAAGCAACAAAACTGCTAGAAAAATTTTACTTCTCATTTTTTTTGTATCCGTACCAGACATACATGCCGCATAAAACTATAAACATTAAAAACCATTGAGCTGAATAACCATAATGTTTTACTGGCGTCATGTTTGTTGGTTTAATTTTAATATATTCTAAGCTATATCTACTTATTGGGTCTGCTAAAAGAATTAATGGATATATTGATTCATTGTACTCTTTTGATATTACATCAATATTCTTAGTTTGCGATATTTTTGGCCATTCACCAGATACTAGCTCGTCTGAGAGAACAAGTCCAAGTTCAGGCGATTCTAATATCCCGCTAACTCTTTCTTTAATATCCTTAATACTAATATTTGGTAAGTCTGACATATTTCTATTTCTTTTTATCCATCCTCTATCTATTAGGATTAGATCACCTGTTTCGTTTAGCCTGAAAGGTGTAAGCACTTTATATCCAGCAATGCCTCCATTTATTACATTATCAATTAATATTTGATTGGCTCCATACCATGTTCCTTCCACATATACTCTTTCCCATTTTTTTGAATCCTGTTTGAT
>CACMFH010000013.1 GCA_902612915.1 uncultured SAR86 cluster bacterium | reverse complement strand
CTTTTTATGGTGGTTCTATAATGGGTCTATGTGTTGCATCATTGGGTCTCATTGGTTTAGGTGGATTATATTATTTCTACATCCCAGCTGAAATTGATCCTCATAAGCTTGAAGGTTTTGCCATGGGAGCATCTGTTGTAGCACTTTTTTCCAGAGTAGGTGGAGGAATTTTTACAAAGAGTGCTGATGTTGGAGCTGATCTCGTTGGTAAGATTGAAGCTGGTATTCCTGAAGATGATCCAAGAAATCCAGGCGTTATTGCGGATAATGTTGGAGATAATGTTGGTGATGTTGCTGGAATGGGTTCAGATATATTTGAGTCATATTGCGGCTCTATGATTGCATCAATAGCAATAGCTTATACGCTTGGAAACCAAGATATGATGATGCTTCCACTGGCTTTAGCTGCGACTGGCTTAATAGCTTCAATAATCGGAATATTTATAGTTAAGCTTCAGTCAGCAAAAGCACCTGCAAGTGCATTGAGATCTGGAACTCTTTTAGCGCCAGTAATATTTGTGGCTATGGCCTATTTCATAATTAATTCTTTTGACGGAGTTGGAATGAATGTATGGTGGTGTGTTATTGCTGGAGCTGTTGGCGGTGTATTGATTGGACTTATTACAGAATATTACACAGGCGGCGGCCCGGTTAAGAAAATTGCTGAATCAGGAGAAACTGGTTCTGCAACTGTAATGATTTCAGGTTTATCAGTAGGAATGCAATCAGTTGTCATACCTATTGTTATTCTAGCCGGCATCATCCTTACTTCAACTCAACTATCGGGCATTTATGGTGTAGGAATTGCCGCTGTTGGTATGCTTGCTACTGTTGGAATAACTATGGCAATAGATGCATATGGACCGGTTGCTGACAATGCTGGCGGAATAGCTGAAATGTCAGGTATGGGTGAGGAAGTAAGAGAAATTACAGACTCTCTTGATGAATTAGGAAATACTACTGCTGCAATCGGAAAAGGTTTTGCAATTGGAGCTGCAGCGTTAGCTGCTTTAGCAATAATTTCAGCTTTTTCTGCTGTAGTAGGTGTAGCAAATCCTGAATTTTCGTTAGCACTTACAGAGCCAATTGTTTTAGTTGGAATGTTTATAGGAGTTTGCATACCGTTTTTAGTTTCTTCAATAACAATGACGGCTGTTGGTGACGCCGCTTTTGAAATGATTAATGAAATAAGAAGACAATTTAGAGAGATATCTGGCTTAATGGAGGGCACTGCAGAACCTGATTCAGAAAAATGCGTTGAGATAGCAACCAAAGCTGCATTAAAGAAAATGATGTTACCAGGAGTAATTGCAGTTTCTATGCCAGCCATTGTTGGTTTTGGTCTTGGTGCTCAAGCTTTAGGAGGCATGCTTGCTGGTGGGCTTTTAGGATGTGTATCTCTCGCACTTATGATGGCGAATGCCGGAGGTGCTTGGGATAATGCAAAAAAATATGTTGAGAAGGGCAACCTGGGTGGCAAAGGTTCTGATACTCACGCAGCAGCTGTAGTAGGTGATACCGTTGGTGATCCTTTTAAAGATACGTCAGGACCATCAATGAATATTTTAATAAATGTAATGGCTATAGTTAGCCTTGTAATTGCGCCATTATTAAGCATATAAATTTTTTAACGTAATAAAATCCAGGGTTGCAGCCCTGGATTTTTTTTGAGTTAATGTAAGCATCACATGAAAAAAAATGTTCTCATAATAGGCTTTGGCGATATTGCTAAAAGAATTAGTCATATTATCAAGGATAATGAATATGAGTTGTACCCAATATCGAGGGGTAATCATAAATCAGATATAAAAAACTATATTAAATGGGACTGGTTATCAAAGGAGATCCCAAAATTAGATATAACTGAATATGATTCAATAATTTTTATACCAAAACCAAGCTCGTTTGACGAAGATGGTTACAAAAAAGGTTTTATCAATTCCTCAGAAAATGTTTTTAGATTGACTAGTGAATTATTATATAAAAAACTCATAACCATCTCATCAACAAGAGTGTACGGAAATAATAAGTCTGGCATCTTTATGGAATCAGATCCTTTAAGCGAAGATGATTTTAGGAGCAAAACTCTAGTTAAATATGAAAATAACCAAATAAAAAATTATGGCAAAAACCTAATAATTTTAAGATTTGCTGGTCTTTATCAAACAGTATCTGAAAGAAAGTTTGCAAATTACTTACACAGAAATAATGCTGCAAATATTATTAAATTCTTTATAGAGAATGAATTTAATTCAGAAGAACATGAGATATTTAATTGTGCAGAAGATAGAAATGATGAACAGGGCAATATCTCTAATTCAAAATTGAAGAGTTTAGGCTTTATTTTTGATGAATACGACTAGAACTCAACTCTTTTGCAAAATACAATGTTTAAATGATTAGTAGCATGACTGGATTCGGTTTGTCTGAATCTTTTGATAAAACGTCCAATATCTCAATTGAAATTAGAGGCGTAAATCATAGATTTTTAGAACTATCAATAAAATCTAATAACTTGGGTAATGATTTAGAAGACTTCATTAGAGAAGCAATATCTAAAAATATAAATAGAGGCAAAATAGAAGTAAAGATAAAAGCAAAATCATCCTCAAAAACAAAATATGATATTAATAAAAAACTACTTAGAATGCTTGAAAGCTCATTAAAAGAAGCACTTGGAAATAGAGTAGACTTAAATTTTTCAGATATAAAAGATGTGTCAGGAATTTTTAATATAGAAACATCTCAAAGTATCAATAAGAAACTAATCAAAAATAACTTTAATACTGCCTTAAAAGAATTTATTAATTCAAGATTTAAAGAAGGAAAAAAGATTGAAAACGTATTATCTAAAAAGACTAAGAGCATAGAAAAGATTGCTCGAAGTATTCAGAATATGGAGAAAAAGACTCTTAATAAAAGAATAAAAAATTATAAAAATAAAATAAAAAATCTTATAGAAGATTTTGACGAAACTAGATTAGATCAAGAGGTTGCTATGCTTGCTTTGAAACATGATATTTCAGAGGAATTAGATAGAATTTTTTTTCATACGAAAACAATAAATGAAGAGCTAACAAAGAAAATATCAAGTGGGAAAAAAATAGATTTTATATTGCAAGAGCTTTTTAGAGAGTCAAATACTCTTACAGTAAAGATCGACGACTCAAAACTAAAAAATTATGCACTTGATATGAAGTTACTTATTGAAGAAATGAGAGAGCAAACTCAAAATGTTGAATGATTTAAAAAAAGGAGAGTTAATTGTTTTTGCAGCACCTTCTGGTGCCGGAAAGTCATCTCTTATAAAAGAAATCATTAGTAATAATGAGAATATAGAATTATCAGTATCTGCGACAACAAGATCACCAAGAGAGGGAGAAACTCATGGTAAAGATTATTTTTTTATTACTGATAATGAGTTTAATGATCTTAAGAAAAAAGACGCATTTATTGAGAGTGCTGATGTTCATGGACATCAATACGGAACTCTTAAATCTTTTGTTGAAGAGAAGCTAGAGAATAATATCAGCGTTGTCTTAGATATCGACGTTCAAGGATTTATTCAAATTAGTAACTCAATTAAAGAAGTTATTTCAATTTTTATTATTCCTCCATCATTAGACGAATTAAAAAAGAGATTAATCTTAAGAGGTCTCGATGCTGATGATGTTATTAATAGAAGAATGGAAAATGCAATAAAAGAATTAAAGCATGCTAAATATTTTGATTATATTGTTTTAAATGATGATTTTAATAGAGCTTTTAATGACATAACTTCTATTATATTTGATAAGAATTATGAATATAATGAAACTTATAATAAAAATATATTGAAAGATTTATTGGATTAATGGGGTGATTAGAATTAGAATACTCGTCCCAGGAGATTAATAAATGGCAAGAATTACAGTAGAAGATTGTTTGGAAAAAATTCCTAGTAGATTTGATCTAATACTTATGGCTTCAAAAAGGGCAAGACAATTATCAACTACAAGTCGAGATCCTTTGGTTGAGTGGGATAATGATAAGCCAACATTAGTAGCATTAAGAGAGATTGAAGAAGGGCTTCTTGATAGAGAAACTCTTGAAAAAACTCTCGAGGAAGATGTATTGTTAGATGAATTCTCTGCTCCAAGCAATAAAGAAGACGAAAACTTAGGATAGATGACTATAGGGGGGTTATCTTGAGCGAACATGTGCTCCCAAACATATTATTAGAGAATTTCAACGAAGCAAACCTATTAAGGTTACCAGCAAAATTTTATAAAAGCGCAAAACAATATCTCAACAAAGACGAAATAAAAAAAATCCAGACCGCATATTCTTTAGCCTTCTATGCTCATGATGGCCAAGATAGAATGGATGGATCAAAATATATTACTCATCCTCTTGCAGTTGCAACAATATTATTGAATTTAAAAATGGATCCAGATTCTATCTGTGCAGCATTAATGCATGATGTATTAGAAGATTGTGATGTTACTAAAAAGAACTTGGAAGATTTATTTGGAAATGATGTTGCAAACATAGTAGATGGAGTTAGTAAGCTCGGTAAGCTTGATATAACTAGTCGATCAGATAGAGATGCTAACAATCTTCAAAAAATGATGCTAGCAATGTCCAAAGACGTTAGAGTAATTCTCGTAAAAATTTGTGATCGCCTTCACAACATGCGAACTATTGAACATCTCCCAAGATCAAAACAAATAATGAAGTCTAAAGAGACAATAGAATTATATGGACCATTAGCTTTAAGAATAGGTATGCAAGAAATTAGATCTGAGTTGGAGGATCTCGCATTTAGATGTATTCATCCACTCAGAGCATCCATGCTTGAAAGTGCAATTAATAAATCAAGTGGTGGAAGAAAAAGAATAATTTCAAAAATAAGAAAGGAGCTTAAGCGTAAGCTCAAATCAAACGGAATTGAGCAAGTAGGAGTAAAAGGAAGAGAGAAAAATATTTATAGTATTTATAGAAAAATTAAATCTAAACATAAGCCATTTTCTGAAATATTAGATGTTTATGGATTCAGAATATTAGTTGACTCTATTGACGAGTGTTACAGATCTTTAGGTATCATCCATAACTATTTTTCTCCGATAGAAAATAGATTTAAGGACTATATCGCTATCCCTAAAAGTAATGGCTACCAAGCTCTTCATACTAGTTTGTTAGCATTAAATGCTTTTCCTATTGAAGTTCAGATTCAAACAAGAAATATGGCAGAGATTGCAAACTTTGGTATTGCAGCGCATTGGCAGTACAAAACTGATGATAAAAAACGAGGATCAGAGCTTCGAGCTTCAAGATGGCTCTTGGGATTAGCAGATCTTCAAAAGAAAACTAATGACCCATCAGAATTTGCTCAATCAATTAAAACAGACCTTAGTTCTGAAGAAGTTTTCTTATTCTCACCAAAAGGTGATATATACGCTTTAAGAAGAGGCTCAACTCCAATAGATTTTGCATATGAGGTTCACACTGATCTAGGAGACACAATTATTGGATGTAAAGTAAATAGAAGTGAAGTGCCTTTGAACATTGAGTTAGAGTCAGGACAAACTGTTGAGATTATTACATCCAAAAAAGAACCTTACCTAGACCCATCTTGGTTAAATTACGTAGCAACAAGCAAGGCTAGAAGTGCAATTAGGTCTAGACTAAGAAAACAAAAAGCATCTGATGCAAGAAAAGCCGGCAAAGTTATGCTCGAAACAGAGCTTAAAAGAGCTGGATCAAGTTTGAAGGAATATAGAGGAAATTCACTCAAGAAGATCCTCGACTCGATAGGAGTAACCTCTCTTAATAAACTTCTTACTGATCTTGGGCTTGGAAAAAGAACTGGTAGTATCATTGCAGAAAGATTTTATTCAGGACTTCAAATAAGAGAAGGAATAAAAGAACCAAAGCCAGTCTTAATTCTTGATAATAAAATTGAAAGTGTGACAGTTAGATTTGCAAAGTGCTGCTTCCCAGTCTACGGAGATGAAGTTGTCGCCCACTCTGATACTGAAAGAGGCATGGTTATTCATAATCAAAAATGTAAACAGGTAAAACCTTTCTTAAATAAAGATCCAAGATATATGCCCGCTATATGGGGAGAAAATAAGAAAGAGCATTCTTATAAAGTGAAAATTGATGTAAACACTGAAGATAAAGTTGGAGTTTTATCAGATTTAGGTTCTGTATTTGCCAAATCAGGAATAAATATAGGATCTGTAAATACAAAAACAATTGATAAAAGATTTGCAGGATTTGAGATACAAATAGAAGTTAAAAACAAAGAAGAACTTAAAAGTATTATGCAAAAAGTGAGATCGCTAAAATTTACAACAAGTTGTAAAAGAAATATTAATGATAAGTAGTAAAATAGAGTATTTTTTATAGGGAGAATATTAAGATGACAAAAAAAATTATTTCGACAAAGAATGCACCACAGGCAATTGGACCATATTCTCAAGCAGTAAAAGCAGGAAATTTAATGTTTATATCTGGCCAAATACCATTGGATCCTGAAACTGGCGACTTAGTATCGCAATCAATAGAAGATCAGGCTAAACAAGTTTTAGAAAATGTGAAAAGTATTTGCGAAGCTGCGGAGTGTAGTCTTGATGATATTGTAAAGATTTCAATTTTTCTCACTGACTTGAGTAATTTTGCAGTTGTTAACGATATGATGAAAGAGTATTTCTCTGAACCATATCCAGCAAGAGCTACTGTGGAGGTTTCGGGTCTCCCGCTTGGAGTAAATGTTGAAATAGAGGCAATAGTATTAACTAATGGCTAATAATCTTTTATCAATAAACGATCTTTCAAAAAAAGACATACTGGATCTGATAGAGTTCTCAAATAATTTCATTGATGATGAGGGTAACTTTAGGAAAGAAAATCTTTTTCCAGACAAAATAGTTGCAAATGTTTTTTGTGAGCCAAGCACACGAACAAAGTCATCTTTTGCGATTGCTGCAAACAATTTAGGGTGCTCAGTATTAGATTTTGATATTGAAAATTCCTCTGTTCAAAAGGGAGAATCCATTTTTGAAACTGTAGATGCTCTCAATCTTATGGGTGTAGATTTATGTGTGTTAAGACATCCCGAATCTGTAATTAGAGAATTAGCTGAATGTTTGCCGAAAATGGTTTTCATAAATGCGGGAGAAGGATCAATTTCACATCCAACACAAGCACTTTTAGATATAAAGACAATTATGGACCATAAAGAAAATTTAGATGGCCTGAATATTGTTATCGTAGGAGATCTTGATCACTCAAGAGTTACTTCCTCTTTTGTTGAAGGTGTATCTAATTTTGATTTAGGATCACTCACATTTTGTGGGCATCCTGAAATGTGTATCAAGTATCAAAATCCTAAGATTGGTAAGTATGAATCTCATTTAGAGTCAGCCCTTGAAAATGCAGATGTTGTGATGGCTTTGAGAATTCAGTACGAAAGATTTGAAAAAGAGCTTAATTTAGATCTTGAAACATATAAATCAGAGTATCAGTTGTCTTCTGAAAAGCTTGAATCTGCAAAAGGTGACGCGATTGTGATGCATCCAGGACCGGTTAATTATGTTGAAATAACAGAAGCTGTTTATGACTCAGAAAATTCTGTAATTAGGCAACAGGTGGCAAACGGTGTTGCGATAAGAATGGCAGTATTATCAAGATTTTTGGGCAGCTAAAGAATTCTTTACTGTCTCAACTATAGCAATTGTATTTTGATCTATCTCAATATTTACAAAAGAACCCTTTTTTAAGTCACTAAGGTTAGTAATTTTTAGAGTTTCAGGAATTAAATGTACATAAAAAGAGTCATTATTAACTTTACCAAGAGTTAAGCTACATCCATTTACACCTATATAGCCTTTTTCAAAAATATATTGCTTATATTTCTTTGGAAATTTAATTTGAATATCTTTATTAGTGTTTTTCGTCATTATCCTTTCAATTTTCCCAGCAAAATGAATATGCCCCGACATTAGATGACCACCTATTTCTGTTGATGCTGTAATTGACCTTTCTAAATTTACTAAAGAACCTTTTCTAGCTTTACCTATATTTGTTTTTGATAATGTTTCATTGATAACATCAAACTTTAGGTTTTTTTTACCATTATCTAAAGAGGTTAAGCAGATTCCATTAACAGAGACACTAGCTCCTTTTTTTAAATTTTTATTAAAATTTTTAGGAGCAGATATTTCCAAAGTAATGTGATTCTTTTTTGAAATTATTTTGGATATTTTTCCTGTACCTTGAACAATTCCTGAAAACATTTATGCGCCCCAGGTCTCTCTATAGTTATTTAGGCCTTCAAGATGTTCTGAAAGCTCAGATTCATTTCTGACATATGCAATCAGAGAGTCAAGATTTACTATCGATGTAACATTCATATTGAATTCATTTTCTAATTCTTTACTGGCTGATTCATCAGAAACTCCTTTCTCCTGTCTATCAAGACCAACAACAAAACTGGAAGGAGTCGCATTATGATTAATTATTGAATTAATTGATTCTCTTCCAGCAGTTCCAGCCGATAAAACATCATCAATAATTAACACGTTCCCACTTGGATTCGCACCTATAATATTTCCACCTTCTCCATGATCTTTTGCCTCTTTTCTATTGAAGCTAACAGGATAATTTTTACCTTGCTCACTTAAAACTGTAGCAACAATAGAACCAAGAAAAATACCCTTATAGGCGGGACCATATATGCAATCAAACTCAATATTGTTATCAATTATTGCTTCAACATAACATTGTGCTAACTGGAATAAATTAGAGCCTTTAAGCATATTTGCAGCATTAAAAAAATATGGACTTTGTCGACCTGATTTAAGTGTAAATTCTCCAAATTGTAGTGCTTGAGATTCTATTGCTAAATTTAAAAATGACTTTTGATAATCTTTCACTTATTCAATACAAGCTTTTTGTTTTTTAATAATATCAGCTATTGCTTGGCTGCCCATCACAAGCATATCATCAAGTTCCTTTTTTGAAAAAGGAGCATCTTCTGCGGTACCTTGAATTTCAATTAATTCGTCTTTATCGTTCATAACAATATTTAAATCAGTATCTGCAGTGCTATCTTCATCATAGTCCAGATCAAGTAGAACTTGATTTTCTTTAATACCCATTGAAACTGCTGCCACAAATGACTTAATAGCACGTTGATCGTCATGATGATTTTTAATAGCTAAAAAAAGTGCTACACAGCCGCCTGTAATTGATGCTGTTCTTGTTCCACCATCAGCTTGTATAACATCACAATCAACATTTATAGTTTTTCCTTTAAGATATTTAAGATTAACTGCCTGCCTTAATGATCTTCCAATGAGTCTCTGAATTTCTTGTGTTCTGCCACTTTGTTTGCCTCTTGCAGCCTCTCTGCTCATTCTTTCATTAGTAGACCTTGGAAGCATTCCATACTCACCAGTCACCCAACCTTCATCTGAATTTTTCATCCATCTAGGAACATTATTTTCTATTGATGCATTACAAATGACTTTTGTATTACCAAATGAAATTAATACAGAACCTTCGGCATGAATATTTATATTTGGTTCAATAGCAATATCTCTTAGTTGATTATTACTTCGATCTTGATTTCTTTTCATGTTTTTGAAAAATATTACTAAGCAAGCTGATCTTTTACTATTTTGCTAACAAGCCCCATATCTGCTGAGCCAGCTAAAGCTGATTTTAAAACTCCCATTACCTTACCAATATCCTGCATAGACTCGGCACCGGTTTCTTCGATGGCACTTTTTACTTTTTCAGTAATATCTTCTTCACTTAACTGCTCTGGTTTATATTTTGAAAGAATTTCAACTTCTTGCTGTTCTTTATCAGCTAAATCCTCTCTGCCGCCTTCTTTAAATTGAGAAATGGAGTCATTTCTCTGTTTAATCATTTTATTGATGATCTGTAATGCCTTTGCGTCATCAACTTCTTCTTTGTTATCTATTTCGAATCTTTGTACTTCTGATAAAAACATTCTGATGGTGTCTCTAACCAAATCATTTTTATCAAGCATAGCTTGTTTTAGGTTGTTTTTAATATCTGATAAAAGCGCCAAAACTATCTAGATCTTTGTCTTGGGAATGAAAACTTTCTATTAGATTTCTTTGCTCTTTTGACAGCTGCTGCCATTAGACGTTTTCTTTTCTCGGTTGGCTTTTCGTAAAATTCTCTTGCTCTTATTTCAGGAACAATTGCTGCTTTTTCACATGCACGCTTGAATTTCCTCAAACCAATATCAAAATGTTCTGTATCTTTTATAATAATTGAAGGCATAATGTGACGCGTAGTTTAGGCTTTTATTAACAATTTTGCAAAACTTTTTATGAAAACTTTAGGAATAGAAACATCCTGTGATGAAACGGCAATAGCTATTTATGATTCTAAAGACGGAATTATTGGAGAATCTGTTCATAGTCAGATGGACATGCATGCCGAATATGGGGGAGTGGTACCTGAATTAGCCTCAAGAGACCACTGTTTAAAAATTGTGGATGTGCTTGAAGACGCTTTAGGAAACCTTTCTCTTGATAGTATTGATCAGATTGCTTATACGTCTGGACCAGGTTTACTAGGAGCTCTATTAATTGGAGAAAGTTTTGCTCAAGGACTTTCAACAGCTCTCAATATTCCCTTGATACCAATAAACCATTTAGAGGGACATTTGATGTCACCAATGATGGAATTTCCTGAGATAAAAATGCCTTTTATATGTTTACTTGTCTCTGGTGGCCACAGCATGATTGTTGATGTTAAAGATAAAGGACAATATGAAATTATTGGCCAATCTCAAGACGATGCAGTTGGAGAAGCTTTTGATAAAGTAGCTAAGTTGCTAGATTTACCTTATCCAGGCGGTCCCTATATTGAGAGACTGGCACTTGAAGGAAAATCGGATGCATTTGATTTCCCAAGACCTATGATTAATAGTGATGATTTAAATATGAGCCTGAGCGGACTAAAAACGTCAGTTTTATATACTGTTCAAAAAAAATCTAATATGACTCAAGAGATAAAATCAGATATAGCTGCATCATTTCAACAAGCAATTTCAGATGTTTTGGTCGCAAAGATTAAGAAATCTATTGAGACGACTGGAAGAAAGGAAGTTATTATAGCTGGAGGTGTTGCTGCAAATAAGTTTTTGAGAAGTGAGTTTAAAAAGCTCGAAGAATCACATAACATAAAAGTGTATTTTCCCGATTTGAAATATTGTGGCGATAATGCTGCAATGATTGCATTTGTAGGATCTATGATGAAGCCATCAATTGAAAATGAAAGATCTTCAAGCGCAAGAGCTCGGTGGCCATTAGATGAATTGAAAGCATGAAAGATATAATTTACATAAAAGATTTAAGAGTAAAAACAATCATTGGTATCTTTGACTGGGAAAGAAAAGTTAAACAAGAAGTCAGCATTGATATGGAATTTCCTTTTGATTGTAAAAGAGCTGCAAAGACTGATTCAATTGAGGATACTGTTGACTACAAAACCATTTGCAAAGGAGTAATAAAGTATGTTGAGGAATCGTCCTTTCAATTACAAGAATCACTTGCAGAAGGAATCGCGTCGCTAGTAAAAGATACTTACGGAGTTGAATCAATCAAATTACGTGTGTCTAAGCCTGGAGCACTTCGAGGTGCTAAAGATGTCGGACTCATAATTCATAGATAATGAAATATTTCTTATCCTTAGGCAGTAATATTAATGCCGAGAAAAATTTAGAATTTGCTCTAGAAGAACTAAAAAAAATACTTTCAAACATTCAATCTTCATCAATTCATCAAACAAAAGCTGAAGGCTTTGAAGGTGATGATTTTCTTAACTCAGTAGTCTGTGGAAATTCTGAATTGGACTTTAAGGACCTTAATAAAAAGCTAAAGTTAATTGAAGACAATGCCGGAAGAAATAGAGATGCCCCAAAATTTAGTGCCAGAACTCTTGATATAGATATAGTTCTTCAAATAGATGAAAATAATGATATATTATTTGAGAGTGACGAAATTCAGAAATATGAGTTCGTATCTGCACCTTTAAAAGAACTAATTTAATGAAAACAAAAAGATTTGTAAGAAATTTTCATAGGTATTTAAGTATATTTGTTTCAATACAGCTATTGCTGTGGACAATATCTGGAATCTATTTTGCCTACAATAAAATTGAACTGGTAAGGGGAGAGCAATATCGTCTACCCAAAGATATAGAATATCGAATATTCGATAGGCTTGGCACTTCTGTAATCGAAACTATCGAGGAGGGCAAGAAGACTTATCAAAGTTATCCCGAAGGTAATGTTATAGAACCTCTTACAAAGGAAGAGGCCGTAAAAATAACTGCTCAAAAAACTACTTTAAATCCAATGGAGGTAAGTTTAGTAACAGAACTATATCCTGGTGCAGAATACAGAGGAGATTTACCAGTATACAAAGTTACAACAGATACTAAGGATGGTATCAATGTCTATGTTGGATATATGACGGGCGATATTGGATCAATAAGATCAGACTCATGGAGAATATGGGATTTTTTGTGGTCACTACACATTATGGATTATCGTGAACGAGATAATATAAATAATATCTTGCTACAAATTTTATCAGTTCTTGCTCTAGTGACTTCAGTATCAGGTATTACGCTTTTCTTTGTTAAAAGATAAAGAAATTACTTAAGAAAATTTTCTTCAATAGTTGACCACGCTGCTTCAGAAAGAGGAAAGACCATATTGCCTCTTTCCTCAGCATGTTTTGATGCAGCTGTTCCATCTCTTACTCTTCCTAGTATGCCCTGTAAAATTCCAGCAATCTTAAACATATTAAAAGCCATATAAAACTCCCAATTTTTAGACAAATCTTTACCAGAATTCTCACAATACATTTCCATATATTCCTTTTCAGAGGGTATACCAAGTTCTTTGAGCTTAGCTTCGTCCCAAAAAGCTTCTTGAGTTCTCCATGATAAACAGTGATAACTAAAGTCTGCGATTGGATGGCCCAGAGTTGATAGTTCCCAATCCAGAATTCCAACTACTTCATTATTTTTTAATATCATATTATCTAATCTGTAATCGCCATGAACTATAGTTGTCTCATCATCATCAGGTATATTTTTTGGTAACCAATCAATGAGATTATTCATAGCTTCAATATTGTCTGTTTCTGACGCCCTATATTGCTTAGACCATCTTGATACCTGTCTAGCAACATAGTTGCCAGGTTTACCATAATCTTCAAGACCAATTTTTTTATAATCAACACTATGAAGTTTTGCTAGAGTTTTATTTTTATTTTTGTATATTTCTGTTCTATCTCTATTTGTCATTGAGGGAATCATAGGGTCCCAAAAAAGATCGCCATCTAAAAAATCCATTACAAAGAATGCAGTTCCTGCAACATCATCATCTTCACATAGTCCATAGGTTTTAGGAACTGGAACATCTGTTTCATAAAGAGCAGTTATTACTTTATATTCTCTATCAACAGCATGCGCTGAAGGTAGCAGTTTTCCAGGAGGTTTCCGTCTTAGTACTAAACTCTTTTTGTCGGTGACAATTTTATAGGTTGGATTACTTTGACCACCTTTAAATTGCTCAATCGTTTGGATTTTACCGGCATTAGGTACATTCTCGTCTATCCATGGTTGCAGCTTTGATGAGCTAATTCTGAGTTTTTCATCAACTTCCTTGGTTCCTGAGAACTTTGCATCATCTAGAGGCTTCATTAGAGCGATCTACCTCCATCAACTTTTATAATTTGCCCAGTTATATATTCAGAATCAGCTAGAAATTTTACTGCTTCAGCAATATCTTTCTCTGAACCCATCCTTTTAAGGGGAATAGAATCAATGACTTTATTTTTTTGTTCCTCAGTCCAAGTAACATCTGGTGGTTCAAGCATTGCACCTGGAGCAATTGCATTTACCTTTATTTCAGGAGCTAACTCTCTTGCCAATCCTTTTGTAATTGCCTCTAATCCAGCCTTTGCAGCAGAATAAATAGAGTAATTAGCAACCCCTTTTGATAAATTGGTATCAGTGATGTTAATAATTGATCCGTTTGATTCTTTAAGTTTTTGTTTGAGCCCTTTAATTAAAAACATTGGTCCTTTTAAATTACTTCCAATCAATTTCTTCCAATGATCTTCTGAAATATCATCAATTGGAGTAGGGTAAAAAGTGGACGCATTATTTATTAGTAGATCTATACTCGGAAATGCATCAAGAACTGAACTGATAATTTTTTCAACATCTTCTTTAACATCTAGATTTCCTTGAACAGTAACCGCAGAGTTTGCATTTGAATTATTTATTTCAGCGGCAAGATCATCAGCTGCTTCTTTTGATGAGTTGTAATGAATAATAATATTCCAGCCTAATTCTTTAAAGGTAAGAGCTATCTCTTTACCAATTCTTTTAGCTGCCCCAGTTATAAAAATTGTTTTATTCATTTTTAGCTGTTAATAATTTCTTTATATATTTTAATCTTTTCTTCCTCAATATTCTCCTTTGATACATTTGATAAATATGAGAAATCAGTTGTTTTAATTTTTTTTGCAAGCTGGGAAATAAAATCTTTGTTTTCGCTAAAATGAGGTAGCGAAATTAACTGACTAATTAATTCAAAATTTCTATCAAAATTAATTTTATCAATTAATAAAATTAAGTCGTCTTGATTGGTATCTTTATTTAATTTCAATGCACTTTTACATACCTCAACAATATTTTTGAAATCATTGGGGAGAGGAAGCTCGCTTCCTAATTCGAAATCATTATTTATTTGAAGTTCAGTCCATCTCAATGTCTTATTGTTGTGGCTGTCACAATAAGATTTTGTTAGCTTACTAAAATAAGGATCTAATAAGTTTAAAGATATTATTTTTTCAAAGTAATTACTTGGATTTGAATTAGATAAAGCTCTCTCAGTTTCAGACCAGATTCTATCTGATGAAATGTCTGCTATTTCTCTCGATGAAACAATTTTTTCAATGCATTCAATAGTAGATGCATCTATATCGAAATCTTTAAGATGATCATAAGAAAAAAATCTTGCTAATCTAATTGCTCTTAAAGGATCTTCAAAAAAAGCGTCAGAAACGTGCCTGAAAAGTTTATTTTTTATATCATTTTGACCATTAAAAGGATCAATAATGACACCAGCATCATCTTGAGCAATGGCATTGATGGTAAAGTCTCTTCTTGATAGGTCTTCTTCTAAAGTAACATCTTTTCCGTAATAAAACGTAAACCCACCATAACCAGTTCCTGTTTTTTTCTCTGTTCTTGCTAAGGCATACTCTTCATTTGTTTCTGGGTGTAAAAATACTGGAAAGTCCTTACCTATGGGTTTAAAACCATTTGATACCATTTCTTCAGGAGATGAGCCCACAACAACCCAATCCTTGTCAGAAGATTTAACGCCCATAAGCGAATCTCTTACAGCACCACCAACTTTGTAAATTTTCATTTTTTTCTTACTTGATATAGTTTTTTATCTTCTAATCTTATTGCTGTTAGTTTATTACCCCAAACACAGCCAGTATCTAAGCCGATTATATTATCTAAATTTGTTTTTCCTTCAAGTGCTGCCCAATGCCCAAATAAAATAGACTCATCTTTTTTTAAGTTATGAGTGGTTTGCTTAAACCAAGGAATATGATTTTTTTCTGATTTTAGATTTTTTTTCTTTAACTTTAGAGCACCTTTATTATCTAAAAATCTCATTCTGGTAAAGTAATTAATTATTACCCTATAGCGCTTGTATTTAACTAGTTTATTGTTCCATTTGCTTGGAGTATCGCCCCACATATTTTTAAGTAAATTATGGGAATCATCTTTAAGAGCAACCTGGACTTCTTTTGATAGTTTTTTGGCTGTTTTAAAATCCCATATACATGGTATTCCAGCATGAGAAATCCAAAAATTATGACCATTAATTTTAATTTTTAGTAATAGAGGTAGTTTTTTTAGCCATTTGTGTATTTTAGAAATATTGTCAGCCTTTAGAATTGTTTTTAATGATCTATTATTCTTTTTGTGTTCTATGAGATATAAGAGATAAAAATCATGATTACCAAGAACAGCTTTAATAGATTTTTTATTTTCAAGACAGAAATTCAAGACTTCAAGCGACTTAGGACCTCTATTAATAAGATCTCCTGCAAAGATTAATGTATCTTTTTTTGGATTAAATTTTATTTTTGAACATAAATTAATAAGTTCATCATAACAACCCTGCACATCTCCAATCACATAGTGAGACATTAGAGCACTAAAACCTTTGAGAGGAGAAGATAATCATCAAGAGATATTTCTTCAGGTCTTTTAGTTGGATCAATATCAACTTCATTCCAATTAATACTTAAGCTCTTTAAGTTGTTCTTGATATTTTTTCTTCTTGATGAAAAAGCTAAGTCAATCAACTTAAAAAAATTATCTTTTTGATTTATATTTTCTTTTAGATTCTTATTTGGCATGAGCCTTATGAAGCTTGAATTTACCTTTGGTTTTATATCAAATGCCTCAGGGGGAACATCAAACAAAATTTCGCTATCAAAAAAAGCAGCAATTTTAATAGCCAACTTGCCCCAACTTTTAGTACCAACTTTCCCTGCAATCTTTTCAGCTACTTCTTTTTGTACTAAAAAATGCATATCAAGTATCTTCTCACAGCTATCTATGAGCTTTAGGATTATTTGAGTAGAAATATTATAGGGAAGGTTTCCAACTATTCTTTGCCGATCATTTTCAATCTTATATTTTAAGATATCATCAGTTAGGAATTGAAAGTTTGCAGGACCGGTGAACTTATTTTTTAGTATCTCTGTATTTTCTGAATCTATATCAACCGCGATAATATTTATATCATCTTTATTAATTTGTTCAGTTAAGGCCCCAAGACCAGGGCCAATTTCTAAGAAATTATCTGAAGATGTTGGTGATATAGCATCAGCCATCTTAAACAATACTGATTTATCTGTTAGATAGTTTTGACCATATTTTCTTCTAATATCTCTCGATCTCATTAAATTAATTTCTTTGCAGTTTTAATGGCTAGTATTAGTGATGAGGGATCTGATTTATTAGTTCCAGCAATATCCAAAGCAATCCCATGATCAACAGAGGTCCTAATTATTGGAATTCCAAGTGTAATATTAATTGAGTTTCCAAAACTTAAAGTTTTTAAGACTGGCAAAACTTGATCATGATACATACCCAAATAGGCATCAGCCTCTTTCAATGATTTTCTAGAAAATGCAGTATCTGCTGAAATGGGCATTGATACGTTAATTTTTTTCTTTCTTAATTCTCTTACTGCTGGTTTTATATGATCTTGCTCTTCTTTGCCTATTTTACCGTTCTCTCCTGCATGAGGATTAAGACCAAGCACTTTTATATTTGGGTTCTTAATATTGAATTTATTTTTTAAATCTTCATTAAGAATTTTTACCTTGTTAATAATTAATTTTTTCGTAATTGTTCTTGATACATTCTTAAGAGGTATATGAGTTGTAGCTAGGGCAACTCGTAACTGATCCGATGCAAGCATCATTAAAACATCCTTACTTTTGGTAATTTTTTTTATATATTCAGTATGCCCAGTAAATAATTTATCAATTGAAATGATATTTTCTTTACTTAATGGACCGGTTACTAATGCCGTTCCTTCATTTTGCATAGTTTGTTTAATAGAGTAAGTTAGATTATCAAGAACATATTGAGCATTGCTTTTATATAGTTTTCCTGGCCTAGTATTAGAGCATTTAGTCACTTTTATAATTTGTATAAGTCCTTTGCTATTTTTACTTACCTGACTAAGCGACTCCAATTCAATAATTCTTATTTTTTTCTTCAACAAAGCTGCTCTGTCTAAAAAAAGTTTTGGATCACCAATAGAAACAACGGGTATCTTAAGATCTTCCCATAAATTTGAAGAGGATAATTTAATGATTAAGTCTGGACCGATCCCACTTGGCTCACCAGGCGAATAGATAATTTTTTTCAATCTAGGTCTTTAAATTCTACGAAAGCTTCTGCTCTCATTGTTCTTAATGTATTCTCAAGTTCTTCATCAAATTTTCTTGAATAAAGCATTCCATAAGCTCTATCTTCAATGAGTTTGTCGGTAAGTTCATGATTTCTTTTTCCTAAAACCTCAAGAAAGTGATAGCCAAATTCGCTTTCAAATACTTCTGAAATCGAGCCGACTTCAGTGTTAAGCATAGTTTCCTCAAATGAAGGTGTAAAAACTCCAAGACCTATCCAACCAAGATCACCACCAATTTTTGCAGAGCCTGGATCTTCTGAAAACTCTTCAGCAAGCAAGGCAAAATCTTCACCATCCATAACCCTTTGCCTTACTTCTTGAAGTTGGCTTTCTGTCTCATCGTCACTTCTGATTGCAGATGGAATCAGAAGTATATGACGAGCATTCCATTGATCTTCAAATTGAACAAATTGTCCTCTTTTATCTTCAAGTTTTAAGATGTGAAAACCGGAGCCGCTTTCCAATGGTTCTGTCACATATCCAATAGATTTATCTTTTAAAGCGTTTTCAAATAGTTCAGGCATATCTATTGCCTTTCTCCAATCCATTAGGCCTCCATTTGACGCGTTTGAACTTACAGAATATTCCGTAGCTAATTCAGAAAAACTTGTTCCGTCATTTATAAGATTGATGACCCTGTCAGCAATACTTTTATCTTTTACCAAGATTTGTCTAACTTGAAGTTCTGGTTCAAGTTCACCAAGGCTCTCATCTGTTGCTAAAAATGCTTCAAACTCTTTTTCAGTAATTTCAATATTTGAGTTAACTCTTCCTCTTTGTATTCTTTGAATACGCATCTCTTTTCTCATCGTTTCACGAACTTCTTCGTATGAATCTCCGTTAGTTTCAATAAATGATATAAATTCTTCAAGCGACATTTGATTATTAGATGCTAACCTTGAGAATGTAGAGTTTAATTCTGCATCACTTATTTTTACGCCAGCTCTATCAGCAAGTTGAAGTTGGAGTTCTTCAATTATTAATCTTTCTTTTATTTGATCTAAAAGGACATCTTTAGGTGGTAATTGAATATTTTGTTCTCGATATCCTTCTTCAAGGGCTGCCATTGCCTTGTTGATTTGAGACTCCATCACAACACCATCATCTACTATGATTGCAATTCTATCCAAAAGCTCAATTTTTGCATTTAATAAAGCAGATGATATTAAAAGTAATGTTATAAAAGTTTTTTTCATAAGAGTTTAGTGGCTCAATAGTGAATTATTCATGAATCTTGAAACTTTTTCAAAGGAAGAGTTCAATCCTTTTAGCTCGAATTCAAAATTAATTCTACTTTTGCTTTCAATTCTAATTATATCATCCCAAGCATCACCTAAATATTGATACGCTTCAGGTCGGTAGCCGTCTAGATACTTCGATAAGTTTTTATCTGAAGCTAAAATCCTAAAAGAAAAACAACAATTCTCAAATCCAATCCCAACAGAGGATTCGATATTAGAACTATTTTCATCATCTCTCTTAACTTCTGCAACAAAACTCATATTGTCCTTTATTTTAAGATCAGCAAAAAATTCAGAGTAGTCTAAAGTTTGATTAAAATCTCCTGTCATCCTGGTATATCTTTTTGCATACCCAACTTTTCCTTTATCAAACATATGATTTATTGTTAGTCCTGCCATTGGAAACTTCTTCATCTCTTCAGAATAGCTCCCTGAGGCCATAAACATTGTTTTCATATTGGGCATCCATTTAGCCATAATCATTATTGGATCTTTGTCACCATTCAACATAGACATCATTCCCATATCCATTGAATCAGACATTGTGTTCATATTCATTGAATTCGACATCATTCCCATATTCATAGTATTTGACATCATGTCAGAGTGCATTGAATTCATACTCATATTATTGATAAAGACTTTTCTGTCTTTTAGAAAGAATTTTTGACTTATCTTTAAGGAGATATTATTCATATTCATTTGACGCCTTTTGTATTCCATACTCAATGTATAAAAATTTTGGTCGCCAATTCTATCCATGCCAGTGAAGCGATTAAGATTAAATACCTGATTCATCATGCCCAACTTATAAGTATCGAAGACAGGATTATCATCTTGTTCTTCATGTCCGACATACCCGTAAAATATTCTCGGTTTTAATATATGGCTCTGCATACCACTTTTCATTATTAATAAGGTACTTAAATCAAATTTAAAAGTTGGAACCATTACTGAATTGGAATTTGTTTTATTATCAACAATGTCAAAATCAATACCCCTTACGCCAATAGATGTATTTAATTGATAGCCACTTATATTGATAGAATTTGAAATTTCTAGCATATAAAAAATTCTCTTTCCTTCAACAGGGTTTGGTATAG
>CACMFH010000012.1 GCA_902612915.1 uncultured SAR86 cluster bacterium | reverse complement strand
TTTGCGTTTAATAAACCTGAGGTTGTGTTGGTATCTGACTAGAGACTATAAAAGTTTTTCTATTTGAGATAGTAATTCTGGTGAATCAGGTTTTACCCTTGATCCAAATGTGGATACGACTTTACCGTCTCTAGAAATTAAATACTTATTGAAATTCCATGAAGGTGAGACACCACTCTGGGCTATCAGTTTTTTGTATAAAGGATTAGCTTTGCTACCTCTTACTTTTGAAGTTGCAAACATTGGGAAATCTACCCCATATTCAGTGGAGCAAAACTCAGCAACATCTGCTTCATCTGAATACTCTTGCATGAAGTCTCTCGATGGAACTCCGAGAACAACAAATCCTTCGTTTTTGTAATCTTCATAAAGTTTTTGAAGAGAAGAATATTGATAGGTGTATCCGCATCTACTCGCAACATTTACAACTAAAACAACTTGATCTGTATATTCACATAAGTTGACACTTTCACTTGAATCCAAAACTCTCATTTCGGTATCAAGCAAATCTGAACATGCTTCAGAATAGAAAGAAAATAATAAAATAAAAAGAGGTGCAATCTTTTTCATGTGTGTATTCTAACCTAAGTAATAGGAGTTATTGCAGAAAGAGAGGAAATGAAAATAGTTACTAAAAAAATAATTTCTATGTTATCCCTAATTTTATTCATTAATTTACAACCTTTTAAAGAGATGGAGGGACTGAGCCCTCCATGATTCCAGAGTGTCAGCAAAATATAATAGGGGAGAGGAGTGCTGACATTCATTATTATATGTATTTATAATCAATTATCAATAGTATTTATAAAATAAATCATGTTTTTTTTATGTATAATGCTTTTTTAACTATTTTTGGAGAAATATCTTGAAAGGTACAGTTTTATATGAAGTAAAGGACAATGTTGCCCTACTCACAGTTGATAACCCGCCAGTAAATCCTCTAAGCGATGGAGTCAGGACTGGTTTATACGAATCATTAACAAAAGCAGAAGAAGATGATTCAGTTGTAGGAGTTGTTTTAACAGGAAATGGTAGAGCCTTTATTGCTGGAGCTGATATATCAGAATTTGGTGGAAATGTAGAAGGCGTAAGCTTAAATGAGGTATTTCAAAAACTGGAGCATTGCAGTAAACCCGTTGTAGCTGCCATAAATGGTATAGCTTTAGGAGGCGGACTAGAAACAGCATTATGCTGTAACTACAGGATTGCAGATAAAAACGCGTTTGTTGGCCTTCCAGAGGTTAATTTAGGCTTATTGCCAGGTGGAGGCGGTACTCAAAGGCTTCCGAGGCTTGCAGGACCATCTGAAGCACTAAAGATGATGCTTACTGGAGCACATGTTCCTGCTAAAAAGGCTTTAGATATGGGAATAGTTGATGGTATATCTGAAGATGTAGTTAATGAATCTATAGAATTCATAAAAAATAAAGCTGACAGTAATGAAGAACATCCAAAAGTAAGAGATTTAAACTCAAAAATGATAGAGGCTCGTGGCGATGATAAAGTTCTTCTTGAGGCTCAGGCCATGGCATCTAAGGGAAGAAAGGGTCAATTTGCTCCTGGGCAAATCATAAAATGTGTAGAAGCAGCAATTAATATTGATGATTTTGACGAAGGACTAAAAAAAGAGGGTGAATATTTTCTTGAATGTTTAATGCATCCTCAAAGAGAAGCAATGATCCATATTTTCTTTGGTGAAAGAGCAGCTTCAAAGATTTCTGACGTTCCTAAAGAAACTAAAGTTATGGATATCAAAAAAGCAGGCATTATTGGTTCTGGAACTATGGGGGGTGGAATAGCAATGTGTTTTGCTAATGCAGGCATTCCCGTTCATATTATCGATCAGGATGAGGAAAACCTTAAAAGAGGAGTTTCAGTAATAGAAAAAAATTATGACTTTATGGTTAATAAAGGGCGTCTATCTCCTGAACAAAAAGATGCTGTATTTGGACTAGTATCGTCTAGTTTAGATTATAAAGATGTCTCTGACTGCGATATTGTCATTGAAGCAGTATATGAAAATCTTGAATTAAAACACGAAATTTTTAAGTCATTAGATACTCATGTTAAGGAGGGCGCTATTCTAGCCAGTAATACATCAGGTTTAGATATAGATTCTATTGCATCAGTAACTAGTAGGCCTGAACTGGTAGTGGGTACTCACTTTTTTAGTCCTGCTAATATAATGAGACTATTAGAGGTTGTACGAGGAGAACAAACATCTGACGAAACATTAGCAACTATTATGGCCATAGGCAAGAGACTTAAAAAGGCAGCTGTTGTCTCATTAAATGCTCCTGGTTTTATTGGTAATAGAATGTTATTTGGCTATACAGCTCAAGCAAACATGTTATTACTTGAAGGTGCATTGCCACATCAAATTGATCAAGCATTAGAATCCTTTGGTCTAAATATGGGTCCATTTAGAATGATGGATCTCGTTGGATTAGACCTTGGTTGGAGAGCAAGAAAATTAAGTGGTAAAGAATCCCCTCTTCATGCAAAAATCGGCGATGAATTATGTGAACAAGATAGATATGGTCAAAAAAGTGGTGCTGGTTATTATAATTACTCAGAAGGTTCTAGAGCACCAAATCCAGCTCCTGAAAATGAAGCAGTATATGAAAAGATCTCATCAGAAAATGGATTTACCAGAAGAGACATTTCTGATGAAGAAATTGTAGAGAGGTGTATATTAGCTCTGATTAATGAAGGGGCAGAAATTTTATCTGAAGGTGTCGCACAAAGAGCGGCTGATATTGATGTAGTCTATATAAATGGATATGGATTTCCAATATGGAGAGGCGGTCCGATGCATCATGCAAATGCAATGGGACTTGATAAAGTTATAGAAAAGCTTGAAAAATATAGAGAAATTACAGGTAATGATGTCTACAAACCAAGTGAAATGCTTGTGAATCTGGCAAAAGATGGTGGAAAACTTGGAGAGGCACCTCAAAAAGGCGATAGAAAGGAAAAATTAGGTTTTGAGATGTCGTCAGTTGCAAACAATTTTTAGATTTAATAAATTAGAAAACTAGATGATTTAGGCTCTAATTTGGACTTTTGTCCCCTCTGATACCATATCGAATAGCTCTATCACATCATTGTTGAACATTCTTATACATCCGTGTGAGGCTTTTTGACCAATTAAGCCCTCTTCGTGGGTACCATGTATATAGATATATCTGCTATAAGAATCTACTCCAACCCCCCTATTTATACCGTTTTCAAGTCCATCTAGCCATAATATTCTGGATGTTACAAAGTCATCCTCTGTATCATTAGGATTTATTTGAATTTCTGCTCTTTTGTTTGTGTTTTCTCTTGCAGTAAATATTGTATTAATTGGCGCTTTATCTCCAATTTTTTCTTTAATTTCATGCAATCCCAGTGGAGTTTTAAAGGAATTTTCAATTTGCCCTTCCCCATATTTTGATGTTGAAACTGGAAAACTTTGTACTAAATTGTCATTATTATACAAATAGAGCCTTTGCTCAGAAATATCAACAATAATTTCGTTATTTTGACTATAAGATTTAGTAAAGAAAAATGTCATAACAACCGAACAAATCAAGATCTTAGTGCTTTTTTCCATATAATCTTTAAAAAAGGAATTGAAACTATTATAAACGATAAAATTATAAAAAATAAATGTCCATTTCTTGAATAAAAAGTACTGTTTTTAATTAATTTTACGTTACCCTCAAGAATGCCTGACTTTCCTTTATCTAATAAAGTAACAATTGTTCCTTTATTAGAAATAATTGCTGATATACCATCATTTGTTGCTCTTATTGTATATCTATTGTTCTCAATAGATCTTACTCTAGCAATACTTAAATGATGATATGGTCCAATAGAATTTCCAAACCAAGTGTCATTTGAGACATTAATCATTAATAAAGAACTTTTATTCATCTTTCTTACTGTATTTGGAAAGGCAATATCAAAGCAAATTGGACTAGAAATGGGAATATTATCAAGAATCCTTATATTTTCTTGTAACTGGCTCCCATGAGAAACATTGGACATTGGTAAATCAAAAAAATTTATTATTCCTCTAAGACCTTCAATAAAAGGAATATACTCACCAAATGGTACTAGATGTATTTTTTTATATGTTTCATTATATCTAGGACTAAAAATTGCGTTATATAATTTTGCATCATCATATTTCCATACGCCTAAAATAATTTTTTCAGAAATTTCTGTATTTTTTAGAAAATCTATAAATCTAATACTATTCTGAGAGTACGGCAGCTCAGCTTCAGGTAATACTACTAACTCAGAATCTTTAGAAACTGTATCAATAAGTTTATTTAGGTTGTCCTCAATCTTTAAATAATAATTATCTTCATATTTTAAAAAAGGATCTGATGCTGGTTGAATAATTGACACCTTGATACCATCTTTGGTTTCATCTGCAGGTGAAAATGGTAATAAGGAAATTATAAGTATTGCAGCTGAAACATTGAATATCTTATTATTTGAGTAAACGATGAATAATGCGCATATAAAATAAATGAAAAAGGAGGCAGCTGTTACGCCAAAGATAGGATAAATATTCTGTGATATTGTATCCAAAAATATATTACCTGGTATTAGCCATGGAACCCCGTTTAGAAAAAAATATCTACTAAACTCGCTAATAGTAAATATAGAAGAAATAAAAAGAACACTAAAAAAGTTGTTGTTTATTTTAGTAAAACTTAAGGCTGATTTTAGTATCAATAGGGGGGAAGTAAATATCAATGTTAATATTACAACTAATAGAATATATATAATTGAGGACATCGCTATCGTTGTTTCTCCATAATAGTAAACACTTACTATTATCCAAGACATTCCTAATCCCCAATGCCCTAAACCCCAGCAAAAAACTTTCCAAAAGACACCATTATTATTTGATATTAATAAGTGAATCAAATAACCATAAGATATGAAAATTAAGAATTTAATTGAGAAGGGTGCGAATGCAAAAATTCCTATTAATCCAAATAATGCTGGAATAATAAAATTTAAAATCTTCATTTATTTATTGAAACAATAAACTTCTTTATTCTTCTATTATCTGTGTCTGAAACCTTTATTGAGATATTCTCTAATTTAATTTTATCACCAATCTTTGGTAACACTCCATATTCAGAAATAAATAGGCCTCCCAAGGTTTCGGCATCAATAGTAAGTGGATCTAGTTCAAGTTCAAAGAAACTAACAAACTCTTCTATTTCAATTTTTGCATCTACATTATATTTATTAGTTGAGACTTCTATTATTTCTTGCTCTTCGATGTCATGTTCATCTTCAATCTCTCCAACTAATTCTTCAAGAATATCTTCAATTGTTATAAGTCCACATATTTCTCCATATTCATCTATAACTACTGCTAAATGAGATCTATCTTGTTTAAATTCTTCAAGAAGTGAATCAGCCTTTTTGGTTTCAGGAACAACATTTGGATCTCTAAGCATCTCATTAATATCAAAATCGGCAGTACCTTTAAATAGTTTTGGTAAGATATCTTTAGCTAATAAGATGCCAGCTACCTCATTTCTTTCCTCACCCAAGACTGGATATCTAGAGTGGCCTGATTCAATTATTCTTTCGATAATTTCGTTAGTATCGTCTTTAACTTGTATTGTTACCATATCAACTTTTGGAATCATTATCTCTTTTACAGTGATATCTCCTAAGCGAATTGCTTTACTGGCAATTGATTCTGCTTCTTTATCAATTATTTTTTGATCAACAGCGTCTTTTAGAAACTCAGTTACTTCAGATACGCTTTGAGTTTTTATGAAAAATGGATTTCTAAAATATTTTTTTAATTTATTAATAAACCCCGACGGAGGCTTATTATCTTCTTGATTTTGTTTTTCGTTCATTAATATGGATTGTCGATATTTATTTTTTTAAGCAATTTTATCTCTTTATTTTCCATTTGAGCTGCCATTTTATTATTTTCATGATCAAACCCTAATATATGATATACGCCATGAATTAACATGTGAATTAAATGATCATCAAATTTTTTATTTTGTTGACGAGATTCTTCTTCTAAATATTGATAACTTATTGCAATATCACCCAAATCTCCTGTGATTGACTTTGAAATATCTTCATTTGTAAAAGATAGTACATTTGTGGGTGCGTTTTTCTTTCTGTACTTGTTGTTTAGTTCTTGTATTTCATTATTGTTTAAAATTTTTAAATTTACAGAACAGTTGGAGAGCTTTTCTTCCTCACAAATTAATGAAAAGGCCATATTAAGTTTATTCTCAAGTTGAGTTGAAATTGAAAAATCTCCTGATGTTAAAATATTGAGACTCACCTATAAACCTAACTTGTCCTCAAAATATTTATAAGCATCAATAATTTTTTTAACTAAAGGATGTCTCACAACATCTGATGAAGAAAAGTTAGTAAAGCCTATGCCATCAGTATCTTTAAGAACTTCTATAGCGTCTGACAAACCTGATTTAATATTTTTTGGAAGATCTATTTGAGTTAAATCTCCATTAATTACAAGATAAGAACCAAAGCCCATTCTAGTTAAAACCATTTTCATTTGTTCTTTTGTTGTATTTTGACTTTCATCGACAATTATAAATGAGTTATTTAGTGTCCTTCCTCTCATATATGCTAAAGGAGCTATTTCAACGATACCTCTTTCAAGTAGTTTTTCAGTTTTTTCAACTCCTAGCATCTCATATAAAGCATCGTAAAGAGGGCGAAGATATGGATCAACTTTTTGAGATAAATCTCCTGGTAAAAACCCAAGTTTTTCACCAGCTTCTACTGCAGGCCTTATTAAAATAATTCTATCTACTTTTTCATTCAAAAGATGATCAACTGCTAGTGCAACTGCCAGGTATGTTTTTCCAGTTCCAGCAGGACCAATTCCAAAGTTAATTTCATTATTTGAAATATTTTCAATATAAGTTTTTTGATTTTTTCCTCTTGGCATGACACTTTTTTTAGGTGTTTTGATTTTAATAACATTAGTCATATTTTTATCTGACTCTTGTATGCACAAATTTAGTGTTTCGCTATTAATCTCAATTCCTTGGCCTGCTGCTTCGTATAACTTTCTTAAAGCATCTACGGATAGATCAACATCTTTTTTGTTTCCTTTAATTTTAAGATTATTACCATTTTGAAAAATCTTTACATTAAATGTCTTTTCTACGAATTTAAGATTTTCATTAAGTTCGCCAACGAACCTAACCATTACATTTGCATCTGAGGGTTGTAATTCTAGACTAGTTAAAGATGAATCAGTTGACATTAATTTTGTAAATTACCTCTTAAACAATTTGGCAGTGCTTCATTAATTTGAATATTAATGATTTGACCAACTAAATCAATATCATTTGATGGAAAATTAACAACTCGATTACATATAGTTCTTCCTTGTAATTGTCCTGGATCTCTTTTTGACTGTCCATAGACTAAGCAGTTTTGCAATGTACCAACCTTCTTTCTGCTAAATCCAAATGAAAGTTGGTTTAGTCTCTCTTGAAGAATATTTAATCTTTCTTTTTTTTCTTCTTGAGTCACATCATCTTCCATATCTGATGCAGTTGTATTTGGTCTGGGACTATATATAAAACTAAATGACTCATCAAACCTTACTTCATTAATTACATTCATGGTTCCCATGAAATCATCATTTGTCTCACCAGGAAAGCCAACAATAAAATCTGAAGAAAAACTCATGTCAGGTCGTACTTTACGAATTTTTTCAATAAGATTTAGGTATTTTTCTACGTTATAACGTCTTCTCATTAATTTTAATATTCTATCTGAACCACTTTGTACAGGAAGATGGACGTGACTTACAAGCTCTGGTACCTTATCGTAAACTTCAACAAGATCGTCTTTAAATTCATGTGGATGGCTTGTTGTATATCTAATCCTTTCAATATTTTCTATTTTTGCTGTTAACTCAATCAATTTAGCTAAAGAAGATTTTTCACCTTTATAGGTGCCTTTGAAATTGTTTACATTTTGGCCCAATAAATGAATCTCTCTAGTTCCATTTTCTGCAAGTGCAGATATCTCATTCAAAATATCTTCAATTGTTCTTGATACCTCATGGCCTCTTGTTTTTGGAACAACACAAAACGAACAATATTTATTGCAGCCCTCAATGATTGAAACAAACGCTGAGGGTTCGCCAGTTCCATGCACAGGAATATGATTAAATTTTTCTAATTTTGGAAATGAAATATCAACTTGATTAATGTTTGTTTTATTTTTATTTTCATATAGCTCTGGCAATTTGTGGAGTGTCTGAGGTCCAAATACGATATCTACTGCAGGAGCTCTTTTGATTATATTTTCACCTTCTTGTGATGCAACACATCCTCCTATAGCAATTTTCAAATCAGGATTTTTGTCTTTTATTTTTCGCCATCTTCCAATTTGATGAAATACCTTTTCTTGTGCTTTTTCTCTTATCGAACAGGTGTTAAGGATTAAAAGATCTGCTTCCTCTTCATTTTCTGCTAATTCAAAGCTTTCTTTTTCTTCTAAAACATCAAACATTTTTGCAGAATCATATTCATTCATCTGACAACCATGTGTTTTTATAAATAACTTTTTTGTCATATTTAATTAACTTTTTATAACTTTAATTATCAAATATTATTCCCATATAATTAAGTATTATGAAAACTAAAAATGTTTACAAGATAATTTTCATTCAGCTCGGTGAAATTTATGAAGTTTTTGCTAAACAAATTTACCAAAGTGATATGTACGGTTTTATCGAGGTGGAAGAGTATATCTTCAATAAAGATAAACAGCTAGTAGTTGATCCAAGTTCAGAAAAATTAAAAAATGAATTTTCAATGGTTGAGAGAAGTTATATACCTATAAATTCTATCGTGAGAATTGATGAAGTTAACGAAACTGGCGAAGCAAAAATAAAAGAGAATAAGGGTCAAGTAAGTCCTTTTCCTTTAAACATTCAACCCTCTAACAAAAAAGAATAAATTATTCTGGCATAAATAGTTTTTTATAAAATCTAAGTTCTTCTACAGACTCTTTAATATCTCCAAGAGCTCTATGAGATCCTTTTTTTTCATAAATTTGGGCTTCATTCATCCAGCGTACAGCAACTTCCTTGAAAGACGATACATCAATATGTCTATAATTAAAATACGCCTCTAATCTTGGCATGTACTTTGATAAAAAGCGTCTGTCATGAGAAACAGTATTTCCACACATAGGTGACATATTTTCTCCTACATATTTTGAAATAAAATCTAAGGTTTCAATTTCTGCAATTTGTTCTGTTACGTTACTTTTTAAGACCTCATCTGTTAAACCAGACGATCCGTGCTGATTTTGATTCCATTCATCCATAGATTTAAGAATTTCTTTAGGTTGAGAAATTATTAAATTAGGGCCCTCTGCAATGACATTTAGACTGGAATCAGTTATTAGAGTAGCTATTTCGATAATTTTTTCTTTATCTGGATCTAAGCCAGTCATTTCTAGATCAATCCAGACTAAATTATCTCTTGATTGTAAAGTTTTCATATCTTTTTATAATCGCCTCTTTAGTGTATTTTGTTCCTATTATGAAAAAAGTTCAAACTGGACAGATTGTAGAATTTTATTCAAATAGCTGTTTGGTTAAGACAAAATTTGGTGAATTCTCATGCTTAGCGATAAAAAACGTTGTTGTTGGTGACTTTGTTGAGCTAGAAATTATTCAAGATAGCAAGAAGCTAAATGGAAAAATTCTTAGCATTCAAGAAAGAAAAACTAAACTTTCTAAATCAGATGGTAGCAGGACAAAGCTATTTGCAGCAAACATAAGTCATGTAGGAATAATAGTTACGCCAAAACCAAAAACTTCTTCAGAATTTATAGATAAATGGATATTAAAATCAAAACTATCAAATATAGAGCCTTTCATTATTAATAATAAAATCGATATTGAATCTGATAATGAATATAAAATTAAGCTTGATATCTATAAAAACTTAGGCATAACTACTGTTGATTGCTCGGCAAAGCATGGTGATAATCTTAAAGAGCTTATAGATTTTTTAAAACAAAAATCTGTTCTTTTTGTTGGTAATTCTGGTGCAGGCAAATCAACTCTATCATCTAAGCTTATAGGAAAAAAACTTAAAACAAATTCTTTGTCTAATGAGCAAGGAGTTCATACAACTTCAATATCATCATTATATGAATTGCAAAATAATACAAAAATAATAGATTCACCTGGAATGCGAGATATTGAAATAAAAAATTATAGTAAAGATCATATTATTAGTGGTTTTGAGGAAATTCTTGAAGCATCCAAAGGTTGCAAATTTACAAATTGTAATCATATTAATAATAAAGGCTGCTTTGTCATTGAAGGTCTAGCGAATGGTCAAATTAATCAAAGTAGATACAATAACTTCATAAAATTTAGAGATAATGGTTAACAAAAACAAAAAGACACATTTTGGCTATCAGGAAGTTAACGAAGCTGACAAGAGTAAGTATGTTGGAGAGGTTTTTACCTCAGTAGCAAAAAACTACGACATTATGAATGATGCAATGTCTTTTGGCATGCATAGACTATGGAAGAAAATCTTAGTTGAGTTAGCCGCTGTTGGTGAAAAAGATGTCATTTTAGATATAGCAAGTGGGACAGGAGATATTGCTAAGTTAATATCAAAAGAATATCCAAGTACAAAAATTTTTATGAGTGACATAAATTATGAAATGCTTGATGAGGGAAGAAATAGAGCAATTGATGAAAGCTTCAACTCAAATTGTTCTTTTTGTCAGCTGAGTGGTGAAAGCTTGCCCTTCAAAGATTCTTCATTTGACCTAATAACAGTTGGTTTTGGTCTAAGAAACTTCACAGATAAACAAAAAGGTCTTTCTGAAATGAAGAGATGTTTGTCAAAAAATGCGAGGCTTCTGGTTTTAGAATTCTCAAAGCCAATTAATCCAATGTTTTCAAAGTTATATGACTGGTATTCTTTTAACATACTTCCTAAGCTTGGTTCTATTATTGCAAATGATTCTGAAAGCTATAAATACCTTGCTGAATCTATAAGAATGCATCCAGATCAGGAATCTCTTAAAAAGATGATCTTACAAAGCGGTTTTAAGGAATGTAGATTCTTTAATATTTTAAATGGAGTTGTGGCTATACATATTGCTTACAATGATTGATATAAATAAATTATTTACTAGACTTCTAGAAGATCTTGAGGAGTCATCTCCTAATCTTAGAAAATCTCTTAAAGAAATTTCGCCACTAGAATTTTGTATAAACATAAAAGGGCATAAAAATATCTACATTAAAATTGATGATAAAGATTCTGAAATATCTTTTGGAAAAAATAATCCTCAATTTGAAATTAGAGGATCTTTAATTGAATTATTAAATTCACTAGTTTCTAAGAAATTAAATAAAAATCTCATTTTTGGAAACTCCGAACTAGCGATTGTTTTTGTAAATATTATCCTTAAATCAAATATTGATATCATTTATTTAATTGATAAATACTTTGGAAACACGTCAGCTGTTTTTGCATACTCTGTTTTGAAACTTTTTAAGTCCTCTGATAATGACTCAGATATTGAATATGAAAATATTCGCAAGCGACTAAGAGAAATTTCTATTAAACTTGATAGGTTAGAAGCTATTAAAGGTATATGAATTTTATTATCGTAATATATGAGTTATTTAGAATGTTATTTTTTGGTATTCAAAAAGGAATATTCTATAAACCTAATGGAGTAAAACTAGCTAGCTACTTAGAATCATTGGGACCAATATTTACAAAATTTGGTCAACTTTTATCTACAAGAACAGATATTCTTGATGTTGAAACTGCAAAAGATTTAGAAAGTCTTACTGATAGTTGTAAGCCATTTAATGTTGAGACACTTAAGAAAATAGTTGAATCTGAGTTGGGAGATTCAATAGAAAATATTTTTGAATCATTTGATGAAAAACCCTTAGCAGCAGCATCTCTAGCGCAAGTTCACTCAGCAACACTAAGTAATGGTGATCATGTTGTATTAAAAGTCCTTAGGCCAAATATACATAAGAAAGTAAAAAGAAATCTAAGATTACTTAAATCAGCAGCAAAAATATTTTCTTATGTTTACAGTGAAAGTTATAGATTAAAGCCAAATGAGGTCGTGCGAGATTATGAATCTACAATATTAAAAGAGTTGGATTTAAAACTTGAAGCCTCCAATACAAATTTAACTAGAAAAAATTTTTTAAACTCAAATGAATTATACATACCGGAAGTTTATTGGGACCTTACAACTTCAAATGTTATGGTCTTAGAAAAAATTGATGGCATCCCATGCACAGACATAGAACAAATTGAAAAATATGGAATAAATAAAAAAATTCTTGCCGAAAATGGAGTCATGATATTTCTTAATCAAGTTTTTAGAGATAACTTTTTTCATGCCGATATGCATCCAGGCAATATATTTGTTTCAAAAAAGAATGTTGAAAATCCTGGGTATATTGCAGTTGATTGTGCGATAACTGGCTCATTGTCGAATGAGGAGCGATATATATTGGCTAGAATGCTGCAATCTGTTCTTAAACAAAACTATAAATCTCTTGCTAATTTATTCATTAGCTCTGGTTGGGTTAAAGCGGATACAAATAATATTGAACTTGAAAATACTCTAAGAGCTTGTTGTGAACCTATATTTGAGAAGCCTTTGTCAGAGATAGAGTTTGGTAAGTTACTTCTATATCTTTTCCAAAGCACTAGACGATATGGTTTATCTCTTCAAACCTCCCTAGTTTTGCTTCAAAAAACATTAATTCATATCGAAGGTATGGGAAGACAAATATATCCAGAACTTGATTTCTGGGGTATTGCGGAACCTTACTTAGATAATTGGTTAAATGAGCAATTTAGCCCATTAAAGTTGAAAGATTACATTATTGAAAATAAAGAAGATATTTTGCTTAAAGCATCAGAGATTCCAGCTATAATTTTTGAAACGCTCGATGAAATAAGAAGTTTTTCTAGTAATAAAAATGCAGATGCTTTAAAAGCAAATGAATTAGAAATTCAATTATCAAAACAAAAAAATATTAATAGGGTATTCTGTATTGGTATAATTGTAATTATAACTATCATGTTGATAGTTAATTAGGAGTATTTATGGGTTTTGGCGGAATAAGTATATGGCAGTTATTAATTATTTTAGTTGTTGTGCTTCTTATATTTGGTAGTGGAAAACTTAAATCACTTGGTTCAGATTTAGGCTCCAGCATAAAAGGTTTTAAGAAAGCAGTTAAAGACGAAGACTCCAAAGAAAAAGAAGACTAAAATTGTTTCAGATTGGCTTTCTAGAAATTCTAATTATTCTAATATTAGGTTTAATAATCATTGGTCCTAATAGGCTTCCAGTTGTGGTTAAAGCCACATTAAAATTCTTTAAAAAAATTGAAAATAAATTTAATCTTTTTAGAAAAGACATTGAGGCAGACATTGGTGTAGATGAACTTAAGAAAGATGTTTTTAACGAGTTAAAAATGGAAGAGTTTGAAAAAAACAAAGAGCCTGATAATGACTAAGGATTCGATTTCAAATCATCTCCTTGAATTAAGATCAAGATTATTAAAAGTAATTGTTCTTTTTGTTGCCCTATCAATATTTGGAATTCCATTTGCAGCTGATATTTATTCCTTTATTGCAGCTCCTCTATTAGCTTCATTGCCTGAGAGTAGCTCAATGATAGCTACAGAGGTTGCATCACCATTTATGGCGCCAATTAAACTAGTTTTTTATGTAGCTTTATTATTTTCTATGCCTTGGCTTTTTTTTCAAATATGGATGTTTATTGCGCCAGGATTATATGAAAGTGAAAGGAGGTTTACTGCTCCTTTGATGATCTCAACAATCCTTTTATTTTTTTGCGGAATAAGCTTTGCATTCTTTGTAGTATGTCCAATTATATTCAAGTTTTTTGTTGGAATGGCTCCAGACTCAATTCAAGTCATGACAGATATAAATCAGTATCTTAGTTTTGTATTTAAACTTGTTTTTGCTTTTGGCATTGCATTTGAGATACCCATTGCAACAGTTCTCTTAATTAATAACGAAATTGTTACCAAGGCATCATTAATTGCGGCAAGACCATATTTAATAATACTATTTCTTGTTGTAGGCATGTTACTTACTCCACCTGATATTTTTTCACAATTGTTTTTAGCAATTCCAATGTGGATTTTATTTGAAGTGGGAATATTATTTTCTAGAAATAAATAATTACTTATTTAAATTTATAAGCGTTCTGTAGAAAAACCATGGGAGTAATAGCCAAGGCATTTGAGACTGCAACATTATTGTTCTTTCATTAAATTTAAAAAGAATTGGATTAATGTATGGGCCAAGCGGTGATAGGGGAGCCCAAGATAAAGCCTTTCCTTCTGCCAGTTGATCATGATATAGAAACATTTCTACTAAAATATTTTGACCGATACACCATAATAATAAGACGACAAAAGCACTCCATTTCCATTTCATAAATATGCTTTTATCTTTTCCATGAGAAATCCACATTAACCATACGCCACCCAAAAGCACTGCTCCAGCATCGCCCATTGAATTTATTAACCAATTAATATCCTTTGGTAACCACATATTAAGATTTTCAGATCTTCTTATATCAACAGGATCCCCATCTAGTCATCCAAAGGTAAACCAAAGCTCCCATCCTAACGAGCAAATCACAATGGCAATTAAATAAAATGTTGGAATCCACTTAGGTAAATTTGATTTGTTTTTGAAGTAAATTAAAAAAGGTAAGAATACTGCCAAATAGACTATTGTTATTACTCTTGCCTCCTCAAAAGACATTTATTAGAGTCCTAGTCTTTTAGTCCAATTATCGTCAGATGGTCTCTCGTGATTTACAACCAAATCCACTAATTCCTCAGGATTATCAGAAACTAGTAATTCTTTAAGGTTTGCTGAAGAAATAAATCCTTCTTCAACAGCCTTATCAAACCATTTTAGTAAATGATCGTAGTAACCTTCAGTATTTAAAATGCCCACGGGTTTATTGATTATTCCTAATTGATTGCTCGCCATAATTTCGGCTAACTCATCAAGCGATCCTACTCCACCAGGAAGTACTATAAATGCATCTGATCTAGACATAAATTCATCTTTACGATCAAGAAGTGTATCTGTAACTACAATTTCATTAAGTCTTGGATTTGCTAACTCTAATGCATGAAGAGATTTTAAAGATATACCAAGAACCTCAACACCATTATCAAGAGCGGTATCTGAAATTATCTTCATCAAACCAACATTTCCTCCTCCAAAAACAACATTGATACCTTTCTTTGCTATTGCTTCTGAAATAATCTTTGCTGATTGAGCATATTTAGGATTTTTGCCTTCATGAGCACCGCAGAAAATTGAAATATTCTTCATATTATTTAAGTTTTAAAATTAAAAGTTAAAGGTCCAGTGTTTGTCAAAGATATTTCCATAAAAGCTCCAAATTTACCTTCTTTAACATTAGGAAATGATTTTTTAAATTCACGTACAAATTCATCATACATTAATTTGGCATTATCTGGTTCAGCTGCCTTATGAAAGCTTGGCTTATTGCCTTTATTTGTAATTGCAGCCAAGGTAAATTGGCTCACTATTAAGACTTCTTTTCCTGAATCATTTAAGGGTGATGAGGTTATTCCTTTTGGGCCATCTAACATCCTAAAATTTAAAAGCTTGTTCACCATATTATTTATGTTTTGAGACACATCATCTTTCTCAATGCACACAAACATTAAGCATCCATCACCAATAGAAGTAAAAATTTCGCCGTCAATAACTATTTCTGCGCTGGAGACTCTTTGAACAGTTGCTAACAAGTCTTATCTGTCTTCGAGTTCTTCTTCCCATTTACCAAGGGAAGCGAGTTTATTCATTTCTGCCCTGTGAGATAATTCATCTTGAGAAATGAAAACATTTTCTGGCTTTCCACCCCATGCTTGCAATGCTGCAGCTTGAAGAGCCCGTCCATAAGAGAAACTTAATTTCCAAGAAAAGCCACCAATCTTGTTCATCGCATCTAAATGAGCAGTAGCCAAGATATCTGACTGGCCTCCAGATAAAAACGCTATGCCAGGAAGATCAGACGGAACATTCTCAGTTAAACATTCTAAAGTTCTCTTAGCGACCTCGCCAATGCTAGCTTGAATTTCTGAGTCTTTTCCAGAAGTAACCATATTAGGTTTTAGTATAGTGCCCTTTATATTTACCCCCTTTTTATCAAGATGATCAAACAGCGATTTTAAAGAACGAGCAGATGCGTCATAGCAATCATCAATAGAGTGAACTCCATCCATTAATACTTCTGGCTCAACTATAGGAACCATTCCATTATCTTGAGCACATTTTGCATAATCCGCTAATGCCTGCATATTCGCGTCAATACATTTATCAGTTGGAATTCCTTCACCTATATTTATAACAGCCCTCCATTTAGTGAATTTAGCTCCCATAGATGAATATTCTTTTAATCTCTCATCTAATCCATCTAATCCAACTGTCACGGTTTCTCCAGGACAATCATCAATAGGTTGAAGACCCTTATCAACTTTTATTCCAGGAAGGGCATCTTGACTAGTTATTAAATCTCTAAGTAATGTTCCGTCAGCAGCTGATTGTCTTATAGTCTCATCAAATAATATTACTCCACCAATATTGCCTTTCATTCCTTTAGATCTAAAAAGCATTTCTCTGTAATCTCTTCTATTCTCTTCGGTGGACTCAACACCAATAGAATCAAATCTTTTTCCACAAGTTGGATTGCTTTCATCAGCAGCTAAGATACCTTTGCCATCTGCGACAATATAGGCTGCTATATCTTCAATATTATTTAGTGACATAAATTAACTCCCTATTTTTTTGAATTTAGAGCTTTAATAGAAGGTAAAACTTTACCCTCCATAAATTCTAAAAAGGCGCCCCCGCCTGTTGAACAATATGATACATCATCTGATTTAATATATTTATTTATTGCCGACAATGTTTCGCCTCCTCCAGCAAGAGAAAAAGCGTTAGACTTAGCAATTTCTTTAGAAAGTTCCTTTGTGCCATTTTCAAATAAAGAATTTTCAAATACTCCCATGGGTCCATTCCAAAGAATAGTCTTAGCATTATTAATCAAAGTCTTTGTCTCCTGCTCTAGGTATAAATCTAAAATCATTTCATCATTACCAATATTGCTTATTGAGGTTTCTTTTATATCCTCTCCTTCAAATGTTTTAGATGTTAATACTCTATTAGGTAGTATGATTTTACCTTTATCCAAGATGCTCTTTGCAATTTCTAGCATTGATTGTTCAGTCAGTGAGTTTCCTACATTAAGGCCTGAAGACTTTATAAAAGTATTTGCAATACCTCCACCTACGATAATATGGTCTGCGACTTCATTAATATGCTTTATAAGCTCAAGTTTTGTAGAAACTTTTGCGCCACCGATAATAGCAACATAAGGTCTTTCATATTTTTTAAGCGCCTGCGATAAAAAATTTTCTTCTTTCTCTAGCAATAGTCCAGAGCATGCTATTGGAGCATTCATTATTGCAGCATGAGTCGATGCCTGTTCTCGGTGCGCAGTCCCAAAAGCATCAAAAACATATATATCTCCAAGAGACCCTAATTTATTACCTAACTCTTGAGAGTTCTCTTTTTCTCCTTCAAAAAATCTTATATTTTCTAAAACTTGAATATTTGATGATGAATTAAAAATTTTATTAGATTCTAATGTATCAATAAGTTCAACATCCATGTTTATGATTTTACTTAGCTCATTTGCAACAGGTTTTAGTGAAAACTCTTCCTCAAAATTTCCTTCAATAGGTCTGCCCAAGTGACTTATCAAAAGAACTTTTGCATTATTTTTAAGTGCATATTCAATAGTTGACAGGCATGCCTTAATTCTTGTTGAATCAAGAACATCCCCGTCTTTAATTGGGACGTTCATATCAACTCTTATGACTAAGTTTTTGTTATTAAGATCTAATGATGATAGGTTAATCATTTAGTAATGATTTAGCTGAATTAACAACATTTTCAGTATTAAACCCAAAATGCTCAAGTAATTCACTGCCTGGAGCAGATTCTCCAAAACTTTCTATTCCAATTACTTTATCTTTTCTATTTAAAATCCTGTACCAAGAATTAGGATGACTACACTCAACAACGAGTATTGGTTTATCAGGATTAATTATTGAACTCTGAAATTCCTCAGATTGCTGTAAAAATAAATCTAAAGACGGCATTGATACAACATTTGCAGAGATAGAGTGATTTTTTAATTCTTTTGCTGCATCTATGATCAATTGAACTTCGCTTCCTGATGCAATGAGAGTAATATCAGAGTTGTCACTTTCATCGATAAGGTAACCACCCTTGTTAATTAAAGACAATTGATCTTCAGTCCGTGATATTGCTGAAGTTCCTTGTCTGCTAAAGATTAAACAAGTTGGTGTTTTTTTTGATTTAACTGCCTCGTTCCAAGCTACCGCAGTTTCTACAAGATCTGCCGGCCTCCAGCTATTTAAATTTGGAGTAGATCTCAGAGTTACCATATGTTCTACAGGCTGATGTGTTGGACCATCTTCACCTAGAGCTACTGAATCATGTGTATATACGAAAATACTTGGTATCTCCATTAAGGCTGATAATCTTACTGCGTTTCTAGCATAGTCAGTAAATACCAAGAAAGTTGCGCCATATGGTTTTATACCACCATGAAGAACCATGCCATTCATAATTGCAGACATTCCAAACTCTCTTACTCCATAGTTAATATGATTACCTGAAGGATTTTCATTTGAGAAAGTAGAACTTGATGATGAAAAAGTATTATTTGATGGAGTTAAATCAGCAGATCCACCAATTAATTCTGGTAATTCTTTTACAAAAAAATCAAGGCATGCTTTTGAGCACTTTCTTGTTGCCATTGGAATATTATTTTTATCACATTCTGACAAGAAGGTTTTAAAACTATTCTCAAAATCATCAGGTAAGTCGCCCTTAATTCTTCTTCTAAGTTCTACTGATTTATCAGGATATTTTTCGTCGTAGGTTTTAATCAAATTATCCCAATCCAAATTTAATTCAGAGCCTTTTTTGGTTGAATCCCAAAAATCATATGCCTCTTGAGGAACTTTAAATGCATCATGATCCCAATTAAGAGCTTCTCGGGTTTTTATTACTTCTTCCTCTCCCAATGCTGCTCCATGAACATCAGCAGTTCCTGACTTATTTGGAGATCCAAAACCAATTATTGTCTTGCAAAAAATCATTGTTGGTTTATTAGTCTCATTTTTTGCATCGACTATAGCTTTATCGATTTCTTCAATATTATGGCCATCTACACATATAGTTTGCCAACCATAGCTATCAAACCTTTTTATAGAGTCATCTGTAAACCAATTTTCAATTTCTCCATCAATTGAAATTCCATTTTGATCGTAAAAACAAATTAGTTTTCCTAGTTTGTGTGTTCCAGCAAATGAACATGCCTCATGCGAGATTCCTTCCATAAGACAACCATCACCTAAAAAAGCATATGTATAGTGATTAATTGGTTTAATATCATCTTCATTAAATTCGGCTGCCATTATTTTTTCTGATACCGCCATGCCAATAGCGTTTGCAATGCCTTGGCCTAATGGGCCTGTGGTTGTTTCAATTCCAATATCTATATCGTATTCGGGATGTCCAGGAGTTTTTGAATGTAACTTCCTAAAATCTTTAAGATCGTCTATTGATATATCGTATCCGGTTAGATGAAGTAAGCTATACAAAAGCATCGAACCGTGCCCATTAGAAAGAACAAATCTATCTCTATCAAACCAATGAGGATTCAGTGGGTTGTGATTTAAGTGTTTGCCCCATAAAGAGGTTGCTATTTCTGCCATCCCCATAGGCATGCCAGGATGACCAGAATTAGCTTTTTGAACAGCATCGATGGATAGAAATCTTAATGCGTTAGTAGGAACTGTATGCTGCAAATTTTTTCCCCGTTAGATAAAAAGATAATAATATTTTTGCAATAAAAAGCAACGACATAATTTAAATATTTCATGTTTTTTGATATAAAATAGCCATATTGTGATCTCAATTCTTTTTTAGTAAGCGCTCTATAAAATAATTCTTCACAGTTTAAATTCAGGGAGAGAAAAATGAGTTATATATTTACTTCAGAATCTGTTTCGGCAGGACATCCAGATAAGGTCTGTGATCAAATTTCAGATGCTGTTTTGGACGCATATTTAGCAGAAGATCCTAATAGTAGAGTTGCATGCGAGACTATGATTAAAAATAATATGGTATTTATTGCTGGTGAAATAACTTCAACTGGAAGCCCTGATTTGGAACCTGTAGTTAGACAGACCATTAAGGATATCGGATACGATAATGATGAATATGGCTTTAATGGCGACACATGTGAATTTACAAACTTAGTTTTTGAACAATCTCCAGACATTTCTCAAGGAGTTACCGAAGGAGAAGGCGAAAACCTAGAACAAGGTGCTGGAGACCAAGGGCTGATGTTTGGTTATGCCTGTACTGAAACTGAAGCACTTATGCCTCTTCCAATTGATCTTTCTCATAGACTAGTACGACAACAATCAGAAGTTATGAAAAGCAATGGGCTTTCATGGCTAAGACCTGATGCAAAAAGCCAGGTAAGTGCAATTTACTCAGATGACGGAAAGACAATTGAGGGTCTTTCAGCAATTGTACTTTCAACCCAACACGATGAAGATGTTACACAAGATGAAATTAAAGAAGGAGTAATGGAAAATATCATTAAGCCAATTGTTCCTCAAGAATGGATACTAGATTCAACAAAGATATATATCAATCCAACAGGTAAATTTGTAATTGGTGGTCCAGTTGGTGATTGCGGTCTTACTGGAAGAAAAATTATTGTAGATACCTATGGCGGTATGGCAAGACATGGTGGTGGTGCATTTTCAGGAAAAGATCCATCAAAAGTTGATAGATCAGCAGCCTATGCAGCAAGATATGTAGCTAAAAATATTATTGCAGCCGGGCTTGCTGATTATTGTGAAATTCAAGTTTCATATGCAATTGGAGTAGCTAAGCCTACATCAATTAATGTAAATACATTTAATAGCGAAAAAGTATCAAAAGAGGCTATTGAAAAAATAGTTGAGGAAAAATTTGATCTAAGGCCTAAAAGCCTTATAAATATGCTTGATCTCAAAAGACCAATCTATCTTCCAACAGCGGCTTATGGTCATTTTGGAAGGACTGATATTGATCTTTCATGGGAAAAGACTGATAAAGCATCAGAAATTTCACAATAAATAAAAATAAGGAAATTAATATGGAAAACGATTATAAAGTTGCTGATATAAAACTTGCTGAATTTGGAAGGAGAGAAATATCTCTTGCAGAAAATGAAATGCCGGCCTTGATGGCGTTAAGGGATAAATATAGAGATGAGCAGCCTTTGGCTGGCGCAAAAATAATGGGATGCATTCACATGACTATTCAAACTGCTGTTTTGATGGAAACATTGCTCGATCTAGGAGCAGAATTAAGATGGTCATCCTGTAACATATTTTCAACACAGGATCATGCAGCAGCAGCAATGGCTGCAAAAGGAGTTCCTGTATTTGCTTGGAAAGGTGAAACTGAAGAGGAGTACGAGTGGTGTATTGAACAAACTATTTGTAAAGATGGAAAGCCATGGGATGCAAACATGATTCTTGATGATGGAAGTGATCTTACAGCTATGGTGCATGCTAAATTTCCTGACATGTTAGAGACTATTCATGGTGTCTCTGAAGAAACAACTACTGGAGTGCATAGGTTAAAAGAGATGCTAGAAAAAGGCGAGCTAAAAATTCCTGCAATTAATGTAAATGACTCAGTTACAAAAGCAAAAAATGATAATAAATATGGATGCAGACATAGTCTTAACGATGCTCTAAAAAAGAGGAACCGATATGTTGCTTTCTGGTAAGAAAGGTTTAGTAATTGGTTATGGAGATGTTGGTAAAGGTTCGGCTGCAAGTTTGGCTCAAGAAGGCATGATAGTAAGTGTCGTTGAATCAGATCCAATTTGTGCGATGCAGGCTTGCATGGATGGATTTGCAGTTGTTTCATGTTACAAAAATGGTGTAGTTACAAGAGATCCTAAGGATATTAATATGGATGTAATGGGTGATACGGATCTAATAGTAACTACCACTGGTAATGTAAATGTTTGTGATTCTGCAATGATAAGCACTTTAAAAAATACTGCAGTTGTATGTAATATTGGTCATTTTGATAATGAGATTGATACTGCTTATATGAGAGAAAACTTCTACTGGGATGAAATTAAGCCTCAGGTTCATAGAGTTTTTAGAGATACAGCTCCAGACGGAACTCCTGATTTGTCTAGCAAAAACTATATTATTTTGCTAGCTGAAGGAAGATTAGTAAATCTTGGAAATGCAACAGGGCATCCTAGTAGAATTATGGATGGATCTTTTGCCAACCAAGTTCTTGCACAAATTCATTTATATAAACAAGGCTTTGCAAATGTAAATGATGCTGATAAAAAAGCAGAAATGTTAACCGTTGAGGTATTGCCTAAGAAACTTGATGAAGAAGTTGCTAGTCTCATGGTTGAAGGTTTTGGGGGAACAGTAACTCAACTTACTAAAGAACAAGCTGATTATATTAATGTTCCTCAAGATGGACCTTTTAAAGAAGAAAGTTACAAATACTAAAAACCTTTTATATCAATTTAAATAAATTAAATTCATAATACTGTTTATGAATTTCAAAAAAATTTTTAGTTTAATTGTGATATTCCTTTTATATGGGTGCGGTGTAAAGGGTCCTCTAATATTCTAAGAATTATATTTTTAATACATGAGTAGTTTTATATACAAAGATAATATTCTTTTTTGTGAAAATGTTGCTGTGACCGACATTGTTAAAGAGGTTGGTACTCCGGCATATGTATATTCAAAGAAGACTTTATTGGACAATTTTGATTCCTATTCTAATGCCTTCGAAAAAAATGATGGATTGGTTTGTTTTTCTGTTAAGTCTCTAAGTAATATTTCTGTGCTCAGATTGTTAAAAGATAAGGGAAGTGGTTTTGATATCGTCTCTGGAGGTGAATTGGAGAGAGTCTTGGCTGCTGGTGTAGATCCAAAAAAAATAATATTTACAGGAATTGCAAAGTCCAACGAAGAAATTATCCAAGGCATAAGAAAAAATATTTTGTCTTTTAACATTGAATCTGAGGCAGAAATGTTAAGAATAGAAAAATTAGCTACTGATGAAAATAAAATTGTTGATGTTGCAATAAGATTCAATCCTGAAATTGATTCAGGTGGACATGAATATATTAAAACCGGAAGAAAAAAAGATAAATTTGGTGTTTTGTTAGAGGGGGTTATTAATTTATCTAAATATATTTTGAATTCTAGTTCGCTAAACCTTATTGGCTTGTCATGCCATATTGGCTCTCAAATATTTGAATTAAGTGATTTTGAAGAATCTGCAAAATATATAAAAAAACTTGCTAAAGAAATTAATAAACTTGGTATTGAGCTTAAATTTCTAGACGTTGGAGGAGGTTTAGGTATCTCCTATACTGACTCAAACTTTCCTTCTCCCTCAAATTTAATAAAAGATCTTGAGAATATCTTAAGTGATAGAAATGAAAAAATTATTTTAGAGCCTGGAAGAAGCGTTTCTGGAGATGCTGGGATTTTATTAACAAGCGTAGAGTACGTTAAAGATGATTATCTTATTATTGATGCTGGAATGAATGATTTAATAAGGCCGGCCTTATATGATGCAAAGCATCAAATCATAAATGTTGAGAATGATAAAGTCCCAACAAAAGAGTGGACAATAGTTGGGCCAATATGTGAATCATCTGATGTAATGGCTAAAAATTATAGCTTGGCTGCATCAGGTGGAAGTATTTTAGCTATAAAAACAGCAGGTGCATATGGGCATGTTATGTCATCTAACTATAATTCTAGACGTAAGCCGCCAGAGATATTAGTGGACGATGACAAGTTTGAAATTGTTAGAAAACGAGAGACATACGAAGACTTGATAAGACATGAGGTAAATCTTGGGTCTTAATTTTGAAAAATGGCATGGTAACGGTAATGATTTTATTATCATAAATTCTATTGAGAACGAATTAAAAATTACTCGAAATAAAATAATAAAAATTTCTGACAGAAATATAGGAATAGGATTTGATCAGCTAATAAAAATTGATCTTCCAACAAAACCTAATCATGACTTTTTTATACGATTTTTCAATGCTGATGGATCAGAAGCTGGGATGTGCCTTAATGGCATAAGATGTGCTGCAAAATATATATGGAACAATAGTTTTGCTCCAATAGGTACAGTAAATTTCCAAACTAAAACAAAAAACATTATTTGTGAGCCTAAAGCGAAAAAAATGATTCAGGTTCATATCGAACCACCAGATAAAATTGAGCATAAAAGTTTATATAACAAATTGAAAAATAAAGGAGTGAATAATTTCTTTATCTCAAATATTGGAAATACCCATCTTTGCATAAAAATGAAATCTATTAAAAAAATTAATCTTAATGAAATATATAAAGATCTTGAAGGGATTATTAAGGAACTCGATATTAATTTGTCGATATTTAAAAAGGATGGGAGCAGTATTGATATAAGAACTTATGAAAATGGCGTTGGTGAAACCTTGTCGTGTGGATCAGCTGCATTATGCGTTGCATCATATTTTCTTAAGGATAAACTTCTAAAAATAAGGTCAATTGGTGGTGAATTAGTCTTTAAAAAAAATAAAAATGGTATATTAATGGTAGGTCCTGCAAGTTTTATATATAGAGGAAATATAAGTGACTAAAGAATTAAATCCCAAAGATGTTGAACTTTTCTTACTTGATAATTTAGATTTCTTTGAAAGCAGAGAGTCACTTGTTGGAGAGATGAAATTTAAACATTCTTCTAGTTCTGCCTCATCGATTCTTGAAAGACAAATATTAAAACTTAGAGAGGAGCATAAGAATCTTATAAATTTATTATCTTCGTTCGTTGAAACAGCGAACATAAATGAAGATCTATTCAATAAATCAAAGAGTCTCACATTAAAAATTCTAGAATCTAATTCTAAACAAGAGATTATAAAAGTATTCGAAGATGCTTTTAAAAAAGACTTTAAAGTGGACAAGCCAATACTTAAATTTTATAAAAATGAGAAGATTGATGAACTTGAAAAAGTAACCGATCTTTCATTTCATAAAGGGGCTATTCATTGCGGATCATTCTCTTCAGAAAAAATGTCAGTTTTGTTTAAAGATAAAAAAGTTGAATCTATGGTGATTTTAGTAGTGCTTGCTGAAAGTCAAATTGGTCTTTTGATGTTAGGAAGCTATGATAGATCTA
>CACMFH010000011.1 GCA_902612915.1 uncultured SAR86 cluster bacterium | reverse complement strand
TCTAATAAATACGCTTTCTGGAGGACAACTTCAGAGAAGTTTATTTGCAAGGGTGCTTTTGCAGGATCTACAAGTTATTTTGTTGGACGAACCATTTAACGCAATCGATTCAAAAACAATTATTGATTTAACTTTGGTAATAAAAGAATGGCAAAGTAAAAATAGAACCGTAATCATGGTTACTCATGATCTTGAATATGTAAAAGATAATTGTCCTAGTTCTATGCTTCTTGCAAAAGAATGTATAGATTTCGGCTTAACAAAAACAGTTTTAACAAAAGAAAATCTAGATAATGCCAAAAAGGTTTCTGAGGCATTTGATGAAAATTCAGCTTGGTGCATCAGATAATATGATAGATTTTTTTATAAACCCTTTCATAGATTATGCTTTTATGCAGCGAGCATTTATTGGGGGTTTTGTTATTTGCTTTGGCGCTATTCCAGTAGGAATTTTTATGACACTCAGAAGAATGAGTCTAACAGGTGATGCAATGGCACATGCCATTCTTCCAGGTGCTGCAATTGCTTACCTGATTTCTGGTCTATCACTTTTAGGTCTTGCAATTGGCGGTATAACAGCTGGGCTTATTGTTGCTGCTTTAGCAGGATGGGTTTCACGCGTATCTCAACTTAAAGAAGATACCAGCTTTGCTGCTTTCTATTTAATTTCTCTTGCTTTAGGTGTTCTTATTATTTCAATGAATGAGGCTAATGTAGATTTGTTTCATATTCTATTTGGTAACATTCTTGCTTTAGATGATGATACTCTTTGGCTGCTTGCAATAATTAGCTCGTTAAGCATTTTCATTTTAGCTATTTTATATCGCCCCCTAATAATTGAGTGTGTAGACTCTTCGTTTTTGAAGTCTTCAGGTATTGCTAGTGAAGCTGCGCATTATGGTTTTTTATTTCTAATGGTTATAAATTTAGTTGCAGGTTTTCTTGCATTAGGCACCTTAATGTCAATTGGAATGATGGTTCTTCCAGCCACAGCAGCACGATTTTGGGCAAAATCGCTTGATAATTTAATTATTATTTCGTTAATTATTGGCATCTCAGGTTGTTATATTGGTTTATTGGTTTCATTTTATTTTGATTTGCCATCAGGCCCAGCAATAATTATTTCAATTGGCTCAATGTGCATTATCTCAATGCTTTTTGGTTCAAATGGTGGATATGTAAGAAGATTTTTACCGTTGCGCCATCTTGAAGGTTAGATCTAATGCTTAAATTAAGATCCCTTCAGTTGGTAATATTAATACTATTAAATGGATTTCCAATTTTTGCTGAAGAAGACAGGTCATTTGAGATAGTCACAAGTTTTACTATATTAGAAAATTTAGTATCAGAGTTGGGAGGAAGTCGTGTCAGTGTAACTAACTTGGTACCAAGAAATAGCGATGCTCATATTTATTCGCCAAAACCATCTGATTCGATCGCCATTTCAAATGCAGATCTAGTTATTTTTAATGGATTAGGTTTTGAGGGTTGGATATTTCGATTAATTAAAGATTCAGGTAAAGAGAATAATTATTTAATTGCAAGTGATGGTATTAATTTGCTCAATCAATCAAATGAAATAGACCCACATGCCTGGCAAAGCTTTAAAAATATTCGCATATACATAGACAACATTTCTGGAGAATTAATCAATTTGATGCCTGAACATGAAAAATATTTTGTTCTTCGAAGAGATGATTATCTAAAAAAACTATCTGAATTAGAAATAAATCTCAATGATCAATTAAGACACATTCCGATCCACAAAAGAATTGTGATAACAAGCCATGATGCATTTGGTTACCTAGGACGTGAATTCAATATTCAATTTTTAGCACCTCTAGGTTTAAGCTTAGATGCAGAAGCTTCTGCAGAGGATGTGGCTGATATAATTAACCAAATTAAAGAAAAAAAAGTTACGGCATTATTTTTGGAGAATATTAATAATCCTAAATTGCTTAAAGCAATTTCTTTAGAATCAGGAATACCAATTGGCGGTGTACTATATTCCGATTCATTAAGTAAGATTGATGGTCCAGCGGGAACTTACTTAGAAATGATGAGTCATAATGTAAAGTCTTTAATAGAAGCTTTTAATTCGCAAAAAAATTATAAATAATGATAAAAAAAAATTAGGAGAAATTTCATGAATAATTTAAACAAAGTGCCTGTAACGATCCTCACAGGTTTTTTGGGCTCTGGTAAAACAACATTACTTAACCGCATTCTAACCGAAGAACACGGGAGACGAATTGCGGTTATTGAAAATGAGTTTGGTGAGGTTGGTATTGATCAAGGATTAGTAATTAATGCTGATGAAGAAGTCTTTGAGATGTCTAATGGATGTATTTGTTGCACAGTAAGGGGAGATCTAATTAGGGTACTAGGAAATCTAATGAAAAGACGTGACAAATTTGATTATGTTTTAGTTGAAACTACTGGTTTAGCTGATCCAGGTCCTGTAGCCCAAACTTTTTTTATGGATGATGAAATTCAAAATGAATTTACTCTTGACGGAATTGTTACTCTTGTGGACGCTGCGCATATCGATCAACAACTTGGAAGAAGCGATGAAAGTACTGAGCAAGTCGCATTTGCAGATGTTTTAGTCCTTAACAAAACAGACCTAGTTAATGATGAGTCCGTTGATAGACTTGAATCTAGACTCAGAGGAATGAACAGTATGGCAAGGATATTACGAAGTGAAAATGCAAATGTTCCTGTGGATACAGTTCTTAACCTTGGTGCATTTGATCTCGACCAGGTTCTGCAAAATCGTCCAACTTTCCTAGAACCTGAATATCCTTTTGAGTGGACTGGGGTTTACAAAGTTGAAAAAGGCCAATACAAACTTACCCTTGAGGAAGGTCCTGATCCAAATATGTCATTAGTAGCATTAATTGATCAAGAATATAGTGAGGAAGATCTGAAAGATGGTGCCGAGAAATGTGTAAGGCTTTATGCAGAAGATGCTGAAGAATTATCTCCTGATGGAGCAATATCTTTCGAAAAACATATTGATTTGCAATTAATGTCTGATGGACAAAAATCATTTTTGCTTGATATTGATAAGAATTGTAATCTTGGGCTTTTTACTCAACATACTGCTGAAGAATTTGATATTAAATTATTCTCAACGGATTCCGAGAAGAAAAACATAGAGGTGCCTGTAACGTTTGAACGAACTTGGGTAGCTCAACATGAACACGACGATGAAGTTGGATCATTTGCAATTGAAAGAAAAGGAGATGTTGATATTGAAAAGATGAATGCATGGCTGAGTAAACTTCTTGCTGAAAAAGGTGTGGACATATTTCGAATGAAAGGTTTTATTAGTATAGCTGATGATCCGAGGCGTTTTGTTTTTCAGGGCGTACATATGCTGTTTGATTCTCAGCCTGAAAGAGAGTGGGCTGAGGACGAGCGTCGAAACCAAATTGTATTTATTGGTCGTAACCTTGATGAAGAAGCGATACAAAATGATTTCGATAAATGTCTAGTATAAATTTAATTGAATCAAAAGGTGTTTTACGTAACAACTGGAATGCAGAAGTTGAAGACTACGTAATTGGATGTGAATGGGCTGATGAAGGAAATATATTACTTGTCGGCAATGTTGCAGGAGGAGTGAGTGCCCTAGAAGGTGAAACAGGAAATATTCTATGGCACAAAAGTAAAACTCATGATGGAAATTTACTTGCAATCAGTGTAAATCCTAATGGTAAATTATTTGCAACGTCTGGTCAGGATGGATGTATATTAATTAGAGAAACTGCTGGGGGCGCAGTGATTGAAACAATTCAGCTTGAGAAAGGCTGGGTTGAGCATCTCGAATGGTCACAAGATGGCATATCTTTGGCTGCATCAATTTCTAAAAATGTTCATGTTTTTGACTATAAAGGTCAAGAAAAATGGAGATCTGAGCAACATTCGAGCACTATCAGTGCATTGGCATGGTCAAGAAATGATGAGCTAGCGACTGCCTGTTACGGTAAAGTAGCATTTCATGACGTTATACGAAATAAGATAAAGCAATCACTTGAATGGAAAGGTTCACTTATTTCAATGGAACTTAGCGCTGATGGAGATATTGTTGCTTGCGGTAGTCAAGACAATACGGTGCACTTTTGGCGTCGGTCGACTGGAAAAGATTCCATGATGTCTGGATATCCTGGCAAACCAAGAAATCTTGCTTTTAATTCTTCTGGCAAACTGCTTGCGACAGGTGGTTCCGAAATCATAACCGTTTGGAGCTTTGAAAATAATGGTCCAGAAGGCACGACTCCAGGACAACTTGAGTGTCATGAATCGTTTGTTTCTATGCTTTCTTTTGCCCCTCATGGAAATCGGCTTGCATCAGGAGCAAGGGATGGATCAATCGCAATTTGGGGATTAATGAGTGATGGTCATGGTGGTTCTATAGGTACATCGCGAATGAGTGATCATGTAAGCTCTATTGCTTGGAAAAAGGATTCAAAAGTTATTGCAGCTGGAAATGCTAAGGGTCAGATTGTTTCTTGGAAAGTTAAAACATGATAAAAAATGTAATTAATTGGTTAATTTAAACATCCGATTATATGGTAATGATGTCTATACAATCAGTTATTGATAATCTTTCTGAAACAGAAGTAATATGTCACCTAATATTTCTAAATTCAACTTAATTTCTTAATGTATTGATAGTTATATGAAGCGTCAAAAAAGTCCATGTATTGACATTTGTGAGTTTTCAGGTCCAAAAGGTTGGTGCATTGGATGCGGAAGGACTAGAGGTGAATGTAGAAAATGGAAAACACTAAAGCCGTATGCCGTTAAGTCACTTCGTAAAGAGTTAATCAAACGAATGGAGCAAATGACTCGATTAAATAATTAGTGGTGGGCCCGGGAGGACTCGAACCTCCGACCAATGGATTATGAGTCCACTGCTCTAACCAACTGAGCTACAGGCCCAATGTTCTAAAGAACAAAAGAGCGTGTAATTATATAAGAATTAACATATTAAGGAAGCCTTAAACTTTTCAAATAAAACGAATAGGTTATTATCTTATTATGATTAATCTGGATGATATAACCCCTTTCGCAGAAGGCGGCAATCGAATGTGTTTTGTACATCCTAATAATCCCAATAGATGTCTAAAAGTAATTCATCCAGGGTTGCTTGAAAAAATTAAAAAAAATAAGTCTTGGTATAAAAGATTTAGATCTCTAGAAAGCTTTGATGATAATCTGAGAGAACAAGAAGCATATAATCAAAAGGCACTCAAAAAAGATAATCCTGATATGTGGACACATTTAGCGAAATGGCATGGTATGACAGAAACAAATATTGGCATGGCTTCTGAGACTGAGTTAATTACAAATAATGGAGAAATTGCTGAAACACTTGAAACATATCTTTTTAGGGAAGGTATTACTGAGGAAATAAAATTAGCTATAGAAGAGTTTCAAACTTGGCTAGAAAAACATTTAATACTTACCAAAAATCTTATACCCCATAATCTTGTTATTGGTCAGCGAAACGAAAAAATCATTATTAAAATCATTGACGGTTTGGGCTCACAAGCATTTATTCCTCTTCCAAACTACTCAAGTTTTTTTGCTAAAAGATATGTTAAAAGAAGAATTCAACTGATGTGGAGTAGAATTCATTGGGATCTCTCTGGAAGAAAAGGAAACTGGAAATAAATTATTCGTCTAAGAAGCTTTTAAGGTGACTCGATCTACTAGGATGTCTTAACTTTCTCAAAGCTTTTGCTTCAATTTGTCTGATTCTCTCTCTTGTAACATCAAATTGCTTACCAACTTCTTCAAGAGTGTGATCAGTATTCATGCCAATACCAAATCTCATTCTTAAAACTTTTGCTTCTCTTGCTGTTAGCGATGCAAGCACATCATCAGTAGCAAAGTGTAAACTTTCCTCAGTAGCATTTTCTAATGGAGATTCAATAACTGTATCTTCAATGAAATCACCTAGACTTGAATCTTCATCATCTCCAATTGGTGTTTCAGTTGAAATTGGTTCTTTAGCAATTTTAAGAACTTTTCTTACCTTGTCCTCAGGCATATCAAGCTCTTTACTCAACTCTTCAGGAGTTGGCTCTCTTCCCATATCTTGCATCATTTGACGAGAAACTCTATTAAGTTTGTTAATTGTTTCAATCATATGTACTGGGATTCTTATGGTTCTGGCCTGATCAGCAATTGATCTTGTAATAGCTTGTCTAATCCACCAAGTTGCATATGTAGAAAACTTATAACCCCTTCTATATTCAAATTTATCAACTGCTTTCATAAGTCCAATATTGCCCTCTTGAATTAAATCTAAGAACTGCAGTCCTCTATTGGTATATTTTTTTGCGATTGATATTACTAGCCTCAAGTTAGCTTCAACCATATCTTTTTTAGCTCTTCTCATTTTTGTCTCGCCCATAGACATGTTTCTATTAATTTCTTTAATTTCTTTAATACCAAGGCCAACTTTATTCTCAATTTCTAATATATCTTTTTGAGCAATAACTACATCTTGTTTTACTTTTTCTAGAAGATCTTTTTTATATTTCTTTTCTTTCATCAAGCTATCTACCCATCTAACTTTAGTAAGATTGTCTGGGTATAGAGCTAGAAAATCTTTTCTAGGTATGCGAGCATTTTTTACTAATTGATTTTGAATAAACTTCTCTTTTTCTCTGATGCTATTAAGTCCATGTCTAGCAATTGCAGCTATATCCTCAAACATTCTCGGACTAAATTTTAAAAACTGAAAAATTTCACCAAGTTTTTTAAATTCAGCATTAGCTTCTTTAGAATGTCTTCCTTTTTTATCAATAACTTTTGTTGTCTTATTAAATTGACGCTTCAGGCTGGTCATTCTTTTTTGGACCTCTTTCATATCTGGTCCCGATGATCCTTCCTCATCAGATGACTCAGCAGCTTCGGCTTCTTCTTTAGCTCTTTGACTTCCAGGTCCTGCTGATGGAACTTCTTCCATCTCTTCAAGGAATCCTGTTAGAAAATCATTTATTTTCTTTTCACCATCCTTTACAAGTTGGAAATAATGTAAAACATACTCAACTGTTTTTGGATAAATTACGCTTGCATTGAGAAGATCTCTCATTCCTTCTTCTATTCTTTTAGCGATTTCAATTTCGCCTTCTCTAGTAAGAAGATCAACTGTTCCCATCTCTCTCATATACATTCTAACCGGGTCAGTTGTTCTTCCAGTTTCATTTTCTACAGCTGCTAAAGCTTCTGCTGCTTGTTCGAGAGCAATATCATCGGAATCTTCAGATTCTGCTAACATTAATGTATCAGCATCGGGTGCTGTTTCATGCACTTGCAGACCTAAATCATTAATCATTCCAATGATTTCATCTACTTGATCAGGATCAGATATATCATCAGGAAGATGGTCATTAACATCTGAATATGTAAGATAACCTTGTTCTCTTCCTTTTTCGATAAGCTCAGCGATCTTTGAGCCTTTTTGATTTAATTTATCCACAGAAAAATCCTCTTTTGTCCCCTTTATTTAAGGATTGATTACCAAAAATCAATCTAAATAGAGCTTAAATTTTTTATCAAAGCTTCTTCATCCTGCGACATTTTATCTTTTTTTAGAATAATTTGTTGTAATTCTCTTTTTTCTGCAGATGTTAGCTCTTGCATATTATACTTTTCTTTTAAAATTTCTTCTCTTTCAGAGTTTGTTTGAGAGATTATTTTAAGACAATCTTTAATCATCGAGGTGGCGTCCTCCTCCGATAATTTAACTTCTGATACTAAAGCCTCACCAAAAATATTCTTAATTCTTTCTGATTCTATCTTCTCAAAAATAATTGATGGATTTGAATCTCGAGAGTCTTGATATAAGTTTTTAATATCATTAATAAAATTAAATTTTGAGTCATGAGTGATTAATGAAAACTCATTAATTGAAGATAATTTTGGATGTTGTATAAGCGCCGTAAAGATTCCCAACACAGATTTCCTCAAAACTGTGTTTGTTGATTCCTTCACTTCTTCTTTTTTTGCAGGAGAAACTTTTTTAGACTTTGATTCTCCTTGAATTAATTTTGAGAAATCAAGATCACATATTTTTGATACTTCATTAATATATGCTTCTTTTAAAGTATCATTTGAAATTTTATTCACTAAAGGTAATGCAAATTTTGCTACCATCGATCTCCCTTCTAGTGTCGATAAATCATCCTGATCTTTAACATAATCAAAAAAGAAATCAGAAAATGATTTAGCTTCTTTTGCTAAATTTAAGAAAGCATCTTTTCCATTACTACTCACATAACTGTCTGGATCTTCATTCGGCTCTAAAAAAATAAAACTAATTCTAGTATCCTCTCTTAAAAGTGGTAATGCGTTTTCAACCGCCCTCCAAGAGGCTTTATATCCTGCTTCATCGCCATCAAAAACAATATAAATAGTATTTGTGTAACTTAAAATTTTTCTTAGTTGCTCTTGGGTAAAAGCTGTCCCTGACGAGGCAACAGCATTTTTTATACCATGTTGAAATAACCCAATGACATCCATATATCCTTCAACAAGAAATATAGATTCAGGTCTTTTGTTAATCTCTCTTATTTCATATAAACCGTATAGTTCATATTTTTTCTTATATGTTTTTGTTTCAGGTGAATTAAGATATTTAGCCTGATCTTTTTTGTCTGATAACAGCCTTCCTCCAAATGCGATGCACTCTCCTTTAATGTTTCTAATTGGAAACATAAGTCTGTCTCTAAATCTATCGTAATATTCGCCGTCGTCGTTTTTACCAAATAGTCCTGATTCATCCAAATCTATTTCCTTGAATTCATTTTTAAGATTTTCATAAAGTGTAGGTTTCTTATTAGATGAATAGCCTAATTGAAAAAATTTTGCTGTTTCTCCGGATATTCCTCTTTCCTTTAAGTATTTGATTGTTTTCTTCCCCTGATCTGATTTAAGTTGTTCGTAAAATACCTGAGATGCACGATTGTTAATCTTTGTAGCATTAGAAGTATCTACAGGTGCCTCCTGCTTTGGTATCTCCATTCCAATCTGAGTTGCAAGTGTTTCAACAGCTTCTAAAAAATCCAAGCCATCATGTTTTCTTAAAAAATGAATTGCATTTCCTGACTCTTTACATCCAAAGCAATGATAGGTACCTGTTTCCTCATATACCTTAAAGGAAGCTGTTCTTTCCTCACCAGAGCCATGAAAAGGACACTTGGCCCAATAAGCACCACCTTTTCTCTCGAGAGTTAATCTTCTTCCAATGACATCAACTATGTTTATTGAAGACAATAAACGATCTATAAATGTTGAAGGAATAGACATACTTATAATTCTTTATTAAACCAATTATCAATTAATATTTTTGCTGCATTAGCATCTACGATATCAGATTTATTTTCAACGAGAATTTCTTTAGCCTCGAATGTGGTTAATCTTTCATCAATATATTCATATTGTGCATCATAAATAGTTTTTAAATGTTTAACGAACTTCTCAACTTTTTTCATTATTTCACTATCAGTGCCATCCATATTTAGTGGCTTACCAATAATAATGAGTTCAGGCTTCCATTCATCTAACAAAACAATAATCTCATTCCAATTAACTTGATAATTATTATTAAAAATTATTTGTAATGGTGAAGAAGTGTTAGTTTCAGTTTGTCCAACAGCAACGCCTATTTTTTTCTCACCATAATCAAAAGCGACTATTTGCATTTAATTAATCGAAAAATTCCAGTCACGAACTATTTCAAGAACGCTATATTCGTTAGACATTGTTTCATTAAAAGGAGCAAAAGGAGCTGACTCTTTTAAAATATTAATAGCCATTTCATCAATTGCTTTATCCCCTGATGAAATAAGAATTTCTGATTTAACTAAATTGCCATAAACATCTATAGTAGCCATAATCTGCACCCTGCCATCCAAGAAACTTTTACTCTCTGAAATTATATTGTCTCCATTAGTTTCTATTTGCCTTTGCCATAAATTTAAATATACAGCCTCCTCAGTATTAACAACAGAATTTGCCTGAAGCTTTTTTACTTTATATGGTTGTAATGTTTTCTTTGATGAGCTTATGTTTCCATTCTGAGAGATTGATAAATCTAAATCTGAACTAAATGAATCATCCAAATTAGTTTTAGTAATTAAATCTTGATTAGAATTAGCGAACTTAACGTTAATTATTGGAGATTCTTTAAAAATTGGCAATTTATAGTATGTGGTAATTGAAATACCAAAAATCAATAATAGATGTATTAAAAGCGAAATTATAAAAGATTTATTAAAAGTTAAAGAACGTTTACTGATAGTTTCTGTCGAGGAAAAAATACTCATAGGCCTTTAAAGTATTCTTCTATTGGATTCATCTGTGTTTGATCAAGAATTTCCCTCGCACAAGTTGGGCTTGTAATATTAATTTCAGTTAAATATTTTCCAACTATATCTATTCCAGCAAAACTAATTTCATTTTTAACTAATATTGGTGCAATTGCCTCGGCAATCTTCTTCTGATTTTCTGTTATATCTTTAGCGACTCCTTTCCCTCCTGCAGCAAGATTTCCCTTGAAATCTCCATCTTTTGGTATCCTTGCAAGTGTTTTTGGAAATGGCTTACCATTAATTATTAGAATTCTGTAATCTCCTTCATAAACATCCTCAATAAAACTCTGGCAAATAATCTGTGTTTTTTCAGAATTTGTCATGGCTTTTATTATCTTTAAATTATCTTCGTTTAAATCATCTACTTTATATATTGAAGTACCTCCCATTCCATCTAGAGGTTTAATAATTATTTTCTTATGCGAATCAAAAAAAGCTCTTATTTTGTTAATGCTAGATGAAATGAGTGTTTTTGGTATAAATTCAGGAAAATATGTTGCAAAAACTTTTTCATTAAATTTCTTTAATGCGCATGGATTGTTATGGATAACTGCGCCATTATGTTTAGCTAAATCAAGTAAATGAAGAGCATTATTATAATCTTCATCAACAGGAGGATCCTTTCTCATAAAACAATATTTAAAATCTTTAAGGTCAATATCAATTTTTTTAACTTCTGTATCAATATCTTCACTTAAAGAGTTTATCTCTCTGCAATTTACTAAAACATCATTGTTATCTACGAATAAATCGTTTATTTCACACTGAAAAACATTCATTTCTTTTTTAAGAGCTTCTTCGATCATAAGGATCGAAGTATCTTTTTTGAAATTTAAATTTTCAAATGTATCTGTTATGAATAGTACTTTCTTAGTCATGGTTAAATTTTACCAAAATGGTTTTTTACAATAGAAGAAACAAAAATTGGAGCCGTTTCTGCTTTGAGAATATTTTCACCCAAATATCTAATTTCAATATTATTTTTCTTGATAGAGTCTAATTCTTTTTCTGAGAAACCTGACTCTGGTCCTGTAATAGTTGTTATAGAAGAAGTAGAGCCCAACTCTTCGAAAGAAAAGTATTTTTCTGCATCCGTATCAAATACATATTTGTTGTTGTCATCTTCAATCAAATTAATAGCCTCATCTAAGTTTCTGGTATGAATAATTTGTGGCAAGAAATTATTTCCACTCTGCTTGCAAACATTAATAATTATATCTTTAGATTTTTGAATTATCTTTTCTAAATCCTTTTTCGCAATACTTTGATCGCAAAGTTCAGGTTTGTAGATTATGAATTTATTTACTCCAATTTCAGATAACTTTTGAATCATATAATTAAAATTATTTGTTTTAATGAATGGAATTATGTTTGTTAGGGTTCGATGTGGTTCATAATCTTTATTAACATCAGAAATTCTTTTCAGCTCACACTTGTTATTATTTAATAAGACTATTTCACATGATGCTGAGCTACCGTTTCCATCAAATACTTCAACAACTCTTCCCTCTTTTAAACGAAGAGCTTTAATTAAGTGATGCGACTGTATATTATCTAAAGCAAATTTCATATTAGGTCCTGATACAGATTTACAATATACTCTATGAATTCTCATATTATTATTATAGCTATTGCGAATTAATAAATGGCATCTATTGAAGTTATATTTATAAGGCATGCTGAGGCTTCTAGCTCTTGGGGCGATCATCATGATCCTGGTCTTAGCGATACTGGTATAGCTCAATCAAAAAAATTAATTAATAGTCCTGAACTTAAACAGCTTGATGATTATTCTTTTATTTCAAGTCCAAAACTAAGAGCAGTAGAAACAGCAAGACCACTGGCAAAAAAATTTAAAAAAGAGCTAATAATAGAAAATATATTCACAGAAATACCATCACCAAATATTGAGCCTGAGAATAAACAAGAATGGTTAAAGAATATCCTTCAAATGAATAAGAGTGATTTGCCAGAGAATATTGCTAAGTGGAAAGATAATATAATTTCTAAAACAATAACATTCTCAGAAGATAGTGTTGTTTTTACTCATTTTATGGTGATAAATGCATTATTAAGTGAGTTAAATTCAGAAACCAAGCTCTTATATTTTTATCCTGACTACACTTCAATTGTAAAAATTACTATTGAAGATGGAGAATTCAAAAATTTCTCAATTGATAAAGATAAAAAAACATTTATTAATCTTTAAAAAACTATTGAGCAATTTTTAAACAACTGTAAACTTAATCTTCTTTACAAAAAATAAATTATTTTGAAAAATAACAAAAAATCTTTTGATAGCTACTCTAAAAAACCTCTAAAAGATGAGGTTAGAAAAGCAATGTCTAGATATTTTAAGCAGCTTGATCAAAAAAATACTCCAATTGATGTATACCAACTTGTTTTGAATGAAGTTGAGCCACCTCTTTTGAGATCAGTTATGAAATTTTCGAATAATAATCAATCAAAAGCTGCAAAGATTTTAGGAATAAACAGAACAACTCTTAGAACAAAACTCAAAAAATATAAAATCGAGTAGCAATGAATATTGTTAATCCAAAAACAGCCCTGATAAGTTTATCTGATAAAACAAATCTCGAAGAAATTGTATCCTTTTTGATAAAAAAAGATGTGAAGATTCTTTCAACTGGTGGAACTTATAAAGCAATTAAAGAAATTACGGATAAGGTTATAGAAGTTTCTGAGTTTACTGAATTTGAAGAAATGATGGATGGAAGAGTTAAAACTCTTCATCCAAAGATTCATGCAGGCATTTTGGCTAGAAGAGAATCTGATATGAAGGTGCTTGAAGAGAGAGGATATGAAACCATTGATTTGGTAATTGTTAATTTATATCCATTTACAGAAACTATAAAAAAAGGTTCTTCTTTTGAGGATGCGATAGAAAATATTGACATAGGTGGCCCTACAATGATCCGAGCTGCTGCTAAAAATTTTAAAGATGTCGTCGTAGTATGCAATCCAAATGACTATAGTCATGTTATTAGGGAGTGGAATGAAAATGATGGCATTTCATATGAAACTCGTAAGAGTCTCTCTCAAAAAGTATTTGCCTTAATGACAAATTACAATAAATCGATATCTGATTACCTCAAAGGAGAGACTAAAGATATACATTCCTATAATTTCTCAAGTAATGCTAATCTTAGGTATGGTGAAAACCCACATCAAAATGCAATCCTTTTTACTTTTGATAATTTAAAAAACAAAAATATTGCTAATGCTGAAATTATTCAAGGAAAAGAGCTTTCATATAATAATATCGTAGATGCTGATGCTGCTTGGGAATGTGTTAGAGAATTTAGTAATCCTGCTTGTGTTATTGTAAAGCATGCCAATCCATGTGGTGTTGCTGAGGCAAAATCAATCAATGAAGCTTATGACCTTTCTTTTAAAACAGATCCAACCTCTGCGTTTGGAGGAATCATTGCTTTCAATAAAAAATTAGATAAAGAAACAGCAAAAGAAATAAATCAAAGACAATTTGTTGAATTGGTAATAGCTCCAGATTATGAAAAGGATGCGATTAAAGAGTTTTCTTCTAAAAAAAATATAAGAGTCCTTAGAGTTGATTTAGATCAAGATAATCCTTATCCAGGAACAATTAAGAAAGTCTCTGGAGGTATTTTGATCCAAGATGATGATACAAAAAAGTTAGATGCTAACCAACTTAAATGTGTTACCGAAAGAAAACCATCAGACGACGAGCTTGATGATCTTTTATTTGCATGGAAAGTGGCTAAATTTGTAAAAAGTAATGCCATCGTTTATGTAAAGAACAAACAAACTATCGGTATAGGGGCTGGTCAAATGAGCAGAGTGATTAGTGCAGAAATTGCCAACTTAAAAGCCAAAGAAGAGGGATTGGAAGTAAAAAATGCTGTAATGGCATCGGATGCATTTTTTCCATTCAGAGATGGAATAGATAAAGCAGCCTCAAGCGGAATTGCTGCAATTATTCAACCAGGTGGATCTATAAAAGATGATGAAGTAATAGATGCAGCAAATGAACACAACATTGCAATGATGTTTACTGGAATGAGGCATTTTCGACACTAATGAAAGTTCTCATAATTGGTTCAGGTGGAAGAGAACATGCTTTGGCCTGGAAATGTGCTCAAGATGATATCGTAAAACATGTTTTTGTCTGTCCTGGTAACGCAGGAACCTATTTAGAGGATAAAGTAAGCAATGTTGAACTTAACTTAAATGAATTTAGCTCAATAGAAAAATTTTGTTCAGAAGAAAAAGTAGAGCTTGTCATTATTGGTCCAGAACAACCACTTGTTGATGGTTTGACTGATTTTTTACAGAATAAAAATATTAAAACTTTCGGTCCATCTAAAAATGCAGCTCAATTAGAGGGTTCAAAAACCTTTTCTAAAGATTTCTTCGTAAAGTACAACATTCCAACAGCCAAATACAAATCGTTCGACAACTTTGAAAGCTCATTAGAATATCTAAATGAGATTTCTTTTCCAACAGTCGTTAAAGCTGACGGTTTGGCAGCTGGTAAGGGCGTAATAATTTGTCAAAACTCTGAAGAAGCAATAAAAGCACTTGATAGCATTTTTAATGATAAGGCCTTTGGAACTGCTGGTAATCGAGTAGTAATCGAAGAATTTTTAGAAGGTGAGGAAGCATCATTTATTGCTGTAGTAAGTAAAGATAAGATAATTCCTTTGGCAACAAGCCAAGATCATAAAGCTGTTGGAGATGGTGATGTCGGTTTAAATACCGGAGGAATGGGCGCTTATTCTCCAGCACCAATTGTAACTGAAGAAATCCATAAAAAGATTCTTAATGAGGTTATGTATCCGACCATGAATGGCTTAATTAATGAGGGCTCACCTTACTTAGGATTTCTTTATGCAGGGCTGATGATTAAAGATAATGAGATTAAGGTTCTTGAATTTAATTGCAGATTTGGTGATCCAGAAACTCAACCTATTTTATTAAGGCTCAATTCGAGTTTGGTTGAACTTTGCAAAGCAGCTATTGATGATGAATTGGATACATATTCAATTCAGTGGACTGAAAAACACTCATGTGGAGTTGTAATTGCCTCTGAAGGCTATCCTGAAGACTATGAATCCAATAAAAAAATTTCTTTAAAAGAAAATAACATCAAAGATTCAAAGTTGTTTCATGCAGGAACAAAATATGAAAATGAAACAATACTTACAAGTGGAGGTAGGGTTTTTTGTGCAACAGCACTAGGGAACGATTTGAAAGATGCACAAAAAAACGCATATAATCTCGTAAATAATGTCGAATTTGACGGTGCATTTTTCAGAAAAGACATTGGATTCAAAGGAATTAAATGAGCATTTTAAATAATATTGTTAATGAGCTTGATATAGCTTTAAGGACTCTATCAGACAAAAAAACAGGAACTGACAGAGAGTACCCGCCTGCTCCAAAAGAAAAAAATACTGAAGAGCTTTCAAAAAAAGAAAAAGATTTATCTATTCAAATGATGAGGATAAATCATGCTGGAGAAGTTGCTGCACAAGCACTTTATCGTGGACAAGCTTTTGTATGCAAAGATCCAAAAATAAAAGAGCATTTAATTCATGCTGGTGAAGAAGAAACAGATCATTTGATTTGGTGTAAAAAAAGGCTTGACGAGCTTGGTGGTAATAGTTCAATTTTAAACCCCCTTTGGTATGCTGGGTCATTTGCCATTGGAGCTATTTTCGGATCTATGGGAGAAAAGACAAGTCTTGGATTTGTTGAAGAAACAGAAAAACAGGTAGTTATACATCTTCAAAAACACTTAGATAAAATTTCAGAAAAAGACAAAGAGACTATTGAGATATTAAAGACCATGCAAGCTGATGAAGATCTTCATGCTGGGCAAGCAAATGAGTCAGGCGCTGAAGAATTAGAATCGCCTACAAAAAAAGTAATGGAAGTCACAGCCAAAATAATGACATCTTCAAGCGCATATGTATGATCAGATTTCTTTTCTTGATTTGTTTATTTAGTTTAAATTCATTCTCTGACAATAATGAGGAAGCTTTAAAAGAAACCCTTATAAAATTTTGGGAAGCAAGAAATGAAAGAAATTATGAGGCTATCTTTTTCTATGAGAGCAAGATTGGAGCTATTACTGGTTCATCATCTGAAAATCATTTTTATATGGACCCACCGCCTGACTTTAAATCAGTGCTTGACTACTACTCTAAAGTTGAATCAAATGTTACTCCTTCAAACATTAAAATTATCAAGCTGTCTGATACTGTTTATTTAACTCTTTATTATCTGAGTGGGAGTTATAAATATTCTAATGGAAAAGTAAATAATAATTACCAAGCTCGAGTTTCAAATATTTGGCTTTTTGAAGATGAAGGTTTCAAACTCTATTATAAAAACTTTAGCAATTTAAGAAATGATCTTAAGCCTATGGATATAATTGCATATCCAATGGATTAAATTTTCAATTAATATAATATTAATTTATATGACAAATTCTGAAAGTAATCAAAAAACATCGGACATGCGAAAGGTTGCTCTGACAGCTCTAGCTGGAACTAGTATTGAGTGGTATGACTTCTTTCTCTATGGGGCTGCAGCAGCTTTAATTTTTCCAACTGCTTTTTTTGGTGAAGTGCCTGAAACAACAGCTTTAATTCTATCTTTATTAACGTTTGCTGCGGGTTTTATAGCAAGACCAATTGGTGGAATAATTTTTGGACACTTTGGTGATAGGGTTGGAAGAAAAAAAACTCTTATTGCAGCTTTGATGTTAATGGGTATATCTTCAACTTTAATAGGATTATTACCAACCTATGCAATGATTGGAGTTACGGCCCCTATTCTCCTTACACTTTTGAGATTTGCTCAAGGTCTTGCAATTGGCGGTCAATGGGGAGGAGCGATGTTGTTGGTTACCGAGAGTGCTCCCTCAAATCAAAGAGGATACTATGGTGCCTTTGCACAGGCTGGCGCTCCAATTGGTGTAATCTTAGCCAACTTAGCATTAATTGTTACAAGCGCTCTAGTGTCTGAAGAATTTTTTAATACATGGGGATGGAGAATACCTTTCTTAGCAAGTGCCGTTCTCATTCTGATAAGCATGTATATACAACTTAATCTTGAAGATACTAAAGCATTTAAAGCACTAGCAACAAATTCAGATAATAGCTCAAATGAAAAAGTAAAAAGTTCTCCTGTCGTTGAAGCAATAAGAAGATATCCAAAAAGAATCATGCTTGCTGCAGGTGCTTTTTTATCAGTTCAAGTAACCTTCTACATTTTGATTGCATTTATGCTTGCTTATGGAGTTTCAAGTGCAAATATGGAAAGAGATGACATGTTAACTGCTGTTCTTATTGGCTGTGCCATTATGGTACCGCTTCAATTTATGTTCTCTTCATATTCTGATAGAAACGGTAGAAAAGGAATATTTATGCTAGGAGCAATCCTTTCTGGGATTTGGGCTTTTGCAATTTTTCCTTTAGTCGATACTGGAAATTTCTGGCTAATAGTCCTTGCATTAACCTTTGGGCTAATATTTTTAGCAATGATGTATGGCCCTCAAGCAGCCTTTTTTACCGAGCTTTTTAGTACTGAAGTAAGATATTCTGGTGCAACATTAGGTTATCAATTTGGTGCGATCATTGGAGGAGCATTTGCACCAACAATAGCTGTAAAGTTATGGACTGACTTTGATATTGTTTGGGTGTCGGCATATATTGCCTTTGCTTCAATGCTTACATTAATTTCTGTGATGCTCTTGACCGAAACATATAAGTCAAACTTAAACGAAGAAATATAAGTCAGAAATTATTCAAATTAATTTATTTTTAAAATGATTGATATAGTTGTTTTAAACAGAAACTTGAGGTTGCATGATAATGCAGCACTATATTATGGTTCTTTAAATTCAAATTATATTGTCATTCATTTATATGATGAAAATTATTGGGAAGCTAATGGTAGGTCTGCCAGACAGTTAAAATTCTCATATGATTGTCTTCAGGAGTTAGATGATAACCTCAAGACAATTGGCTCAAAAATAAATATATTTGAAGGTTCATTTGATGATCTAAAAAAATGGATAAAAACAAATCTCAATGATTACTTTATACACATCAATCACTGTACAGATATTGATTATTTTAGAAAAGGATTTGAGAAATTCAAACAAGACTTTGGAGACAGGCTGAAAGTATATGATGATTTTGGATTGCAACTAACTAATTTTGATAGAGATACATGGTCCAAAAATTGGAATCATATCATGCATAGTAATTTAATAGATGCGCCTAAAGTAAATAAAAATACAGCTGAAACAAATCTTATTAACTTTAATGAACATAAAAATAAAATTAAAAGTAAGTTTACTTATCTAGAGCATATCCAAATAGGTGGAACATCAGTTGCAAAAGAACTTCTTGAAAGCTTTTTAAATGAAAGATGTGAAAATTACAGAGTAAAAATGTCGAGCCCTAGCCTCTCAGAAAATAGTTGCTCGAGATTATCGCCACATTTTACATATGGCTCTATCTCAATCAGACAAGTCTATCAAAAATTAAATGATTCACTTCCCAAATTAGAAAATAAAAAAGATCTTTATTCTTTTAAAAAAAGACTTTATTGGCATTGTCATTTTGTTCAAAAACTTCATACCGAACCCGAGCTTGAGTTTAATTCTATGCATAGAATGTGCGACTCATTAAGAACCGAGCATAACAAAGAAATCGTAGAAAAGTGGATAAAAGGTGAAACAGGGTTTCCTTTTTTAGACGCATGTATGAAATTTTTAAACAAACATGGTTGGATTAACTTTCGTATGAGAGCAATGATAATGTCATTTGCTTCATACAATATGTGGCAGCCATGGCAAAAAACATCGCCTCTTCTAGCTGAGCTTTTTACAGATTATGAGCCAGGAATTCACATCAGTCAGGTTCAAATGCAAAGTGGTGTTACTGGTATTAACTTACCTCGAATTTATTCTGTTCCAAAGCAAAGCATGGATCAAGATCCTAATTCAGAATGGACAAAAAACATACTGCCACAACTTGATAATTTTGAACCAAAGTTTATTCATAATGCAGAATTAAATGGAGCATATATTCCTCAAATTGTTGATTTGAAAACCTCAGCTAAATTCGCTCGAGATAAAATATGGGGAATAAGAAAAAGTAAAGAATTCAAAGAAGAAGCAAAAAGAGTATACCTAAAACATGGGAGTAGAAGAAAAAGAAATGTTAAAACTAATTAGCCCTCCATTTGATATTACATCCCATAGACGGTAACTGCTCTTTACAGATGAGTTGATTGCTGAGTAAATTATCAATTGCCATTCTTAAATCTTTACCGGAGGGAAGTTTATCAGAACCAGGTGAAGTTTCATCCATTCTTCCCCGGTATTCAAGTTTGTTTTGATGATTAAATAAATAAAATTCTGGAGTGCATTCAGCTTTATATTTTTTTGCAATTTGTTGTGTTTCATCGAACAAATATGGAAAAGATAAATTCAAAGAATTCCATAATTCTTTCATTCTCTCTGGGCTATCTTGAGGATATTCAATAATATCATTAGAGCTAATTGCAACCATATTAATTTTTTGATTGTAGTCAATTGATAACTTCACAATTTCTCCATGATAGTGAATAACATATGGACAATGATTACATATAAACATTATTAAAGTTGGTTTGTTTTCTTCAAGAGAATCAGAAGCAAAATTTTCTCCAGTTATTGAATTTAATAAATCAAATTCAATGAGATCTGTTTGAAGATCCAACATACTTGAGTAAGTTAAAGCCATATTAATATTATAGACTCATTTGCTGCCATTTAATTGGAACGCCCTCTAGCTTATATCTATTTGATTCTTCTCGTAATTTTTCGTATTCAGTTTTTGAAGAGTAAACAGTAACTATCAAAGCATTTTCTTTATTAGCAGTTATTCTTAAAACCCTTCCCATTCTTTGAATTCTCTGTCGCTTAGATGATGAGGCACTGAGAATCATTGCTCCATCTGCCTCAGGCATATCAAAGCCCTCATCTAATGCAGTACAACTTACCAAGACATTTAATTTGCCGGACTTAAAAGCCTCAAGATTTTCTTGTCTTTCATCGTCTTTAAGATCTGTATTATAAATACCTGATTTAAATCCTTTCTTATTAATAATTTTGTTGAAGTCTTTCGCCTGCTTCTTATTTTCAGTGAAAACAATCCAGCTATCTCTTTTATATTTTTGAATAAGCTCAACGCCATATGGGATCCTATTCTTAGAATTTTTTACAAGCCTAGCTCTATTAAAAATTAACATTTTCAATGGATAATCGTTCATATCTTGCCCACCAATAGTAGCTGCCCTTCTTTGAATACTCTTTGTAAATTTTTTATATTTTTCTTCTTCTTCTGGTAATAAGGCTGCATAACCATATAGAAGTTTAAAATTTACAATTACCTCATCTTCTCTTGCATCTATGTAATCGTAATCAAAGATGATATCTCCAAGTATCTTTTTAATAATGATATAAAAATTGTCATCATAGTCTCTCTCAGGAGTTGCTGATAATCCAAGTGTGGCATTCCAATTATTTGAGAGCATTTCTCCTCTTTTTTCTGTTCCAATTTTATGGCATTCATCAACAATTAATAATGTGTTTTGATAATTTACTTCTTCAATAATGTTTTTTAATGAGTCAATGGTTGTAATGCATATCTTTTTAAGTCCATTAGTTTGCTCCCCTCCTCCATTAAGTGAAATTTCTTTTGATTTAAATTCTTGTGAAAGACTTTCATACCACTGATCTAAAAGAGCTATTGAGGGGACTACAATTAGAATATTCTTTTTAGGATCATCTTCTAGATATTGTTTTAAACAATGAATAGCAAAGAACGTTTTTCCTCCACCGGTGACAACTTTAATGATGCCTCTTTTTTTTGCCCACCAAAGCGGGAAAGCCTTTTCTTGCCATTCCCTAAGTTTCAAAAAAATCTCCTTTCATCAAGCTTTCACCAATTAGAAAAACATTAATATTATGTTGTTGAAGGTATTCGATATCTTTTTTACTTTTTATACCCGATTCAGCAATAAAAATATTTTCTCCTTCAAAAATTTTTTTTAGTTCAACTGAATTATTAATATCGACATCAAAAGTTTTTAAATTTCTATTATTGACTCCAATAATTGCATTTGAGAAGTGTTGTGCTCTTTGTAATTCCTCCTCATCATGAACCTCAATAATATAATCAAGCTTGAGTCTTTCTGCTATTTCTGAAAAGTTTTTTAATTCTTCGTCATTTAGTATTGAAGCAATGAGTAAAATACAATCTGCTCCAATCAACTTTGACTCATATATTTGATACTCATCAACTATGAAGTCTTTTCTCAAGATTGGAAGACTTGTAGTTGCTTTGACATCCATAAGGTACTGAATATTTCCTAAAAAATAATCTTCCTCTGTGAGAATGGAAAGTGCCGAGGCTCCAAAAGATTCATATTCTTTTGATTTTAAGACTGGATCAAAATTTTCACTGATAATGCCTACGCTTGGAGATGCTTTTTTTATCTCAGCAATAATAGCTTCAGCTTTATTCTGAAGACTTTTCTTAAAATTTTTTTCTTTAAGATTCTCGAAATCTATTTTAGAACTCAATTCTTCAAGCGATAGTCCTTGTTTTTTTTCTTCAAGTTTAGATTTTGTTTTTGCTACTATTTCATTAAGAATATTCATTATTCGTTTGAAACCCTCACATAGTCAGCTAATTTTTGTGCAGCTTGTCCGTTATTCATGCAATCAAATGCCATTTCTACGCCATCACTTATAGAGTTAACTACACTTGCTACATATAAAGCAGCTCCGCTATTTAATGCGATCATATCTTGCACAGCAGAACTCTCTCCATTAAATGCGCTATTCACAAGCAAAAGACTTTCGTCCGAAGAATTCGCAGCAATTTGATCAAATGAAGATAGGTTTAGTCCATAATCTTTTGGAGAAATTTTATATTCGCTAATTTTATTGTCTTTTAATTCTGAAACAATGGTTTCTGAACAAATTGAAATCTCATCAAGACCATCATCGCCGTGAACAATCATGACATGTTTCATATCAAGATTTTTTGCAACATTAGAAAACATTCTTACAAGCTTCTCATCATAAACTCCTAGGACCTGTTTTTTTGCACTGCATGGATTGGTATGCGGTCCTAACAAATTAAAAATAGTTTTTTCAGCAATTTTTTGTCTAACTGGCATCACAAACTTCATTGCCTCATGATGAAGTGGAGCAAATAAAAATACGAATCCAACTTTATCAAAAATTGATATTAGTTTTTCTCTTTCATGGTTAATGTTTGCACCTGACTGTGTAAGAAAATCTGCACTACCAGATTTGCTAGAAATTGCTTTATTACCATGCTTGGTGATTTTTGCTCCTCCAGCTGCAGCAACAAAAGACGAGGCTGTTGAGCAATTAAAAGTATGTAGACCTGTTCCGCCAGTACCACAAGTATCAATATGTGAACCATCACCTATGTCAAATTTTAATGATTTTTCTTTCATCACAATTGCAGCAGCAGTAACTTCAGTCTCTGATACACCCTTTCTATTTAATCCAATAAGAAAAGATTCAATATCGTCATCATCAGACATACCAGACATTATTGAATTAATGGCTTCTTGCATCTCGTTAAGAGTTAGATCTTCTTTATTATTTATTTTGTTAATAAAGTCTTTCATATTTTCCTAATAAAGTTTTCTATAAGCTTTATGCCATTATTTGTATCAATTGATTCAGGATGAAACTGAACACCATAAATTGGTCTATTAATATGCTCAACCGCCATGATTATCTCCTTATCATCACTTAAAGTTGCAGTCACATTAAGTTCGCTCGGTAAAGTTTTCATATCAATTATTAGGCTATGGTATCTGACAACATCATAAGATTTTTCAATTTCGCTAAAAAGTAGGCTTCCATCATGATCTATGCTTGAAGTTTTTCCATGAAAAACTTCTGGTGCCTTAATGATATTTCCACCAAAAGCTGCGCCAATTGCTTGGTGTCCCAAACAAACTCCTAGAATTGGAACTTCTGAAGACTTAATGAGTTCAACTGATATACCTGCTTCTTTTGGAGTGCATGGGCCGGGTGATATTACAATCTTGCTTGGATTATTATCCATAATTTCAGTTACGGACATTTCATCATTCCTTATGACTTTGATGTCTTGTTCAAACTCACCAATATAATGAACTAGGTTATATGTGAAACTATCATAATTATCTATAACAATGATCATGAAATCATCTCCATTGCGTCTAAAAATACCTTAGATTTTTGGACACACTCATCCCATTCCTTTTCTGGATCTGAATCGGCAACTATTCCTGCTCCAGCTCCAACATGAATTTTATTATCCCTTATTACCGCAGTTCTTATGGCAATCGCAGTATCAATATTACCATTCCAAGATATGTAACCTATTGCACCGCCATATATACCTCTTGAACTTGGCTCAAGCTCATTAATTATTTCCATAGCTCTTATTTTTGGAGCGCCTGAAAGAGTCCCAGCTGGCAAAGTAGCCTTAAGAGCATCAGTAAAATTTAATCCCTTAGATAATTTGCCAACTACATTTGATACTATATGCATGACATGGGAATATCTTTCGATCACCATTTTTTCAGTCAGTTTCACGCTACCAATTTCAGAAACTCTTCCAACATCATTTCTTCCAAGATCTATAAGCATAAGATGCTCTGCTAACTCTTTTGGATCATTTAATAAATCTTTCTCATTATTTTTATCCTCTTCTTCGTTTGCACCTCTTTTCCTCGTGCCTGCAATTGGTCTGAGAGTAATATTGCTATCTTCTAATCTAACCAATATTTCAGGTGAAGATCCGACCACCTCACACTCATCAAGGTTGAGGTAATACATATATGGTGATGGGTTTATCTGTCTTAGGGCTGAATATAATTCAAATGAGTCACCTTCAAAGGATTGATAAAAATCTTGTGCTAATACAACCTGCATCACATCACCTTCTTTTATATATTCTTTAATTTTATTCACAGACGACATGTACTCATTTTTTGTAAAATTTGATTTAAATTCTAATTCCCCAGTAGTATTTGAATATGAAGTTTCTTCAAGTTCTCCAGAATGATCAATGCTGTTTTGAATCTCATCAATGATTTCCAAAGCATCTTCATATGATGTCTTTTGAGGATTTGCATTATAAATAGCTTGAATACTATTATTAAAATTGTCGTAAACAATTATTTTTTCAGACTTTACCAAGTAAATATCAGGCATATGAACATCAAATTTTGAGTCTTTTCTTTGAAGAGCATTAATTCTTTTTTCAGCATACTTAGCACTTTCATACGCAAAAAAACCGACATATCCTCCATAAAATCTTGGCATACCATCTAAAACTGGGGTCTTGTATTCAGCAATTAATTTATTTAGTTCATTTAAGGGCTCTTTGCATTCAATTAGGCTAGTTCCCAGAGCTGTTTTAATTTCAATTTTGTTATCTGATACTTTTATTGAGTCTTCGCAATCCAATCCAATTATTGAATACTGAGCCCATTTTTCTCCACCTTCAATGGATTCAAGCAAGAAAGTATTTTTTTTATTCTTAATTTTTGAAAAAACTTTAATGGGTGAATCCAAGTTTTTTTCAATAGATTTAATCAATGGAACAATGTTAAATCCATTTTCTGCAAATTCTATATATTCTTCTTTACTTATCATTAGAAAGTACTTTTTTAATCTCTATTGAGTCTCCAATATTTATATTTTTTTCTTCAAACCATCCAGAATTTACTTCAAGAGCATATTTAGCTGCCTTAGTTGAACAAACAGAATCTTTTGAAAACGGAACCATATCATATATTTCTATTATTTTTCCTCTAATGTCGATGTATGCAACGCTTAATGGAACATAAGTATTTTTCATCCACATGCATTGTTTTCTCTCATATGGCCATATAAATAACATTCCATAATCATTTGGAATAGATCTTCTGTTCATTAGTCCTTTCTTTCTATCTTCGTATTTTGAAACAATTTCTATATCAGATAGATATTCTTTGATATCTATGACCTTTGATGCATGAAGATTGCTTACAAAAAGTAAAAATATAAAGTACTTAAACAATTTTTGAACGAAGTTCAGATATTGTTTGCTCATAATTTTCAGTATTGAATATAGCTGAGCCTGCTACAAATGTATCAGCGCCTGCCTCAGATGCTAGACCAATGGTATCCTTATTTATTCCACCATCTACCTCCAAGCGGACATCTTTTCCAGACTCATCTATCATTTTTCTAACTTGAGCAATTTTTTCAAGCGAGCTATGAATAAACGATTGGCCTCCAAAACCAGGATTTACACTCATAATTAATACTAAATCTAGATCCTCAAGAACACTTTCTAACGTGTGAAGTGGAGTTGCAGGATTGTAAACAAGTCCTGCTTTACAACCTTTGTCTTTTATCGCGTGAATTGATCTATGGATATGTTTGGTTGCTTCGGGATGAAAACTAATTAAGTCTGCTCCAGCATCTATAAAGCTTTGAGCTAATTCATCTACTGGATCAATCATTAAATGAACATCAATAAATTCTTTTATACCGTATTCTCTTAAAGCTTTGCAAACCATTGGTCCGATAGTGAGATTTGGAACATAGTGATTATCCATTACATCAAAATGAACCCAATCAGCTCCTGCATCAAGGACATTACGTACCTCTTCTCCAAGTCTTGCAAAATCAGATGCTAGGATAGACGGTGCAATTATATTATTCTGGTCACTCATAACTTAATTTTGATCATTATATAGGCTATTAGCAAGTTTTAAACGTTCATGCGTTCCAACATCTATCCATAAATCATTAGATTCGTGAGCCGATACATTTCCATTATTAAGATAATTTGGAAGTACTGTATCCCAAATATTAAAAGAACCCGAACTAAAGTTTTTTTCTTTAAATATGATTGGATTTATAATGGAGATACCACTCCAAGTTAAATCATTAACCCCGTCTATAACAACAATATTATTCTCTTTGATGCAAAAGTCTCCTGACTGATTATGAGATGGATTTGGAACTCCAATTAAATGAGCAGCATCAATTTCTTTTGGTAAATTTTTAATATCAATTTTATGAAAAATGTCAGAATTCATAACTAAGAAATTTTCATCACCCAATAAATCTATAGCATTCAAAATACCTCCACCAGTTCCTAAAGGCTTATCTTCTTTTGAAAACTCAATATTAATATTGGAGAATTTTTCTTTTACATGATTTTCAATCATATGACCAAGATGAGAAATATTAATAACAAATTCTGTAAAGTCATTTTTAATTAAATGTTCAATGTTGTGTTGGATTAAAGTTTTATCACCTACTTTTAAGAGCGGTTTGGGGGTTTCTTTGGTTAAGGGTAATAACCTTTTGCCATACCCAGCAGCTAATATCATTACCTTCATAATTGCTCAACAGTTTGTAATAAAAGTGGTTGAACTTCTTGTTCTAAAAAAAGTTTAGAAGAATGTTCTTCAGGAATCATCCTTATAAGATTTTTTAAAATTAATGGCATATCTTTTAATCTAAAACTCCTGTCTTTTGTTAAATATAAATCTGATAGAGTTCCAAGTATTCTAAGATTTCTTTGTATGCAGCCCCATCTAGTAAATTCAAAACATGCATCATCTGAATATTCTGATATAACATTTGTTGAGAAAAAATTTAAAAAACTCTTAATGTTGGAAACATCTGCTTCAAAATAGTGATCTACTAAGATTCCTGCCATATCAATACCAATTGGTCCCTTTTTCATATCTTGATAATCGATAACTGTTAAATGATTATTCTTATCAAGAACTAAGTTACGTCTTT
>CACMFH010000010.1 GCA_902612915.1 uncultured SAR86 cluster bacterium | reverse complement strand
AGCAGCCATGTTTACTTGGCTCATTCCTTTAATATATGTTCAATTACAATCCTTTGTGCTTGATATACCAAGATTATTTAATGAATTTTTAAATTTTGTCTCTACAATACCTGCAGCATTTCCAGATTTGGTTAATTCAGATCAAATCTCTGTATTTTTCCAGGCAGTATCATCAGAGCTTTCATCAATAACGCAAAATATCGTTAAATCTTCAATCTCTGGAATTCAGAGTACTATAACAGTGCTTTTATATATTATTTTATTTCCAATACTTGTTTATTTTTTCCTATTTGATAGAAAAAATATAATCGAGGGCTGTCTAAGGATTATTCCTGGTGATAGAGCAATGCTCTCACAAGTTTGGTCTGAAATGGATGTTCAGCTAAGTAATTACGTAAGAGGTAAAGTTCTTGAGATATTTATAGTGGGGATTGCTGCAGCAATTCTTTTTGCTTCATTCGGCCTTAATTATGGAGCTTTATTAGCTGTACTAGTAGGACTATCAGTATTAATACCATATGTTGGAGCTTTCTCAATCACAATCCCTATAGTAATTATTGGGCTTTTGCAGTTCGGTTTGGGGACGCAATTTTACTTATTAATTGGCCTTTATTTAGTACTTCAATTTCTTGATGGTAATCTTTTAGTACCAATAATTTTTTCAGAGGCTGTAAAGTTACATCCAATAGTAATAATTCTTGCAGTATTTATCTTTGGAAGTTTATTTGGTTTTTGGGGCGTATTCTTTTCTATCCCATTAGCAACATTTATAAAAGCTGTGTGGAATGCTTGGCCTGGATTGTCGTAAATAGAAATTTATACTTTAAAGTTTTTTAACTTCTTCCAATACTTCTTCAACATGACCATTAACTTTAACAGATCTCCATTCTTTAACTACTTTACCATCTGAAGATATTAAAAATGTTGACCTATCAACGCCAAGGTATTCCTTTCCGTACATAGATTTTAATTTAATAACATCGAAAGATTTGCACATTTTTTCCTCAGGATCAGATAAAAGGTCAAAAGGAAAGGACTGCTTTAGTTTAAAATTTTCATGAGATTTTATGCTATCCCTTGAAACTCCAAGAATTTCTGTATTAAGTTTTTGAAAACTTTTATAGTTATCTCTAAAATCTTGTCCTTCAGTGGTGCAGCCGGGCGTACTATCTTTTGGATAAAAATAAATAACTATATTTTTTCCAATAAAATCATCATTCGATAAATTTTTATCTCCAGTACAATCTCCTGAAAATTTTGGACATTTTTTTCCTTCAAGTTGTTTTTCCATGTTTTCCTTTTAAAAATTTTAAATAAAATAGTGTATAGTCGTATTTTTTACTTATTTTAAGAATGATGCAAGCTTTAAAAGGTAGTTTAGTAGCATTAGTTACACCGATGGAAGAGGGCGGCGAAGTTGACTATGAGTCATTAGAAAAACTTATAGATTGGCATATTAATCAAGGCACAAATGGCATTGTATCTGTTGGCACTACTGGAGAGTCAGCTACACTAGACGTTGATGAACATTTAGAAGTTATTAAACATACAGTAGAACATGTTAATTCAAGAGTCCCTGTAATAGCTGGAACCGGTGCTAACTCCACTTCAGAGGCAATAGAGTTAACTCAAGAGTCAAAACAAAACGGAGCAGATTTTGCCTTAATTGTTACACCATATTACAACAAACCAACTCAAAAAGGACTTATAAGTCATTACACAAAACTTGCAAATGAGGTCGACATACCACAAATTTTATACAATGTACCGTCAAGAACTGCATGTGATATATTGCCTGAAACAGTTGAGATTCTATCTACTCATAATAATATTGTCGGCATTAAAGAGGCTGTTGATTCCAAAGAAAGAATTGATGATTTAATAGCCATTTCATCCAATAACCAAAATTTTCAATTATTTTCAGGAGATGACCCTTCATTTATAAAGATGATTCAAAAAGGTGGCGATGGAGTAATTTCAGTGGCTGCGAATGTTGTACCAAGAAAAATATCTGAGATATGTAAACTTGTTGAAGAAAAAAAACATGATGAAGCTAATATTATTGATAATACTCTTTCAAATTTATATGCTCTTTTATTTATTGAATCAAATCCAATACCAGTAAAATGGATGTTATTTAAAATGAACTTAATAAAAAAATCTATTAGGTTACCACTTGAAGAACTTGATGAAATCTATCAAGAAGATATTATAAATGAGATGTTAAAATTAAAATTAATATGAAACATTTATTTACTTTATTGCCAATAATATTTTTTGTTGCGTCCTGTTCAATAATAGGAGGACCCAATGGTTACTTTCCAGAAAAAAAATATGACTTTTTGGAGGAAGAAATTGAATCTGATATAACTATACCAAGTGACTTAGACTCTCCTGATACTGAGAACCACTATCCAGTCGGGGACCCATCAAATTTAGAAAACGTATTGGAAGTTCCTAAGCCAAGACAAATTTTTTCTTCATCAGGTGATAGTTCTGTTCAACTCAGAAGACTAGGAGAGTTGATGTGGATATACATAGAAACTCTTCCTTCTACCTCATGGCCTATATCAAAAAATTATTGGGATACATCCGAATATGATGTTATTAAAGCTGATCCAGTTTCTGGAGAAATAGATATAGATTTTTCACAATCATCAAAAATACAAATGAGGGTTGAGCATGGGATAAAGGAGGCATCAACAGAAGTATTTCTTTACAAAATTAACAAAATTAGTGGCGATATTGAGAGTGATCCCGAATTTGTTCAATTGGAAATGGAAAAAATGATAGATTATTATGCAGATTCTTTATCGAATTTTACTGGCACATCTCTCGCGGCACAAAATCTAAATGAAATGAAGAAAGCAAAAATTTTTACTGAAAATGGAATGACTGTCATTTCTTTAGATTTAAACTTTGATCGTGCTTGGTCATCTGTTAGTAAAGCTTTAAACGCTGCTGAAATAGTTACAAATGATAGAGATAGAAGTAATGGAAAATTCTATGTGAGTTTTGCAGAAAAAGACGAGAGAAGATTTAGACTTTTCGGAGGCAGAAGCTCAAGTGATAATTCTCAAAATAATGAATTTGGAAAGAGTTCTCAATTTGAAATAACTATCAATCAAGAAAATAATAAATCTTATGTAAGAGCGATATCAAAAAATGGTAATATTGAAGAATCAGAATTACTTTTATCAAAAATAAATGAGTCTTTAAGCTAATGAAAAAAATTAATGAAATAACTAAAGGGAAAGCAAAATCCATGTTCTCTACTGAGAATGAGGATCATTTAATTATGCATTTTAGTGACGATACTTCTGCATTTGATGGTAAAAAAAGAGAAGCTTTATTAGGTAAGGGAGCTGTTAATAACCAATTCAATGCATTCATCATGAATCATCTAAAAGATAATGGAGTTGAATCTCATCTAATTGAAGTTATTGATAGTACAGACTCACTTGTTTATAAATTGGATATGTTTCCAATAGAGTGTGTAATTCGAAATAGAGCTTCAGGCTCAATATGTAAGAGACTAGGAACAGAAGATGGATTAGTGCTAGAAAATCCATTATTTGAATTTTTCCTTAAAGATGATGATTTAGGCGATCCTTTAATTAATGATGAGCATATTATTTCATTTGGATGGGCCGGTCACGAGCATATACAAGAAATGAAAAAACAGACATATTTAGTTAATGAAATATTGTCAAAATTATTTCTTGATTCTGGTCTTATATTGGTTGATTTTAAAGTTGAGTATGGTCTTTACAAAGATAAAATACTCCTTGCTGATGAATTCACTCCCGATGGATGTAGATTGTGGGATTCAGAAACTTTGAAAAAAATGGATAAGGATAGATTTAGGCAAGGTTTAGGTGACGTCGTAGAATCATATCACCAAGTTGCAGACAGATTAGGTATGAATATAGAAACTTGACTAAATTAGTCAGGTATTTATAATTCACTCCGTGAGACTAACTACAAAAAGTAGATATGCTGTTAGCGCACTTACAGAACTAAGTTTTTTGCAGGTCTCAGGACCAGTTTCTTTGAGTGATATTTCAGCAAATCAAAATATTGAATTAACTTATCTTGAGCAGATATTCAGGAAGCTGAGGATTGCTGGTATCGTTAAGAGTATAAGAGGAAGAAACGGTGGATATTTGTACGCTAAAGATCCATCAAGTATTTCAATAAAAGAGGTCATGCATGCCGTTGATGAGGTGCTTGATGCTACTAAATGTTCAGGAACTTCTGCATGTCATAATGGTAAAAAGTGCAGTACTCATGATTTATGGCATGAGTTAAATATCGTTGTTGAAGATTATTTAGAAAAAATAACAATAGAGAGCCTTGTAGAAACTAATAACAGTCCATATATTAAAGTTAAAGAGATAAATTAGATGAGCACACAATCCACAATTTATTTAGACTACGCATCAACAACCCCAGTTGACCCTAGAGTAGCATCTAAAATGATGGAGTTTTTGACTCCTGAAGGAGAGTTTGGAAATCCTGCTTCACGTTCACATCGGTTTGGATGGAAAGCTGACGAAGCTGTTGAAGAAGCAAGATCTCATGTTGCAAATTTAGTCAATTGTGATCCAAGAGAAGTTGTATGGACGTCTGGTGCAACAGAAGCAGACAATTTGGCTATAAAAGGCGTTGCTAGATTTTATAAGACTAAGGGCAATCACATTATTACCTCAAAGATTGAACATAAAGCAGTTTTAGATCCATGCAGGCAACTGGAAAGAGAAGGTTTCGAAGTTACTTATCTCGATCCAGATGATAAAGGTGTCATAAGCCCAGAAGCAGTAAAGGCCGCAATCAAGGATTCAACTGTCCTAGTTTCAATTATGCATATTAATAATGAGCTTGGAACTGTCAATGACATATCAAAGATTGGTGATGTTACCAGAGATAAAGGAATTTTCTTTCATGTTGATGCTGCCCAGAGTACAGGTAAAGTGGCTATTGACCTAGAAAAAATGTCAGTTGATCTTATGTCCTTTTCTGCTCATAAAACATATGGGCCAAAAGGTGTTGGCGCATTATACGTAAGAAGAAAACCTAGAGTTAGACTTGAGGCTTTAATCCATGGCGGTGGTCATGAAAGAGGCATGAGATCTGGAACACTAGCAACTCATCAGATCGTAGGCATGGGCGAAGCATTCCGCTTGGCTAGTAAAGAAATGGAGGCAGATCACAAAAAAATCTCTAAATACCATGAAAAATTTTTAGATAAAGTAAAAGAAATTGATCATGTATATATTAATGGTGATCTTAATAATAAAGTTCCAAATATTTTAAATGTAAGTTTTAATTTTGTTGAAGGGGAGTCTCTAATAATGGGATTAAAAGACATTGCAGTTTCATCAGGCTCTGCATGTACATCAGCTAGCTTAGAGCCTTCATATGTATTAAGGGCTTTAGGAAGAAAAGATGAATTAGCTCACAGCTCAATAAGGTTTTCTTTTGGAAGATTCACAAGTGATGATGATGTAAATAATACATTAGATATTCTTGGCAACGTCGTCCATAGACTCAGAGAGCTTTCCCCGCTTTGGGAAATGCATCTTGATGGAATTGATTTAGATACAGTTGAATGGAACGCACATTAGGAGAGCTGCATGGCATATAGTAAAAAAGTAGTAGAAAAATTTGAAAATACATTAAATAATCCTGAAGCATTTAAAGTAGGAAGATTTGATCCAAAAGATGCAAATGTTGGAACAGGTATGGTTGGAGCGCCAGCGTGTGGTGATGTTATGAAGTTGCAAATCAAGTGTGAACCAAAAGGCAATACTCATGTAATCAAGGATGTGAAATTCAAAACATATGGCTGTGGATCTGCTATAGCATCATCAAGCGAACTTGTTGAAATGCTAATTGGTAAGACTCTAGAAGAAGCAAAAGCAATCAAGAACGTAGAAATTGTTGAGGCTTTAGAGTTACCACCAATAAAAATCCATTGTTCTGTCCTTGCAGAGGATTCAATTAGGCAGGCAATTGAGGATTACGAAGCAAAACAATAAATAAGTTATGGAAACATTTAATTCCACAGATCTAAACTTTTCAGATAGTGCGATTGAGCATTTTTCAAAAGTATTAAAGGAAAGAGGAAAGGGTATAGGTATCAAATTAGGCATTAAAGAGGCAGGATGTTCAGGTTATGAATACACTTTTGATTTTGTTGATGACATTATTGATGATTTTATAACTTATGAGAAAGGCGGCTGTAAAATTTTTATTGATTCAAACAGCTTTTCTTTTTTGAAAGGCAGTATGGTTGATTACGTTGATGAGGGTCTTAACCAAGGTATTAAATTCATAAACCCAAATGCAAAAGCTGTTTGCGGTTGTGGCGAAAGTTTTACACTTTAGATTATGGCTAAAATAAAGATATGGCCTCACGAGGAAATATGCCCCAATGGTGCTGAAATAGAGTCTTTACCAAAAGAGACAATTTGTGAGGCAGCATTAAGAAATAATATCAAAATCGAGCATGCGTGTGAGATGTCAGCCGCATGCACAACTTGTCATTGCATAGTTAGAAAAGGTTTTGAAACACTTGAAGACGCAAGTGATATAGAAGAAGATTTGCTTGATAAGGCCTGGGGCTTAGAGCAAACATCAAGGTTAAGTTGCCAAGCTGTTCCTCCAGATAATGAGGAGATCGAAATAGAGTTACCTAAATACAACATCAATATGGTATCGGAAGATCATTAATGCAAGATCTTGATTGGCTTGATGTTCTAGATATAGCAATTGAGCTAAATGATAGATTTCCTGACATGGATCCTCAATGGATTAGCTTTCCTGATTTACATAAAAAGATTTGTAACCTTGATAATTTTGTAGGAGATCCTGAAAAATCTAATGAAAAAATTCTCGAAGCTATTCAAATGCATTGGATAGAAGAAAGTCAATAACTTTAATATAATAGTCAATTATTTTTTAGGGATATTAATATGTCAATCGAGAGAACACTTTCAATTATTAAACCAGATGCAGTAGGTAAAAATGTAATTGGAAAAATAATATCAAGATTTGAAGAAAACAATCTTTATCTTGTTGCGGGTAAATTAGTTCATTTGTCAGATGAAATGGCATCGGGATTTTATGCTGAACATGAAGGCAAACCATTTTTTAACGATCTAAAAAAATTCATGACTTCAGGACCAGTTTTTGTTCAAGTATTAGAAGGTGAAAATGCAGTTCAAAAAAATAGAGACTTGATGGGTAGCACTAACCCTAAAGAAGCTGCTCCAGGAACAATTAGAGCAGATTTTGCTAATAGCATTGATGCAAACGCTGTTCATGGATCAGACTCTGTTGAAAGTGCTAAAAGGGAGATTGAGTATTTCTTTAATACAGAAGAAATATTGAATAAATAAGTTGTCAAAAAAAATTAATCTTTTGGGTTACTCATTTGAGTCGCTCAAAAGCTTTTTCTCTGAGCTAGGTGAACCCGATTATAGAGCAAAGCAATTGCTTAGCTGGATTCATCAAAAAGGCGTCATAGATTTTGACAACATGACAGATTTTAATAAAGACCTAAGAAAGAAATTAAATTCTGTCTCAATAATTAAACCACCCGAAATTTATAAAGAATACATTTCTGATGAAGGCACAAAAAAATATCTAATAAAACTCGATTCAGGTTCAATTATTGAAATGGTCATAATCCCTGAAAAAAATAGAAGAACGTTATGTGTTTCATCACAAGCAGGTTGTGCTTTGCAGTGTACTTTTTGCGCAACAGGAGCTCAGGGTTTTGATCAAGATTTAAGTAGTGATGAAATTATAGGTCAAATGTGGTTAGCTAACTTTAATAACAATAAACCAATTACGAATGTAGTTTTTATGGGCATGGGGGAACCTCTTCTAAATTATGATGCTGTTATAGAATCGGCTAAAATTATGAAACATCAAAATTCATATGGACTTTCTAGAAAAAGAATAACTATCAGCACTTCTGGAATAGTTCCAAAGATTAATAAACTATCAAGAGATATTGATGTTTCACTTGCAATATCACTTCATGCGCCTGATGATAAATTAAGAGATGAAATAGTCCCAATCAATAAAAAATATCCTATAAAACAATTAATCAAAGCCTGTAAGGATTATTTAAGTCACTTCGAATCAAAAAAAAATATTACTATGGAATATATAATGATAGATGGAGTAAATGATTCAATTAATCATGCTAGAAAACTAGCAGTATTGTTATCAAATGTTTCATGCAAGATTAATTTAATACCATTTAACAGCTTTAATGGCTCTGACTACAGACGATCAAAGGAAAGTACAATGAAATCTTTTAAAAAATATTTAATAGAAAAAGGATTTATTACAACATTAAGAGTCACGAGGGGAGATGGTGTTGATGCTGCTTGTGGTCAATTAGTTGGAGAGCTCTCAAATACAATAAAGGGCAAGAATTTAATTAAGCATAGATCCATACAATGAGTAACGAATTAAAGTCAGCTAGTTCTGTAAAAACAGGAAAAAAATTTTCTGATAAAAGAAATAATATTGGTTTTACAATTGAAGAAATTTCTGAAAAGTTATTTATCAATAAAGACTATATCAGAGCAATAGAAAAAGGAAATTATAGTATCTTTCCAAGCGAATCATTTGCAAAAGCTTATTTTAATAAATATAAAAATTTTTTAAAAATTTCATCAGAATTTCCAAGTCTTTTTGATCAAAAAATAGAGAAAAAACATAAGAAAATTTCCAATGAGATTGCTTTTGAAAATAATTTTGATTTTATTTTTAATAATTTATATGTAATTGTTGCTTTAGCTTTAATGGTAATTTTTGGAATTTATTATTTAGTTAAAACTGAACCACTATCTGATGTTATTCCACAAGAAAATATCAATATCGATAATGTTGCAGAAATTGTAGAAAATGTGAATCAAAAAAATCACTCATTAACCAATTTACAAAACATAGATAAAAATCTAATTTTAGAATTTTCAGGAGAATCTTGGATTGAGTTATATGTTGAAAATGAGCTCATTGAGGCACAGATATTTTCTAATGGAGATATTTATGAACGCCAAATTGAAATACCTTTTAAAATAATTGTTGGTAATGCTGATTTTGTTAAAGGGTCATATAATAATACTGAAATAGATTTTTTGACTAATGCTAATAGACTAACTGGGGTAAATACCATTAATTTTTAAATGAGTAACTGGATCAAAAGAAAAAAAACTAAAGTCGTTTGGGTTGGAAATGTTCCTGTTGGAGGCAATAATCCAATATCAATTCAATCTATGACAAATACAGACACCTGTGATGAGGTTTCAACAATAAATCAAATTAAGGATCTTGAAGCAGCAGGCGCAGATATTGTTAGAGTCTCTGTTCCAGGATTTGAAGAGGCAAAAGCATTTAAAAAGATCAAAAATGCAGTAAATATTCCATTGGTAGCTGATATTCATTTTGATTATAAAATAGCTCTAGAAGTTGCAGATTCTGCAGATTGTCTTCGAATAAATCCTGGTAATATTGGAAAAGAAGACAGAGTAAAAGAAGTTATAAGTGCTGCAATTGATAATGATATTCCAATCAGGGTAGGAGTTAATGCTGGCTCACTAGAAAAAGACCTACAAAAAAAATATGGTGAACCAAATGCAGATGCTTTAGTAGAGTCTGCCCTTAGACATGTTGATATTTTAGATAAATTTAACTTCGAAAATTACAAAATGAGTCTTAAGGCGTCAAATATTGAAATGACAGTAGAAGCTTACAGAAAAATCTCAAATATAATTGATCAGCCTCTTCATCTAGGAATTACTGAGGCTGGAAGTTACAGAGCTGGAACGGTAAAGTCATCTATAGGTGTTGGGATGCTTCTGTCAGAGGGAATTGGAGACACTATACGAATTTCTCTAGCATCTGATCCTGTAGATGAAATTAAAATCGGATGGGATATATTGAAGAGCCTCAACATAAGAAGTAGAGGGGTTAAAATTGTTGCATGTCCAAGTTGTTCAAGACAAAATTTTAATGTTATTGAAGTTGTTAACGAACTTGAACAAAGGTTAGAGGATATTTCAGATGATATAGAGGTTGCTATTATTGGTTGTTACGTAAATGGTCCAGGTGAAAGCAAGGCGGCAACCATTGGACTAACTGGAGCAAGCCCTAATAATCTTCTGTATATTGACGGCACTCCCAACAAAAAAATTTCAAATGAGGATCTTGTTGATGAGCTTGAAGAACAGGTGAGATCCAAAATCTCAAAACAAAAAATTGAATCTGAAAAGATCATTCTGAGAAGTTAATATGGAAAAGATTAATTCATTAACAGGAATGACTGATTTGATTGAGACTAAGGCAGATGAGGATGTGTTAGCCAATAAAGTATTTCAAACCGAAAAAATATTGAAAGAAATTTTTACTAATTATGCGATGTCTGAAATCAGAACACCTGCTCTGGAAAATACAAACCTTTTTAAGAGATCTGTAGGCGATACTTCAGATATAGTTAATAAAGAACTCTATACTTTCTCAGATAAAAATGACAAAAGCATAACATTGAGACCTGAAGGAACTGCTAGTGTTATGAGATCTATTATTGAAAAAAAATTAGATGGAGAAACTCATAAGTTATGGTACTTAGGGCCAATGTGGAGATATGAAAGACCTCAAAAAGGAAGATATAGACAGTTCAATCAGGCTGGAATAGAAATTTTGGGTTATCCAGAAGGTGCTCCAGAATTTGAAATGATTTCTCTGATATGTGAACTCAATAGAAAATTACAAATAAGAAAACCGCTCATAAAAATTAATCATCTTGGAGACTCTAGTACGAAAAAATTATTTTGTAAGGCGCTTGTAGATTATTTAACACCAATGAAATCTAATTTAGATGAAAAAGATCTATTAAGATTAGATAGTAATCCTTTAAGAATTTTAGACTCAAAAAATCCAAATACTATAGAGATTTTGAAGAAGGCGCCCTCAATTTCAGATTATCTGCAAGATAATTCAAAAGAGTTATTAAAATCTATACAGGAATTATTTTCTGACAAATGTGAAATTCAAATAGATTTCAACTTAGTTAGAGGCTTGGATTATTATACTGGCTTTGTTTTTGAGGCAATATCAGAAGATTTAGGTGCTCAAGATGCATACTTAGGCGGTGGAAGATATGATAATTTGAGTGCACAACTTGGAGGCAAAGATCTACCAGCTATAGGAATGGCTATAGGTATTGAAAGACTTGCTCTCATTTCATATCAAGAAAATAAAAATAGAACTTTAATTTCTTTCATAATTATTTCTAGTAATTCTGAAGCAAAAGCATATAAAATATCGCACGAACTTAGATCAATTAACAAAAATATTGATATTGATGTTCAATTATCTCAAGGAAGCTTAAAATCTAAATTGAGAAGGGCTAATAAGAATGGGGCTGCATACGCGTTCATAGTAGGAGACGATGAGATAGAATCAGAGACAGTGATTATAAAACCACTAAATAAAGAAGATTCAGATCAATCTACTATGAATTTAAACGAAATAGAAAACTTTATTAAAAATTTAAGTTAGAGCTAAAAATGAATAACGTATACGAAAATGAAATGAGATTCGCTCCATTTTTAAAATTTATTGATAAATATAAAAATTTACTTATTTTGTTGGCTGTTATACTTCTTGGTGCTGTTACTTATTTTGTTGTAAATAATCAGATAGAAAAAAAGAAATCTGAGCAGGCAGCTTTAGTCTACAAAGAATGGCTTGGAGAAATATCTCAAGAAAATCCAAATAACGAAAATCTAAATAATTTACTAGATAAATTTTTAAATGATTATAAAAATACTGGATATACGCAATTAGCATTACTTAGTAAAGCAAATTTTGATGCAAATTCTAATAACTATATGGATTCGCTAGACAATTTTAATAAACTCATTGAAATAACTAATGGATTTAATGGAAATAAAATTTATAACAAAATTGCAAGGGTAAGTGCCTCAAGAATACTTCTCTCGATAGAGAAACATGATGAAGCTCTTGAAATGATTGATTTATATTCATCATCAGACACAAATGGCTATATTCATGAGCTAACTGGAGATATTTTGCTTGAGCAAGGTAAAATCGACTTAGCAATATCTCAATATGAAAAAGCTGCAAATAAATATTCTGATGAATCTTCACAAACTATTATTGCAATGAAGATTTCCAACATTGATATGTAAAATGAAATCTTTTAAATACAAAAACTTAATAGTACTTTGCTCTATTTTCATTATCAGCTCATGTTCATCAATGGATGGATTAAGATTCTGGAAAAGTGACGAAATAGATCCAGATGAACCAAAGGAACTTGTTGCTTTTTCAAATCAGAAAAATATTGTTATTGAATGGAAAAACTCCTTTAAAGGCGAAAACGAAATCGGTAATTTTTTACCGGACTTTAGTGCACAAAATCTTTTTTTTAGTGATGCTTCTGGAAATGTATCATCAATCAATGCATCCACCGGAGATAGGAATTGGTCTATTGAACTTAATTTTTTAGCTTCTGGGACATCTGCTGGGTTTGGTTTAGTAGTTGTCTCAGATATAGATGGAAATGTAATTGCTGTTGATCAAAATGATGGATCAAAATTATGGTCCACTAATGTAAAAGGTGAAGTACTTAGCAAAGTTGCAATTGATGCAAAAGTTGTAGTTGTTAAGACTGGCTCTGGAGAACTCTTAGGGCTTGATAGAGAAAATGGCGAAATTTTATGGTCCTATAGATCTAAATTACCTCTTTTAACGGTAAGAGGAAGTAGCAGCCCAGTAATTGTTGATGATCTTGTCTACGTTTCATTTGATAATGGAAGGTTGGGTGTATTTGAATTAAATTCTGGATTTCAAGTTTGGGATGGTGCAATTTCATATGTGAAAGGAGTTTCAGAATTAGAAAACCTTATAGATTCTGATAGCAGTCCTGTAGTAGATGGAGGATTGATTTATACCACAAACTATCAAGGTAATTTAAATATTTTTGATACTGCTCAAAAAAGGTCAGTGTGGAGTTATGAGACCTCATCATTTTATTCCCCGATTGTTTCCAGAGGAATGTTAACAATTGTAGAGGCGAATTCTGGTTTAAGAAGTTTTGCGCTTAAGACATTGCAAGAATCATGGACAAATGAAGATTATATAAACAGAGATTTATCAAATGCTGTTAGTTATAAGGGTAGTCTTGTTGTTGGAGATTTTGAGGGATATGTTCATGTAATTGACACATTAAATGGAAAAACTATTGGCAGAAAAAAAATCTCAAGAAAACCTATTAAATCAATATTAAGCAGAAGTGACAGCTTATATATAATAGATGAAGCATTCAACCTTCATTCAATAAATATATAAAATGAATTTTAAAAATGTTTACTTCAATAGCAATAATTGGTCGACCTAACGTAGGAAAATCAACTCTTTTTAATAAACTTACAAACTCAAGAGACGCAATAGTTTCAGATTTCCCTGGTCTTACTAAAGATAGAAATTATGGTTTTTTGGAATTTAAAGATAATATAAGAGCTTTATTGGTTGATACTGGAGGAATTGCAAAAGACAGTGATGAAATTAAAGAAGCTATCTCTAATCAAGCCTGGATAGCTGTTGAAGAATCTGAAGTTGTTTTATTTTTATTAGATGGTTCAGAGAGTTTGAGTAATCTTGATCTTGAAATTATTTCAAAGTTAAGAAAATTAAATAAACAATACATAACAATCCTTAATAAAATTGATAAAAAATCTGATGGCCTTATAAAAGAGGATCTTAAGAAGAAGGGGGTTGAGAGCTATCTAGAAATTAGCGCTGAACACTCAACAAATTTAAATAAAATTAAGTTAGAGCTCGAAAAAAAATCAACAAAAGCTGAGATTGAATTCCCTGAGGGTAAAAAAGTCGCCATTCTTGGAAGGCCAAATGCTGGCAAATCAACTTTTATAAATAACTTAATAAATGAGGACAGATTAATAGTTAGCGAAATTGCAGGAACAACTATTGATGCAATAAGTGTTCCATTTATATTTAATGATGAAGAATTTATTTTAATTGATACTGCTGGTATTCGAAAAGGTTATAAACGTAATCATAAGGTTGAATATTTTTCATTTGTAAGAACAATGCATGCTATTGATAAAAGTGACATTGTAATTTTCATTTGTGACATTGATGACGGCGTCGTTGATCAAGATATGAAAATACTCAACATGATCATTGATAATGGAAAACCAGTACTTTTTGCATTAAATAAAGTTGATTTAGTAAGTAAAAAAGAATTGAAAACAAAATATCTTACAAAAAAAATGCAATCTGAATTTCTAAGCAATATCGAACAAGTTGAAATATCCGCATTAAATAAGAAAGGTTTTAATAGAGTTTTTAAATTAACTAAAAAAATTATAAAAAAATCTAAAAGAAATTTTACGACATCGATGCTTAATAAATTATTAGAAAAATTTATAACAATAAATCCTCCTCCATCAATATCTGGTAGACAAATTAAATTTAAGCACGTCCATTTTGGAGGGATTCATCCAACAACTTTTATTATTCATTCCAATCAAGATAAAAAAATACCAAAAAATTATCGTAAATATTTAGAAAACTCCTTCAGGACTGAACTTGATTTAAAAAGCATTCAGCTTAAAATTATTTTCAGAAAATCTGATAATCCCTATGAGGGTAAAAAAAATAAACTTTCAGAAAGACAGGTAAAAAAAAGAAAACGATTGATAAAGCATATCAAAAAATCAAAAAAGTAATCTCTAATTATCAATTTGAACTAAAAATCTGCGTTATAATTCAACCTAATAATAAATTATTTATATTTATAATTTAGCACACGATGCAAGAACGACCAGTATATCTAGATTTAACAAAAATCAGACTGCCTATGTCTGCCTTTTCATCTATAACCCACAGATTGTCTGGCATGTATGTTTTTTTTATTACACTTCCTTTGATGTTATACATGATTGATCAATCAATATCTTCAAAAGTTTCTTATGAGAGACTCATAATTGAAATTACATCAATCTCTGCATTTTCTATTTTTATATTTTTAAGTATTTCTATATTTTGGTATCACATACTTACCGGTATTAGGCATTTAATTATGGATTTTTTTCATATAGGTGAGTCTCTAAATGGAGCATATTATTCATCTATTTTTACGATAGTTTTATGGATAGCAACTTCACTAGTTTTTTTTGGATATTTGTTTTTATGAAAGGTTCATTCATTTGGTATACGCAAAGATACACCTCAATAGTAATACTCAGCTATCTAATTTATATATTAAGTTTTATATTCACCAATCAAGACATTAATTTTTTCTCATGGTCTGATTTTTTTCTCTCATTTCAAGTCAGATTTCTATCTTCAATTGTATTTCTTGTTATTGTTTTACATGCCTTCATTGGACTTTGGACAGTTGGAACAGATTATTTAACAAAAAGAACTCTTGGCTTTTTAAATGTAAGCCTTTCAAGAAGGGCTAACATCTTGAGATATATTTATTATGTAATTTTTGGATTGTTAGGCATTGTTTATTTAACTGCCATTTTATATATAATATGGTTATAATGTATGTTGATATTTAATTATAAATAATATGAATAATATCTTTACTAATAATATTAAAAAAATTGAATTTGATGCTTTAATTATTGGCGGAGGTGGCTCTGGAATGAGAGCATCTCTTGAGCTGGCCAAATCAGGCTTAAAAACCGCCGTGGTATCTAAAGTCTTCCCGACAAGATCTCATACAGTATCAGCACAAGGCGGAATAACATGTGCAATTGCGAGCGCTGATCCAAATGATGATTGGAGATGGCACATGTACGATACAGTTAAAGGTGCTGATTTTATTGGAGATCAAGATGCTATTGAATATTTATGTTCTGAAGGACCTAAAGCCGTATTTGAACTAGAGCATATGGGACTTCCTTTCTCAAGATTTGAAAATGGCAGAATATATCAAAGACCGTTTGGAGGCCAATCAAAAGATTTTGGTAAAGGTGGTCAAGCTGCAAGAACTTGTGCTGCAGCAGACAGAACTGGACATGCTTTGCTCCATACCTTGTATCAAAATAATGTCAAAGAAGGTGCTAATTTTCTCAATGAATGGTTTGCTGTAGATTTAGTAAAAAATTCAAAAGATGAAGTTACTGGAGTAATTGCTTTTTCTATTGAAAATGGCGAGGTTGCATATTTAAAAGCACAAGCTACTGTTCTTGCAACAGGTGGAGCCGGAAGAATATATGCATCTACTACCAATGCTTTGATTAATACCGGTGATGGTTTAGCAATGGCTTTAAGAGCAGGATTCCCAGCACAAGATATGGAAATGTGGCAGTTTCATCCTACGGGCATATATGGAGCAGGTTCTCTTGTTACAGAAGGATGTAGAGGTGAAGGCGGCTTTTTGATTAATAAAGACGGCGAAAGATTCATGGAAAGATACGCTCCAAATGTAAAAGACTTAGCTGGCCGAGATGTCGTCGCTCGTTCAATGGTATTAGAAATTCTAGAAGGTCGAGGTTGTGGTGATAAAAATGATCATATTTATCTTAAGCTTGATCATTTAGGTGCTGAAGTTTTAAATTCTAAACTTCCAGGCATATGTGAATTGTCTAGGACTTTTGCACATGTTGACCCTATTTATGAACCAATTCCAGTTGTGCCTACTTGCCATTATATGATGGGTGGCACACCCACAAACATTTCTGGACAAGCATTCACAAGAATCAATGATGAGGATCATTTAATACCTGGATTATTTTCTGCTGGCGAGGCTGCTTGTGTGTCTGTTCACGGAGCTAATAGATTGGGTGGAAACTCGCTTCTTGATTTGGTTGTTTTTGGAAGGGCAACAGGAAAACATATTCAGAGTGAACTAAAATCAGGTGGTGGTGTAGATTCTGCAACTAAAAGTGATATTGAAAAGTCACTTGAGAGACTAAATAAATTAAATGATTCGTCAAACGGACATGATCCTGCAGATGTTAAAAAAGAACTCCAAGAATGTATGCAAAATTACTTTGGAGTATTCAGAAGAGGTGAATTTATGAAGAAAGGTTTAGATCAATTAAATGAGCTAAAAGAAAAAGTTGATAATCTTCATTTAAAAGATAAAAGTGATGCATTTAATACAAGCAGAGTTGAGGCAATTGAATTACAAAATCTATTTGAGGTTGCAGAATCAACGGCAATTTCTGCATACCAGAGAACTGAAAGTAGAGGCGCACATGCTAGAGATGATTATCCTGACAGAGATGATGAAAATTGGTTATGTCATACTATATATGATCCTATTTCAAAAAAAGTTTCTAAAAGGGGAGTTAATTTTGAACCTAATAAGGTAGAGGCTTTTCCGCCTAAGGTAAGGACATATTAATGTTTGGTAATAAGTTAAAGGTAAGTTTGTATAGATATAATCCAGAAGAGGATAAATTTCCTTACATGAAAAATTACGTAATTGATAAACCAGAAAGAGACATAATGGTTTTAGATTTATTACATTTATTAAAGGAAGAAGATCAATCAATATCATACAGACGATCATGCAGAGAGGGGGTTTGTGGCTCTGATGGTATGAACATAAATGGTAAAAATGGACTGGCTTGCATAACACCAATTTCTTCCGTTATTAAGAGGAATAAAATTGAATTAAGACCACTACCAGGATTGCCTGTGATTAGAGATTTAGTTGTTGATATGACAGAGTTTTATGCTCAATATGAGAAGATAAAACCTTTTCTACAGAACGAAACAACAGCACCGGAACAAGAGAGACTTCAATCTCCTGAGGAAAGAGATAAATTAGATGGTCTCTATGAATGTATATTGTGTGCATGTTGTTCTACAAGCTGTCCATCATTCTGGTGGAATCCTGATAAATTTGTCGGACCAGCTGCGCTTCTTCAAGCATATAGATTCCTCGCAGATTCTCGAGATTTGAAAACTCAAGAAAGATTGGAGGCTTTATCTGATCCATATAGTGTATACAGATGTCATGGAATAATGAATTGTGTAAATGTATGCCCAAAAGGCCTTAATCCAAATAAGGCAATTGGTGAGATAAAATCAATGTTACATAAAAATAAAAAGGATATAATTGTCTCTGACGGGGTATAAAAAAAGACAGTAAAATACAAAATGACAATATCTATGAAGGAGCTTTGGGGGAGCTCACACGTCTCGGCGGGACATGCAGCCTATCTTGAAAGTCTCTATGAAACTTTCATAAACGATCCTGAAAATTTATCAAAAGAGTGGCTTGATTTTTTTACAAATCTTCCAAAGAACTCAAACTCTAATGGAGAAATATCTCATCAAGAAATAATCAAAGAATTTAGAAACTTTTCAAGAAGTAAGGTCAAGGCATCTGACAATACTAAAAAAACAATAGATGAAAGACAGGGTAAAGTTATTAGACTTATTCAATCATATAGAAATAGGGGACATTTAAAAGCAAATCTTGATCCTCTTGGTATGAGGGAGACAAGGGTAATAGAGGACCTTAGTATTGAGTTTCATGGACTATCGCATGATGATTTAGATGAAGAGTTTTACACCGATACTTTTACAGATTTAAACAAATTAACTTTAAGAGAGATTTTAAAAAGGCTGGAAGAAGTTTACTGCGGCAATATTGGGATTGAGTGTAATCATATTCTCGATTCAGAAGAAAGAAGATGGTTTCAAAAGAAATTTGAGTCGAAATTAACTGAATACAGTTTCAATCCTGATGAAAAACTTAATATTTATGAAAGACTAAATTCTGCTGAAGGTCTTGCAAAATATTTGTCTGCAAAGTATCCAGGAATGAAACGTTTTGGAATTGATGGCGCTGAAGCATTGGTACCCTTGGTTGAAAGTGTTATTCAAAACTGTGGATCAATGGGAGCTACGCAATTATGTTTTGGAATGGCGCATAGAGGAAGACTAAATCTTTTAGTTAATGTACTAGGTAAACTTCCATCGGAACTATTCTCTGCTTTTGATGAAGATACTGAATTAGAGGGTGCTTCTACAGGAGATGTTAAGTATCACTTAGGCTTCTCATCAAACTTTGAAACACCTGGTGGTGAAGTACATGTTTCACTTTTTAATAATCCATCTCATCTAGAAATTGTTGATCCTGTCGTTATTGGCTCCGTGAGAGCTAGACAGGATCGAATTGGAGATAAAGATAGATCACAAGTTGTGCCAATTCTTCTTCATGGAGACGCTTCTTTTTCTGGACAAGGAGTTGTTATGGAATCACTTCAAATGTCTCAAACAAGGGGATTCAATGTTGGGGGAACGATTCATATTATTGTAAACAATCAAATTGGTTTCACTACAAGCAATATCAATGACTCAAGATCAACAGATTATTCATCTGATGTAGCAAAGATTATTCAAGCCCCTGTAATTCATGTGAACGGTGATGATCCGGAGATGGTTGTAAATGCAGCAAAAATTGCTTGTAAGTATAGAAACAAATTTAAAAAAGATATCGTTATTGATTTATTTTGTTACAGAAGAAGAGGACATAACGAAGCTGATGATCCTTCAGCTACTCAACCCTTGATGTATAACAAAATTTCAAAACATCCATCTGTTTTAAATCAGTATGAAACAAATTTAATAGATAATGGAATATTAACATCTGATGAAGCAAAAAAAATTAAAAGTGAATATAGAAAATCTCTTGAAGGTGGAGAAAGTGTTGCAAAAAATTTAGCAAAAAATCCAAATGATCAACTTTGGTTTGATTGGGAGCCTTATATGGATGTTAAGTGGTGGCCCAAAGTTGATACCAAATTTAATAAAGACAAGTTTACGAAGCTTGGCAAAGCTGTTTGTAAGGTACCAAAATCATTTAATCTTGGCTCACAAGCTAAAAAAATCTTTGATGATAGATTGAGAATGAATAATGGAGAAATTCCTATAAATTGGGGATATGCTGAAACAATGGCATATGCAACTCTCCTAGATGAAGGTTATCCGATAAGATTAACCGGCCAAGATGTCAGAAGAGGAACTTTTTCACATAGACACGCTTGTGTTTTTGATTCTAAGAATGGAATGGGTTACATACCTTTATCGGATATAGCTGAACAAAATAAATCTAAGTTTGATATATATGACTCATTGCTATCGGAGGAAGCTGTATTGGCATTTGAATATGGTTATTCTGCTACTTGGCCAAGTGGTCTTGCTATTTGGGAGGCTCAGTTTGGAGATTTTGCAAATGGAGCTCAAGTTGTAATTGATCAGTTCATAGTTTCTGCTCAACATAAATGGGAAAGATTATCCGGTCTTGTAATGCTTTTGCCTCATGGATACGAAGGTCAAGGTCCTGAGCATAGCAGCGCAAGAATTGAAAGATTTTTGCAATTATGCGCATCTGAAAATATACAAGTTTGTGTTCCAAGTTCTCCAAAACAAATTTTTCATCTTTTGAGACGACAAGCAATAAGAAAAATGAGAACTCCACTAGTTGTAATATCACCAAAAAGCCTACTCAGAAATCCTATGGCTGTTTCTAACTTAGACGAATTAACAAACGGAAGTTTTGATTGTGTAATTGATGATGATATAAAAAAACCTGAGGCGGTAAAACGCTTAATTCTTTGTTCAGGTAAAGTTTTTTATGATCTTATTGAAAAGAAAAAAGAAGAAAACCGCGAAGATATTGCTGTTATAAGAATAGAACAATTGTATCCATTTCCTTATGATGACCTTGAAGAAATCCTTACAAAGTATCAAAATGTACAAGAATTTATATGGTGCCAAGAGGAGCCTTTAAATCAAGGCGCGTGGTTTAGCCATAGACACAGAATTCAAAGAGTTTTAGATAGGCTAGGTGATGGTCTTGAGGTTAGTTTGGTAAGCAGACCAGCAGCAGCAGCACCTGCAGTTGGATTAATGAAGCTTCATCTTCAACAACAAAAGGATCTAGTTAATGAGGCAATTTGTAAATGAGTATTAAAATTAAAGCACCTACTTTTCCAGAGTCTGTTGCTGACGGAACAATTGCTAATTGGGTAAAAAAAGAGGGCGATAATGTCAGTCAAGACGATGTTATTGCTGAAATAGAAACTGATAAAGTGGTCCTTGAAGTTATTGCGCAGTCTGATGGAACGATTTCTAAAATAATTAAAGATGAAGGTGAAATTGTTCAAAGTGCAGAAATTATTGGTGAATTTGATGAATCTGGAGAATCTTCAAAAGCTAAAGAAAAAACTAATGACAATGTTGAAGATAAAAAAGAACCAGAAAAAAAGACAAAAACAAAGCCTGTTAAGAACAAACAATCTACAAATAAAATTGGTCCAGCCGCTAAAAAAATAATTGCTCAAGAAAATATAGATTCAGATGATATAAAACCATCTGGTAAAGGGAATAGAATCACTAAAGCCGACGTAATCAACCATTTAGATACTGAAAATCAAGAAGAAAATATTTTTACAAGCTCCTCTATCAGTGAAGATAGACCAGAAAAGCGTGTGCCAATGTCAAGACTAAGATCAACTATTGCTAAAAGATTGGTTTCAGTTAAACAAGAAACAGCTATGCTTACTACTTTTAATGAGGTTGATATGATGCCCATTAAAGAATTAAGGTCAAAATATGGATCAGAATTTGAGAAAGAACATGGGGTAAAACTTGGTTTTATGGGATTTTTTGTTATAGCTGCAGTTCAAGCCTTGAAAAAATTCCCAGTTGTAAATGCATCCATTGATGGTGATGATATTGTTTATCATGGTTTTCAAGATATTGGTGTGGCAGTCTCTACTGAAAGAGGTCTTGTGGTTCCAATAATTAAGGACGCAGATACAAAATCACTTCCTGAGATTGAAAAATCGATACTTGAATATTCCGATAAGGCAAGAAATGGAAAATTATCAATCGATGAAATGCAAGGAGGTACCTTTACCATTTCAAATGGAGGTATATTTGGTTCATTGCTTTCAACGCCTATCTTAAATGCACCTCAGACTGCAATATTGGGAATGCACGCAATTCAAGACAGACCTGTTGCGATAAATGGCGAGGCTGTAATAAGACCAATGATGTATCTTGCTATGAGTTATGATCATAGGTTACTTGATGGTAAAGAAGCTGTTACTTTTTTGGTATCTATTAAAGAACAGCTCGAATCTCCTGAGAGATTGTTATTAAATTTATAATATTAAGAAAATATGTTTGATGTAGTTGTTATTGGTAGCGGTCCAGCCGGATATGTTGCTGCAATTAGAGCCTCTCAGCTAGGCCTCAAAACTTTATGTATTGAAGAATTATCAAATGATAAAGGTAAGCCTAACTTTGGTGGAACATGTCTAAATGTAGGATGTATACCCTCAAAATCTTTATTAGATTCGTCACATAGATATTATGATGCTAAAAAAAATCTAAGCGATCATGGAATTCAACTTGGAGATGTGAAATTAGATTTAAAAACAATGATGGAGCGAAAGGATAACATTGTTTCAAAACTAACTGGTGGAATAGATGGATTATTTTTAACAAATAAAGTTGAAAGTATTTGTGGCAAAGGAAAAGTAATTTCAAAAAATACTGTTCAAATTGATAAGGCAGATGGTTCTTCTGAAAAAGTAGACGCTAAGAATATAATTATCGCCACAGGCTCCTCTCCTATAGAAATTCCTGCTGCAAGTTTTGGTAAGCATATCGTTGATAGTACTGGAGCTTTAGCTTTCGATAGTGTTCCTAAAAGATTGGGTGTTGTTGGTGCTGGAATTATTGGCCTGGAGCTTGGAAGTGTTTGGTCTAGACTAGGTTCTGAAGTAACTGTTTTAGAGGCACTAGAGGACTTTTTGCCTATGACTGATACAGATATCTCTAAAGAATCTTTCAAAGAATTTAAAAAACAAGGATTAGATATTCAATTGGCTTCAAAGGTTACTAGTACAAAAGAGTTAAAGAATTTAGTAAAAGTTAAATATGAGCAAAAAGGAAAAGAAATCGAGGTTGAATTCGATAAGTTAATAGTTGCTGTAGGTAGAAAGCCAAACTCAGAAAAAGTTCTGCCAAAAAATCTAGGTATCAAAATTGAAAATGGTTTTATTCAAGTTAATGAATACTGTCAAACTTCCGTAGAAAATATTTGGGCCGTAGGTGATGTTGTTAGGGGTCCAATGCTTGCTCATAAAGGTAGTGAAGAAGGAATTATGGTTGCTGAGAGAATTGCGAATAAACAAGCAGAAGTTAACTATGATTTAGTTCCAAATGTAATCTATTCACATCCTGAAATAGCATGGGTTGGAAAAAATGAAAATGAATTGAAATCTAGTGGTATCAAATACAAAGTGGGTAAATTTCCATTTGCTGCTAGCGGGAGAGCCCTTGCGGTAGATCAATCAGTTGGTTTTGTTAAAGTGATCTCAGATGAAAAAACAGATTCTATTCTAGGAGTTCATGTTTTTGGTCCAGCAGCAGCAGAAATAGTTCAACAGGCTTTAATATCAATGGAATTTGGTTCAAGTGCTGAAGATATTGCATTAACTATGTTTAGTCATCCAACAGTTTCAGAAGCTTTTCATGAGGCAGCTTTATCCGTAAATAATCAGGCAATTCATATAGGAAATAAAAAATAATGAACCTTCACGAATATCAAGGCAAAGCCTTATTTGCAGAATATAATTTACCTGTTTCAAAGGGAAAAATTATATATAGTGCTGATGAAGTTACAGATGCATGCAATGAAATAGGTGGCACAAGCTGGGTAGTCAAGGCTCAGGTTCATGCAGGAGGCAGAGGAAAGTCTGGTGGAGTTCAATTAATTAACACTCCTGAGGATGGCATAAAATTTGCAGAAAAGTGGCTTGGAAATAACCTTGTAACCTATCAGACTGACGCCAAGGGACAACCTGTCAATTCAATTCTAATAGAAGAATGTACAAATATTTCTCAAGAACTTTATTTAAGTGCTGTTATTGACAGAGATTCACAAAAAATAGTGTTTATTGGTTCAAGCGAAGGAGGTGTAAATATTGAAGATGTCGCAAAAAATATGCCTGAAAAAATTATTTATCAAGGTGTAGTTTATGGTGATAAATCTTTACCTGATAGCGCTTTGAATATTGCAAAAGTTTTAAAATTAAATGATATTCAAACTAATCAATTTATTTCAATGATTGACAATCTTCTAAGATTATTTGTAGAAAAAGATCTTAGTTTATTGGAAATCAATCCACTGGTTATTACTGACAGCGGAGATCTGTTATGTTTGGATGCAAAAGTTAACATAGACTCAAATGCGCTTTTTAGACATCCTGAATTACTAGAAATGTATGATGAAACCCAAGAAGATCCTCAAGAGGCGGAGGCTGCAAAAAATGATTTAAGTTATGTTTCTTTAGATGGAAATATAGGCTGTATGGTAAACGGAGCTGGCTTAGCGATGGGGACAATGGATACTATTAAATTTTATGGAGGCAATCCTGCAAATTTTCTCGATGTTGGAGGAACTGCAACTCAAGAAAGAGTTGCTAAAGCATTTAAGATAATACTCGAAGATCCAGATGTGAAAGTTGTTTTAGTGAATATATTTGGAGGCATTGTAAGGTGTGATTTAATTGCTAAAGGAATTATTGCAGCTATCAAAGAAGTTGAAGTAAAAATACCTGTTGTAGTTCGATTAGAGGGTAATAGTGCTGATAAAGGTTCAAAAATTCTTTCAAAAGCAGATATTAAAATAGATAGTATTAATGACTTAGCTGATGCAGCCAAGAAAGCAGTGGAACTAGCTAAATGAGCATTCTAGTTAATAAAGATACCAGATTGATTGTTCAAGGTTTCACAGGGTCTCAGGGTACCCTTCATTCAGAACAATCTATCGAATATGGAACAAATATTGTTGGCGGCGTTACACCTGGAAAAGGGGGTATGGAACATTTAGGAAAACCAGTATTTAATTCTATGGATGAAGCTGTTGAAGAATTAGATCCAAATGCATCAATTATTTTTGTACCAGCAAAATTTTGTAAGGAATCCATAATAGAATCAGCTCAAGCTGGTATTAAATTAATTGTCTGTATTACTGAGGGCATCCCTACACTTGACATGCTTGAAGTAAAAAAAAGAATTGATGATTTAGGAGTAAGATTAATTGGACCAAATTGCCCAGGTGTAATTACACCTGGTGAGGCAAAATTAGGGATTATGCCAGGTAATATTCATAAACCAGGTTCAATAGGTATTATTTCTAGATCTGGAACCCTAACTTACGAGGCAGTAAAGCAAACAACTGATCTTGGTTTTGGGCAAAGCAGTTGTGTGGGCATTGGTGGCGACCCAATTCCAGGATCATCATTCATAGATATGTTAAAGCTTTTTGAGGATGATGATCAAACTGAAGCAATTGTTCTTGTTGGAGAGATTGGTGGCAATGCTGAGGAGGCTGCAGCAGAATATATCAAAAATAATGTTACTAAGCCTGTTATTTCATATATTGCTGGACAAACTGCGCCTGCCGGTAAACGAATGGGACATGCAGGAGCAATAATCGCTGGAGGAAAAGGTACCGCAAAAGATAAAATTGAAAAACTAAAGGAATGTGGAGTCCACATTGCAGATAATTTAGTTTCTATAGGTTCTAAAGTGGCAGAGGTTCTTCAGCGCTAATTCTCTTTATATTTGATTTCATTACCCACCTAAGTCTAAAAATTGATAAAAAAGAAAAGATTGTTAATCCAATAATCATCCCAAACCACATACCCTTTGCGCCCAAAGGATCACCAAATCCATAATTAGTCAGGTAATAACCAATCGGCATTGCAAATACCCAATATGAAATTAATAATAAAATCATTGGGATAAAAGTATCTTTATAACCACGAAGACTACCTAAAGCACCCATTTGAATTCCATCAGGTAACTGAAAGATTGCCGCAAACAATATCAAGCTCACTGCTAATTCCAATACTGGGAGTTCAGTGGTGTACAAACCAACTATAAAAGATCCAAATGAAATAATAATGACGCTGTTAATTAGAGCGCCTGAGATGCACAACATTATTGTAGATGTTGCCGCAATTTTTGCTTGAATAGGATTTTTCTCACCTATCAAATTACCAACCCTGGTTGAAGAGGCTAATCCAATGGCTAAAGGAACCATAAAGAATAGGCTTGCAATATTTATCGCAACAGAATGACTTGCAACTACTATTTCTCCTAATACACTTAATATTATTGCAGCTCCAGAGAACATACTTAATTCAATAAAAATACCAAGACCAATAGGTAAACCAAGTTTAAGGACCTCTTTAGTTGTTGCTAAAGAGGGTTTTGAAAACTTTGAGAAAGGTTGAGTTTTTTTATAGTTCTTTGAAAAACTTATATAAATAAATATTGATACCATCATTATGAAAGAAACTATAGTTGTAGCAATACCGCATCCAACACCACCAAGTTTTGGTGCACCAAACCAACCATAGACAAATATTAGGTCTAATGGAATATTTAAAAGCATTCCAGCAAAGGCAATATAAAAGACTGGTTTGGTATATGTCATACCTTCGCTGTAGCATCTTAAACAAGTAAAAATAGTTACAAAAAACCAACCGATTGAGACAGCTTTTAAATAGTCTATAGTTATTGATGTAATTGAGCTTTTTATGGGTAATAAATTTATAATTATATCCATGTTGAAAAATATGAATGCCATAAAAAGTCCAAGTCCTGTAGCAACCCATAAAATTTCTCTGAGTTTTTGACCAATTTCTAAAAACTTTTTTGCTCCATATAATTGAGCAACAATAGGCGTTACAGCAAAAATTATTCCTGTAAAGAAAAACCATATTGTATTAGAAAAAGCAGTTCCAACTGCAAGTCCTGCAAGATCATTTGCGCTAGCTCTTCCTGCAATAATAGTGTCAGTTGCACCCATTAACGTATATGAGAGTTGTGAACCAAAAATTGGAATACCTATTCTTATTAATTGTTTGAATTCAAAAAAATATTTGCCCATATTTAAATTAAGTTTTTATTATTTTTTTTGCGTACTTTATCATATTAAAATATCAAAATTAGGAGAAAATTATTAGAAAAGATAATCGACCATATTGGCTTAAAAAATATACCACTAAGTTAAATAAAATATATGTAAGGCATTTTTTAAAACCTCAATTTAAGCACCTTGGAAAAGGTGGGGCATATTTTAAACCAAGATATATAAAAGTATTTGGATATAACGTAAGCATTGATGATTATCCAACAATAATTGGGGCAAGTGATGCAAAAGTCCAACTAACTGCTTGGAATATTGGTGAACATAAAGGTGAAATATCTATTGGAAAATATTCTCTTATAACTCCTGGAGTCAGAATAATATCAGCTGAAAAAATTGAAATAGGTGATGCATGTATGATTGCTCATGGAGCATATATTTCTGATGCTGATTGGCATGGAATATATGATAGAGCTGAACCAGTAGGCAAGACTAAACCAATTAAGTTTGAAGATAATGTTTGGATAGGTGATAGTGCAATCATATGTAAGGGAGTTACTATTGGAAAAAATAGTATTATAGGAGCGGGGGCTGTTGTAACTAAGAATGTTCCCGAAAATTGTGTCTTCGCTGGAAATCCTGCAAAACTTGTAAAGAAACTTGATCAAGGAGAATTTAATACAAGAAAAGATTTTTTTAAAGATCCAAAAAAATTAGCTTATGATTTTGATATGCTTGATAGATATTCGTTAAAAAATAATACATTCATAAATTGGCTAAAAAGCATAATTTTTCCTAACAATACTCACTAAAATTATCTATAAATGTAAAGTTAAGACAATCTAAAAATTTCACAAAATCTTAACAAATAATTTCTATATCTGTCGCTTAAATTTAACATCGATCTTTTTTAATATATATAAAATTTAAATATATAAACTTCTTATAGTATCTATACTATTTTTGGCATATAGATTGCATAGAAAATTATATAAGTAATTATTAAATTAAAACTAAATTAAAACTAAATTGAATACTTTACAAAAAAATAGTTACATTTCTAATGCTAAAAACATTATTAGGACAATCTTAAGCCAGACCCTTGATAATCCTGATAATCCAGATTCTCTAAAGTTTTTTCAAGCTGATACTTACAGATTTTATTTTTTAATGAGTTTCATGTGGGAGCATTTAGAAAACAATGAGATGTCTCAGGAATATGCAATTTCACTTGTTCCAAAGAAGTATGCTTCAAGAATAAAGCGCCTCCAAGTTCTTAAGCAAGCAGTTGCACTTGGATATATTAGTGAGAAATCCTCTTTAGAAGACAAGAGAAGACGAATATATGAACCAACAGAACAATTAGTTGATGATTTTTTGAACAGTGCAAATTCATTATTTCCTGTTAACAGTTCATCTTCATAAAGTCTGATAATCTATTTTCTATCTAATTACACTCTTTTTAATTACAATTAGGTATGTCGAATCATACTAAAACAGACGATGACTGGAAAAAACTCCTCAGCGATGAGTCATTTAGGGTAACCAGACAATCTGGAACTGAAAGGCCATTCACTGGCAAGTACTGGAACTTTAATGAAGATGGCATCTATAAATGCATCTGTTGTGGAGAAAGTCTCTTTGAATCAGATACCAAATTTGATGCTGGCTGCGGTTGGCCAAGCTTTTTTATTCCTGTTGATAGTGATTGTATTAATGAGTTTGAAGATAATTCATTTGGAATGACTAGAACTGAAGTAAAGTGTTCTAAATGCGACGCTCATCTCGGACATGTGTTCAATGATGGACCTCAACCAACTGGTTTGAGATATTGTATAAATTCTGCATCTTTAGATTTTGAACAAAATCAATAATATAAATAAAGAATCTTCTGGCGGATTATTCACTAATTTAAGAAAAGTCATTTCTGGAACAGGCCTTTCAAGAATATTTGGTTTGATTAGAGATATTTCAACAACAAACCTTCTGGGCGCATCAATATTTCATGATATTTTTGTAATCTGCCTAAAGATTCCAAACTTGTTTAGAAGGTTTTTTGCCGAAGGAGCTTTCAGTCAAGCATTTATACCAATATACAGTGATTATGAAAAAGAAAATAATTCAGACAGTACGTTTGAGTTTTTAAATTCCCTTGCTGGAATTCTCATAACTACATTATTTATTTTTACTTTAATTGTATTAATTTTTGCACCAATATTTATTTTTATTTTTGCTCCTGGTTTTTATTTTGATCCTGTAAAAAAAGATTTGGCAATTAATGTTTTGAGAATAATGTTTCCATATCTAGCTTTAATTTCACTGGTAGCCTTTGCAGGCGGGATTCAAAATACTCATAAGAGATTCTCAATTCCAGCTTACACACCTGTTTTTTTTAATTTATCCCTGATAATTGCTGCAGTTGCAATTGCGCCAAAGTACGAAATGCCTATTTATGTTCTTGCGTGGGGAGTGTTGTTAGCAGGTATAGTTCAGCTTCTGATTCAAATTTTACCTTTATGGAGAATAAACAGATTACCAATTCCAAGACTTAATTTTAATAATCAAGGCATAAAGAAGTTTTTTAGATTAATTGTTCCCGCAGTTTTAGCTGGCGGAATCATCCAAATTAATTTACTTATAGATACAATTTTTGCATCTTTACTAGAAACAGGAAGTCCAACTTGGCTATATGTTTCTGACAGATTAATTCAGTTTCCAATGGGAATTTTTGCGATTGCAATTGGCACAGTGTTACTGCCAACGCTATCAAAATTTGATCTTAATGATGAAAAGGATAAATTTATTGCAGGAATACAAAAGGGCCAAAAATTTGTTTTATATATTGGATTACCATCTTTAATAGGTTTGTTTTTCTGTGCAGAAGACTTGATAAGCACTATTTTTTATAGAGGCGCTTTTTCATCAATAGATGTTATTAATTCATCTTATAGCCTGATGGCATTTTCATTTGGATTGCCCTTTTTTATGCTTATGAAAGTTTTAACTCCAGCATTTTTTGCAAGAAAGGATACCAAAACACCAATGTACGTTGCTCTAGCATCGTTATTTTTGAATGTGATATTTAATTATTATTTAGCATTTGTTTTAGATTATGGACACGTAGGCATTGCAATTGGCAGTTCTTTAGCAGCTATAATTAGCGTATTAACTCTAGAAATTGTTTTGTATAGAGATGGGTTTATTAAATCAAAGAGTATTATAAATAAATTTAGTTTTAACTTATTTATTTCGAGCTTATTTTTAATAATTTTTTTATATTTTTATACTTCAGAGATTAATTTTATGAAATTAACCCAAGTTGAAAGGATATTTTATTTATCAATTGAAGTCTTTGCTTCTGTAGTTATTTATTTTTCAATTTCAAGATTAATGTTAAATAAGCCACTCAGATTTTTATTTGATTAAAATGTATTTAATAAGAGGTCAACACAACTTAAAGTTATTTAAATCAAGACATCCCAACGTTCTTTTATCAGGAACAATTGGGAATTTTGATGGATTGCACTTAGGACATCAGGCAATTTTAGAAAAAATAAAAAATAATGCACAAAAATATAATGCAAAAACAATAGTTTTTTTTACTGAGCCCCATGCTGCAGAGTATTTCTCTAAAGTAAGAGATAAGAATCAAATTCCACCTCCAAGAATATGTCCATGGAGAGAAAAATTTCAACTTCTAAAAAAAAGTAAAATAGATTTTGCTTGTTTTTTAAAATTTAATAGCAAACTTAGAACAATGTCACCTGATGACTTCATTTCTCAAATTTTAGATTCAATAAATTTAGTAAGTTTTACTGTAGGAGATGATTTCCGATTTGGAGCTGGCAGAAAAGGGGATACTGATTTATTAAAAAATTGGGGACAGAAAAAAGGAATTTTGGTAGAAAACACAGAAACAATAACCTTAGATGGTCAAAGAGTAAGCAGCACAAGAATAAGAGAGGAACTCTTAAATAACAATTTTAATAATGCTGAAAAATTACTTGGAAGACCATATACATTTTCAGGAAAAATTGTTCATGGGCAACATTTAGGAAGAACGATTAATATTCCAACGGCAAATATATGGCTACCTAATCAAAGATTGCCAATTAAGGGAGTTTATGCAGTTAAATGTAAATTAAATGATCTGAGTTTAAATGGGATAGCTAATATGGGTGTTAGACCAACTGTTGGCGGTGAAAAACCAGTATTAGAAGTTCACTTATTTGAATTTAATGAGAACATTTATTCTCAGAGAATACGTGTCAAATTTGTAGAAAAAATAAGAGATGAAAAGAAATTTGATAATTTAGACATGCTAAAATCACAAATCCAAGAGGACATATCAATAGCAAAAAATATTTTACGAAATTCCAATGACAGTTAACTACAGAGATACGTTAAATCTTCCAGATACTGATTTTTCAATGAAAGCTGGATTGCCCAGAAAAGAACCAGAGATATTGGATTTATGGTCCAAACAAGACTTATATGCAAAGATCAGAAAGAAGTATGAGAATAAAGAACTATTTCTCTTACATGATGGACCCCCTTATGCAAACGGAGACATCCATTTAGGACACTCAGTCAATAAAATCCTTAAGGATATCACTATTAAATTTAAAACCCTCCAAGGATTTAATGCTCCATATGTGCCGGGTTGGGACTGTCACGGACTTCCAATTGAACTTAATGTTGAAAAGAAACATGGAAAAAATAGCGAACTCGTGAAAAATAAAGAAAGTTTTCAAAAAGCCTGTAAAGAATATGCTGAGAGCCAAATCAATAATCAGTTAAATGATTTTAAAAGACTTGGCGTTCTTGGGGATTGGAAAAATTCATATAAATCATTAGATCCAAAATTTGAAGCAGACATTGTTAGGTCTTTAGGTATTATTTTTAGTGAAGGTCATCTTGAAAAAGGTGAAAAGCCCGTTCATTGGTGCCAAGAAAGTCGGTCATCATTAGCAGAGGCAGAAGTTGAGTATATCGATAAAATATCAAAAGCAATTGATGTTTCATTCAAAGTTGATGATTCATCTTTAAAGAAAGTAAAAGATTTGTTTAGTTTTGAGGATTTAGATGAAATATTCTTTATTATATGGACAACAACGCCATGGACTATTCCTTCAAATGTTGCTGTTTGCATTAATCCTGAATTCGAATACTCACTCATTAGCATGCAAAATAAATTTTATGTAATCGCGTCTGAGATGATTGATCAATGCTCTAAAAGATGGAAGCAAAAATTTGATGTTATATCGACAATAAAAGGAAATAAATTAATTGATATTGACCTTATTCATCCTTTTTTAAAAAGAAAATCAGTTCTTCTTCATGCAGATCATGTCACAACTGAAACAGGAACAGGTTGTGTTCATACCGCTCCTGCTCATGGCATGGATGATTATTTAATATGTAAGAAAAATAATATTGAAACCATCCATTCACTTAATAATAAGGGTTTCTTCAAAGATGAGCTGGACTTTATTGCAGGACTACCAGCTATGAAAGCAGATCCGCTTATTGTTGAAAAATTACAAGAACATAAAGCTCTAATTAATATTGAAGACTATCATCATTCTTATCCTCACTGTTGGAGAAGAAAAACGCCTTTAATTTTTACATCTACTCCACAGTGGTTTATTTCTATGGATAAAAACAATCTAAACAAAGACGCCCTCGAGTTCATTAAAAGTGTAAATTGGGAACCCTCTTGGGGCCTTCAAAGAATTGAATCTATGCTTACTGATAGACCTGATTGGTGTATTTCAAGACAGAGAAATTGGGGTGTTCCTATAACTTTAGTGGTTCATAAAGATACTGGTGAAATACATCCTGATCAAAAGGATCTATTTGAAAAATTCGCACAAATTATTGAAAAAGATGGTATTTCTGCTTGGGATAACTTAGATTTGAGAGATTATATCGATGATCATGAAGATTACATAAAAACCTCTGATTCACTTGATGTTTGGTTTGATTCTGGGGTAACCCACTTTGCAGTTTCTGAAAAAAGATTTGGCGCTAATGTTGTTGCTGATCTTTACTTAGAGGGCTCAGATCAACATAGGGGATGGTTCCAATCATCATTATTAACAAGTATAGCAATGAATAAATCCGTGCCATATAAAACGGTTCTCACTCATGGATTTGTTGTAGATGAGCAAGGAAGAAAACAATCAAAATCACTTGGAAATGTTGTCTCTCCACAGAAAGTCTGGGATAGCCTAGGAGCAGATATCTTAAGACTTTGGGTAGCTTCAACAGATTTTAGAAGCGAAATGGTGGCATCTGACGAAATATTGAAGAGAACTTCAGATCAATACAGACGAATAAGGAATACTTTCAGATTTATTTTAGGTAATTTAAGTGATTTTAGTGATAAAGATAAAGTTTCGTTTGAAGATCAAGTTGAACTTGATAAATGGATTATAAATGAGATAAAAACTCTTCAAAAAGAAGTCATAAGCTTATATGAATCTTTTTCTTACCATAAAGCAATTCAAAAAATACATAATTTTTGTGTTAACGAATTAGGAGGAGTATACCTAGATATTGTCAAAGATAGGCTTTATACATGCAAAAATGATTCTTCAGCAAGAAGATCTTGTCAAACAAGCCTTGACTGTATTTTGAATATTCTAGTAAGGCTCATTTCTCCAATACTTTCCTATACTGCAGAAGAAATTTGGCAAACAAGTAACAGATTAAATAGTCAGGAAGACTCTGTTTTTCTCTCTAATTTTGATAATTTTGAGGAGGATTCTAAATCTAATATAAATCAATCTGAATGGAAAAGAATTTTTGAGATTAAAGATGCTGTAAATCAAACAATAGAGGAAATGAGGAATGAAAATAAAATTAAAGGATCACTCGATTCAATTGTAGATATTCAAGCTAATACAGATGACATTAGTGTTCTTAATAAACTTGGAGATGAACTTCACTTTTTATTAATCTCCTCAGAGGCAAACCTAAGCAAGGGAAAAAGCTTTAAAATTAAAGTCAATCCTTCAAATAATACGAAATGCGTCAGATGTTGGCATAGATGTTCGTCAGTAGGATCTAACAAAGAACATCCCGAGTTATGTAATAGATGCATTGATAATATAGAAAATGATGGCGAGCAAAGAAAATCTGTATAACTATAGATTTATATTAATTATTTTTTTCCTAGTATTAATAGATATATTCTCAAAAGCTTTTGCAAATAGTAATTTGTTATTTGGAGAATCAATAAAAACTTTTTTTCCTTTCATTGAACTTCTACTAATTTACAATTCAGGAATTGCTTTTGGAATTTTTGATAATAAGGGTGAATTGGCTTCAAATTTATTATTAATGTTAATTATATTGATTACTCTTTATCTTTTGTGGATGATCATCAACGAAACCAAAGACAGAAATAAAATTGCTTTATCATTTTTAACTGGAGGCGCGATTGGAAATGTCCTTGATAGAATTAATGATGGGAGCGTAACAGACTTTCTTCATTTGAAAATATATAATTACTCACTTTTTGTATTTAATTTAGCTGATGCATTTATAACGATAGGCGCGATATTAATTATTTACTTTGAATTTAAAGATTATTTGAAATGACTAAAGAAATAAAATTAGCCAACCCAAGAGGCTTTTGTGCTGGTGTTGATAGAGCTATAGACATTGTTAATAAAGCTCTTGATATATATGGAGCTCCTGTGTATGTAAAACATGAGGTTGTTCATAATAAAGTAGTTGTGGATGACTTAAGAAATAGGGGTGCAGTATTTGTTGAGGAAATTGATGAGATTCCTGATGATTCATTAGTAATTTTTAGTGCCCATGGAGTATCCAGCGAAGTAGAGGAGACTACTAAGGCAAGAAATCTTAATTTTTTTGATGCCACATGTCCTTTAGTTACCAAAGTTCACATGGAAGTAAGAAAACACGCTAAAGCAAATAGAGATATTATTTTAATTGGTCATGAAGGTCATCCCGAAGTTGAGGGTACGATGGGCCGTCATATAAATTCGCAAAATAGTTCAATATATTTAGTTCAAGATGAGAATGATGCACTAAACATTAATGTAAACAATAGTGAAAGTCTTGCTCTTGTCACTCAGACAACACTAAGTGTTGATGAGACAATTGCGATAATAGACATACTAAGAAAAAGATTTCCAAATATTGAAGTTCCAAAAAAAGACGATATTTGTTATGCAACACAAAACAGGCAGGATGCTGTAAAACAGTTAGCTCTTGAATCAGATTATATTATTGTAGTTGGATCAAAAAATAGCTCAAACTCAAATAGACTTAAAGAGCTTGCTGAAAAATGTGGTTGCAAATCAACTTTAATAGATGAATTTTCAGACTTAAATCTTGAGGATATTAAAAAATGTAAAAATATTGCTATTACAGCTGGAGCATCTGCTCCAGAATCAAGAGTTATGGAAATCGCAAAATCTCTTGAAGAATATTTTGGAGCAAAGCTTATTGAGGATGGTGAAGATACTGAGAATGTTTATTTTAAAATGCCTCCTGGATTAAGATAAATGGAAATTGAAAATCATATTATTAAAAATATAAAATTCGTCAATTCTCCAAATTTTAATGAAAGACCTGAAAACACAAAAATAAGCTTAATAGTAATTCACTCAATTAGCCTTCCTCCAAATGTTTACGGAAAAAACTATGTAGAAGATTTTTTTATGAACAAACTCATCATATCTGATCATGATTATTTTCAAGAGATTCAAGATATGAGAGTATCATCTCACCTTTATATAAAGAGAACTGGTGAAACTATTCAATTTGTACCTTTAAACATGCGAGCATGGCATGCTGGCGAATCATCCTTTAAAGGCATTAAAGATTGTAATAACTATTCAATTGGAATTGAGCTGGAAGGAACAGACTGTGATGTTTATTCAAACGAACAATACGAATCATTGATTAAAATTTCAAGATTGATTATTAAAAATTATCCAGAAACAAATAAGAAAAGTATCGTTGGCCATTCTGATATTTCACCTGGAAGGAAAACAGATCCTGGTAATAAATTTGAATGGCGAAGATATTTAGATGCTCTATGATTAAGAATGACTATTTAAAAATAATCTCATTCACGGGCTTTGGATTTGCCTCCGGTTTGCCTTATGTATTAATTCTAATAACACTTACTGCATGGTTAAGGGATGTAGGCATAGATTTGAGCCTTATTGGTTTTATAAGCTGGATTAGCTTAGCGTATTCAATTAAATTTCTTTGGGCACCGTTTATAGATAGATTTTCTATACCTTTTTTTAATATTTTTGGTTCACGAAGAAGTTGGATTGTTTTGATGCAAATCATAATAATCATTTCTTTATATATACTCTCAACTATAAATCCAATAACAAATCTTTCTTTTTTTGCATTTATTGCTCTAATTATTGCCTTGGCTGGTTCGATACAAGATATTGCAATAGATGCTTATAGAATTGAAAGTGCTAAGCTAGAAGATCAAGGAAATTTAGCAGCTGGTTATCAGTTCGGATACAGAATTGCAATTTTAGTAGGGTCTTCTTTAGCATTAATAATAGCAGCTAATTTCTCTTGGTCATTTGCTTATCAATTAATGGCTTTAATATTTATTGTGAACATAGTCTTATCAATGCTTATTTCAAGTGAATCACAAAATCATGATCTTCAGAAGTTAAATCATATCAATTCAATAATTGAACCATTAAAGGATTTCTTTACTAGATTTGGAATAAAGATGGCTTCAATTCTTCTCTTAATTGTAGCCACATACAGATTAACTGATATTGTAATGGGCCCAATGGCAAATCCTTTTTACATTGATATGGGCTATACGCTTGAGGAAATAGGTTATATTGTGAAAGTAGTCGCATTAATTGCAACAATTTTTGGAGTCTTTCTAGGCGGCATATTAATAAAAAGAATTGGTTTATATAAGTCATTAATTATTGGTGGTGTTTTAGTCATGTTTACAAACTTATTTTTTTCTTATGCAGCTTTAAGTGAAAAAAATCTGACCCTGTTGGCTTCAATTGTAGCTTCAGATAGTATTGCAGCAGGAATTGTAGGAACTGTAAACATTACTTTCTTAACAAGTTTAGTTTCTCAAAAGTATACAGGATTTCAGTATGCATTATTGACCTCATTAATGGCATTCTTAGGAAAATTATTTGCAGGATTTTCTGGATTAATTGTTGAAAATTTTCAAAGCTTATATGGATTCTCCTATGGATGGATGTCTTTTTATATATTTACATCGATCTTAGCTTTGCCAGCAATACTTATGATCTATCAAAATAGAAGTTTTTTTAATTTAATTAAATAACTAGATAATGAAATATAGCAGGCTAATATTTTATTTTTCACTTCTTATTGTATTTATATTTAGTACCGTAAACGCTAATGACATTCCAAGATTTAATTCTTTGTCTATGTTGTCTGATAAATTGGTTCATTTATCAATTTATGCATACCTTTGCTTTGTTGGCTTTACATGTAAATTCAAAATTTCTAATTTGACCTTAGCTATTTATATTTTTTTATTTGGAGCGTTTATCGAACTAATACATTATTTTCATCCAAATAGGTA
>CACMFH010000009.1 GCA_902612915.1 uncultured SAR86 cluster bacterium | reverse complement strand
GTTGTTGCAAATAAACACCCCATCCATAACCAGAACAGCAATCCAATGCCCCATGAACTGCCCATCGGGGAATGTATGTAACCCATCTTTAATAATTCAATAACTTCATCTTGGTTTTTAGCAACTTCGTGAAGCACCGTGTCTTTATCTTCATGTTTTTCCATTGGTTTTGGAAAATCTTTCTTTGTTTCTAAATAAGGAATCAAATCTAATTTACCTTTCATGTTGACCGAGCCCCTAAATAACAGCCCCATAAAAGTGGTGTTATTTTCATATGCTTTTTTTGCTCTATTAAGGCAATAAAAACACATCATCAAAACTATCCCTAGTTGTGCTGAGAGTATTACAAGTGTTTTAAATATTAGAGAAGTTTCTACAAACATATATAGACCATATCATACGATTTTTACAATATGTTTTTATTTAAGTATAAATTCTGATTACTTTTTAAAAAAAGCTACTGAGTGATCTTCATATTCTCTATTTCCAATTTTTTTAAAACCAAAATCCTCATGGAACTGTATGGATATTAAATTTTCTGGATTTGTGTTTACTTCACAACATAGCGGTATTTCTTTTGTAATAGCAACTTTTTGAATAAGCTCATAAAAACTTTTTCCAATACCCTGTCGTCTAAATGAATCTTTTATAGCTATTCTATCAATATAAAGAAATTTGGATTCTGTGTTACTAAAAAATTTATAGTTAGGTGAATCATAAGAGGATTTCTCTCTGAAGCATATAATGAATCCTTTTATTTCATTATCTTTTTCTACATAAAATTGATACGAACTAAGTTGTATTAATTGTCTAAGGTACTCTATTGAACTCAAGCTTCCAACCTCTGGAGTATTTTCTTGATTAAGTATAAAAATCTTCTCTAAAAATTCTTGGCTTAGTTTTGAAGGAAAATTGTGAATTTCATGACGAAACTGATTCATTCATCAAGAATCAAGTTCATTTATTGCGTCATCAATCTTTTTATGTGTTTCAGCTATGTAAAGCTGTTTTGTCATCGAATAAGCTGGATGCCCCATCGTCGATAGATCTTTTGCTTTTTCAAGGGCGACTTTCATCAAGTTATCTGATTCAACAACTTCATCCATAAGACCTGCATCTATTGCGTTCTCTAGTGTATACATTTCAGCGCCCAGAACCGCTCTATATTTATGAGATTGAGCAACTCTAAATTTAATGAGTTCTAATATAGGTAAAGGTATAACCATGTTTGTTCTCATTTCATTGGCTCCAAGCATGAAGTCGCCTTTTACGCCTATTCTATAATCACAACAGCATAATAAAAAAGTTCCTAGGGCAATGCCATGGCCTGAACATGCTGCAATAACGGGTCTTGGAAATGCAAATATTCTTGATAAGAGCTTAAAGCCATTTATTGTCATATTTTGAATAAGTTTCATATCTCCGCCTTGAATAGTTTTGAGATCAAATCCAGCAGAAAACATTCCCTCTCTGCCTGTAATTATGAGGCATCCCTCTTCAGTAGGAACATCATCAAGACATTCATTTATTTGCTGTGACATTTCTGGAGAGAAAACGTTTGCCTTACCATCATCTAAAGTTAGTATTGATAAATTCTCTTCTTTCTTAAGCGTAGCTAGTTTTTCTGACATAATATAATTTTCTTTATGGGAAATTTTATCATGATTAAAAAAATTCTTAAGTATGCGAGAAATCTTTTATTAGTTATTTTGGGAGTTGGGTCTCTATATTTAATAAATCTTTTTTCTACGAAGCCCTTCTCAATTGATCATTTTTTAGCAAAAGAGCTAATTCTTGATCTTGCAAGTTCACCTGAAGAGTTAACTTATGTTGGAGTATTAGATGACTATAATTGGCTGACGAATCATAACTCCAAGTTGTCCATTCCAAAAGAAACTGATATCGAAGATGGAATTAAGCATGCAGAAAAAACTATTAAAACCTTATATAAGTATGACGACTCGAGACTATCCGACGCTCAAAAAAGTACAAAGAAAATTGCAATTTTTGATTATGAAAATCATTTAAGGGAACTAAAAGATTTTCCTTATTTAGACTATCCACTAAATCAAATTGGAGGAATTCATCTAAATACAATTGAGTTTATGAATGATATGCATCCTATTAGGAAGAAGTCTGAAGCAAACGATTTTATAAAAAGGACAGATTTAATTAAGGAAGTATATGAGGGAGTTCTTGCTGACCTTGAAAAACAAGCTATGAGTGGTATTTATCCGCCTGAATTTGTATATGGTCATGTAATTAAACAACTAAGTGAATTTATAGAGTATTCAAATGAACAACATCCTCTTTATACCCAATTCATGTCAAAGATAAATCAACTAGATTTAAATCAAGAAGATGTAAATTATTTTGAAAATGAAATAAAAAGGTCCATTAGCGAAAGTGTTACGCCGGGTTTTGAAGTTTTAAGAGATTTTATGATAAGAACTCAAAAATATGCTAATAAAAATCATGGCATATGGTCTCAACCAGGAGGAGACGAATACTATAAATTGAAAATAAGGACTTTCACCACGACAGATTATTCACCAGAAAAAATTCATCAAATGGGGCTTAGTGAAGTAAAACGGATTTCTGAAAGAATGAGATACATTCTTTCATCTCTTGGATATGACGAGAGCAAGTCTGTTGGAGAAATAATGAATGAATTAAATGAAGATCCAGATTTTCTATATGCAGACACTCCAGATAGAAAAGAAATAGTTGTTAAAGACTATACAGAAATGGTTGAAGAAGCTTATGAAGTAATGAAAGATTATTTCCATACTATGCCAAAGTCAAAGGTCATAGTGAAAGCTGTTCCTGAATACTCTGAAAAAACTGCAGCTGGAGGATATTATCAGTCGCCAGCGCTTGATGGAAGCAGGCCTGGTGTATTTTATGCAAATCTATACGATATAAAGCAAACACCTACCTATAGCATGAGAACTTTGGCTTATCATGAAGCAACGCCTGGACACCATCACCAAATAGCACATTCTCTTGAAAATGAGGATTTAACTCTCTATAGACGGTTTGGATACTTCACTTCTGCTTTCGCAGAGGGATGGGCTCTTTATTCAGAAATTTTAGCTCTTGAAGCAGGTTTGGCTGAAGATCCATATGACGAACTAGGAATTCTCCAAAGCGAACTTTTTAGAGCAGTAAGGTTGGTAGTTGATACCGGAATGCACTATAAAAGATGGACTCGCGAAGAAGCAATGAAATACATGAAAACAAAAACTGGAATGTCAGATACAGAAGTTAGAGTCGAAATTGAAAGATATATTGTTTGGCCAGGACAAGCGCTAAGCTATAAAGTTGGTATGATCAAAATACTCGAACTAAGAGAAAAAGCTATGAGCGAGCTTGGTGATAAATTTAATATTAAGGACTTCCACTCAGCTGTTTTAGATCACGGAAATCCTCCTCTCTTTATTGTTGAGGAGATGGTTAATAATATGATTAGTGAAAATTTGAACTAGTATTTGTCAGGGTGTCTAGCAGTAAAAACGCTGTAATAGTCCTTAAGATCTCTAATATCTTTCATATTATCACCTGAGGGTGTAAAAGCCTTACCAAGAAGTATTTCTTTTTTTGCAAAATCTAGAGATGCTGGAATTATTTTAGTATTTAATTCTTTTGCTATTCTTAAAAATCCTGTTTTCCATTCTTTTACTTTGGAACGTGTTCCTTCAGGAGACATTCCTATTAAGGAACTATTGATGCCCTTAATCTGATTTATTGCGTCTTGAATTATCCCTCCAGGTTTATTTCTATCTACTGGAATTCCACCCATATATCTTAAAAAAGCTCCTAGTCCATACCTAAATGCAGTGTGTTTACCAATAAATGTAATTCTTGCATCTAGGCCAGCAATTGCTGCAACCCCTAAAATTCCATCCCAGTTAGAAGTATGTGGAGCAACAATTACAACAAGTTTCTTCTCATTAAATTCATCTGATATTTTTCCATGAACTTTCCATCCAAGAACTGATAAAACAGATCTACCTAGCCATTGAAGCGCTTTTGGTCGATATGCCCTAAAACTTTTAGGAATTTGTGAACTTGAAACACTTTTCATTTTTATATAGTAGTTTTATTAAATTTATCTTTAAAGAGATATGGCAAGTATATTGAATAGCAAACAATTATGGCAAGAATATATATATCAATCATATGGTATGGCTCATCTCTCATAAAACCTGTTACATTTAAGCCGGGTGGTTTTTCCATAACATACCAATAATTCGCTGGTGGTCCAAGTAAATAATTAATTGGATACATCAAAATTAAGAAAAAAGTTAAAACTAATAGAACTCTATGTACGTCTTTAAAATAAGGTCTTTGATTATCAATTATCATTGCATAGCTTACGCCTAGTAAAATCATTGAGTGACCAATCATATGACGAACATAATCAATATGTGGGAATGAATATAAAACATCAGGAGTTAATATAGCCATCCCTGCTCCAGAAATCCCAGCAAAAAAAGCAAAGATAAAGAACTCTCTTCTCTGAGTTATAAAATATAGCATGATAGCTGCGCAAGAAAAATCACAAAGGTGAAGAGGTAATCCTAGCTTTATTTGTTGAGTATATCCCTCCCTATAAAAATCCAAGCCTTGATTTATTAGGATAAAAATGAAAATTGCAGCTATTACAAGCTTTTTCCATATATCACTCTTATTCAAAACAAATTTTGGTAAATAAATAATCGTGACAATGCAAGCTATGGCAAAAATGATATGAGAAGTGTCTGATAAGCTAAATTCTGTCATTATAAGTATTAGGCGTAAACCTTACCGAAATCATTATTTAGAAAATCATCCCAAGATAAAGATTCTTGTTTTGTAAAACCTTTATTTGCAATCTTGCCATCAAGAAACATTTTAAGAGCGCTACATACGCCAGAGGCAGTAGTTAATTGAATGGCGCTGAATTTTTCATCTCCGTATATTTTTCTTAAATAGGTTTTCTCTTGTAAAACTCCGTCGATAAGTCCTATAACTTTTACAAAAAATATTATTACGTCATTTTTTGTCCTTGGAACTTCTTTGTCGAAAAGCTTCTCTAAGACATCTTTATTCTTCTTCAGATGAAGATCGTTAAACAAAAATTTCATGTGATTTAAATGGCCTGGATATCTAATTGTCTTATATGAAAGATTTTGAACTTCTCCTTCAAAAGTCTCACACATGGTGGCACATCCTCCGCTTGTATTAAAGGCTTCAAAGCTTTCGCCCTCAATAACAATTTTTTCAGCTCCCTCTAATGGCATAACCTTTACTGATTTTCCTTCATAAATTGCATCAGCTTCATTGCAATATTCATTAATTAATCCGTTTGTTGACCAACTTAAGTAATAGCTCATTTCATTAGTCGTAAATCTTGGTAAAGCTCCAACTCTCATAAGAACTTCATTAACAGAATCGAATTGATTCATCATACCAGCTGCACAAATATTAATGGCTCCTGGAGCAAGGCCGCACTGTGGCATTAAAATATTTTCTGATTTTAGTGATCTAATGAATTCTGTCGTTTCAACATCTTCAGTGAGATCAAAGTAAGCAATACCATTTTCTGCTGCTACGCTTGCAATGTTTTTGTTTACTGCAAATGGTCCTGCTGAAATTACTGCATCAACTCCTTTTAAAAAATCTTTTACCTGTGAAATATCGTTTGCATCGAAACCATCTTCTATATCGCCCTGCTTAAAGTCATAGTCCTTTTTAAGTAGTTGCTTTAATGCCCAACCTATATTTCCACTCCCAACAATTGCAATTTTAGCTTTCATCAAATTCTACCCCCTGAGCAAGTGGTAAATCTTCACCATAATTTACAGTTGCGGTTACTCTTCTCATATAATTTTTCCAAGCATCCGAACCTGACTCACGTCCGCCTCCCGTATCTTTTTCACCACCAAAAGCACCACCAATTTCAGCTCCACTTGTACCAATATTTACGTTAGCAATCCCACAATCACTTCCAGATTCACTTAAAAATAATTCAGATTCCCTCATGTCATTTGTAAAAATTGAACTGCTCAGACCTTGACTAACATCGTTTTGCATATGAATAGCATCTTCAATTTTTTCATAACTCTTAACATATAAAATAGGTGCAAATGTTTCAGAGAGCATCTCATCTTCTATTTCCTTTACAAGGACTAGTGCTGGTTTTACATAATATTCATTAGAATCTTCAATATCTAATCTTTCGCCACCAATTACAGATACATTCTTAGCTTTTAAGGACTCAAGTATTTTTTGCATAGAATTAAAGCTATCTTCAGAAATTAGAGGACCTATTTGAGAGGAATCCTTTGAGGGACAACCTATTACTAATTCTTCAAAGCATTTTTCCAAACGCTCAACACAGTCGTCATATATGTCTTTATGAACAAATAGTCTTCTTAGCGAGGTGCATCTTTGACCAGTTGTTCCGCAAGCGGAAAAGGCGATACCTTTTATTGTTAGATCTAAATCTGCTGAGGGACACACGATTGCAGCGTTATTACCTCCAAGTTCAAGCAAAAGCTTACCAAGCCTGGCTGAAACAATTGGCGCCAACTCCTTACCCATTTGTGTGCTTCCGGTTGCAGATACCAAAGATATTCTCTTATCCTCACAAATTAGAACTGCTTCTTCATTACCACCTTCTATAATTTGAATTAAATCAGAAAACTCACCGCTTACCTCATCCCATGCTTTTTTTATTCCTTTTGCACACTCATTTGAATGTGGGCTAGGTTTCCATATTATGCTGTTTCCACAGACAGCGGAAAGACAGAAATTCCATGCAAATACAGCCATCGGAAAATTAAAAGCTGTTATACAGCCAACAACTCCCAAAGGATGCCATAACTCTTGAAGTCTATGATTTGGACGCTCACTAGGCATAGTCAAGCCATATAGTTGCCTGCTTAACCCAACAGCAAAATCACACATGTCTATTGCTTCTTGTACTTCTCCAAGCGACTCTGTCTTTATCTTTCTAGCTTCTTTGGTAATGGTTTCAGCAAGAAGTTCTTTCTGAAGTCTTAACTGCTCACCAAATTGCCTTATAAACTCTCCTCTTTGAGGAGCTGGAATTTTTTTCCATTTTTCAGCAATACCTTGCGATCTAATAATGATCTTGTTGTACTGTTTTTTATCCATAAAGATTTACAGCAAATTATGCTCTCCCGATAAGTGCTATTTTACTATAGTTGTGCTTTAAGGTATTCCAATAAAATGTTTATTTTGTCGGATCCACCAAAATATACTGATTCATCTCCATCAAATGTCTCTAAGCTTTTAATAAGGCCTTTTAGCGCATCAGGATAATCAACAATTTTGTTTAATGGTTCAAATAGAACATTTATTGTGAATAAAGAATAATCCTCATGAAATCTGCATAAAGTTTCTTTTTCTGATCTGATATACCAAGACGAAGGATCTGTGAGTAAAGAACCTTCTTCTATTAAATGAAATCTTTTTGTATCACCATGAATAAGCCAATTTTGTCTTGCAAAGGGTTTTTTAATAGGTGCCTGTCTAATAAAAGTTGAAATTCTCTCGCCTATCTTCTCGTCAAGAGATGTAACAGGATCATGAATTGTTTTAAGTGGCTTGCCAATTTTTGTTCTTACATCCCAATAACTTGGGGAACAAATACTTGCCGCAATAAGTTTTTGTTCACCTTGTGACTCCATTAAACATAAATCATCTTGAATATTAAGGCTTAATTCAGCAATAAGGTCTGGATATTTAGTATGCTTTATTCCAAATATCTCTCCTAAGCAAATTTGTGCATCAATAGAATCTTCAGTTACTGCAATAACCTTGTTGTAATCAAAATCGAGTAAATTTTTTTTATGTTTTAAAAGATTTTCACCAATCTTTCTATTTAGCCATTCACCTAACTCTATTGGCCTTAATCCTAGTCGATATTTTTTTTCGCCAGCACCCCAAGGAGGCTCAGTCCAAAAATTATTCTCAGAAGCCTCCATACAAATATGAAATACGGGATTACAAATTAAAAAATTTTATGTTTTCCTTGAAGTATCTCTAAATACATCTTGTAATCACCTATTAAGCTGTAAAAAGGATATTTAAAGGTAGCAGGTTTATTTTTTTCAATAAAGAAATGTCCTATCCATGCAAACCCATAGCCCGCTAAAAGCGCATATAAAATGAATAAAAAATTGAATGACAGTATAAATTTAATTAAAAAATAGATACTTATGCTAGTTCCAATAAAATGCATCAATTTTGTGTATTTATGATCATGCTCAGCAATATAGTAGGGATAGAAATCCTCAAAACTTTTATATCTTTCCATTTTAATTACTACTTAGGAGCCGCTTCTGGTTGGATATCATAATAACCAGATATAGGTATCATTAGATGAACATAAGGCGTACCTTTGAACATTACGTAAGGTGAGCCGGTAGTAAAATCTGTAGTCATATTTTCTAAAGATTTGGGATCCTTAGGCATCAACATCATATGTGCACCTGACTCGATCCAATCCTCAGGATTTGTTCCAGCTTTATCTCCTTCAGAGTAAGCTCTAAAATTATCTGCACCGGTATCTCCATGAATCATCCATGCCCATCCATCATTAGATAGTTTTGGAACTGATTGTGTCATATAGGCATCAGCCCAAGCGATAGCATTTGAATCCATACAAGCCGGTGTTGCCATTCTTGGATCCATTGAGTCTCCCATCATGTTTGCAGTAAAAGCTAAACATGTCCAACCGTTAGTTCCCTCACGAATAATGGTTCCGTCAGACCCCATAACAGTTGCAAAATCTCCAATAAAATCTGGAGCTGCTCCTGTATAAGCTTTTATCTGCCATTCAGGTGAGCTAGTTTTCATATGATTCTCACCTACATGAGCCACTGCACTAACAGTGAAAAATATTAAAAATGAAATAATTTTTTTTGAATGCATTTTGTCTCCTCATATAACCTTTCTTTAATTCTAAGAAAGAATCTTATTTAATACAAATATATTAATTAAATGTATTTTCAATATGTTTTGTTATAGAGCGAAACATAGCTATATGAGCTGCTTTTGAGTACTCTCTTTCTGACCTAAACCTATGATTTGAAGATGTTTTGGCTATAACAACATTTGATTCTGGATCAACATATATGAATTGATTAAATATGCCATGAGCAGTGAAATCAGTTATGGGATCCCCAGGAACCCACCATTGATAACCGTAACCCCATTCATTTGAAGAAAGTTCTCCTGAATTTGGCATTAGATGAGGAGCATCTGGTGTATGAGATTGAGCAACCCACTCCTTAGGAACAATTTGCTCACCTTCCCAACTTCCTTCATTTAAGTAAAGCTGTCCAAACTTGGCAAAGTCTCGCAAAGAAGCATTTAGGCCACCAAGTGCCATATCTGTTCCAGTATTATCAGCAATGTAATATGCTTCACTTTCTGTACCTATTTTGCTCCATATTCTTTTATATAAATACTCTCTTATTGGCATATCGGTTACTGATTCAAGAATCATGCCTAATACTTGAGTATCAAGGCTCACATAATGATTATATGTTCCTTGTTCTCTTCCATTTTTTAGTGTCTTAGCAAAATCCCTGAATGACGATCCTCTCGCAGTTGCTCTTGCAAACCTATTTATGTCTGAGCCTGGATCGGCATAGTCTTCATTGAATTCAATGCCTGAAGACATTTGAAGAAGATTTTTAATTTTTACGTTTTCGTAACCAGTTCCATCAAAATCATTAAGATATTTAGAAACTTTATCATCAATACTATCAATTAGGCCTTCATCAACAGCTATGCCAAATAAGGCTGATAAGTAAGATTTAGATACTGAAAAGGCTATGTGTTTGCTATCTTTGGTATTGCCGTGCCAATATTGTTCAAATAGCATTTTCCCGTTATGAAGGATTATGAGTCCATCCGTATGGAAATGGTCTAATCCATCAACTAATTTTAGTTCCTCTCCTTCAAAGAAATAAGATTCTGGTAAATCATAATCCTTTTTTTCAAAAATATATGGTTGTTCTGATGCAGGTATAGGTGAAGATGTTTCAAAGATTTTATTAATACTTATAAAATTCTTAGCTATTGATTTTTCGTTATATAAATTAGCTAGTTTGTAGAGCCGAACAATGTTTGGGCTATATATAGCTAAGCCTAAAAGTATTAATGCTAATGCTGCAATTAAAAATTTACTCATAATTATGATCTCCCCACTTTATATCCATTGATCATTTGGAGCAGTTAATTCATCTATTTTATCGCCAGTATTAACTATTCCTTTTGGCTCAACTAACATTATACTAGCTTCATCATTTGCAAAAGGTCGATGTTCTGTCCCTTTTGGAACAACGATCATTTCACCTGCTTTAAGCTTTATCGTTTCAGTTTTAAATTCAATAAACATTTCACCTTCAATAACAATAAATACTTCGTCAGTATCAACATGCTTGTGCCAGATAAAATCATTTTCAATTTTTACTAACTTAAATTGGTAATCATTAAGTTCCGCAATCACTTTGGGCGACCATTGATCTGAAAACTTTTTAAACTTATCTTTAAAATTAACCTTTTTCATTAAATATTCTCCTTGAGCTCGACCTTTTTTGTTCCATCCTCATTAAACGTTACCGTTATTGGTTTCCATTCTTCATGGCCGCACATTCTCAGCAAACAACCCTCAATTTTCAAATTCCCATTTTGTAATAAATAAATATTTGATTTGAAAGTTCTTCCCCTTCCTGGATCATAAATCCTTCCGCCAGATAGCTTTTTTGCTCCATCAATATATTTGAAGCCATCTATTAGGTTAATTCCTACAAGCGTTCTTTCTCTTAAAGATTTTTCTTTATTGTTATTATCTAGTATTGATTTCTGATCAATTCCTTCGTCAACAAATATATGTTCAATAGTTGCGCATAATTCCTCTTCGCACTCACTAACCAAAACAATAGATTGGGATGTCAACCAATATCCGACCATAGAACGATTATCATCAGCATCTAAATTGGAAGACAAAAATATTATAAAAAAAGTTAAATAAATATTTGTTAAGTCTCTTCTAGCCATATGATGTTCTATTTAATATATTTTTAATCTTTTTTTCTAATACATTTTTAGATAAACATGTTCTGTATGGATTATCGCTGTAGACAGGATTGCCTACCAATAATTCTTTTGGTTTATTAGATTTAAATCTCCATCTTGTTCCTGTCTCTTTCGAAAAAAAAGTATACTTAATCTCATCATTATTAATTATGTAAAGGTTGTCCTCATTTACTATTTTAAAGGTTATTACGGCCTCTAAATATGAACCAAATATCCTATCGATATAATTTACATAAATCTCATTATTCATGAATCCACAATCAATGTATTTGCTTATTATTTCACCTTCAAAATTAATTACATTAGATGAAAAAAGGTCTATATCTTTGTTAAGCAATTTCGATAACTCGTCGCTAATGCTTTTTAGAACATCAATTGAATAGGTGTTGCTGGTTTTATCTATTTTAGAGGAAGTTTCTATTAAGGGTGGTTTATAAATATTTTTAGATTCTTCAATTTCACAAGAATATAGAAATATTATTGCAGATAAAACAATAAAAATATTTCGTTGACGTAATCTCAATCTTCCATCACCAAGATCCACTCTCTGACCATTTCAACAGCCTCGTTGTGTGAAAGTGCTCTTCCAGATTCTGGCATCATTACTCCAGGATCAAGAGAAATCATTCTGTGTAATAAGATCGATTCGTCTGGTTTGCCTGGGACGATTGAATATTTTAAACCCCCACTACCTCTTCCAGTTGCAACAGGCTTTTTATACAAGCCCAAATGAATGTCTCTAGTTTCATCTAGGTGAAGATATAGGCCGGTTGAATTTGCATTTCCTGTTGGGGAATGGCAATGTCCACAATTTACATCTAAATAAGAACGAACTCTGTCATTAATATTTTGGCTATCATCTGTCCAATCAACTGGAGAAACTATCTCCAATGGATAATCATCTATTATTTGTCTATTCATCCAATATGTTAACTGATTAAATTCCCCTTCATTAAATTCAAACTTTTTATTTAAGTTTCTGGCTTTTGGTCCAATTGGTGTGATCTTATCCTCAGCTGCATGACATTCCTTACATTGATTTACGTTTGGAACTCGATACCTAACATCTCTATCGTTGCCCATAAAATCAGTCCAGGAAACATTAATTGTTTTTCCAGCAATTCTTTTATATGCCTCGTTTTGTTCCTCATTCCATGCATAAGACACAGCTTCCCAGCCATTCTCTTTCCTTAATAAAAGTCTCGTTTCTAAAAGATTCATTCCTAGATCCGGATTTCTTTCATCAACAGGATAATAAAATGTTTTTATTAATGCAGAACCGACAGGAAAATTAAAAACCCAATTCTCTTCATATTGAGCTTTTTTATTATTGGGAACGTATACCCATCTTTGCTTATATGAGTAATCAGAAAATAGTGTTGATATCAGCTCGTATGGTATTACATTCTCATGAGGTATTTGTGCTGAATCATCAAGAAAAAAACCAAAATCTGATAGTTTTGCTGGAAAAGATTCAGAAATAATTAGATTATCATTAATCGCAGTTAGCCTGGTGCACAGAATAAGCACTAGCAATATTTGAAATTTCTTTTTCATTATCCCTATATACCGTCTATTACAATCGGCTCGAGTGGATTAATGACCCCTTTAAATTCTTTTTTTTCTGTTCGTATAGGATTTGAAAATCCTAACATGTACTTTATTGGACTGATCGTTAAAAAACTTACATCGTTATTTTCGTCTACCTTTAACTTATCATCATCTGGTTGCCCAAATATCATTTGAGAAATTGGAACAACACCATCCCAAAAAATATCTGGCATGTTCCCATCACTTATTTCATATAATGCTTTTGCCAAATCACCAGTTTCAACATCTGGATCAAATCCACCAGGACCATATATATTGTTATGAACCTGAATCCTTCTTGGATGGGGATAATAATTTGGATCATCTGTTTCATCAGAATAAGAAACAATTGATAGGTTTACCGTTCCATTTCCACTCATTTCATTATTAAAAACCTCGACATCAGAATTAGCCATAATAATAATTCCTGTGCCTCTTGGAACTTCTCCTACAATGTTACCCTCTGGGGCGAAGTTATCAGTATCATTATCTATTGATTTGTTATCAAAAACTCTTATGTGATGGCCGCCTTGTTGAGGTAGATCAGGTAAATCAAATATTAAAATGCCACCAGTATTATGTGAAGCAAGATTGTTGTATACATCTGCATAGTAAGAATTTTCTATTTCAATTCCAGCTACGTTGTATTGAGCAATACTATTTCTAACAATAATGTTCTTAGATTGTCCTACGTATATTCCAGCGTCTGATGCGCCTATGGCAACACATCCATCAATAAGAACATCTTCAGACTCAACAGGATAAAATCCATATGCACCATTTGTGCTATTTGGTCCACCTGTCCACTCTGTTCTTAAGTTAACCATATTGATGCCTTTTGATCCTATTACCTTAAGAGCGTCACCTTTTGCATCCAATATTGCGAAATCTTTTAATGTCACTTTGTTTGAAGTTACTAAAAATCCTTGAGCTCCAGACTGTTGATTTTTGAAATCCAATATAGTTTTATCTAAACCCTCACCAATAATTGTGACGTTATCTACATCGAGAGAAAGTCCATCTTCAAATAAATAGTAACCAGACTTAATCAAAAGAGTATCCCCTTCTGACATAAGTATTAGAGCTTCTTGAAGTTCTTCTTGAGCATTTTCTCCTGGATTTATCACTATTTCTTTTGCGTATAGCTGAACGCAAAAAATAGCTATGACAAAGAGAATACATGCCTCAAATAAAAAATTATTTTTAACTTTTCTTAAAAAAATACTAATTCCCCTATGTGTAATAGTAATTGTATTAGAAATGTCTTTGAGAAAAAAGAAAAGCTTTAACTATGGCAGTATTTCGACATTAATAATTTCTGAAAGAATTGGATCATATTTTTGATCTGACTTATTTCTATTGATGGGTTTATGTTCATAATCACCAATCGCAAGTTGAAGAGAATATTTCCCAGGAGGAAGCGAGAGCTCTGCTTCTTTTTGACCACCACCAAAATGGAGAATATTTGCTCCATATGGTATCGGTTGATTTTCAAAACTCTTAACTTCATAGGCATTATTAATAATTAAATGATGATGTCCGCTAACTTTACAATTATCTTGTTTCTCAACAACTACACCAGCAGGGCTGATATTTATATTTTTTGTTCCAAACTCTACTTTAAGTTTTTGATTCTCACTAACAAGACCGTCTTGTGGACTTAAAAAGAAGAGCTCAATATCATCACAATTATCTGAGCTCTCAAAAGAAAAAGCTAAAGGTGATACAAAAAGAAAATATAATATATGTTTCATAATTAGTTTTTAGTTTTCGGTGGTCCTAATAAAAAATAGATTGCTTCGCTAAGGTTCGAAGCATTTTTCATATTTTTAAAAATATCTATCCATCCCATAAAAGTTATTTTCGTTGGATTAAAAGTATTTACATTTCTTACTAAACCAAACTTTACTGGCTCATCTTCCGGTTCAAAGGTACCAAACATTCTATCCCAAATAATTAATAAATTTCCATAATTTTTATCAATATACTGTCTATTAGCTCCATGATGAACCCTGTGATGAGATGGAGTATTAAAAATCCATTCAAGCGGACCAAGCTTGCCAACAATTTGTGTGTGTCCAACAATTCCCCATAGCGTACTAACTACACCTGCTACCGCAATTATGGTTGGATCAAAACCTATTAAAGGCAACACCATAAAAAATGGTAATTTCGATATTGGGCCAAACCATGCCTGCCTAAAAGATACAGCAAAGTTCATTTCTTCACTTGAATGATGGCTCATATGAATGGCCCATAAGAAATTTACTCTGTGAGAAATGCGATGATAAAAATAAAAAACTAAATCTATCATGACAAAAGTGAGAATCCATAAAGCCCAAACTGGTATCAATGCTGATAAGTTAAATAACTTAAATTGGAATAAGTAAAAGTGTAGCGCTAATGTAATCCCCTTTAGAGCAAACACCATGATAATATTTCCTGTTAGAAGCCCAATTGTGCAAAGGGTGTCATCTTTTTTATAAAGATTTTTGTTATAAATACTGGAGAAAAATACTTCAATAAGAATCATAGCCAGAACTATTGGAGCTCCAATTGCGTAAACTTGGTTTATTGTTAAATCTGTCATATTTATTATTCTTGTAATTCCTCTAAAACTTTTTTAGGCAAATCAAAACTATTTCTCTTTAGTGTCCAGTCTTTTTTAACATTTTGTATGGACAATTTACCATAAAGATGTGGAAATTTTCCTAATCTGCTGCCTGATTTAGCCTCTTCAAAAACTATTTCATCTTTAATGGAATCTTGATCTATCTCTAGCAAAATAACTTTCTTAGAGTTTTTAAAATATAAATGAAGTGTCAAAGCAAGCTGTTTTGATGTTGATAAATGTATAAAGCCATCATCATTATCTAGCTTGGTTACTACATAACCAAGCGAGATTGCATGTTCCCACTCTTCTTCCGTTAAAACCTTATAAATAGAGCTCATTTAAAACAATATAATTTATAACCTTCGTTGTCATATTATGACTATAATTAATAAAACAAAACAAATTTATTGGGGTCAAAAATGTTTGATGTTTATCACTCTTCGCTTTTAGGTATATGGTTGATGTTAGCAACCATGGTTATTCAAGCAATTGTAGCAGTTAGAGTTCATCGAAGACAGAAAGGAGGATACAGTCCTGGAATAGTTAAGCCTGAACTGGGTCAATCGTCATTCGTATTTAGGAGCCATAGGACATTTCAGAATTCTCTTGAAAATATTGTTCCAATATTAGGTATGGCATTTTTAGCAATGTTTTCAGGCTATGGTCCACTAAAGCTTTCAATAATAATATGGATATATGCTCTAGCAAGAATTGCTCATATGATTTTGTATTACAAAATAGCAACTGAAAGAAATCCAAGTCCAAGAAGCATACCTTGGGCTATTGGATTTTTAGCTGGTTTTTATTTTATGATTGACCTTGGAGTTTATCTTCTTTTATGAATAAAGAATCTAATTTTGAGTCTGGTAGATGTCAATGCGGAGACATTACTTATACTCTAGATAAGAATAAGGTTATATCTGCCCATCATTGTCACTGCAAAGATTGTCAAAGAACAACAGGTTCCGGCAAAGCGACAATATTGTTTATTGCAAAAAAGTATGTAGATCTTAATGGTGAACTTAAGTTCTTTGAGAGTAAAGGCTCTTCTGGTTCTCATGTTAGAAGAGGCTTTTGTCCAAATTGTGGTTCAGGCATTTTAAGTTATTCAAAAGAAATCTCTCGAATTTTCTATGTGAAAGCAGGAACCCTTGATGATTCAAGCTGGGTAACAATTGATTCAAACTTTTTTACAAAATCTGCAAATAATTGGAATAAGCCTGATGAGTCAATAAAGTGTTTTGAGGGCAACCCAAGTATAATTAGTGGAATAAAAACTATTTTGAAGTCTTTTTAATTAAAAGCCCTGCGCATAGCTTATTTCCAGTTGGGTCTCTTAAATAAGCTAAATACATTTTAAATTTTCCATAATCTCGAATGCCTGGCTCTTCCTCAATAGAGGTACCTCCATTTTCTATTCCTGCTTTGTGCCACGCATCACCCTGTTCAATAGTTTCAATATTAAATCCCACAGTTGCTCCATTTGAAACTGTTGCAGGCTGGCCATCTATTGGCTCAGTAATACAAAAACTTGTTCCCTCTAAATTATAGAAATATCTTTTTTGTCCAGTTAGATTTGGATATAGTTTTCCTGGTCCTCTTCCGAGAACCTCAAATATTTTGTCATAAAAGATTCGTGACTCTTCAATATTGTTTGCACCCACCATTACATGACTAAACATATTTTCTCCAGTTATATAAATAAATTAATTATTAAATATGAAAACACTAATGCGATTATCCATAAACTTAATGCAAATAAAAAATTTTTCATATTTATTTCTTTAATAGCTTCAAATGTTATTTGAGTTCCAATACAAAAAAGGGCTGATATTAAAAAAATCTTACTAATTGAATCTATGAAAAAAATTGTATCTTGATTGAACTCAAGAATAGTCCCTGAGGCTATAGCAATAATAAATAATAAAATAAAAATAGGTAATTTAGGTTTTGATTTATCTTGATAAAAAATTCCTAAGATTATAATTAAAGGTATCAACCAAATAGTTCTGCTAAGTTTAAGTATCGTTGCTGTTTCAACTGAATCACCTCCAAAGGCTATTGCTGTGCCTATAACAGAACCTGTATCGTGAACAGCCATTGAAGCCCATGCTCCAAAACCTTCGAAATTCATACCGGTTGCTGCTCCAATTAGAGGAAATATTCCAATTGCTATAGCGTTAAATATAAAAATTATAGTTAGCGCAGCGAATAAATCTTTTGACTTTGCTTTAATTAGTGGTGAAATTGCTGCCATTGCGGTGGCACCACATATAGCAGTTCCAGAAGCGATTAATATTCCTAAGCTTCTATCAACTTTAAATAGATTTGCCAGAAACAAGCCAACAAAAAAAATTATTACGACAAAGGCAGATATATAAGGAAAATATTTAAAAGCTATTTCTGTAGCACTTGATGCGGATATTGTGAGACCAATTAAAATTATTCCAACCTGCAAAAGATTTGTAGTAACTGATTTACTAATATAATCACTTGGAAATTTAAAAACGAGCACCAATAATGATCCCATTATTAATGCTATTAAAGGAGATCCTAAAAGGATTGAAAAAAAAGCAAGCAAGAAACCTATTATGATTTTCATTAAGTATGTTCAATTAACAAAGTTGGAACATTGTGAGTATGAGACTTAATGGTAGCCACTAAAGTATTTTCTTTCAGCCCCTCTTTTATTGGAGTAACATCAACACCCTCACTTATAAGTCTATTATAAGCCGCCTCAATTGATTCAACTTCCCATGCTAATCCCCAAAGACTGTCTTGAGAATCATCTTCATTTTTTCTTTCGATAACTTCGATTGTAGTTTTATTAACCCTGAAGAAAAGCATTCTACTTTTCCAATGTTCGATGACTTTATCCAAAGCCAATCGAATATTAAAAACATCTTTATAAATATTTATGAACCCATTTGCATCATTAGTATTTATTACAAGATGGTCAAGTTTGTTAATTGTAGCTTTGGGATACTTGTTTAAGCTTGGTAATGCTCCTTCTGAATGCTCAATGATAAAAGAAAAAATTCCTCTGGTAAGTTCCGGAGGTAAAAAAAGATTTTTCCATTTTCTTATTTTTTGAGTTTTATTATCAATGCCTTCACCCTCAGTTGGCTCTGTTACTAAATAACCGGATTTTTTTAATGTAGAACATGACTCTTTAATATTATTTGTTCCGAAAACTACCCCAATGAGCCCATCTCCCTGCTCTTCAATTGCGCCATTTACCAATGCAGCTCCAAGACCATCTCCATTCGCTGACAAAAGTTCACAATAGGTATTTTTAAAATTGAAAATTACATTAGCGGTTCCAAGTGCCTTATGTTCTCCTTTCCAGACAGGCTCCATTCCAAAGATTTTCCTGTAATTTTCCTCAGCGTCATTAATGTCTTTTACTGCGATTATTAAATGATCTATAGAAGATATCATTGTATTAGTCCTTAGATTTAAAAAGATTTCTCAAGAACGGGAGAATCCATATGATTTTTAGAAAACTTTTTGGAAATAGTCTGCTCATCAAATCATAAAAATGTGCATCTATACCAATTAATATCCTTTTATTTTTCTTTCTTATATTTTTAAGAATAACTTTTGCTGCATGTTTTGGTGAAGAAGGTGCATTTTGCTTAAATTGAATGCCTGCCTGCTCTTTTGTATCTGCATTTGCTCCAAATATTGCAGCGCCCGCATCGTCCTTTTCAAAACTTTTAAATTTTGCTGAAGAGTAAATATTTGTTCCTATGTGGCCAGGAAAAACACAATAAGCTTCCACATTAGACTCAGCCATTTCTAGTTCAAGTGACAGAGATTCAGTAAAAGCCTTTACTCCAAATTTTCCAACATTGTAAATCGACTGTTTTGGGACACTAAAAAGACCGAATATTGAGGAAGTATTGATTATTGCAGCTTCAGGTCGCTTTTCTAAATGAGGTAGAAAAACTGTTGTCATTTGAATTACAGAATTAAGCAAAATATCTAAACCCCAATTCCAATCATTCTCATCTACTTCATTGACTTTTCCCACTAAGGATAATCCTGCATTATTAAATACTAGGTCTATTTGTTTATGAAATTCGATAACCTCGTTAGGCAAAGCCTGTACTTTTTCTTTATCGCTAATATCAAAATTATGTGTTGATACAGCGATATTCTTTTTCCTTAAAAGCTGTTTGGTTTCTTCAAGAGATTCTTTATTCCAATCTACAAGTGCTAAATTACAACCCATGTCTGCAAGCTCTATTGATAGGGCTCTGCCTATTCCAGAACCGGCTCCAGAAATTAATGCTACTTTTTGTGAAAAATCTTTCAATATATATCTGTTTTATAAATATTAACTATAGTTACACCTATGACTATAAGAAATAATCCTGCAATTGTCTGCCAATTTAAAGTTTGTTTAAAGAAAAAGTAACTCAATATAGCTATTGAAAATATCCCTACTCCTGACCATGAAGCATATACAATTGAAAGTGGGAGTTTTTGAGAAACAATAGCCAAAAAGTAAAATGAAATAGCATATGAAAATAATAAGATTGTCGTTGGTAAGATTTTTGTAAAGTTTTGTGAGGCAGGCAAGAGCATGGTTCCAAATACTTCAAACAATATTGCAGAAAACAATATTAAATAAACATTCATATATTTTTTATGCTCTCTTCAAAATTTATTCCATCAAAGTAAATGACTTCTTTAATCTCTGGTGGGTCATCTACACATTTGAAATTAATGCTATACATTTCAGGATGAGACCTAGGTTGATAAAAGGATTTGATTCCGCATCTTTTGCAAAAAAAGTGTTTTGCTGATCCGCTCTCAAACTTATATTCTAAAAGTAGTTCTTCTCCAGAGATAAGCTCAAAAAGTTCATGCTTTACGAAGAGGTGCTGATAATTAATCATGTCACAAATGGAACAATTGCAATTCCAAATCTCGACTAACTGATCTGATTTAAATTTATATTTAACTCCTCCACAATGACAGCCTCCAGTATATTCTTTCATAAATATTTATAATAAATATCCTGTAGCTACAAACATCCAGAAAGCCATCATTCCAATAGTTAAAAATAAAAATATTTGTGCTTGTTTGACCTTATTCATCTGATAAAGAGATATACAAAAAATTGTTCCAATGAATCCTATTGTTAATGCTACGAACAAATGAGCTTGATAGGTCATTAGATTAGATCCATCTTCTTGTTTTATTTTTGTATTTTTCAAATTCATCACCAAAGAGTTTATTCATTACAATCTCTTCTGGAATGATTTGAAATTTTGTTATGTAGCCAGCGAATAGCATAGTAAGAACAATTCCTCCTATTAAATTAAATTTAAATGATATTGAAAGAAGAATTAAAACCATTCCTAAATACATTGGGTTTCTTGAATATTTAAAAACTCCCGACACAACCAATGAGGTTGCTTTGTCAATATTTATAGGATTGATTGTCGTTTCTTGGACTTTAAAAGATCTGGCTGCTGATATAAGAGTAAGTGGGCCAACTATTATCAGCAATAAACTTAAAACATTCAAAATTACATTACTAAAGTAAGGGAATAAGGGTTTAGAAAAATAAATTGCTAATCCAAACACTAAAGTAACAATTGGTGGGGGTATCTTATTATTCATACTATGAATTAAATCATATTTTTTTGATGCCTTAAATATATTGATTAATGTGCTTATAATAATGTTAATGGTTTTAGGAGATCAAAATGCGTAATTCACTTTTTTATATTTTATTTATTTCCCTCTTTGCAATCTCAGATGATGGTTGCGAAGTTTCTAAGTGGGGTAAAGATGATGAGATTGGTTCTGCCAATCTAATATCAAATGCCAACACTTTAAATGCGATTAAACTTGTTAAAAAAGGTATGTCTCATGGTCTTGGAATTGTTATTGAGCCTGGGATGCCGGCTTTCCCGCCAAGATATACAGAATTACAAGTAGTTCAACCAAATCAACACTTTGGAAGAGATACAACTGAAGATTTTGGATACGACATCACCTACAACGATGACATTTTGCAAATGTGGATTGGAACAGGACCTCAGCTGGATGGATTAGGTCATATTGGTGATGATGATATCTTTTATAACTGCCATAAAGGTGCAGACTTCTCTTATATAACTGGCCTAACTAAATTTGGTATTGAAAAAGTTCCTCCACTGGTTGGTAGAGGCGTGGTAGTAAATATGGCAAAGTATTTTGGAATAACTGCTATGGCTGGAGGTCAGGGAATTACAAGAGACGATATAAAAAATGCAGCCAAGCAACAAAACATTAAATTTAAAGAAGGAGATATTATTCTTTTCCACACTGGTTGGACTGATGCATACCTAAAAAGCTCTCCAGAATTATGGGGAAGTACAATACCAGGTATTACTAATGATGCAGCTGTATATTTATCTTCACTTAATCCTATGGCTGTTGGAGCCGATACATGGGGACTAGGTGCAGTTCCTCCAGTTGAGGGCGATTTGGTTTACTATGATCACGTAACTCTTATCAAGGAGAACGGTATTTATATATTAGAGACTATGAATACTGGTAAGTTGGCTGAGGATAATGTTACAGAATTCCTATTTGTCTTAGGTCAGCCAAAGCTTAAGGGTGCTGTTCAAATGATTATTAATCCTGTGGCTCTTTGGTAGACATATTAAAATTAGACCTTAAGAAAGATGAAATAGTTTGTCTTATGATTTCATCTTCTTCTTCAGAAAAGTAATAATGACCACCTCCGTCAATTGTTAAAAGTTGATGTTGGTCTTTTAATTTCTCATCTAGAAGCACTGCTTGTTCATATGGTACCCACCTGTCACTTGTACCATGAATTGTTAAAACATTTAGATTAATTCCATCTAATATGTTTATTGGTGAAAGTGTTTTAGTAATTTGATCAATGTTTGCATCAGATCCAATCCATCCTTTTACATAATTTGAAGCATTAAAGAACTTTGTTTTATCTAAAAATTCTGAAGTTTGCTTAATTTCTGTTATACCAAAAATATTTATTATAGCTTTTGGCGGAATTTCACCTTCACATTCTTTATTATTATAGTTGGCTGATAAGCCAACCATTAATGCTAGATGTCCCCCGGCACTAGCACCAGCTACAATAATATCTTCAGTAGAAAGATTTCTTAGCGAAGCATCGTGGATTATTTTTTTGTATGCGCAAATTACATCATCAACTGCATTTGGAGCAGTTAACTTACCTATTCTGTAACCAATCATGTAAACATTAAAATCTTGATGATCAATAAAATGATTTTGAAATCTTTTTATCCACCTCTCAGCTCTTTTGTCACCATATAACCACCCACCCCCATGGATCCAAACCAAAACCTTGTCTGAAGAGCCTTTATAAAAATCAATTCTTTGTTTTTCGTCATTGCCGTATGAGATTTCATTTATATCTAATACCTCACTAGAAATTACAAGCAAAGGTATGAGCAACAAAGTTATCTTTATTAAATTGATTAATTTATCGGTCTTCATAAAACTTGATATAAAAAAAGTACATTACAGCTGGAAGGATAACAACGCCAAAAAATACAAGAGATGAGGATTGATTTTCAATTGCTGCTGCACCAATACCGGAGAAGATTATTGCCACCCCAATATTTGTAATGCTAACCGCTAAAAAGAAAAATTTAAAAGAAATATTTGAAATTCCTGCAGTAATCGCAGTTAACTCAGCAAAACCTGGTATTGGTCTAGATATTATTAAACTTATGATGTTAAAATTTTTTAGTGAGGCTTCGGCTTCAATTAGTTCCTTATTGTTTAATACTTTTTTTGCAATGGGTCTTCCAGCAAAACGTCCTATTAAATAAGCTATCGATGCTCCAATATTTAAGCCTATCCATACAACAAGAGAGGAAGTAGCCCAACCTAAAGACATTCCTGCAAAAGTATTAGTAAGACCGTTGGGGACAGGCAAAAAAACATCAGCGGTTAAGGCTAAAATTACTATTAAAGAAATTAATAATTTGTTGGATCCGGCCCAATCGAGAGCAATTTCACCATAATTTGCGAGTGGAGTTTCTAAAAAAGTCATTGGCAAAACTATAGAGGTAAAGATAATCACACTAAAAAAAATAAATTTAATCCAAAGTGGTATTTTCATTTAATTGTTCTTTACACTTTTTTCCATACTAACAAATCTTTAAATCCATTAAATTCAGCTGATAGTGTTAGTAAGGTATTTTTTGATGAAAACGAGTACTCTCTTGTTAATGTGGTATCGACCCATTGAGGCAATAGACTAAGCTCTACATTATGATATACATTCGATTTGTCTGCGTTAAATGTACCAGCATATGATACATATCCGTTTGATGCCAAAAAAAAGTTCTTAATAGTCTCTAATAAATCACCATCAAATGAGATTTCGTTTTCATTTTTTAACATCTTACTAATCTTTGAAATCTTTAACCTATCATCAGATACATTTACACGATTTTTTTGCATTAAATTTGCAGACATCCATCCATCAGGGTGATATATCAAATAGCCAGCAACATTGCCTGAAAAGGGATATTTTTTTTCGCCTTCTGGTTTTTCAACAGACCATTCAAACAGTTTCCATGTTCCTATAAACTTTTGTTGATGCTCTTTCATTCTATTTTCTCACAATCTAATGCATAGCCACTTATTTCAAAACCAGCTTTAGAATTTAGTTGATTTGAAATTACGCCAGCATTTCCTCCCCTTTCAACTATTTTATTTTTAAACTCAGTTATAGCATTTCTTCTATCAGCACCTGCTGTCATTGATTTTTTACCAAATGCATTAATTGGAGTAACTTCTATGCAATTAAAGTTCTCTTTTTGCTTGAGAGTAATTATTTGAACTTGTTGATCAATATTTGGAGATAAAGTTGTTGTACAGCCAAGTAAAAAAAATATAGGTGTGGTGACTAAAATATTTTTATACTTTTCTTTTATATTCATTCAAATCGAATTTGTTTTAAGGACAACTCTTGTTCAAAATTTCATAACTGTTTTAGATTGGATTCGTAACTACGACTCCTTATTTGGGTTCCAAATTACTAAGTTTTTAGTTTTAAGTCTGTTTACTACCAACTTATATCTTGATTGTTCTTCCTTCCACTCTTTTAGCCAATTAGCTCCATCTCTCTCTGCATCAACAAATATTGCGTTAGTAAATGCAAGAGGCAATATTACTCCTATGTGTATTATTATGCTTGCAATAGTATTATATCCAAACCATCCTAAATAATTTGCTGCTAAAAACCCAAAGAATGCGCTCCACACTGTGAACAAAACTAACATGAAATATGTTTGTAAGCTTGGATCAGGTATATACTTTAATGGATTATATCTCACGTCCATTACTCTTCTCCAACCACTTACTATTTTCATTACACTTCTTCTAAAAAGGCTGGGTTTCTTCATACTTGGCTCAATCATTACTACTCCTGTTGAATCTTACAAACTCCTTGATCACATGCATTCCAACACTTATCCATGTTACCGCAATTAAACTCCAAAATAATATCTCAATCATATGAATTTACAATCTTGATTTACAAATTATACAGTGATTTATGCAACCTTTTTTCATCGTCTTGAAAGTATAACGATCCAGCGGCCAAGATTTAAAATATCGGCTAGTGCAGTCGACACATATGTCAGAGCTGCTGCCCTAAGAACCTGACTAACGGCTTTTTCATTTGACTGCGATACATAATTCCCTTCCCTTAATATGGGTAAGGCTTTAGAAAAACTTGCATCAAATTCAATAGGCAATGTGACTGCATGAACCATCATGCGAGCAATAAAGCCAGACAGCCCTAAGAATAGTAATAAAGAAAATGGCATTGGATGCCTCGTAATAATGCCGATTACTGGCGATAATGAAATAATGGCAACGCTCCATCGGGCTACCACATCAACAACTGGAGCCATCTTTGTTCTTGTAGCCAGCCGTTTATCACCTTGATGATCTTGGATAGCATGTCCAACCTCATGAGCAGCAATAGCGATTGCGGTCAACGACTTTGATTCATAATGCTCTCGTAAAAGTCTAACTTTTTTTTCAATAGGATCATAATGATCTCCAAGCTCAGTTGTTTCAACCTCAACATCTTTTAAAGAAAATCGCTTAATCAAATGCTTTGCGAGCTCTCCACCAGTGCCAGGCATCTCAGGCTTTTCAGTTGAATAACGCCTCATGACAAACTTCACCCACAAAGATGGTCCAAATATTATTGCTAATACTATTAGGGCGCCTAACGCGTACAACATATTTTATCCTTGTAAAAAATTATTCTTTTACTTTTTCTTTTATGAGAGTATATCCTGCTAATAAAGCTAAAATAAATAAAGCTGGTATGTCACCTAAAAAATGTCCCATTTCATGGCTATCGACGGCCGCTTGATAAGCCATAATCCCTCCATGAACAACACTGCTCCATACTACAAACCAGACAAACATTGAATGCCTTACTGGGTCGTTTGAGGCAATTATCATCATAACTCCAAGGGTCATATAGACTCCTTGAATCATCATTTCGTATTCCCATTGAGCAGGACTCCAGGCCCAACCACCCAAAGGATCTAATTTCATCATTGGGATAATAAATATAAAAGCTACTCCAAAGACTCTTAAGGTGTACTTTAGTATTGATAAGTTGTTCATTTTAATTCCCCAGTTTGTTCTGCTCTTCAGTAACTGATTAAGTTTAAACAGTGATTTAATTCTTTATTTTCCAGTAGAAATATTTATTGGAATTATAGCGATCTTTAATTTCCAATAATCTCCTCTTTTTATTAAAGTTAAATTTGTATCCGTAGATATAAGTTCAATATCTTGATTGTTAAATCTAGTAAAGTTAGTTTTATATATTGCAAAATCTTCTTGTGAAACTATTGGATCTATCGAATTGATTTTTGAATATGACCAACCTTCTTTTTTTAGGTTTTCATAATTAACAATTTCACTGTAACTTTTTGCAACTACTATTTCATCACCAACAAAATAAGTAATTGGTAAATCCCAGAGATCATTAATTTTATTTATATCCATCTCATTAAAATGATAGAAAAAATCTTCGATCACTTTCTCTGGGTTGTTGTTTGCGTCTTTTGCAAATAACAAAGAAGAAAATAAAAATAAAGTTAATAAAATATTTCTCATGTAAATCACTGTTTAAAATTACTCCATCGTGACAGAGTGTCCGTAGCAACATTAATCATCTAGTTTTTTTAGGAGTTTTTTCCTTAATAAAATAATACATATTACCCAAATTACTAAAAACACCCATGGGAGTATTTGTTTTATCGCTTGATCTTGAAAAAAAAGTGGGACAATAAAAACAAAAGTACAACCAAAGAAAGTAGTTAAGTATACTGCCCAAGGGAATGACCGTTTCAGTAAATATTCATCTTTATTAAACTTTTTTATAGCATCTAGCATAATTTATTCGAAGGTTCTTATTAAGTTTAGTTAGTCGTCTTCTATTAATTTATTTTTATATAATCTTGTTCCAACTAAAAGGTCGCTGTTATATTCTCTTACTTTATAGATTAAATTGTCTTTAAACTTAAAAACCCAAACATATTTATTATCGTATTCACCATTTATGCCCTCAGCATCTCCTTCTTGAATTAACGCGACACCTTCAGTATCTGCAATTGTGTCAATGGTCTTTAATACTATTCCATTTGGTAATAGCTCGCCAACAACTGGCCAATAATCTGAAAAGAAATCCTCTTTCCCGTAAGAAATTCCCCCTTTACCATATGGCCCATTTACATTTTCAGTTATACCCATATAGATAAAGGTAAATTCTTCGTGCATTGAATTTTTTACATCATCCAAGTTGTTTGACAAAAGATTGTCTATCCAATTTTGGGCTAATTCAATATTTTCATTAGTAACTTTGTCGACTTCGATATATTGCACATTTGAATACTCACATGAGAATAAAAACATCAAACCAAAAACTAACATGTAAATTTTTTTCATAATTAAATCCACTCTCACTTTCATATATTCTAAATAATATTTAATACATAATAAATTATATTTAATGAGTACATTTTTTATACTTATTTTTAAAACTCACACATAATATGAGGTTATAGCGATCACTCACCACTAATTGCAGAGTTGGGTTAAATCTATTCGACGGTCACTGAATGTTTTCGTTTGCAGAATAAATTTCTTATAGAAATTTATGTATTTTTTGTCCATATAAAAAATTATACAATAATTTAACTTGTAACCTTTACTTCTCAAATTAATAATGATAAGTTTACGTTACAAAATTGTTTGTGATTTGTTTTAGGGAGTTTATTATGAATAATGTTGGAGTTGTTGAAGGGATGGTCGGTATGTTTGCTGTCGGAATTGCTTACGTTGCTGTTTTGCTTCCTGCTTTAATTATTTTGATTGTTTTTTTATATCGTTATAAAGACAAAAAGAATAAGTATGAAGCAGTGGTTGCAGTATCAAAAAATATTGAAGACCCATCTGAAATTAAAGTATTACTTAATGACTTAAAAGAAAAAAAACAACCCATTGATTACAGAAGAAGTGGTGTAATTTCACTTGGAGTGGGTGTCGGATTATTTTTGTTTGGATTGTTTATCAATGATAATGATTTGCTGGGTATTGGAGCATTAGTTGCTGCTATTGGAGTCGGTCTGATAGTTGCTGGATATCTTTACCCAAATACCAGTGAAGAACTAACCAATGCAGTTGAAGATTACGAAAAGAAATAGTTTTGGGTAAAAATCATAAAAAACTTTTAAACAATCTAGAAGAACTTCGAAAAAGTGCCGGATTAACTCAACAAGAGTTGTCTGAAAGTGCTGAAGTTTCAAGAAAAAGCATCAATGCAATAGAGAACGGTATATATGTTCCCTCCACCGTTCTTGCCTTAAAAATTTCCAAAACCCTTGGTTGCAAAATAGAGAACTTATTTAAATTGCCTGATAGTTAATTCTGCAAATGAAACTACTCGACAGTAACGGACTTTGCTAGGTTTCTTGGTTGATCAATATCTGTTCCTCTTAACAAAGCTACTTCATAAGAAAGGATTTGAAGAGGTATCGTATATATGATTGGTGTTAAGAGAAAATCACACTTTGGCATATTAATGAGTCTTCCAGACCTTAAATCCATAGAAATTGAAGGATCAGAAAATACATATAGAGTTCCGCCCCTAGCTTTAACTTCTTCGAGATTAGAAACTAACTTCTCAGCTATCTCGCTTTCTGGGGCTAAAGCAATAACTGGCATTTCTTCATCAATTAAAGCGAGAGGTCCATGTTTTAACTCGCCAGCTGGATAGGCTTCAGCATGAATGTAAGAAATTTCTTTAAGCTTTAGTGCTCCCTCTTTTGCAATTGGATAAAAAATACCTCTGCCTAAAAACAAAGCATTATCTTTATTGGCTATTTCAGGTGCTATTTCTAGAATTGTGTCTTTAAGCTTTAAAGTTTCTTCAACCGTATCTGACAATGATCTTAATGCGGTTATTACTCTTGATCTTAGCTTTGGATTTTTTTCTCTGCTTTTGGCAAGAGATAAAGCTAGCAGCATTAGAGCTGCTAGTTGAGTTGTGAAGGCTTTTGTAGATGCAACTCCAATTTCGGGACCGGCGTTAGTAAAAATTGAATACTCTGACTCTCTTGCAAGAGAGCTCGTAGGAACATTGCATATACATAAAGTCGACAAATAATCTTTTTCTTTTGCATATCTTAATGCAGCAAGAGTATCAGCTGTTTCTCCAGATTGAGAAATTGTTACCAAAAGAGAGTCGTCGCCCACATGAGGATTTCTATATCTATATTCAGAAGCATAATCTATTTGAGTAGGAAGTTCTGAAATTGCTGAAAACCAATTAGCTGCAACTCTTCCAGCATGCAAGCTTGTACCACAAGCCACTATTTGAACTCTCTTAACTTTTTCAAGCATTTCAGATGAGCCAAGACCAAATATATTATCTAAAACATCATCTCCACCCACTCTTCCATCAATGGTCTTAAGAATTGCTTCTGGTTGTTCGTAAATTTCTTTTTCCATAAAATGCCGATACTCGCCTTTAGATGTGGCCTGGCTTGAAATATCTATTTGAGAAATTTCTCTTTCAACTTTTTTCTTAGACTCATCAAAAATGGTATAACTCTCAGATGATAATTCTGCAACGTCTCCGTCTTCTAAAAAAATAAACTCGTTTGTCAGTTGGCCAATTGCCAGAGGATCTGAGGCAGCCAAAAATTCATCCATTCCAATCCCTATTAAAAGTGGAGATTTGCTTCTAGCAATAATAATATTTTGATCATCTTCTTTGTCTATGGCTGCTATTGCATATGCACCATCAAGCTTTTCTTTGGTTAAATACATCGAATCCAACATGTTGTTTCCTTGATTAAGGAAATATTCAAGAAGGTGAGCTATTAATTCAGAATCTGTTTGAGATGAAAAAGAATAACCTTCCTTTTTTAAAAAATCTTTGAGATCTAGATAATTCTCAATTATTCCATTGTGAACAATATAAACTCTTTCATTTGACATATGTGGATGTGCATTTTCTTCTGATGGTTCTCCATGAGTTGCCCATCTAGTGTGAGCAATACCAAGCTTGCTTTTTGGCTTTTCAGCAATCATTTTTTCTTCAAGTAGTTTTACTTTTCCTAGGGTTCTAAGATGAGCTATTTGATCTTTTTGATGTAGGGCAATTCCAGCAGAATCATAACCACGGTATTCCATTTTATGAAGCCCTTGAACAAGTAATTTTCCAACATTACGATTTGAGGCAGCAGCTATGATTCCACACATAATTTTTTAGCCCTTCTTTTTAGACCAATTTTCTTTGTTATTTTGCTTTGCCCTTCCTACACCTAGAGCATTATCAGGAACATCTTTTGTAATTACAGATCCTGCTGCAACATAAGCATTTGAGCCAATTGTTACCGGTGCAACTAGTGATGAGTTTGTTCCAACAAAGCTGTTATCTCCAATCTTTGTTTGATGTTTTTCCTTGCCATCATAATTACATGTAATTGTTCCTGCTCCTATATTGGAGTCACTACCAATATCAGCATCTCCTAGATATGCAAAATGATTAGCTTTAGACTCTTTACCAACTTTTGTTTTTTTAGTTTCAACAAAATTTCCTATTTTTGCTGAATCGTCTATATGACTACCCTCTCTTAATCTTGCATATGGGCCAATAGAACAATTGTTCCCGACTTTTGATGATACTAAATGAGAAAAAGCCTCAATTTTTGAATTATCTCCAATCTCAACGTCTTTTAAAATTGTATTTGGGCCTATAGACACGTTATTGCCTAATGATACATTGCCCTCCAAAATTACATTTACGTCAATAAAACAATCTTTGCCAGCTGAAACATCTCCTCTGACGTCAATTCTAGATGGATCAGATATAGTTATGCCCATATTTAATAGCTCGTTTGCTTTCATTTCTCTATATATTCCCTCTAACTCTGACAATTCTTCTTTTGTATTTGCCCCCTTTACTTCATCATTGGGGACAATACATGTATTAATTCTAAACCCTTTTGTATTTATTATAGAAACAATATCTGTTAAATAGAACTCTGATGCAGCATTATCGTTATTTACTTCATTTATTGCCTCTTCAAGTAATTTTTTATTACAACAAAGTATCCCTGTAAAAATTTCTTTTATCTTTTTATCTTCCTCAGACGCATCTTTTTCCTCAACTATTGATATTGCCAATCCATTTTCGTTTTTTTTCACTCTTCCATAGCCAGTTGGATCTTTAAGTTCTGTGCTCAAAATCGTTAGGTTGTCATCTGTCATTGAAATTAGATTATTAAGTGTTCCTTTTTTTATTAAGGGAACATCGCCATATAAGACTAAAACCTTTGAGTTTTGTTTTATGGAGTCTAGTGCAGATTTCACTGCATCTGCAGTGCCGATTGGCTTTTTTTGTTGACAAATATGATTTATTCCAGAAAATTTTTCTATTTCATTTGTCACAGAATCTTTTTCGAAACCAACTACAAAAGAAGTTTCGTCTGTTAAATTTGAAACAGTATCATAAATGCGCCTTAGCATTGAAAGTCCGCCAACAGGTTGAAGAGATTTTGCTTTGTTTGATAACATTCTAGAGCCCTCTCCAGCAGCTAGAATTACAGTATGAATTTTCACAATATAAGGCTAAATAGATACCTTACTGTTTTTTTCGCAATTTTTGAATAGTCTTAAGTCTTGCAACAGCTTCTGCAAGTTGAGCTGAAGCTTTAGCATAATCAATTGTGGTGTCTTTATTTGCAAGTTCCTGTTCTGCGACTTCTTTTGCTTTGATCGCTTCGGACTCGTCCAAGCTTTCCGCCCTTTCTGCAGTATCAGATAGAACAGTTACTAAGTCAGGTTGAACCTCCAAAAAACCACCAGAACAAAAAAATGTTTCTTCATCCGATCCATTTTGAACTCTTACAGGTCCAGCAGCTAATCCAGTTAAGAGAGGAGTATGGCCTGGAGCAATTCCAAGCTCTCCTAGAGATCCAGTAGCAAACACCATAGTTGCTTCTCCAGAATAGATTTCCTCACTAGAAGAAACAATATTTATTTTTATGGTATTCATTTTTATAAAGTCTTAGCTTTTTCTACAGCCTCTTCAATAGTTCCAACCATATAAAATGCCTGTTCAGGAAGATGATCGTAATCCCCATTAAGAATCCCTTTAAATGCTTTAATAGTATCCTCAAGCGAAACATACTTTCCAGGGGTTCCTGTAAAAATCTCAGCAACAAAGAACGGCTGGGATAAAAATCTTTGGGCCTTTCTCGCCCTAGCTACAAGCCCTTTATCTTCTTCAGAAAGCTCGTCCATCCCGAGAATTGCAATGATATCTTTGAGCTCATTATATCTTTGTAAGATCTTTTGAACTCCTTGAGCAACTTCATAATGATCATCCCCGACCACGAAAGGATCAAGCTGCCTGCTTGTTGAATCAAGAGGATCAACAGCTGGATATATTCCTAACTCAGAAATCTGCCTTGAAAGAACAACAGTAGCATCCAAGTGAGCAAACGTTGTTGCTGGTGAAGGGTCTGTTAAATCATCTGCTGGCACATACACAGCTTGTATTGAAGTAATAGATCCTGTCTTGGTTGATGTGATTCTTTCTTGAAGAGCTCCCATTTCCTCAGCCAATGTTGGCTGATATCCAACAGCAGATGGCATTCTGCCTAAAAGAGCAGACACCTCAACACCTGCTAAGGTATATCGATAAATATTATCAATAAATAACAAAACATCTTTACCTTCATCTCTAAAGCTTTCAGCCATAGTTAATCCAGTTAAAGCAACTCTTAATCTATTTCCTGGTGGCTCATTCATTTGTCCATAAACCATCGCAACTTTTGATTCGCCTAGATTATCAATATTTACAACCCCTGATTCTTGCATTTCATAATAAAAATCATTTCCTTCTCTTGTTCTTTCACCAACACCAGCAAAAACAGAAAGACCTGAATGTTGAAGCGCAATATTATTTATTAGTTCCATCATATTTACTGTTTTACCAACACCTGCTCCACCAAATAAACCAATTTTTCCACCTTTAGCAAATGGACACATAAGATCAATAACTTTAATGCCGGTTTCAAGGACCTCATTAGATGCTGATTGATCTGTATATGAAGGAGGTTTTCTGTGAATTGGCATTTTTGATTTTTCACCAATTGGTCCCTTCTCATCAATAGGATTACCTAAAACATCGACAATTCTCCCCAATGTTTCTGGTCCTACTGGAACTGAAATTGGAGCATTAGTTCTTGAGGCAGTAAGTCCTCTTTTTAGACCTTCAGTTGCTCCCATAGCAATAGTTCTAACCACACCGTCACCCAATTGCTGCTGAACTTCAAGGGTTGTACCACTCTCATCAACCATAAGCGCTTCGTAAACTTTTGGAATATTATCTTTATCAAACTCTACATCGATAACCGCTCCGATAATTTGTGTAACTGTTCCGTTGCTCATATTATTCTCCTTAAACTGCTGACGCACCACCGACTATCTCAGAGAGCTCTTGAGTTATAGCCGCTTGTCTTACGTTGTTGTATAAAAGTTCTAATTCTTTAATCAAATCGCCTGCATTGTCAGTTGCGTTTTTCATAGCAATCATCTTTGCAGCTTGTTCGCATGCATTATTTTCAATAACAGCCTGATAAACGAGTGACTCTATATATCTTGTTAATAAGCCATCAAGCAATTCTTTTGCTTCGGGCTCATAAATGTAATCCCATTGTGAAGGTGCTGCTTCGCTTTGCTCCTCTGGCGCCAATGGAATTAACTGATCAACATTTGGTTGTTGTGTCATTGTATTAACAAAACTATTTGAACAAAGATACGCTTGATCAATATCGTTATTCTTATGCATATCTAAAACAACCTTTGTTAATCCTATTAAGTCATCTGGATTTGGTTTATCACCAAGCTTTTCTGCAACTGCGATAACCTCACCGCCAACACTTTTAAAAAAGCTTGAAGCTTTTGTTCCAATCAAGGCAAAGCAAGATCCTATTTCTTGTTGATTTAATTCAGCAGATTTTAATATAACTTGTTTGAAGAGGTTTATATTTAAACCGCCGCATAGTCCTTTATCAGATGAAACAACTATAAAGCATGCCTTTTTTGGCGCTCTTTCTTCATAAAAAGGATGAGGATATTCAGAATTTGCTAAAGCAACATGAGAAATAACATCTTTAATTTTTAAAGAATATGGTCTGCCCTCAAGCATAGTATCTTGAGTTTTCTTCATCTTACTTGCAGCCACCATCTCCATAGCAGAAGTAATCTTTTGAGTACTCTTAATACTCGCAATCTGTTTTCTTACTTCTTTAGTATTAGCCATTATTTACAATTTAATAAGTTTGTGTCTTCTTAAAGTCTTCAACCAAAGCAGTAAATTGTGCTTCAATATCATCGTTCCAGTCACCTGTTGAGTTAATTTGTTCTTCGAGATCACCTTTTTCAGAGGTCAAATATCCATGAAGGGCTTCTTCAAAATCAAGAATTTTTTCAACCTCAACATCTGCCATGTATCCTCTGTCAGCAGCAAATAAACTTAATGCTTGTTGAGCAACACTCATTGGCGCATATTGTTTTTGTTTTAGAAGTTCTGTAAAAGCTTTACCATTTGCAAGTTGCTGTTTGGTAGCATCGTCTAAATCAGAAGCAAACTGAGAAAAAGCAGCTAATTCACGGTATTGAGCTAACGCAGTTCTCACACCACCAGCTAATTTTTTCATAATTTTTGTTTGTGCTGATCCGCCAACCCTTGATACAGATAAACCTGGGTTAATTGCGGGTCTTACACCTGAATTAAATAATTCTGTTTCTAAATATATTTGTCCGTCTGTAATAGAAATTACATTGGTTGGAACAAAGGCTGAAACGTCTCCAGCCAAAGTTTCAATAATCGGCAATGCAGTTAATGAGCCTGTTTTACCTTTGACTTTACCACCAGTAACTTGCTCAACATAGTCGGCATTTACTCTCGCAGCCCTCTCAAGCAACCTTGAGTGAAGATAGAATACGTCCCCAGGATATGCCTCTCTCCCTGGAGGTCTTTTAAGAAGCAATGATACCTGTCTATATGCAACAGCTTGTTTTGATAGGTCATCGTATACTATAAGAGCATCTTCCCCTTTATCTCTAAAATATTCGCCCATTGTACATCCAGCATAGGCTGATAGATATTGCATAGGTGCTGGATCTGCAGCTGTGGCTGAAACAACAATGGTGTGTTCCATGGCTCCATGTTCCTCTAGTTTTCTAACAACATTAGCTACAGTTGATTGTTTTTGACCAATAGCAACATAAATACATTTAATACCTGTGCCTTTTTGATTAATGATTGCGTCAATTGCAACAGCTGTTTTACCAGTTTGTCTATCACCAATAATTAACTCCCTTTGGCCTCTTCCTATTGGAACCATAGCATCAACAGCTTTTAATCCAATTTGAACGGGTTGATCTACTGACTGACGTGCAATAACTCCAGGAGCAACAACCTCAACTGGTGAAGAGTGTTCAGCATTAATTTCACCCTTACCGTCAATAGGTGCACCCAATGTATTTACAACTCTACCAAGCATTGCCTCCCCAACAGGCACCTCTAAAACTTTTCCAGTACAAACAGCTTTTTGACCTTCAATAATTTCAAGATAATCACCAAGAACAACTGCACCAACAGAATCTTGTTCTAAGTTAAGTGCCATTCCTTTTGTGCCATTTTCAAATTCAATAACCTCACCATACATGACGTCACCCATGCCATGAATTCTTACAATACCGTCTGAGACACTTACAACTATGCCTTCATTTTTTCTTTCAGCTGATAGATCAAGGCCAGCAATTTTTTCTTTTAGAACGCTGGAAATTTCTGATGGATTTAATTGGCTCATATTTTCACCTTAAAAATTTAATTGGTTTACAAGTTTTTTAACCTTGCCTTTGATGGAAAGGTCTAATGTCTCATCTCCTATCTTTATTGATAGGCCGCCCATCATTGATGGGTCTTTAGAAAAATAAATATTGGCATCTTTGCCATAGGTTGATTTTAATTTGTCTTCAATATTTTGTTTGGCCTCTTCTCCAGGATTAACAGCTACAAAAACTTCTACTGATTTTTGTTCTTTATGCTCCTCTAAGAGTTCTTGATAAATTATATAGATTGTCTCGAGAAGATTTAGGCGTTTATTTTCTGATAATATTTCTAATAGCTTTTTTGAAGTGTCAGAAATACTTTCATCAAATATATCGACCAATACAGTTACAACATCTTGTCTTGATAAGACAGGATTTTCAATGGTATTAATTACGCCATCGGTTTTTGATGCTAGCGCCATAGTTTTTAACTCAGACGCCATTTCGTCAATGTTTTTAGATTCTAATGCCGAAGCAAATAATGCTTTGGCATATGGTCTGGCAAGAGGCGTTAACTCAATCATTTTTTATAATTCCTCAGCAGCTTTTTTGAGGATTTCTTCATGTTTTTCCTTTGATATCTCATCCCCAAGAATTTTTTGAGTGGTATCAATTATTATGTCTGACATCTGCTGCCTCAATTCTTCTTTAGCTTTATTGGTTTCATTTTCTATTGTTGTTGATGCTGAAGTTAGTATCTTTTCGGCTTCTGCTTCTGCTTTGGATGTAGCATCACTTACAATTTGAGATGCTCTAGCATTTGCTTTATCAAGAATTTCTGCTGCTTCGGCCTTTGCCTGATTAAGTTCTTTATCAAAGGCAAGCTTGGCTTCTTCTAATGAATCATCAGCTTTTTTTGCAGCCTCAAGACCGTCAGATATCCTTTTTTCTCTTTCTTTCATAACAGAGAGAATAGGAGGATAAATGTATCTCCAACAGATTGCTACAAATACAATCATAACAACTGCTTGGGCAATTAAGGTTGCGTTTATGTTCATTTTTTAGCTTCTATACTTTTTATATTGCAAATAACATGTACATTCCAAGGCCAACACCAATCATTGGAACCGCATCAGTTAATCCCATCATCAAAAAGAATCTTCCTTGAAGAAAGGGTGCTAACTCAGGTTGCCTTGCAATACCTTCAATAAATTTGCTACCTAAAACTCCCACACCGATTCCAGCTCCAATAGCTGAAAGACCCATGGTAATTCCGGCTGCTAAAATACTATATTCCATTTTTTTCTCCTATAATTTGAGGATTAATGTTCCTCAGTTTCATGCGCCATTGCTAAGTATGCAATAGTAAGCGCCATAAAAATAAATGCTTGCAATGCCACAATTAAAATGTGGAAAAGCGCCCAAACCAGATGCAAACCAAATCCAAGTACTCCAATTGGTATGCTACTAAAAAATAACATTAATGCAATTAAGATAAAAATCATTTCGCCTGCATATAAATTTCCAAAAAGTCTTAGGCCGAGCGATATTGGTTTTGCAATAAAGTTAACCATTTCTAAAACAAAATTGATTGGTATCATGTATTTACCAAAAGGATGTAGTGTAAGTTCAGCAACAAAGGCCTTTAATCCCTTAACAGTTATGCTGTAGTAGATGGTAAGAATAAAAATTCCAAAAGCCATTCCCAAAGTTATATTTGGATCTGTGGTTGGTACAACTTTAAAATAAAGAGACTCAGGACCTTTAATCCATTCTACAGCATCGCCAGCAATTGCATATGCAACATGCCCCGCAAGCACCGGTAAAAAATCTACTGGAACCAAGTCCATAAGGTTCATAAGCAAAATCCATACAAAAACAGTTAATGCCAATGGCGCAATGAGTGTATTTTTTACTGATCCAAATAGTGATTGAACGTTGTCTTCAACAAACTCAATACTCATTTCAACAAAATTTTGCATTCCACTTGGTGCAACACTAGCATCAGAGTTTTTTGATATGGCCTTTCTAAAAACAAAAACAAATAAAGCACCTAGACCAATTGACCAAAATAAAGAATCAACATGAAAGGCCCAAAAGCCCATTTGATCAACCTTGTATGGGTCACAAGTCCAACCTTCAGCAGTTTTTCCACATGTTAAATTGGTTAAATGGTGGCTGATATATGATTCTGTTGTTAGTTCAGATGCCATGATTATTGAGCGCCTTTTTCTTTAATAAAATCTGATGGATTAATGGTGGTGTTAAACACAATAAACATAAGTAAAGAATACAAGAAAGCATCAGGTAAATAAACACCTGTGAGTGTCAAGAAAATAATAAAAACTGTCCATTTTGAAATCCATATGTAACCAACATTGATTATGAAGTCTTTAATTTTGGTTCCTAAAAAGTAAATCATTAACATTGTTGCAATATAACCAGATGCAATAATTGCAAAATAAGTATTTGCAAGCGTTCCGAGAGTAAAAACTACAAGATTTAACAACAAAATTAGCTTTATTCTTTTACTAATATTAATATTTTTCAAACTCAGGCTTTGGGATATGTTTATATATTTTTTCTGGCGAGAATTATAGAAATATAATCATTGATAAACAAGCTGTTTGTCAGTTATTTTTTTATCTTTGCAATAATATTATCAAGCTCATCAAGGCTTTTATAAAAAATAGATACTTTTCCAGATTTTTTATTCTTAGTTTCTATTTCAACCTTATGTCCAAATGATTCTGACATCTCTTGTTCTATATTCAACATATCGGTATCTTTTTGTTTGGATTTTGGTGGATTTTTAGATTTGTTTTTTAAAGAGACATTGCTGAGATCTTTTACAGTCAATCTTTCTTTAATTATTTTTCTTGCCATTTTTTCCGCATCAGAGGGTGGCATTGATGCTAAAAGTTTCGCATGTCCCTTTTCAATTTTTCCTTCTGAAAGCAAATCAAGAACCGTTGTTGGCAAAGATAATATTCTCAGTGAGTTGGCTATTGTGCTTCTTGCCTTGCCTGTTGAGGTCGCCACTTCGTCTTGAGTAAGTCCAAACTCTCTTTTTAGTCTATCAAGGCCTCTTGCCTCTTCAACAGGATTAAGATCTTCTCTTTGAAGGTTCTCTATAAGGGCCGACACAAGAGCGTCTTGGTCTTTTTTTTGATCCACTAAACAAGGTATCGTTTCTAGTCCCGCCATTTTTGATGATCTTAACCTTCTCTCGCCAGCAATAACCTCGTACTCATTAAGACCAAGCTCTCTTACTAAAATGGGTGAAAGAACTCCTTGTTTTTTTATCGATTCAGTTAATTCCTGAAGCTTTTTATTATCAAAGTTTGATCTTGGTTGAAACCTACCTGGCTTAATTTTTGATATTTCTATTTCTTTTACAGATCTTTGGTTGGTATTAGATTGTCCCAAAAGTGCATCTAGTCCCTTGTTTAGTGTTTTATTTTCTTCAGACATACTCCACCTTTCTAATAAGCTCTCCTGCTAGCGCTAAATATGCTCTTGCTCCATAAGAATCTGGTTTATATTTTATACCAGATATTCCATGACTTGGGGCCTCGGCCAGTTTTACATTTCTGGGAATAAGGGTATTAAACACCAAGCTTTCAAAGTGTTTTTCAAGCTCATCAGAAACCTCTTTTGCAAGGTTGTTTCTCATATCCACCATTGTTCTTACTATCCCAAGGATCCTGTTTGATGACATATTTTTGTTTGATATTGTTTCAATAGTATTCATAAGCCCTGTTACTCCCTCGAGTGAATAATATTCGCACTGAAGTGGGATAAGCGTTCCAGAGGCACAAAACAGACCCTCGATAGTAAGTTGGTTTAGGGTCGGGGGTGTATCAATAATTGTATAGTCATAGTTTTGAGAAATTGGTTCTAAGCTTTTAGACATGAAACCTTGCTTGTTATCATTTCTTATTGCTATTTCAAGGGCAATGAGCTCCTCTCCTCCGGGTATAATTTTATAACCGTCGCTACTTTCATAGACGCAGTCTTCTATTGAGGTGTTTTCAAAGTAGTGGTTGTAAAGATTTGTGGTGGCATTTTCCTTAATACCTGCCGCGGTTGTGGCATTCCCTTGTGGGTCAAGGTCTATTAATAATACTTTTCTTTTGGTTGCGGCCAGGCTTGCGGCGAGGTTAACTGCTGTTGTTGTTTTGCCAACCCCTCCTTTTTGGTTAGCAATTGCAATTACTTTATTCATCTTTGCTTAATAAAACTATGTTTCTTTCTTTTGTTGTATCTTGATTGATTATTTCATATCTGAGCATATTTTTGTCGATATCTTTTAGCTCCTTTTTTATATTTGATGCCTTTCCTTTAAGTAAAAGGTATTTTGTGTTTTCGTGGGTGTTTGTTTTTGTAAGGTTTATTGTTTTTTCAATGGTGGCAAAAGCTCTTGAGGTAATGATGTCAAACTTGCCTAGTTTGTTTCTTTTGGTGATTGTTTTGTTAATTATTTTTGTATTCTTTAGGTTCAGCTCGTAGGAAACTTTTTTTAGAAAATAGCACTTCTTGTTGTTGCTCTCTAATAAGTTTATTTTGTTTTCTGGTTTTATTATTGATAATAGTATTCCTGGGAAGCCCCCTCCTGAACCAAGATCTAATACGCTTTCATTTTTTTTTATATGATTAATTAGTGGCTTGCAGTCTAAAATATCGTTCTCATATACATCATCATAGGATTCTCTTGAAAAAATGTTGTGGGTTTTGTTGAAGTCTAGAGCAAGGTTTATAAATGTTTTTATTTTGTTTTCTTGTTCGTCTGAAAAGACTTTAGGCATGTTGTTTTAAAATTTCTTTTTTCTTTATTTGAATCAATATAAGGTTTACTGCTGCTGGTGTAACGCCTTCAATTTTTGATGCGTGCCCTATGGTTTCGGGTTTGTGTTTGATAAGTTTTTCTTTAACCTCGTTGGAGAGTCCGGGTATGTTGTTATATTTGAGGTCTTGGGGTATTTTTTTGTTGTTTTGTTTTTGTGTTTTTTTAATTTCTCTTTTTTGTTTTTCAACATAACCCATATACTTTGATTCGGTTGCGGCTCTTTTATAAAGGTTTCTGTCTTTCTTTTTTGGTTTAAAAACTTTTGTTGTATCAATGTCTGTTCTCTTTAAAAGCTCAAAGACATTTTTGCTTTCGTTTAGCTTTAGTGTTTTGTTTTTTCTGTCTATGATTTTCGTTGTTTTGATTTTTTTTATTGCTTCTAGGAATTCTTTATATTCCACTTCTTTGGTTGTGAAACTGTTTTTTCTTTCGGAATCTACAAGTCCAGCATTAAACGCTTTTATTAGAAGTCTTTGTTCTGCGTTGTTTTGAGAAAGCATAAGTCTGTGTTCTGCTCTACTTGTAAACATTCTGTAGGGCTCTGTAATTCCGTGTGTTGTTAGGTCGTCTATTAAAACTCCTATATATGCTTCGCTTCTTTTTAAAACCATGGGTTGTTTTTTTTGAATTGATCTCACAGCATTAAGACCGGCTACTAAACCTTGGGCGGCAGCTTCTTCATATCCCGTTGTTCCGTTTATTTGTCCCGCTAAATAAAAACTGTTAAGGAACTTTGTTTCTAGTGATGTTTTTAGGTTTCTTGGGTCTACAAAGTCATACTCTACAGCATAGCCAAACTCGGTTATGATCGCCCCTTCGAGACCTTTAATGGAGTGTATAAAGTCTTCTTGTGCTCTTCTAGGCAGACTTGTTGATATTCCATTTGGATATATAAGGTCTTTGTTTATACCTTCGGGCTCAATAAATATTTGGTGGCTTTCTTTGTCACTAAATCTATTTACCTTGTCTTCGATTGACGGGCAATACCTAGGCCCTATTCCCACAATATCTCCTGAATACATGGCTGACAAATGAGTGTTTTCTTTTATAATTTCATGAGTTTTTTTATTGGTTCTTGTTATAAAGCATGAGAGTTGTTTTTGGTGTTTTTTTGGCCTGTTGTATAGGGACATCCATGGCGTAGGTTTTTCACCAGGCTGTTCTTCCATGTAGGATGTTGAAATGCTTGAAAGCTTTATCCTGGCTGGGGTTCCTGTTTTCAATCTTCCCATGGGTAGTTTTAGTGAATAAAGTTTTTCAGATAGCGGTATCGCCGTTCCATCATCCATTCTTCCACCTTTGGTTACTTCATTTCCTACATACATCTTTCCGTTTAAAAATGTGCCAGTGGTTAAGATGGTTCTTTTTGCTAATATGTTTTGGTTGCTTGTTATTACCCCAGTTACTTTGTTGTTTTTAATTAAGATGTCTTCAACTTCATCTTCGTATACATCAATATTTGTTTTTTTTAGTATTTTTTGAACTGCTTTTTTGTAAAGGTCTCTATCACACTGAACTCTTAAAGCCTGAACCGCATCTCCTTTTCTTGTGTTAAGTGTTCTATATTGGATGCCTGACATATCAGTAGCTATTGGCATCAAACCACCCATAGCATCAATCTCTCTGACTATATGTGATTTACCCAAACCTCCAATTGCGGGGTTGCAAGACATCTGACCTATAGTTTTTTTATTAAAGGTGACAAGAGCGCATGACATACCTAATCTGTGTACAGCGTATGCTGCCTCAACCCCGGCATGACCACCTCCAACAACTACCACATCGTATTTATTCATTAATAATTAAACTTTAATATCTATATTATATACTTTTTGTTATTTCTATTATGTTGATTGTTTTCTGTTAAAAACTCTTACAAACCCTTTCTTTATATAGGACTGTTTAATTTATAAAAACGGTTAAGCACTGTTTAGAAACAGGTAACAAATCCTTAACAAGTTGTTAGCAAAAAAAACAATACAAAATTATTAACAAATAAATAACAACCTATTTACCAATACAATAACTGCTAAATATATCTCCCAACAATGAATCTGAAAATTTTTCACCAACAAGCTCATCAAGACATGACCTTGCTAACTTAAGATCCTCAGCAACCAAATCCAAAGATAAATTCTCTTTTAAATCTTTTTGAGCAGAGATTAGGTTTTTAACCACATCCTGAAATAATTTATTATGCCTATCTCTTATCATAAATTTATAGTCATTTTTTTTAACACCCTTATTAAAAGAAGATAAAATTAATTTTTTTAGATCGTCAAAGCCATCACCAGTTTTAGCCGAAACACAACAATCAAAACACTCTAAGTTCTTTTTATTAATATCAGTTTTATTTTGAACAGCTATAAAAGATGTGTTCTTTGCTAAATCCTTAAAACTTTTGATTAAAGACTTATCAAACAAATCAAAAACCCCTATTACTAAATCCGCACTTTTAATTTGAGACAAAGACAAATCAATACCCACCCCTTCAATTTTATTATTAGTTTCTCTTATACCAGCAGAGTCCTGTATGGAAAATACACTTGACTCATAAAAAAGCTCACTGCTAATAATATCCCTAGTTGTTCCAGGGGTGTTTGAAACAATAGCCCTTTCAAAACCCAGAAGCCTATTAAATACAGAAGACTTACCCGAGTTAACAGGACCAACCAAAAGAACATTATTTTTTTGAGAAAACATATTTTTATTAATACATCCAGATATAAAAGACTCAAACCTGCTTATAAGGCTGCTCAAATCATCAACCAACCCCCGATCCATATATTCATTACCTTCATCAGAAAAATCAATTTCAGCCTCTACCCGCACCCTAATCCGATCAATCTCATCTGCAAAAGAAGATATGCTTGAAGACATATCACCGAACAAAGAACCCCCAGACAACAAAACACCCCTCTCGTCAGTAGCATCTATAAGGTCTCCTAAAGCCTCAGCTTCATTCAAACTCATTTTATTATTTAAAAAAGCTCGTTTAGTGAACTCACCCCTAGCCGCCTCATCAAAACCAACGCTTTTAAACAAAGAAACAAAAGAAGACATAACAGCAAGGCTCCCATGTGCATAAACCTCAAAAGAATCTTCACCGGTATAACTATTAGGACCTTCAAAAACAACAAGCCCAGCTCTGTCAATTAAAACATTTTTATTATAAAAACCCCTGACATGAAAGCGACCAATTTCGAAACCTTTATTTTTAATGATTTTTTTAAGCCCAGAATGACAACCAGCACCCGAAACCCTAAAAACACATATTGCTGATTTAGCTGGTGGTGTAGCTAAAGCAAATACCGCCGACACGACTAAAACGCGCCAGGCCCATGACCCGAACCCAAAGCCCCATGCTGTTTATATAAATAGGTTTGTTGCGCAAGCTGAACCCCTGTGTTTACAACAGTGTATAAACATAGAGCGGCAGGAAAAAACAGAAAGAAAACTGAAAACATTACTGGCATATATTTCATAACCTGCGCCTGGGTAGGATCCATACCAGCTGGTTGCGGGTTAAGTCTTTGTGTTAACAACATAAGCAGACCAAACGCCGCAGGTAAAACAAAATAAGGATCGGGAGCAGAAAGGTCTGTCCAAAAAACCAAAGGACTAAACCTCAACTCAACCATTTCTCTCAGAGCAAAAAAGAACCCTATAAAAAAAGGCATTTGAATAAATAAAGGCAAACACCCCCCAAGAGGGTTGGCGCCATTTTTTTTCATAAGCCTCATTGTTTCTGTTCCAGCAGTTTGGCGATCATTTTTATATCTCTCCTTTATCTCATTTAGCTCTGGAGTGATTTTTCTTAACGCAGCCATAGATTTAAAGCTTTTAGCTGTAACAGGCCAAAACAACAACTTAATCAATATAGTAAATATAATTATTGTTAAACCCCAACTATTAACATATCCATTAATAAAATCCATCACAAACACCATGGGTTGTGCTAAAAACCAAAACCAACCCATATCAATTGCTAGCTCTAAATTGTCAGCTCTTTCCACTAGATCTTTTCTAATCTTTGGACCAATAAACAGCCTATGCTCATGACCATAAACTAAGTTGCTTGTTGAGGAGCCCTCTACTGTATAACCCATCCTGTAAAACCCAGACTCCTTTGGAAGAACATAATAATTATAAATATATTCATCTGACCCAATAATCGCCGCAAAGAAATATTTTTGAACAAAAGCTACCCAACCAGACTTTGACAAAACCTCAAGGGGCTCATCAACCGACCTTAACCTCGATGTAGAATAAGGGTCAAGTTCTGTGCTTATTGCAACGCCCTCATAAGAGCTGTTGTTCATCATTCCACCCTCAAGAGCGCCTCTTTTTAAATCAAGAGCCCTTCCTTCAGAACGATACAAACCAGCAAACGACTTTCCACTAACCCCACTAGCTGTTGAATCGTAAACACTTACTTCGTAACTAGCATCAGAAAAAGATATTTCCTTAGATACACCAAGCTCCGGATCTAATAAAATTACAAAATCATCACCCCTCTCTGAAACCTCATAAACTGGGGTGATTCCGGTAAACCCACTCTTAAAATAATATTGAAACGCAGAAGACTCAGAAGACCCAAACACCCTAAACCCCATAGAACCACTTACATTTTCAACAGGATATTTTTTTAACCTCGCCTCAACAATAGAACCATTAGATATTGAAACAATCAACGAAAGTTCATCGTTTTCAATTGAAACAAACCTACCATCATCTCCATAAATAGAAGACCCAACCATATCAAGGTGCTGCTTAATTGATTTTGTTTTTTGTTCTGAGTTCCATTCATACAGCAATGCTAAAGAAAGAAAAACAATCAGAGCCAAATAAAAACTTCTTATATTCATTTTTTATCCATACTATCAGCAATAGATCTCGCGGCTGAAGAGATCTCCATCACCGCCTCCTCATATGATAACTCTCCAAAAGGCCTAAATACAGAAAAAACCAAAATTCCGTCTGGCATATCTATTGATAATTTTCTAAAAATTTCTTTTATCCTTCTTTTTGTTTTATTTCTTTCAACCGCAAGCCTAAAAAACTTTTTCGAGATTGATATTTCAAGCCCATTATTTTTTGATCGCTTATAAAATATTCTAAAAAATTTACAGGAATATAAACACTCAAGCGAAGCAAACTGTTGATTGGAATTGGACAAATTAAGCGCTAAGAACCTTTCTACCCTTTTTTCTTCTGTTGGATAAAACAGCTCTTCCAGCTTTGGTTGACATTCTCGCACGAAAACCATGGGTTCTTTTTCTTTTTAAGTTGCTTGGTTGAAAAGTTCTCTTCATAATATCTGTTGCTAAAAGTGTTGAGGATTATAGCGCAATAAGTTTTTAAAACCATAAAAATCGCTGTAAAACATAATTTTTTTTATATACAAGTTATCCACAACAAATTCCTATATTTATTCTGTAGATATCTTGTGGATTTTTTAATAGACTATGAATCAAATAGGAGATAATAATTGGAACTTTGGAATAAGTGTTCTGAAAAGCTTGAAAATACCCTTTCTCAAGAAGATTTCAACACCTGGATTAGGCCTCTAAAGGCAAAAATAGATAAAAATACCCTGGAGCTTGTTGCGCCTAACGACTTTATTTTAGACTACATAAAAAAAAACCATTCCAAAGAAATCAAAAAAATTGTTAAGACACAGTCAAAGTCAAATATAAATCTTGTATTTAAAACCCTCACAAAAGAAACCTTTATTGATAAATATAAAAACAACCAAAACTCAGAAATAAAACTAGTTGACGGATATACTTTTGATAGTTTTGTTGAGGGAAAGTCAAACCACCTTGCTTTAGCCGCAGCTAAACAAGTAGCAGCCAATCCAAAAGGAGACTATAACCCGCTTTTTATTTATGGTGGTGTTGGTTTAGGAAAAACACACCTTATGCATGCTGTTGGTAATGAGATTCTAAAAAACGAACCAAAAAAAAGGATTGTTTATGTGCATTCAGAAAAATTTGTGTCTGATATGGTGAAAGCGCTTCAATTAGGCGCAATGAATGAGTTCAAATCATTTTATAGAAACGCCGACGCCCTTTTGATTGACGACATTCAGTTCTTTGCTGGTAAGGAGCAGTCTCAAGAGGAGTTTTTTCACACCTTTAACGCTTTGTTGGATAGAAACAATCAAATGATATTAACATGTGATAAATATCCAAAAGAGATCGATGGCTTGGAAGAAAGGTTAAAATCAAGACTTGGTTGGGGCCTGCCAGTTGTTATTGATCCACCTGAGCTCGAAACAAGAGCAGCGGTTTTACTAAGCAAAGCAAACTCAATGGGTATTTCTCTTCCTAACGATTGTGCAATATACATTGCCCAAAGAATAAGATCTAACATCAGGGAGCTTGAGGGAGCATTAAAGAGAGTTGTTGCAAATGCTAGATTTACAAATCAAGAGGTTGACCTTGCTCTTGTGAAAGACGCGCTAAAAGATCTTTTCGTAATCTCCGCAAAAATGATAAGCGTAGAGAACATACAAAAAACAGTTGCAGAATACTACAACATTAAACTTTCAGACCTTCTTTCAAAAAGAAGAAGCAGATCGATAACCAGGCCGAGACAAATGGCAATGGCATTAACAAAAGAACTTACAAACCACAGCCTTCCAGAAATTGGAGAGGCATATAATGGAAGAGACCATACAACCGTTCTCCATGCTTGTAAAAAAATCAAAGAATTAAGAAAAGAAAGCCCCTCACACGAAGAGGATTACAGAAATTTAAATAGAGCCTTAACCAACTAATGGATTTCCATATAACCAAAGAAGAGGTTGTTAAATCAATAAATCTAACACTCGGAGTTGTTGAAAAGAGACAAACGTTGCCTATTTTATCAAATGTGTTGTTTGAGGTTGATGAGTCATCGCTAAAACTTACTGCCACTGACTTAGAGAGCGAAATATCGACAACTTCAACAATATCAAATTTCAAGAGTGGTGGAAAAATCACAGCTCCGGCAAGAAAATTAAGTGACCTGTGCAGGCTTATGCCAGATCTTGCTGAAATTCATTTTTTTCTTGATGGGGATAATTTAAAAATAGAGACCGAGTCTGGTAAGTATAATCTCTCAACCCTTCCAAGCGAAGATTTTCCTGTTTTTGAAACAGAGGACACTCAATCCCAAATTAATATTTCATCTCAAAATCTAAAAAATTTAATTACTAAAACATCTTTTGCGATGGGTAATCAGGATTGGCGTCATTACTTAAACGGTCTTTATATGATGATAGATGATAAAGTTATTACCACCGTAGCAACTGATGCTCATAGACTTGCTATGGCAACTTCATCACTCAACGAAGCTTCCTCTGAATCAACAAGTGGAATTGTTCCAAGAAAATCTATTAATGAAATTGGTAAGCTTGTTGGTGACGAATCTGAAAATGTTGTGATTCAACTTGGGCAAACTTCAATTGCTGCAAATGTTTCAGGCACTACTTTTGTTAGTAAATTAATTGAAGGTAAGTTTCCAGATTATGAGCAAGTAATTCCATCTGGTGAAAGTTCGCTTTTAGTTGTTGATAGACAAAATTTTTCAAATAGCCTAAGCAGAGTTAGTGTTCTATCAAGTGAAAAATATAAGGGAGTAAGAATAATTACAAAAAAAGATTCTTTAAATATATCTGCAAATAA
>CACMFH010000008.1 GCA_902612915.1 uncultured SAR86 cluster bacterium | reverse complement strand
AACTAGTAATAAAGTAAAAGTTGAAAAAAGCTGGGGTATTGGAAGAATTCTTTTAGAGGTATTTGAAGCAACTGTAGAGAGCAAACTAATCGATCCAACATTTGTTACAGAATATCCTGTTGAAGTTTCGCCATTATCTAGACGAAATGAACAAAATCCAGATTATGCCGATCGATTTGAATTATTTATTGGTGGAAAAGAGTTTGCTAATGGTTTTTGTGAACTTAATGATCCTGATGATCAAGCTACTAGATTTGAAGAACAAGTAGCCGCAAAAGACTCTGGAGATAAAGAAGCCATGGACTTTGACCAAGACTATATTACAGCGCTTGAACACGGCATGCCACCAGCAGTAGGAGTTGGAATGGGTGTTGATAGGTTAGTTATGTTATTGACTAATCAGTCTTCTATTAGAGATGTGTTGTTATTTCCTCAATTAAAATCTTAGTTTAAATCTATCACCATCTAAACTTATCAAAATTTTCAGGATTAGCCCAACCCTTTGGGTTATTCCAGGTTCTTTTGTTGTTATATGTTTTTAAATTATATGAGAAGCATTTTAATTTATTATTTTTATCAATTAATTCTGTTTGAAACCCAAGTTTAAGCATAACTTCATTTGTTTCTTGATCATCTTCAAAGTTAGTAAAAATTGCGATTTTATGGCTTAAAAGATTTTTTATTGTTCCAATATTCGATTCAGATGCATGTATATCATCCAAGATAATAAATAAATCAAAGTTTTCATCTGATAATTTTTCAATATTGGGACCAATAGATAATCCATTAACACTTAATTTCTCTATTCTTTTAATAAGCTTAGATATATCTTGTGATGTAAGTATAAAAATGTTTTTAGGATTTTCATCTTCAATAATATTTGTAATATAACTATGAAGAATTTTTTCTTTTTTTGTCATTTTAAGAGATGTTTTACAGCTTCTCTTTCTGATAAAAGTTCATCTATAGATATCTTAAATTTAGATTTTGCGAACTCTGATAATGAGACATCTCTTTTAATTTCTACTGATCCATCATCCATAGTAATTAAGGGATAACCACAAATAATGCCCTCAGGAACATCATAGGCGCCATCACTTGCAATAGCTGCACTAAAACAATCACCTGAATCAGTTGGATTTTCGCATGCAATAACAGTATCAATTGCTGCTTTTGCTGCAGATGTCGCAGAAGATGCGCCTCTGGCATCTATAACCGCTTTTCCTCTTTGTTGCACTGTGGGTATGAATTCAGATTCTATCCAATTCATGTCATTTATTATTTCGCTACCAAGCTTTCCAGAGATTAGTGCATTTTCTGAGTCAGGATACATAGTTGGACTATGATTTCCCCAAATAATCATATTTTTAACATCAGAAACATTATTGTTTGTTTTTTTCGCAAGAATAGACTTAGCTCTATTAGAATCTAGCATTGTCATTGCCATCCAAAGTTGATTGTCATTGTTAGCAGCATCTTTTCCAATGAAAGCATTTGTATTTGCAGGATTACCAACAACTAAGATCTTAGCATCATCTTTTCCATATTTTCCAATTGCTTCACCTTGTTGAACAAAAATACCGCCATTAATACTTAAAAGATCTGATCTTTCTTCAATCTTCTTTCCGTTATAGACAATACCTCTAGGTATACTTCCAACTAGTAAGAACCAGTCAGCATCTTTTGATGCTTCTTCAAAATTATCGGTATATGTAACTTTACCCATTTTTGGAAAATAAGAATCTTCAAGCTCCATGACTACACCCTTTAACTTATCAACAACTTGAGGAATTTCAACTAATGCAAGATCAACGATTTTATCTCCAAATGTATTTCCATCGACTAATCTTGGTATTAAAGAATAAGCAATTTGCCCTGCAGCTCCAGTAACAACAACTTTTATAGATTTACTCATTAAAAACCCTTTTAAAAAACTGATGATACATTATATTCTTAAATTGAATTGGAATCCTTAGTTTTATATCGTAGTAAATGGGATTTTTTTTGATTAAAATATCTCCAATTTAATTTCAAATTTACTTTATTATTTTGGAGAAAGAACATGTCAATAAGATTTGATGATAGGGTTGCAATTGTCACAGGCGCTGGTGGTGGTATAGGCAAAGAACATGCACTTGAGTTAGCAAGACGAGGAGCAAAAGTTGTTGTAAATGATCTTGGTGGAAGTGTTGATGGCAGTGGTGCCAGTGATGCAGCAAATGAGGTCGTAGATATCATTAAATCTGAAGGTGGCGAAGCTATTGCAAATGGTGCTAGTGTCACCGATCTGGATGCAGTAAAAGAAATGACTAATCAAACCATGGAAAAGTGGGGAAGAATAGATATTTTGGTAAATAATGCTGGAATTCTTAGAGATAAAAGTTTTCATAAAGTAACTCTTGAGGATTTTAATTTGGTAATGGATGTTCATTTTCAAGGAAGCTTAAATTGTACACATACAATTTTTCCTATTATGAGAGAACAAGAGTATGGCCGCATTGTTTTTACAAGCTCCTCAAGTGGTGTTTTTGGTAACTTTGGCCAAACTAACTACGGCTCTGCAAAGATGGCAATGGTCGGCCTTATGAATACCTTAAAAATTGAAGGCCAAAGTAAAAATGTTTTTACAAACTCTATTACACCTGTTGCTTATACAAGAATGACTGAAGGTTTAATTCCAGAAGACTTTGGCAAAAATCTTCAACCAGAATTTGTTACACCTGCAGTAATTTATTTATCAAGTGAAAATGCACCTAACGGAGCCATTATGGCTGCTGGTGCAGGAGTTTTTTCTAGAATATTCATACATGAAACTATGGGAGTATCTCTTGGTATGGGTGAAGACATGACACCTGAAAACATCGAAGCTAATTGGGACAAAATTTCTGATATGACAGATGCACGAGCTTTACAGAATGGAGGAGAACAAACTCTAAAATTTTTTGAATTAATCAATAAATAGCTTTATCAAGCAAAGCTAGGTCTTTTTGCAATATTATTTATGTAATTAGATAAATTTTTATAATTATGTATATCTATCTTGTTAAGACGCACAAGAAATTGAAGCGATGTTACAGCTTGGATGTCAGCATATGAAAACTTATTGCAGGCTATATATTCTTTATCCGCCATTACTTCATCATAATATTTTAGTGATTTAACAGCTAATTCTCTTTGAGCCAATCCAAATTCATTATTTTGATTTTCAAGTGCACTCATATGCGGATGAGTATGTCTAAATCCATGCATTAAAGGCATCATTAATTCAAAAGAAATTCTTGAATACCACATTTCAATTTGTGCGATTTCATCAGCATTATCTCCAAACAAGTTCGGCTCAGGATGAAAGCACTCTAAATATCTACAGATAGCAGTTGTTTCAAGTATTACTTCTCCATTATCCAAAACGAGTGCAGGTATTCGAGAATTCGGAGCAATTTTTTTATATTCTGGTGTTTTGTGCTCTAGCTTACCTATATCAAGGTTCTTAACTTCTATATCTGTAATACCTTTTTCAGCAATGAAGATAAGAACCTTTCTCGGGCTAGGAGCAACTGGGCTTGAATAAAGCTTCAAGTTTTATTCCCAGTTTAATGCACCGCCAACCTGATATTCAGTAACTCTTGTTTCAAAGAAATTTTTCTCTTTCCTTAAATCAATAATTTCTGACATCCATGGGAATGGATTTGATACTCCAGTAAATTCTTCATCGAGACCAAGCTGTGTGAGCCTTCTATTTGCAATAAATTTTAGATACTCTTCCATCATAGATGCATTCATTCCTAATACGCCTCTTGGCATAGTATCTCTTGCGTATTGAATTTCTAACTCAGTTCCTTCAAGAATCATCTGCGCCGCATCAGCTTTCATCTGATCATCCCATAAATGTGGATTTTCTATTTTGATTTGATTAATTACATCAATACCAAAATTTACATGCATAGATTCGTCTCTTAAGATATATTGAAACTGTTCTGCTGTTCCTGTCATTTTATTTCTTCTTCCCATGGAGAGAATCTGTGTAAAACCACAATAAAAGAAAATGCCTTCTAAAACACAATAAAATGCTATGAGATTTTTTAGTAGTTGCTTATCTGTTTCAACAGTGCCTGTTTTAAAGTCTGGATCAGAAATTTCTTGAGTGTACTTAAGGCCCCATGATGCCTTTCTTGCAACGCAAGGAACTTCTCTGTACATGTTGAATATTTCTCCTTCGTCCATTCCTAGAGATTCAATACAATACTGATATGCATGAGTATGAATTGCCTCTTCAAGGCTTTGTCTGAGAATATATTGTCTGCATTCAGGATTTGTAATTAACCTATATAATGCAAGCACAAGATTATTTGCAACTAGAGAATCTGCTGTTGAGAAGAAGCCTAAGTTTCTTTTTACAATTACTCTCTCATCTTCTGTTAATCCGTCTTCAGATTTCCACAAGACAATATCATTTGTCATATTTATTTCTTGTGGCATCCAATGGTTGGCACTTCCATCAAGATATTTCTGCCAAGCCCAATCATACTTGAATGGCACTAATTGATTTAGGTCAGCCTTACAATTGATCATCATTTTTTGATCAACTTGCACCCGACCTGCATTAGCCATCATTTCATCAAGTTCCTCATTGCCAGCTGTTTCATCTAGATTATTTACAGCTTTACGGGCTGCTTCTGCTCTAGATCCTTCACCGATATTAGATGGTTCGGTAGATACTGCAGACTCAGCTGGCTGAGGAGGTTCAGGTTGTTTAACCTCAGTAGTTTGATTAACTACTTCAGTTTTTGGCTCTGATACAACCGGAGGTGTGGAATTTTCATCTTTTCCGTATTCATCCCAATTTAACATTTCTTTCTCCTTTTAATTTATTGACATGCTTCACAATCTGGATCATCCAGTGAGCATGCTGTTGGAACAGGTGCAGGTGCACCCAGCTCTTTTGTTGAAGCCTGACTTGCGTCAGAACTTACTGCGTTTAATTTTCCCTGTTGAACTGTAGATTTTTCTGTTGATGTCGCTGCAATCGATCTTAGATAATAGGTTGTTTTTAAACCTGAATACCACGCCATTCTGTATGTTATGTCTAGCTTTTTACCATCAGCATTTCCAATATACAAATTTAGTGATTGAGCCTGGTCTATCCATTTTTGTCTTCTGCTTGCAGATTCAACGATATACCTTGGCTCAACCTCAAATGCAGTTGAAAAAAGCTTCTTAATGTCTTCAGGTATTCTTGAAATCTCTGACAAGCTTCCTTCAAAATACTTTAGGTCATTAATCATTACATCATCCCATAAATCCAATTCTTTTAATTTTCTTACAAGATGAGGATTTACAATCGTAAACTCGCCTGACAAGTTAGATTTTACATACAAGTTTTGATATGTAGGTTCAATTGATTGTGTTATTCCAGTGATGTTAGAGATAGTAGCTGTCGGCGCAATTGCCATAACATTTGAATTTCTCATCCCATCTTTTTTAACTTTCTTTCTTAGTGTCTCCCAATCTAATGTTTCAGATCTGTCAACATTTAGATACTCACTTCCTCTGTTTTCCTCAAGAATATTTAATGAATCCTTTGGAAGTATCCCCTTGCTCCATAAGGATCCGTTAAAGCTCTCATATGCGCCTCTTTCTTTTGCCAGCTCTGTTGAGGCATATATTGCGTTATAACTTATTAGTTCCATGCTTCTATCTGCAAAATCTACAGCCTCGTCGCTGCAGTAAGGTATATTTTGTAAATAAAGTGCATCTTGGAAACCCATAAGACCAAGTCCTATTGGCCTGTGTTTTAAGTTTGAATTTTTAGCAGTATCAACAGAATAATAATTAATGTTTATGACGTTATCTAACATTCTTATAGCTGTTGAAACAGTTTGCTTAATTTTTTCTTCATCAAGTTTTCCATCTTTCATATGATTTGCAAGGTTAACGGAGCCTAAATTACAAACAGCAATTTCATTATCAGCACTTGTATTTAGGGTGATCTCAGTACAAAGATTTGATGAATGAACAACTCCTGAGTGCTGTTGCGGTGATCTTAGATTGCAAGAGTCTTTAAATGTAATCCATGGATGACCTGTTTCGAATAACATTGTAAGCATTTTTCTCCATAGCTCTTTTGCAGGAACAGATTTGAATTGATCCATTTCACCATTTTTTGCCTTTTCTTCATATTCTTCATACTTTTCTTCAAAAGCTTTACCAATAAGATCATGCAGTTCTGGTGTTTCTCCAGGTGAAAAAAGTGTCCAGTTTTCGTCTTTTTCCACTCTTTTCATAAATAGATCAGGCACCCAGTTTGCAGTGTTCATATCATGTGTTCTTCTTCTTTCGTCGCCAGTATTTTTTCTAAGCTCTAAAAACTCTTCAATATCCAAATGCCAAGTCTCTAAATAACCACACATAGCGCCTTTTCTTTTACCGCCTTGATTTACTGCAACAGCAGTATCATTTGCAACTTTTAAGAAGGGAACCACACCCTGACTTTTTCCATTTGTTCCTTTGATGTAAGAATTCATGGCCCTTACTGGAGTCCAATCATTACCTAAGCCTCCAGCCCATTTTGACAATAATGCATTATCTTTCATTGCTGAGAAAATACCATCTAAGTCGTCGGGTATTGTTGTTAGATAGCATGAAGATAATTGTGGTCTTTTTGTTCCAGAGTTGAATAATGTTGGTGTAGAACTCATGTAATCAAAGCTAGAAAGAAGCTTGTAGAACTCTATTGCTCTTTCCTCTCTGTTTTCTTCTTCTATAGCAAGTCCCATTGAAACTCTCATGAAAAATACTTGAGGTAGCTCATATCTTACGTCATCACAATGAATAAAATACCTGTCATAAAGGGTTTGTAGGCCTAAATATGTAAATTGATTATCTCTAGTAAAATCAATTGCCTTTCCAAGCTTCTCAAGGTCAAAGGTTTCAAGTTCAGGGTTTAATATATCAAGCTCTATTCCTTTATCTATGTACGCCTTAAATGCTTTTGGATAGTTTGATTCCATTTCTTGATATGTTGATTCTTCAGCAACACCAAGAAAATTCAATGCTTCACTTCTTATTTGATCCATGAGTATTCTTGCTGTTACAAAAGAATAATTAGGTTCTTTCTCAACCTTTGTTCTTGCTGACATAACAAGACTTGTTCTCATATCTGAAATTGACACCCCGTCATATAAATTTTTTAAGGCTTCATCTAAAACCTCATTAACTGATACTTCTTCCAAGTCTTCACACGCATCACTTATTAATCCTGCAACTTTCTCCACATCAAGAGGCACCAAGCTTCCATCGCTTTTTGTAATATTTATACTTGGAACATCAGGTAGATCTATTTCAACCTTTTCCTTCTTTCTTTCTTGTGTTCTTTCTGCTCTGTAAAGTATGTAACTTTTTGCAACATCAAGTTCCTCTGACCTCATGAGCTGAAGTTCTACTTGATCTTGTATCTCTTCTATATGAAGGGTTCCTCCTGAGGGCATTCGCCTCTTAAAAACCTCTACTACAGCATCTGTAAGTTCACCAACCTTTTTATGTATTCTTTCACTTGCTGCTGCATTTCCAGATTCAATAGCTAAAAATGCTTTAGTTATAGCCACTTTTATTTTGTCGTCCTCAAAGGGAACAACTTTCCCATTTCTTTTTATTACTCTTAGCTTTCCTGGTGCTGTTGTTTCTATTTCACTTATGGATTGATTAATATTTTCTTTCTGATTTTGTTGTTGAACTTCCATTTTTTCTTTATCCGCTATTCATCTTCTTTTATCAAAAGTTTTATTTTTTCTTTTTTTGGAAAAATTTAAGTAATTCTGCAGTAATGTAAATTTTTTCTCCTACCGACTAACTATACTTATTGTGGATAAAGAATCAAGTAAAAAAACACAATATATTGTGACAATTTCATTTTTTTGCACAATATAGTGTATAAAAGGTGTTTTTATACTGTTGGAAATAAGTGTATAAATTGTGGATAATTAGCATTGGAGTGATGATATGAAAAACTTTTTATCAATAGATCAAGGAACCACAAGTTCAAGATCAATAATTTTTGATGCAAATTTAAATTTAGTGACAGATGCGCAAGAAGAATATGATCTTACTTATCCAGAGGATGGCTGGGTTGAGCTAGAGCCGATGAAAATAATAGAAACAGTTACAAATACACTTAAAAAAGTTGTAAGCGCTGATATAGGTCTCGAGGCGTGCGGTATTACAAACCAAAGAGAAACGACAATAGTCTGGTCAAAATCAACTGGTGAAGCAATCTATCCTGGAATTGTTTGGCAAGATAGAAGAACACATGAATATTGCTCATATCTGAAATCAAACGGGCATGAACCAGTCATAAAAGAAAAAACAGGACTACTTCTTGATCCATATTTTTCAGCAACAAAGATTAAATGGATTCTAGATAATGTTGACGGCGCAAGAGAAAAAGCAAGTAGGGGTGAATTATTGTTTGGAACTGTTGATTCATATCTTATTTATATGCTTTCTAAAGAAAAAAATCATTTCACAGATGTTACAAACGCGTCAAGAACATTGCTTTTTAATATAAAAAGTATGGAATGGGATGATGAGCTATTGGAATTATTTGAAATACCCAAAACCATGATGCCTAAAGTGTTAAGTTGTGATGGCGATTTTGGTAATTTAAAAATAAATGATTGTGAAATTCCTATTAGAGGTGTTATTGGAGACCAGCAAGCAGCTCTTGTTGGGCAAGGTTGCTTTAATAATGGCGATATGAAATCTACATATGGAACGGGTTGCTTCTTAATGGTAAATACTGAAGAAAAGCCCTTAAATATTGATGAAGGATTGCTTACAACGGTGGCATATCAATTAGGTGATAAAGTTCATTATGCTATTGAAGGCAGTATTTATTCATCTGGAACCATAATTAAATGGCTCCGAGATAAAATGAAATTTTTTGAAAGCGCAGAAGATAGCGAGAAATATCTTAATAAGAAAGGAAATAGCAATAATGTTCTTTTCTTACCAGCTTTTAATGGTTTAGGCGCTCCTCATTGGAATTCAGATATCAGAGGGGGTTTTTATGGTCTTACTCAGGATTCCTCGATCGAAGATATGGTAACTGCAGCATTTCATTCAATTTCTTTTCAAACAAAAGAGATTACTTCTATTTTGCAAGAGTATGATATCCAAATAACTAATCTGTCAGTAGATGGCGGCATGGTGAAAAATAACGCATTTTGTCAACTACTTGCTGATACTCTTAATAAAAAAATCATTCAACCAAAAAATGTGGAATCAACTGCTATTGGCGCTTGTAAAGTTTGCATGCTTGCTTCTGGATTAAGTATTTATGGTACAAAAAACGATGATGTGAATGTTTTTACACCAAATACTGAATTAACAGAAACTTATGATAGAACCTTTAATGATTGGAGATCATATGTTGAAAAATCGCTATCATCTAACTGATTATAATTTCTTTATCTATTCGAAAATTTTCAGTTGATTGAATTTCATGAGATATGAGTAGGCAAGGTATATTATATAAGCTTATGATTTGACTTATTATTTTTTGAGCAGCAATAATATTATCTTTATCAAGGTTCGAAAACGGCTCATCCAAAAGAAGAATTTTTGGTTTCATAAAAATAGCTCTTAGCAGAGCCACTCTTTGTTGTTGACCGCCAGATAATTCATGGGGCATTTTATCTAAAAGCTCTAATAGACCCAGTTTTGATATTAATTCATCAAAGAGTTCACTTACTTCGGAGGAAATTGCATATTGAATATTTCTTTTAACATTTATGTGAGGGAATAATGCAAAATCTTGAAAAACATAACCAACCTTCCTTTTTTCAGTCTCTAGTGAGAAATTTTTATCATTGAGAAGCATATCATCAAGCATTATTTTGCCTTTTTCAGGCAGAATAAGTCCTGCAATTATATTAAAGAGGGTGCTTTTACCAATCCCACTATTTCCTGACACGAAACCTATTTGATTTTTTTCAACTGAGAAAGATAAATCATGCAATAGCGTAGAATCACCATGAGAGAAAGTTAAATTATTAATGTGAATACTCATATGTACAGTTAATATATGTCAATTTTGTATATAATGCTTCTGTTTTTCTACTAATGTTTTAATTAATCTTATCGAAATGTATACATATAAAATCTTTAATAATATTGCTCTGCAAGGAATTAATTGTCTAAAAGACAATGGGTTTATAGAAAATGAGAATGATCCAGATGCACTTATTATAAGAAGTCATAATCTTATTGAGAAAGACTTTAATCCATCACTAAAATGTGTATGTCGAGCTGGGGCAGGTGTCAACCATATTCCTCTAAGTATGGCTACCGAAAAGGGTGTTGTGGTATTTAATACTCCAGGAGGAAATGCTAATGCAGTCAAAGAACTTGTTATCTGTGGGCTGTTGTTATCTTCAAGAGGTATTATTCAAGGCCACAAATTTACACAAAATATTAAAGAAAAAAACAGTAATGATGTAAATAACTTGGTTGAGTCAAATAAAAAAACGTTTAAAGGAAGTGAGTTAAAAGGTAAAACGATTGGAATAATTGGATTAGGGTCAATTGGATCTCTTTTAGCCCAATCAGTTGAGAGCATGGGAATGAAAATTATTGGATACGATCCAAATATCTCTATCGATTCTGCTTGGCAATTACCAAAAGAAGTTGAGAAAGCAGACGATTTAAAATATTTATTATCTAATTCTGATTACATTTCAATTCATGTTCCTTTGGTGGATGAAACAAAAAACTTAATTGCGAAAGATAACCTTCAGCATATAAAAAAAGGGGCAAAGTTAATCAACCTATCAAGGGGAGCTATCGTAAATAATAAAGATGTTTTAGAAGCTCTAATAAATAAAAATATCAGTTGTTTTGTAACTGATTTCCCAACACCAGAAATGATAAAAAGATCAAATGAACACGAAGATGTTATCTTAATGCCTCATCTTGGTGCAAGCACTCAAGAGGCAGAAGTTAATTGTGCAATCATGGCAGCAGAACAAGCAAATAGATTTTTAAAAGATGGAGAAATAATAAATTCTGTTAATTTTCCTAGAGTTAAACTTGGAAGGACAACAGAAAATAGGCTAGTTATAGTTCACAAAGATGAGCCTGGTGTAATTGGTCGTATAACTGGAGAAATTGCTTCAGAAAATCTTAATATTGCTGACATGATTAACAAAAGTAGAAATGAAATTGCTATAACTTTAATTGACCTACAGCCAGAGCCATCAAAGAAACTAATAGATACTATAAAAAAAATGAAAAGAGTTTTTAGTGTAAGAATTTGCTAAAAAATTTCAAATTTTGTAAAAACATTTGTCTTAATATTTAATTTTTATAACTTTATTTAAAATATACTTGTCAACAGAATAAAAGAGTGTTATTAGAGTCATTATATTTTGTTATAAATTTTATGCATATAACTTATAAAAAACACGTAAACTACTGATATAAGGATATATTTATGTTTTTTGTACAAAATTTATACAACTTAGAAAAAACCCTTATTTTAAGCCACTTAATATGGTATAAATAAAGTTATCCATAACTTTATCCACAGTTTCTGTGGATAAAATTTTTAGTAAAAATGAACAAAAAAAACATTAATTCACTTATACCAGAACATTGGAAAAAATTATTTGAACAGACTGAATTTTCGTCACTTATTGATGCTCCAGTTAAATTTATAATTAAAGAAATAAAAAAAAATAAAACCATTTACCCACCTTACAATGAAATCTTTAACGCATTCAAATACTGTTCTTTTTCACAAACAAAAGTAGTGATATTTGGACAAGATCCATATTTTCAAAAAGATGTTGCAAATGGGTTGGCGTTTTCAGTAAGACCAAATCAACCAACACCTTCATCATTAAAAAATATTTATAAAGAAATTGAAAATGATGTAGGTAAATCTAAAAATCGTGATGGTTGTCTGGTGAGTTGGGCAAAACAAGGCGTGCTTTTGCTAAATTCATCTTTGACTGTTGAAGAATCAAAACCCGGATCACATTCTAATATTGGTTGGGAAATTTTTATAATAGAAACTTTAAAAGTTTTGCAAAAAAAAAGAAATATAGTTTTTATTTTATGGGGGAATCATGCAAAAAAATATTTAAAATTTATTGATTGTAAAAATAATTTAATTCTAATGTCTGCACATCCATCACCATTATCTGCATACAGGGGTTTTTTTGGTTCAAAACATTTTTCAAAATGTAATAAATATTTAGAAAAACATAATTTAGATAAAATTATTTGGTAATTTTATAAAATTGAAATAATTCCAGAAATTTTTTTCACTTCTTCAATGTCATCTTTCTTTATAATTCCATTAAACACTTTTTTATTATCTAAATTAATAATTTCTCCAATAGATTTAATAAGATTATTTTCAATAAAATCATTATTAACAATAAAAGTACAAAATTTTCTTCTATCAATACCTAAATATTTCATCCTAGCGACAATCTCCTGCCCTCTGAAGCATCCTTTTTCAAAAGAGACCCTGTGCTTATCAAAATTTATTTCAAGCGGTCTAAACTTACCAGAATCAGATTTATCAAGATGAAAAATACCTAATATTTTGTTGGCAGCATTCCACATATCTAAATTAATAGAATTTTTGTTCTTATAGTTTGAATTTTTTAGGCATAAGCTCAATTCAAACTCATTATTTGAGTAGTAAAAATTATTTGAATCACCTTTATTATGAATTTCACCAATAATCTTATGATCACAAATATCAAAGCTCACAGATCCAAATTTTGCAAAGATCTCTAACTCACCTGTAAAAATACTAATGAAATCTTCTTGAATTAATATGAAAAACTCATTATCTTGCTTTAACACAATAAAATCAGCCATAACGAGTCCTTTATGATCGCATATGCATGATAATTGAGATGCATCATTATTTAGCAGACTTATATCAGACGTAAGCTGTCCTTGAAGGAAATCTTCAACTTTATTGAGTTCTCCTACAACTTTTAGAGCTTTCAAGTCACTTAATTCAAGTGATCCTGGGATTATAAGGTTATTATCAGTGTCTATTTTCAAGTAAAATTATGAAATAAAACTTTATTTTAACCAATGAGCAAAGAAATAAACAGAATTAAGTGGAAATGTAGAAGAGGAATGAGAGAAATCGACTTACTTTTAAGAGAGTTTTCAAAAAATTCTATAAAAAATCTCAATAATAACGATTTATCTCTATTTGATGAGATATTAGATTATGATGATCAAAAACTATATGACTTTATTTTTAAGAATCATCCCATAGGTAATAAAGATCACGAAAGTTTTATTAATGAAAATTTAAAAAATTTTACAGAACAAGGAAACTTTTAGGCAATTTACTTGTCAGAAAAATAGGAAACATATTTATATGAAAGAAAATTCACGTGATATTGATTCCGAATTAATAAAAAAGGCAAAAAAAGGCAATCATGGAGCATTTAATATTCTGATGAACAAGTATTATCCAAGAGTTTATGCTTCTATTTTTTCTTTTATCAAATCAAAAGAGGACTCTGAAGATTTGTCACAACAAACTTTCATCAAAGTTTGGCAACAACTCGACACATTTAGAGGAGACAGTGCTTTTTTCACATGGGTTTACAGAATTGCCATCAATCTAGCCAAAAACTTTGTTACTAGCTCAGGATTTAAAAAACAAAAAATAAATACTTCAATTGAAGATACAGAAATAGAAATTAGTTCTTTTGATGATATTGAATCAGCTATAATTCATAATGAATCACTTGAGGAGATAAGTTATTTCATAGATTCATTGCCTGAATCACTGAAGACTGCATTTGTATTAAGAGAGTCCGAGGGAAAGAGCTATGAAGATATTGCTGCAATTACTGAAACACCAATAGGGACAGTTCGCTCTAGAATTTTTAGAGCTAGAGAATCAATAGTTGATTTTATAGAAAAGGAAATAACTAATAATGAATAACATTAAAGAAAAAATTTCTGCAATGTACGACGGAGAGTTAAATAGCTCTGAAATTGATGAATTGATTGAAATTGTTAACAGCAATAAAGACATGCAAAAGCAATTATCTTTATACAGTCTTATAAATGTCGCCGTTAATCAAGGATCAAGTAAATTAAAACCAAAAACTGTTCACAGACATTTATTTAAGAACATTTTCTCTAATGTTTGGCTTTCTAATGGGCTTACTGCTGCAGCAACAGTGCTACTAACTCTTACGTTTATGAATTATTCAGATTTCTTCAGATTGAATGAAAATATCGATTCATCGAATCAAATATCTTCTGCGATAAATAGTAAAGAAGCACAATTAATCGCTCAAAGATCTGAGGAATACATCACTGACCATGTTCTGAAGGTGTTAAATGATCCAAATTATATGAATTCTTCAAGTCAAGTTGATTTAAGAAATGTTGGATTTAATGTCAACATGAGTGATGGCTTGTCATATATAAAAGGAAAAGAAAAATTTCAGTTACGTATTGAAAATCAAGATTTTGGTCTTAAAAAAGTGAGATATTGGAAACATGGAAACAAAATGATTTATCTAGTTCCGCTTGAAAATGGAAGAGTTATAACACTATATGGCAATATATCATTAAAATCAGCTTTAGAAATTGCTAAATCATTAGATAGATAACACCTACGAACTTATGAAAACATTAATAAAAAGCTTTTTAATCTTTATTTTTACTTCTTCTGTAAGTCTTTATGCTCAACTTCCAGACAATATTTCAGAATTAGTTGATCAATCTGCACCTGCAGTAGTTAATATCACAGCAAAGAAAGAAGTTTCGCAAAGATCTTCTTTTGGTTACGGTGGCATACCTGATGAAATGCTTGAAAGATTTGGAATTCCAAGAGATTTTCGTGAAATGCCTCAACAAAAAAGAGAATCAGTTTCATTTGGCTCAGGATTTATTCTAAAAAATAACTATATTCTAACTAATTTTCATGTTGTTGAAGATGCAACAGAAGTTGTTGTTTCCTTGTCAGATAGGCGAGAGTATAAAGCGGAGGTTGTTGGCGTTGATCCATTGTCAGACCTTGCTGTACTTGAGGTAGATGGAAATGATTTACCTGCTGTGAATTTAGGCAATAGTGATAAATTAAATGTTGGCGATTGGGTAATAGCTATTGGATCACCATTTAGTTTTGATTTTTCAGTTACGGCTGGAATCGTAAGCGCTAAGGGAAGAAGTATTCAAAATAATAATATTGGTAATTATGTTCCATTCCTACAAACCGATGTTGCCATAAACCCAGGAAATTCTGGCGGACCACTTTTTAACCTCGATGGAGATGTTGTTGGCATAAACTCTCAAATATACTCAAGGAGTGGTGGATATCAAGGTTTAGCATTTGCTATTCCAATAAATGTTGCCTTGGATGTAGCAGATCAGATCATTAATAATGGTGAAGTATCAAGGGGCTACTTAGGAGTAAGAATGAGCGAAGTTGATAGTGATTTAGCAGATGCTTTAGGTATGAATAAGCCCTATGGAGCTCTTATTAATGATGTAGAAGAGGGTGAATCAGCTGACAATGCAGGATTGGTTCCTGGAGATGTAATAATTGAATTTGATAGTAAAGAAATTAAGTTCAGTTCTGATCTTCCGCATGTTGTTGGTCAGATTAAGCCTGACTCAAGAGCAAAAGCAAAAGTTATCAGAGATGGAAAAGAAATAACTTTAGATTTTGTACTAGGTGAGCTCCCAATAGCTAGTGAGCAATTTATTCCAGCTAAAACACAACAATCATCAGACCCTCTTGGATTAAAAGTTGCTGATATTGATAGAGACAATCCTTCAATGACAAATATGCCAGAAGGTGTAATAGTTTCTAGAGTAAATCCTAGTTCAGCAGCATCAGGTAAAGTTAATCGTGGCGACGTAATCACAATGATCCAATACAAAGGACAAAAATATATGGTTTATGATGTAGATTCATTTAATCAAGCCCTGAGTAATTTTTCTTCTAATAATAAGATAGCCATTCATTTAATACGAAATGGCACAAGGCTAATTCGCTCAGTAACACTAAATTAATAAATACTATTCTTTACTTATTTTTGCAGTTTGCTTGTAAAATAGCTGCAAATTATGAAGAACATTAGAAATTTTTCAGTCATAGCACATATCGATCATGGTAAATCGACACTGTCTGATAGATTAATTGAGGTTTGTGGAGGACTTTCATCAAGAGAAATGGCTGACCAAATCCTTGATTCTATGGACATTGAAAGAGAGCGCGGAATAACGATCAAAGCTCAGGCAGTGTCTCTGACATATAAAAAAGATGGTGAGGAATATCTTTTAAATTTTATTGATACACCAGGACATGTTGATTTTTCATATGAAGTTTCAAGATCACTATCTGCATGTGAAGGTGCTCTTTTGGTTGTTGATGGATCACAAGGCGTTGAGGCTCAGACACTAGCTAATTGTTACACGGCTGTTGAAGAGGGACTAGAAGTTGTTCCAGTTATTAATAAAATTGATTTACCTCAAGCTGAGCCAGAAAGAGTGAAATTAGAGATAGAAGAAATGGTAGGTATCAATGCTTCTGAGGCACCTTTGGTTAGCGCAAAAACTGGTGTTGGAATAGATGATTTATTAGCAAAATTGGTAGATGAGATTCCAGGTCCTGAAGGCGACCCTAGTGCAAAATTACAAGCGTTGATAGTCGATTCTTGGTTTGACTCATATTTAGGAGTGGTTTCATTGATAAGAATTAAGAATGGAACTATTAAAAAAGGTCAAAAGTTCCAAATTCACTCAAATGGTCAATCACACATCGTTGATGATATTGGAATTTTTTCTCCTAAAAAGGTATCAAAAAAAGAACTTTCTGCAGGTGAAGTAGGATATCTAGTTGCCGGAATAAAAGATATTAAGGGAGCCCCGGTTGGTGATACTTTAATTGATTTCAATGACGAGTCTACTTATGCTTTACCAGGCTTTAAGAAAGTAAATCCAAAAGTTTTTGCATCTTTGTTCACACTAAATTCAGATGATTATGAAAAATTTAGAGACGCTTTATCAAAATTAGTTTTAAATGACTCTTCTTTAATATATGAGCCCGAAGTTTCAGATGCATTGGGTTTTGGTTTTAGATGCGGTTTTCTAGGCACACTCCATATGGAGGTTGTTCGAGAGAGACTTGAGAGAGAATATGATCTTGATTTAATATCAACAGCACCTTCAGTGGAGTATGAGGTATTAAAAACTGATGGAGAGATTTTAAAGTGTGATAACCCCTCTCAACTGCCAACTCCTAACGAAATAGATGAGATTAGGGAGCCTATAGTTAATATCACGATTATTTCTCCAAATGAATACGTTGGAAATATTATTACATTATGTACCTCAAAAAGAGGTACTCAAAAAGATATGAAATATTTTGGCAATCAGGTTTCAATCATCTTTGAAATGCCATTATCTTCAGTAATTATTGACTTTTTTGATCAAATTAAATCTTCGACCAAAGGTTTTGCTTCAATAGAATACTCTCTAATAGGCTTTCAAAAGTCAGATTTAACCAAGATCGATGTTTTAATAAATAATAATAAGATCGATGCATTATCAATGATTGTACATAAATCATTTTCTACATCAAAAGCCAGAGAAATAGCAAAGAATCTTCAAAAATTAATTCCAAGACAAATGTTTGATGTTCCTATACAGGTAGCGCTTGGTGCTAAAATTATATCTAGAGAGACGGTGAAAGCTTATAGAAAAAATGTAACTGCTAAGCTTTATGGTGGTGATGTTACCAGGAAAATGAAATTGTTAGAAAAACAAAAACAAGGTAAAAAGAAAATGAAACAACTTGGAAAAGTATCAATACCTCAAGACGCTTTTTTAAATTATTTTAACTCGGAGCAATAAATGTTAACTGATCCACTATTTATTTTAGGATTAATAGGCATGGCCATTTGCCTTTTTAGTTGGATAAAATTTTCTATTGAAAAAAATGAAGTTGAGCCTTTTGTTGTAAGGTATATTTCGTCTATTTCTCTTATATCTGGTTTAGCTCTATTACTGAGTATTTTTTATAACTCAGGTGACTTGGGTATTGTTTTACTTTTTGGATCTTTAATATCTTTGATAATAATAATAATCGGTTATATTTTAAAAAATAAAGAAATAGTCTCAACCTCAAGAGGCTACTTCATACCAATATTTTTGATTTTTATTTTGAGAACTTTCTTATATGAGCCATATCAAATTCCATCCGGATCAATGGAGCCTCAGTTAAAGAAAGGAGATTTTTTATTAGTAAATAAATTTGCATATGGTCTTAAGGTGCAAAGAATAGGCATGCCAAAATTTTTTGTTAAAGATCCACAGTATGGAGATGCCGTTGTAATTATTCCAAAACACAATCCTGTTCCATATATTAAAAGACTAATTGGAATGCCTGGAGATGTAGTGAGAATTATTAACAAGCAAATTTATATAAATGGAGAAGCTTTAGATAGAAAATTTATTGAATCTGAAGAAATTTTATTAAAAAAAAGATATAGACTTAGTAATGGAACTATTCAAACCAGAGAATCAGAAGCTATCGGGGACTTGTATTCAGAAAATATTGGAAAAGCAAGCTATGTTATTAGGAATATAAGAGGACAAAATAATCAGTTCCCGCAAGAATGGACTGTACCTGAAGGCCATTATTTTGTAATGGGTGATAATCGAGATAATTCTAACGACAGCACTAAAGATGTTGGATTTGTTCCAAGGGAAAATTTCTTTGGCAGGGCAGATTACCTATGGATGACTTGGGAGTGTTGGTTTTGCCTGCCATCATTTGAGAAAGCTGGGAAAATTAACTAATGTCATTAAAAGATCTTCAGAGAAGCATCGATTACGAATTTAAAGACATTAATCTATTAAAGTTAGCTTTAACTCATAAAAGCTTCAATAATAAAAGTAATAATGAGAGATTAGAATACCTAGGTGATTCAGTTCTAAATTCGTCTATATCGAAATATCTTTTTTTAAAATTTCCTAATGAAAGAGAGGGATTATTGACAAGAATGAGATCATTTATTGTCAAAGGAGAAACTCTTTCAAAAAAAGCATCTGAATTAGATTTAGTTCAATATATTGAAATATCCAAAGGCACTGCAAATTTATCTGACAGCAGAAAATTCTCAATTTTAGAAGGATCAATTGAATCTATTATTGGAGCAGTATTTCTTGATAGCAACTGGGATAGTGTAGATAACTTTATCCTAAAATTATTTTCTAAAGAGCTATCAATTATTGAAGCAGACCAAGAGTTTAGAGATTCTAAAACAGAGCTTCAGGAACTGCTTCAATCAAAAAAGTTAAAACTCCCTAAATATGTAACAAGCGAATCTAATAGCGGCTTTGATTGCAGACTCGAATTAGCTGAAGGTTTATTTGAAGCTTCTGGAAATTCTAAAAGGCAGGCTGAGATCGCAGTTGCTAAGGAAGCCTTATCACATCTCAAAAAGAATAATGCCTAAAGAATATTGTGGTTATATTTCAATTATAGGTAAGCCTAATGTTGGTAAATCTACAATTCTCAATGCAATTTTAGAAAAAAAAGTCTCTATCACTTCAAGAAAATCTCAAACTACAAGAAATAATATTCTTGGAGTTAAAACCCATAAAAATAAACAGATGATTTTTATTGATACCCCTGGTATGCATATTAAGTCAGAAAAAACTATGAACAAAATTCTAAACAGATCAGCGCAAAGTATCATTGAGGATTCAGATTTAGTTCTTTTTGTAATTCAAAGACTGAGTTTTGATAAAAATGATGAATTAATTATTAAAAAGTTGAAAGATACAAATCAAAAAGTCTTTTGCGTAATAAATAAAATCGATCAAGTCGAAAATAAAAATAAATTGCTTCCATTTCTTGAGATGATTGCTTCAATTCATAAGTTTCAAGAAATTATGTTGGTCTCTGCAAAGACAAAAGATGGCTTAGATCAGCTTATATCCGTCATTAAAGAAAATATTCCACAAAATCCTCATATTTATTCAGATGACTTAATTTTTCATAAAAATGATCAAAAATTTATTTTTTCTGAGCTTGTAAGAGAAAAAATTATCAGAAAGCTTGGAGATGAGCTTCCGCATGATACCTTTGTTGAAATAGAAAAAATTGATGATAAAAATGACCTAACTGAAATTTATGCAACCATATATGTAAATAGAAGCTCACAAAAACAAATTGTAATTGGTTCAGGTGGAGAAGTGCTTAAACAAATTGGTAAGCAGGCTAGGTCTGATATAGAAAAACTTATTAATAAAAAAGTTTTTCTTAAAACTTGGGTAAAAGTTAAAAAGAAATGGAACACAGACTCAGGTTTTATTCAAAGCCTCGGAGTTGGAGGCAATTATGAGTCAAAGTAACAATGATAATTGTTTCCTTTTACATCAAAGATCTTACGGTGAAACAAGTATTATCGCAGATGTTTTTACTCAAAAAAGCGGCAAGATATCTTTTATAGCTAAGGGCGCAAAAAAACCAAAATCTAAATTTTTTGGTTATTTAGTACCATTTCAAAAATTAAAAATAACTTACTCAGGAAGATCTGAATTAAAAACACTTACAAGTATTGATAGGGACTTAGCAAGTAACTCTAATACTTTTTCAAAGGTTAGCTATAGTCTGCTTTATATAAATGAACTTCTTATGAAGCTTCTTCCAAAAGATGCTAAACATGAGGAATTGTTTGTTTTATATGACGAATTTCTAAAAAAAATTAATGAAAATAATAATATTGAGATTTCTCTTAGACATTTTGAGCTAGATTTACTTGATATGCTTGGATACGGATTTGATTATGACTCAGAAATTGATTCAAATGAACCAATTGAAGCAGAATTATCATATGTATTTGTATCGGAAAGAGGATTTAGGAAATCAAATAGCTCAAGTTTCAAGGGCAAAGATATTTTGAGTATTAAAAAACGAAAGCTTGAAGATGTTCCTTTAAAATACCTTAAAGAAATCACAACCAAAGCAATAGGCATTTGCCTTGAAGGAAAAGACCTTGCTAGTCGAAAAATCTTTAAATCAATAAAAAAATGATATTTGGAATTGGAACAGACATAGTAGAAATTAAGAGAATTAAGACCATGACGTCACTAGACAAGTTTGCATCTAAAATACTAAGTCATAATGAAAAAGAATTTTATGATTCTTTAACAAATCAAAAAAAGATTGTTTATATTTCAAAACAATTTGCGGCTAAAGAAGCAATTGCAAAAGCAATTGGAACAGGCATTAGAAATGATACTAATTTTAAAAATATTGAAATACTTAGAGATAAAAATGGAGCTCCAATTTTTAATGCACTTAACAAACTTGAGAAAATTATTAGTGACTTGGGTATAACTAGAACACATGTTAGTCTTGCAGATGAGAGAGATTATGCAATTGCTATTGCGGTATTAGAAAAATGAATAATATTATTTTATTAGGGCCTCCTGGAGCAGGTAAAGGTACTCAAGCAGATTTGATATGCGATTTATGTGATATTCCAAAAATCAGTACTGGCGATATGCTTAGAGAGGCTGTTGCATCAGGTAGTAACTTAGGTGCAAGGGTTTCAGAGATACTTGATTCTGGTGGCTTAGTCTCTGATGATATTATTGGCTCTTTAATTCAAGAAAGGCTTCTAAAACCAGATTGTGAAAATGGATCTCTGTTTGATGGCGTTCCAAGAACAATAGGACAGGCTGAGCAGCTTGCTGATATGAAAATTAACTTTACACATGTAATTGAAATTTTTGTAGAGGATGAAATCATTGTTAAACGAATGTCTGGTAGAAGAGTCCACCCTGCATCGGGAAGAAATTATCATATTGATCATAACCCACCAAAAAATAGCGGATTAGATGATGAAACAGGTGAGCCACTAGTTCAACGAGAGGATGATAAGCCTGATACAGTCCTAAAGAGATTGGATGTATATCATGAACAAACAAAACCCCTTACAACTTTTTATAAAGGTCAAAGCGACTCTGGACTCTTAAAATTCATAAAGGTGGATGGCTCTAATTCTGTCGATGAAGTTTTTACAGAAATATCATCTCAAATATAGATATGAAAATTTTAGCCATAAAAAGTTCTGGTGATAGAACAGGTATAAGTTTAATGCTGAATGACGAAATTAATTCGTTCACAATGGATCATGACCGAAAGGATAGACCAAATTGGGACATGTTTTTAGATAACATTGGCCATAAAAAAATATTTAATTTAAGTGAAATAGATCTATTTGCATTTGAGAACAACCAAAATTCATTTACCGCCACAAGAATCACTGCTAGTTTTTTAAAAGGTGTTGCAACCGCTCTTAAAAAACCGCTAATTTTAATTGAAGATAATTCTGAAAATAATCTTGATGTAGAGGAGCTAGTAATAATTGCTAAAGAGAAATTTTTATCTGCTGAAGATGCCGATAAAAGATTTGATCCTAAAAATGTTAACCCAACTTATGAAGAAGATATTAAATTTAGAAAATTAAATGAATGATATATTATTGAGTTTTATTTTAGGCTTAGTTCAGGGCTTAACTGAATTTTTGCCAATCTCTAGTTCTGCTCATTTATTGTTCCCAACACTAATATTTGGTTCAAATGATTTAGGATTATATTTTGATATTTCAGTTCATGCCGGAACATTAATAGCAGTAGTTTATTACTTTAGAAATGAAATCTTTCTGATGAGTAAATCACTTCTTGAAACTAATAATTTTAATGAAGATAAAAATTTAGTAATACAATTAATAATCGCCACCATTCCAATAGTTATCATAGGATTTATTTTTAGAGATTTAATTAGCCAAAGGATATTTAGCATTAATGATATTGCAATTTCAAACTTAATTTTTGCATCAATATTGCTTTTTGCCTTTCTAAATAATAAAGGTAAAAAAACTCTCATTAATATAACTATTTTAGGTGCAGGTTTTATTGGATTATTTCAATGTTTCGCTTTGATACCTGGCGCTTCAAGATCTGGAGCAGCAATCACGGCGGGTCTTTTGATTGGATTAAGCCTAAAAGATGCTTCAAAATTTGCATTTTTGCTTGCAATTCCAACTATTCTTGGCGCATTAACTTTACTCATTTTTGATTTAAATAATGGAAATTTTAGTTTTGACTTACTTAATACAAGCATCGGTTTTTTTACATCAATGATTTTTGCTTTTTTCACAATAAAGTTATTTCTTAAGCTTGTCGAAAAAATAGGAATGATTCCTTTTGTTGCATACAGGTTTTTGCTTGGCATACTTTTATTGATAATTTAGATGCAAATCTTTATCAAGGATGATGTCACCAAAGAAACATTTAAAAGTATTGCAAACTTTTCTAAATTAGAAGAAGTTAGAGACAAACCATCTGCTAATAATTATTTTGTGTACGACACAAATGGACTATCTTTTGTAAAAGATTCTATAAATCCAAAAGAAGTTTTGCACGTAGATTTTTTGAAAGGGACGCTTGGATGGAGACTCAAAAGAGTTAATCATGAGAGAAACTTAAGAAAAGCTTTAGGCAAGACTGATAAACAACTATCTATATTTGACTCAACTGCAGGCTTATTAACAGATACAATGATTTTTCTATCATTGGGTCACAAAGTTGTTGCTGTAGAGCAGAGTAAAATTATTTACTCTTTGGTTAAGGATGCGATATTAAGGGCTAAAAATAAGATACCAGAATTAAAAAATTTAGTATTTTTAAATGACAATTCGTTGGATGTTTACAAAAGCATGTCAAAAGGATTTGATGTTATTTATTTGGACCCTATGTATCCATCTTTAAATAAAAAAAATAAAAAATCAGGAAGATTAGAAAATATTAAAAAAATATTAGAGATTGAAAATTTAACAGATAGCGGTGAAAACTTAGTTAAGGATTTTTTTGATCTTGAATACAAAAAAATTATTTTAAAAAGGCCTTTAAAGTACGGAAAAAACTATAGTAATATTAATTATCAGGTATTAGGTAAAACAACTAGATTTGATATTTATTTATGATTGAAATTAAAGAAGATTCAATAATTTTAACTGTAAAAAAAAATAAATTTGATCTGCCTTTTTTATGGCTAAGAGACAATTGCCAGTGCGACGAATGCAGAATTACTGAGACACAAGAAAAACAATTTTTATTGCATTCAGTTCCTGTAGATATAGTTCCAAAGCATGTAGAAGAAATTGATAATAATATTAAGATTATTTGGCCTGACGGCCATGAATCATCTATTCCAATAGATTTAATAAAAAATTCATATTTACCGCGTTATCCAGATCAATGCGAGTGGCCAAAGGGATTTCAGCCTAAAAAATATAGTTGGACTGAATTTTTAGATAGTAAAGAAATAGCACTTGAAGCCCTTAAAACTTTCGTAACATTTGGTGTAATTATTCTTAAAGGTGCACCAAAGGAATCAAATTCTTTAGAATTTCTTGCTAAAAGGCTGGGACCAATAAATGAAGTCCTTTTTGAAAGAATCCATAATGTTTCAGTAACAGGTCATGTATATAATGTAGCGCATACACCAAAAGGTCTTCCCCCACATAATGACTTTGCAAGTTATAAATCTCAACCAAGCATTCAGGTCTTGCATATGTTAGAAAATGAATGCGAGGGAGGAGAATCTATAATCGTTGACGGTTGGAGGGTGGCAAAAGATCTAAAAGATGAGATGCCTGAATATTTCTCAATACTTCAAAATTTTAATGTGCCATTTAGAGAATTCGATGAAGAAAATGAAACATATGCCGAAGCACCTCTTATTAAGTGCGCAACAGATGGAACAATTGAAAGTTTCAGATTTTCCAATCAATTAATGCAAATGATAGATCCAAGAAAAGAAGGGGTAAGAGAATTTTATAAGGCATATCATGAGATTTCATTGAGAGTTCATGATAAAAAATATCGTTCAACTTTCAGACTTAATGGGGGAGAGGCCCTGGTAGTTGCAAGTTTAAGGGTTCTTCATGCTCGTGAACCTTTTATACCTAATGGAAAAAGGCATTTACAAGATGCTTATTTCACCTATGACAATGCAGCTAATAACATAGTCTTATTATCAAATTAAGTGAAATTATCCGAAGCTGACATATCAAGGATTATTGAAATGGCATGGGAAGACAGAACTCCATTTGATGCTATTGAATCACAATTTAACTTATCCCATGATCAAGTCGTAAAGATTATGAGAGACAATCTCAATAGAAATAGTTTTAATTTATGGCGTAAGAGAGTTAGGGGAAGAAAAACAAAGCATTCAGAATTAAGATCTTTTAAAGTTGGCAGGCATCATTCATATGACCAAAACAAGTATAAGTGAAGATAAGATAAAATTTTATAATCTTCATAAGTCCTTTTTTAGTGACTTAGATAATACTTCTTGTGAAGTTTCTGATAACAAAGTAGTTATTTTTGAGAATTCAAATGAAAACGCAGACCCAGCTTCAGTTGAACTGGAGTTAAAAAAAGATGATATTTATAGAATATATTATTGGGATGGCTATTCTTTAGCTGATACTTATCAGACCAAAGATTATAGTTCTGCTATAAAGCATTATAAGAAGTATGCTAAGAAGCTAGCAAAAAATCTACGAAGATATTAAAAAAATGCGGCCAATTTGGCCGCATTTTAAATATGCAGTTAGACGAAATTAATAATCATCACTGATACTGTCATCACCGGTTGTTGCGTAGTGAGATTTTGCTTTAAATGGTGTATCTGTACTAGATGTTTCAGATCCATGATATCCCTGATCGGCAGGCATATAAAAAGTTAGTCCTGGATATTCATGGAAGGTATGAGTATGTTCTGACCCACCCTGAGAATTAAGATATACTTTATAGGTATAACCAGATGCACCTTTAAAAGGACCAGTTGCAACGGTTCCCTTAACTTGAAGAGCGCTTGTAACACCTGTGACATCAATGTTGGCTTGAGTATATGAAGATACTTTTACAATTTTACCCTGTGAATACATTCCAGAGTGAAAATCGCAATAAGGGTAAAGAGTTTCTGGTGTTGATGAGCTAACTGTTAAGGTCATCGTATCTTGATTCCATCCTTCTGATGTTCCAATTTGGCCTGAATCAGAGCTTGTAGCGTTTTGAACAGTAGACATCTTAAACGGATGACCTGATGTAACAGCAGTCGTTGCTTCAAATTTAATAACATCTCCTTCTTTTACATAAATAATAAACTCAGTATCTGAAGGATTGATATTATCTACAACATAGTTAGAACTTCCATTATTTGAAAGTGTATAGTTCATTTCATTGAGGTTTGACTCGTTGTCAGTAATAGTTCCCCCATTCCATGAAGTATCATCATTAATCCAATCTATTGTATTAAAAACTAATTTATCAAGCTCAGTTGAAGATGCTGTTCCGCTCATTACGGAATTCATCAAAACTGCAAGCTCAGACACACCAACTTGCATGAAATGCGATTGTGAATTAGAGGAATTAGCATTTATTTTTTGCATGTAAGCAGATATGCCTGAGGATAAATCGATTAATTGTTGACTAGATGGTGAAAAGTCAGCGTCATAATTTGTTAAAAGATCTTTAATAAAGGTAGTATCGCCAAGAGATGTTTCTGTTGTTGATCTATTTATAATAGCATCCGAAACTCTATTACCAACACTTCCGCTTGTAGTCGTGTGAATTGCTTCTAGTACTTTGCCTAGCACAACCAGCTGTGTATTAATGACAGCTGCTTTATTATTAGCGGCATTATCAAGATTAGAAAAAGGATTATCAAATCTGATCATAAACGAAGGATCAATTCCTAATTTTGTTTTAAATGAATCATAATCGGTACTATTGTACTCATTCATAATTTCACTGATTGCTGAAATGACTACATTCTGATCAGTAACAGGTTGACTCAGAGCAAGACTATCGCCCTCACCAAATTGAAGATTTGTAACAGGGTCAAATCCACCTTCGCCTCGAAGGACTCCAGTAGTGCCTGAGTCAACTGTTAATGAAAAAGTACCATCTTGTGCAGAGGTAGTAGTAAATTGAGCTCCTGTACAGGTTCCAGTATTTACTTGAATACATACAGTTGCTCCTTGAACAGGTCCTGCTGCAACTAATGTTCCATCATAACCTTCTGTGGTTACATCATCAGATGTATCATTTGTAACTGTAATCATAAAGCTTTCAGAATCAGTTAATGAACCATCTGAAACAGTTGCAGTAACTTCATAGACATTATCAGCATTAGAGTCTGAGGGATTTTCATAATCTGGCGCTGTATTAAATGTTACAACTCCACTTGAAGAAACACTAAATAAAGCACTATCAGTTCCGGATAATGAATAGGTGAGGGAGTCACCATCAGGGTCCGATGCTGAAATTGTAAATGCTGAAGTTTGGTTTTCTGGTACAGAAATATTAAATACGGTATTTGTTATTGTAGGCGCACCGTTAGTCTGAGCAGGAGGAGTGTAAGAATCCTCGGAGCCACCACCTCCGCCACCACCACCGCATGAGGCAATGACGAAAAAACTAACTAACAGAACTACCCTGTTTAAAGTGTTCATAATTTCTCCTTAAGTTCATTTGCCGGGCGTCCATAAAATGTAAGAAAAGTTTGTGCCCAAACTAACCAAATTTATGGCAAAGCGACTTGATGTAGTGTATTTAACAAAAAAAATATAAATAAAGTCAAATTTATATTTTTTGTTATTTTTACAGTATTTTTTATGTGTATATTTTGTAGTTTTACTACTAATTAATATATTTTTGATTTAATTTATAACAAACTTATAATCATTTTAAATGCGATATATTTATATATTTTTTACTCTTATTAGATTGGTGCCCCATATCTGAGTCGAACAGATACTCCCGAAGGAACGCGATTTTGAATCGCGCGCGTCTACCAATTCCGCCAATGGGGCTCGACGAGCATTGTAGCCAAGTATTATCTATTTTAAAATCAGCCAACATGAAAACGTCTGATTTCGATTACGAATTACCAGATGAGCTAATCGCTCATTACCCAACTGATTCAAGAAGTTCGAGTCGTCTTTTAGTTAGACTAAATGAAGTTGAACATAGAACATTTCAGGATATAACAAATTATTTTGATGAAGGAGATTTACTGATAAATAATAATACTTCTGTAATACCTGCAAGAATTTATGGAAAGAAAGAATCCGGTGGCTTAATTGAGCTAATGCTTGAAAGGGAGTTAGATGATAATAATGCTTTAGTTCAAATTCGATCAGGGAATCCTCCTAAAGCAGGAACTAAAATGTTCTTTGATCAATATGAGGCAAAATGCATTGACCGCAAAGATAACTTTTTTGTTGTTCAATTTGTTCAATCGCCATCTGTTATTTTTAACGATATTGGACATGTTCCATTACCTCCATATATTAAAAGACATGATGAAGAAATAGATAAAAAAAGATACGCGACCGTATATGAAAATAAAGATTTTCAAAATTCAGTTGCTGCTCCAACAGCAGGCTTACATTTTGATAATGAGTTACTTGAAAAAATAAAAAATATTGGAGTTGATATTATTTCTATTAATTTGAGTGTGGGGGCAGGAACATTTCAGCCTGTTAAAGCTGAAAATATCCAAGATCACAAAATTCATAAAGAGTTTGTTGAAGTGAATGATGAGATCGTGGATAAAGTTAAACAAGCTAAAAATAATGGTAAAAAGATTTTTGCTGTTGGAACAACAACTCTTAGAGCTTTAGAAACTGCATTTATCGAAGAAAAAGGTTACAAAGATTATACAGATTTATTTATATATCCAGGTTTTGAATTCAAGGCAGTAGATATGCTGATAACAAATTTTCATTTACCTAAATCATCTTTATTAATGTTAGTTTCCGCATTTATTGGTTTTGAAAATACAAAAAAAATATACGATATCGCAGTTCAAGAGAAATATAGGTTCTTATCTTATGGGGATGCTATGCTTTTAAAAAAAAATGAAGTTTAAAACTAAAAATACAGCCAATTTTGCAAGAGCGTCTGAAATACAACTATCAAATGGCAAAATCAATACGCCAGCATTTATGCCAGTTGGCACTAATGGGACTGTAAAAGGCTTAACTGTAGAAGACTTATATGAGACTGGTTCAGAGATTATCCTTGGAAATACTTTCCATCTTATGCTGAGGCCTGGCGATGAATTAATTAAGAATATAGGTGGACTGCATAAATTTATTAATTGGGACAAACCTATTCTTACTGACTCAGGAGGATTCCAGGTATGGAGCCTTGGCGATTTGGCTAAAATTTCTGAAGATGGTGTTAAGTTCAGTTCTCCATATGATGGTAAAAAAATTTTCATGCGACCTGAAGATTCAATTATGATTCAGGAGAATCTTGGCTCAGATATTATTATGGTATTTGACGAGTGCACTGATTATCCTTCAACTTATGAAGAAGCAAAAAAATCAATGGAACTTTCTATGAGATGGGCAAAAAGATGCAAAGCTGCGCATAAATCTAACGCAGCATTATTTGGAATTGTACAGGGAGGCATGTTCAAAGATTTAAGAGAAGAGTCTCTAAACAAATTAATTGAAATTGATTTCGATGGAATTGCACTTGGTGGATTAAGTGTAGGTGAATCCAAACAGGAGAAAACTGAAATATTAGAGTTTATGTGTGATAAGTTGCCCGAGGATAAACCAAGATATCTGATGGGTGTTGGCACTCCTGAGGATATTGTTGAAGCTGTAAGGTATGGGATTGATATGTTTGATTGTGTCCTCCCAACAAGAAATGCTAGGAACGGACAATTATTTACCTCTGAAGGCGTAATAAATATTAGAAATGCAGAATATAAAGACTGTGATGAGCCTATAGATGTGAATTGTAATAATAAAGTATCTCAAAATTACAGCAGGGCATACCTTAATCATTTACATAGAACTAATGAAATGCTTGGAGCAATGTTGGCTTCTTATCATAATATTTCTTATTACCAGTCATTAATGAATGATATTAGAAACGCAATAAAAGATAATTTATTCGCGAAGTTCATAAAAGACTTTTATAATAAACGAAATTTAGATATGCCCGACGGGCCAATATAGGATAAATTATGGAAGGCGCAGCACCATCACTTTTTTCACCACTAATTTTTTTAGGGTTTTTACTATTATTCATGTATATAGTAATAATCAGACCACAAAATAAAAGAAACAAAGAAATCAACGAAATGCTTTCTAAATTAGAGATTGGAGCTGAAGTAATTGCAGCAAGTGGAATAATTGGAAAGGTTAAAGCTATTAAAGGAGAGTATGTATCTCTTGAAGTAAGTGAAAATGTTGTTTTTAAACTTCAAAGATCAGCAATAGCAAACATCTTGCCAAAAGGCACCATAGAATCAATTAAGTAGTTAAGTGAATAAATTTTCCATATATCAATATTTGCTAATTTTAGTCGTATTGATAGTTGGATCACTTTATGCACTTCCAAATTTGTATCCCACACAACCATCTATTCAAGTTGCTTATACAGATTCAGGTAGGTCAGCAGATCAATCGCTATTAAATGACTTAGAAAACATACTTGAAGAATCTAAAACTGATTATGAAGACATTTTTTTAAGAGAAAATAAGATTGTTATCAAGTTTAATGATGTTGATACTCAGCTAAGTTCAAAAACAGTATTGCAAAATGCTCTATTAGATAAAGTAATAATTGCTTTATTTTTAGAGCCAGCAACTCCTCAATGGTTAAAAGATCTTGGAGCCAATCCTGTAAAACTTGGTCTTGATTTATCTGGTGGAGTTCATTTTTTACTAGAAGTAGATATTGAAACAGCTCAGCAAGGCAGGCTTGAATTGCTTTTAGAAACCTATAGAAAAACCTTTAAAGAAGAGAGAATAAAATTTGATGAATCTTCAATTAAGGATTTAAAGCTTCATTTTAAATTTAGTGATAATCAAAGTTATAACAAAGGTTTAAAAAAATTTAGAGATGATAGCCCAGTTATAAATGGTGTTCAGTACATCATTACTGAAAGACCAAGCTCAGATGTTTTAATGCTTGAATATTCTGATATAGCACTAAGGGAAATTAGAGACTATGCAGTTGGACAGAACTTAATTACTTTAAGAAATAGGGTTAATGAATTAGGAGTATCAGAACCGATAGTGCAAAGACAAGGTGGCAACAGAATTGTTGTTCAATTACCAGGAGTTCAGGATCCAACAGCAGCTAAAAAAATAATAGGTAAGACTGCAAATCTTGAATTTAGAATGGAAGCTAACTCAAGGACCTCACCATTAAGAAAAGAGGAATTTAATTTCAAAGAAAACGAGTTTCAAACAGCTTTCTTGGAAAGGTCTGTTATTGTTGCTGGCGATAGAGTTACCAATGCAAATACAGGATTTGATGAAAGTGGATTTGCTCAAGTCAATATAACTCTTGATATGGAAGGGGGTCGTGCAATGCAAAAGGCAACCTCTGGAAATATTGGAAGACGTTTAGGTGTTTTATTTGTAGAACAAAAAACTAAATCAGAGTTAGTAACTAATGAAATAGGTGAGTCAGTTATCGAGCAAACTTCTTACATCGAAAAAAATATAATTAGCCTTGCAACCGTTCAGGCTGTATTGGGAACAAGCTTCAGGATTACCGGCGTTGGCTCTCCAGCTGAAGCAAGTGAATTAGCTTTACTACTAAGAGCAGGAGCACTTGCAGCTCCTATGAAATTTGTAGAGGAAAGAACTGTTGGACCCAGCTTAGGTAAAGAAAATATTGAATTAGGAATGAAATCTATTGTTATTGGTTTTGCATTAGTAGTTCTTTTCATGATTTTTTATTACAGAGTTTTTGGTATTGCAGCTAATATTTCTCTAATTCTAAACTTAGTTTTAATCACAGGAATAATGTCTCTATTAGGAGCTTCTTTAACTTTACCAGGCATGGCAGGCATTGTTTTAACTGTTGGTATGGCAGTGGATGCAAATGTGCTGATATTCTCGCGTATTCGAGAAGAGTTAAAAGAAAAAGATCCACAGTCAGCAATAAGAGATGGTTTTTCTAGGGCTTTTGTAACAATTTTTGATGCGAATGTTACTACATTAATTACTGCGCTGATTTTATATATTATTGGAACTGGTCCTGTAAAAGGCTTTGCAATTACTCTGTCAATTGGAATTGTTACTTCAATGTTTACAGCAATTATGTGCACAAGAGCGATGGTTAATCTTGTCTACGGTAATAAAAATATTCAGGAACTAAAAATATAATGGATATTAGATTTAAATTTATGAAGTTTAGGAAAATAGCTGGGCTTATTTCAATTACTTTATTTCTTATATCATGCGTATCTTTAGGTTTAAGAGGTTTAAGTCTAGGCCTTGATTTTAGTGGAGGAACTTTGATTGAGGTATCTTATGAATCTCCCGTTTCTCTTGAATCAATAAGAAATGAACTTGATAACAATGGATATCCTGACTCACAAGTTGTAAATTTTGGAACCAATTTAGACGTTTTAATTAAAGTTGCTGATCAAAGTGGTAATAGTTCTGTTGGAGAAAGTATATTTAATATTTTAAGCGATCAAGAAATTCCTATTGAGCTTAAAAGAGTCGAATTTGTTGGCCCACAAGTTGGAGATGAATTAAGAGATCAGGGTGGTCTAGGAATGATAGTGGCACTATTCATGATACTAATGTATGTTGCTTTTAGATTTCAATATAAGTTTGCACTGGGAGCTGTGACTGCTTTGGCACATGACGTAGTAATAATTCTAGGTATATTTTCATTGTTTTCATGGGATTTTGATCTAACAGTCCTTGCTGCTCTGCTAGCAGTAATAGGCTATTCTCTTAATGACACCATAGTTGTATCAGACAGAATAAGAGAAAATTTTAGAACTGAGAGAGTTTTGGAGCCTATGGATATGATTGATTTGTCACTTAATCAAATGCTTGGAAGAACCCTTGTCACATCTTTTACTACATTACTTGTATTATTTGCACTGTTCATTTTTGGTGGAGAATTAATAAGAGGCTTTAGTTTGGCCCTCATAATTGGGGTTGTGATAGGTACTTACTCTTCGATATATGTTGTTGCAAATATGTTAATGTCTTTAACATTAACTCAAGATGATTTAGCAATTCCTGAACCTGAAGGTGCAGACTTTGATGGAATGCCTTAATTTGTATAATTTGGCTTTATTGATTTCAGAATAGATTTATATATTTTTGATGTTGCAGAAATAATATTATTTTCCATTAAAAACTTTGGGTCTCCATTGAAATTGCTAGCCAAAGCACCTCCTTCTTGAGCAATTAAAGCTCCTGCGGCAAAATCTATTAGACTTACATCGTAACCCCAAACTCCATCCAATCTTCCCGCCCCAATGTATGATAGATCTAGAGAAAGACATCCGCTTTCACGCATATTTAAATTTTGGTTAGCGAGTTCTTTGTAGGCTTTTTCAAAATTGAATTCGCTATTTTTATTAGATTTCTTAAAAGATAGCATCGCGTCTTCTAATGTATTTTGCTTACTTGCTCGAATTTTATTGTTGTTTAAGTCTGCACCACCACCTACAGATGCTGAAAATTCTTCTCTTCTAATTGGGTCTATGACCACAGCAGTTGTTATTTCACGATCGATCATTGAACATAATGAAATTGAAAAGTGTGGATATCCGTTAATAAAATTTTCAACACCATCAATTGGCTTTAGCACCCATGTAACATTTGAGTTATTTTCAACGTGTCCTTTATGAATACTTAAAAAATTATCTTCGTTTTGGAATTTCATAACTTCCTCAAAGACTAATTCTTCTACTCTTTTTTCAATTGCTTTAATGTATCCTTCTGGAGTTCCTTTAGAAGAATCTAAACTGTGGACTTTTTTTACAGCAAATTCTAACTCTGCTGCTCCTTTACGGGCAGCCAAAAGGTTTATATTTAACAAAGCTTGTTTTGACATGTCGCTATTGTAATAGAAATGAGGATAATAGTTGTATGACTTTGGAAACAAATTTAATAAACATAGTTTTAGTTGATACTATTCATCCCGGAAATATTGGCTCTGTAGCCCGAGCAATGAAGACTATGGGATTGCAAAGATTATCGCTTGTTAACCCAAGAGTTTTTCCATCTGGCGAGTCAACTGCACTTGCTGGTAATGCCACTGATGTTCTTGAAAATGCAATCATTTTTGATTCTATAAAAGAAGCTATTAAAGATAGCACCTTTGTCTATGCAACATCTGCAAGAGATAGATCTATTCAGTGGCCGCTAATGAATGCTGAGCAAGCTGCAAATGATATTTGTAATGAAGTTAATTCAAAAAAAGAAGTTTCAATAATTTTTGGAAAAGAGGATAGGGGTCTTACAAATGAAGAATTGGAACAAGCAAATAAACTTATTGAGATTCCTGCAAATCCTGAATATCCAGTTCTTAATTTAGCAATGTCCGCTCAAATTATTTGTTATGAAATTTTAAAAGCGTCATCTGATGATAGGAAAAGAGATTGGAGAGATTATCCTGAAGTTAATTCTGATCAATTACAACGATTAATTGATCACTTCATTGAAACTGCTGTAGATATTGACGTTATAGATCCAGACAATCCCAAGAAAATTATTTCTCGAATTAAAAGGATGTTTACAAGGCTTCAGCCTGATGAAATGGAAGCAAGTTTTATGAGGGGTTTTTTGTCCGGAATTAAGAAAAAAATTAAATAATTTTGATTTGATAATCTTAATTGATTCCATATAATACACTTTTTATCCTGTCCCGTTCGTCTAGAGGCCTAGGACACCGGGTTTTCATCCCGGCAACAGGGGTTCGACTCCCCTACGGGATGCCAATTTACTATAAAGCCCACACTAGTGGGCTTTTTTATTAGCGTTGTGTCCATGCATTAAATTTATTTTAACAAACGATTATGGCATTATTATTTATATGTTTTTTCTTAAGATATTAGAGAAATTAGGAAGAAAAAGAGTTGTGTTGGACAGAGGTCCTTCGCACCCAGAATATCACTTAGCTAAACCATGGACTCACAGGTATTATTTGCTATTTAGAAAAAGACCAAAATGGTTTCCTTTCAATATATTCATTCATCACATTATTGATAATGATCATGGAATTGGACTGCATAATCATCCTTGTCCATATATTACAATTATTTTAAGTGGAGGTTACTGGGAGACAAACGTTAAAAAAGAAAAAAAATGGCGTGGAAAATTTTATATAGGTTTTAGAAGTGCTGACAACTTACACCGAGTTGACTTGGAGCCAGGCATTAAGCCAATTACAATTTTTATTGTTGGTCCTTTCGGACTGAGAAGAAAAGAAAGAAGTTTATATGGGACTTGGAAATAATTTTTTTCTAAGTTTCGTTTTTATTTAGATATTTAGAGATTTGATAAGAACTCTGAATAGATTAATAAAAAAATCCATTCCTTGAAGTGTATGACGTTTATACAGGGTATAAAAAATAATTGCCTTTCCGTTTGATTCGATATATAAAGTTTCCTTTTTTTTCTTCAAGCCTGTATTCAAAAGATTAATAAATTCTTTTGTAAAAAAATCTTTGATGGTTTCATCAGAACTGTAAAGTTTGTATTTATTTTTTGGAAAATTAAATTTTTGAATATCTATTTCCTTTAACTCTTTAATTCCTTTAAATATATTTTTATTTCTAAATAAATTTGTAAATGAAAAGTGGTGTCCCCCTGCAAGGTAAAAAATAGGTATTTCTGATTTTAATTTAAATTTATAAACTTGCGTGTAATAAGTTGATGATGATTCTCCTGCAGATATAGTTGTTGAAATAGTTACAATGCTTGGTTTTTCATTATTACCATCTTCTATAGATATTTTTGGAGTAAATAGATTCATAAAAGAATGCATTCCATGCGGAAGCAATGATTTTGACATAGCTTTAAAATCTTTAAATTCAGTAACTTGACTATCGCTAAGCTTTTTTACAAATTCATAACCTCTAACTTCAGCATACTTAATTAAGTTCTCAATTCTTTGTTCTTGAATATTTTTATATTCTAGAAAAAGGGATACTAAAATATATGCATTAATTAAAAAAATAATTACTGTAAATACATTTAATTTTTCTGAAGATACAATGATTGCATAAGCTAGTGATGCAGAAGTTAAAATTGAAACTATAAGCAATAAAATAAATTTTGAACTTGTTGCTTTATATATATTCATAAAATGAACTTATCAAGTTATCAATTTTGGTATTAAGCCTATTTGAGCTAGAACACCTAAAATAATCATTAATACGAAAGCTGCCAGAATTTGTAAATTCTTTTTTTCAATCAACTCAAAGAGATCTTCTAAAACTTTTCTTATAAAATCATCAGCACTGCCCATTAACTTTACAGCTTTTCTTGTCCATTTATCAGTTTTGTCAATTAGCGGAAGAGCTAAAGCAACAATAACAAGCCACACAATTCCGTTTAAAATCATGTCAATAATCCAGCCAATTAATACCCAGTCAATCTTCATAGTTTCATAGTATAACTTTTGATACTATAAGCGAATGAACAAATATTTTACAAAAATAGTCACTTTAATTATTGGATTATCAGTCGGTGCAATAATTTATTTTTCTCTATGGTCAATATTTGTTTATTTTGGATTCGTAAATTAAGTTAAATTTTTTTACTATTATCTCTATATTTAATGTAAGATTTCATTTTCTCACTTAGGATAAATAATGAATATATATGTCGGAAATATTTCTTGGGGATTAACAGACCAAGATCTAGAAAATGTTTTTGCTGAATACGGCACAGTCGATTCTGCAAAAATTATTACAGACAGAGCAACTGGTCGTTCAAGAGGCTTTGGATTTGTTGAAATGAGCGATGGAGCTGAGGCTGCTATCGAAGCATTAAACGGAACTGAAGTTGATGGAAGAGAACTAGTTGTTAATGAATCAAGACCCAAAGATAAAAGCTAATTAAGACTCTCTAAAGCCTCTATCATTTTTTCTTGAACTTTTTGTACTGCTTTGAAAGGTCTAATCATGACTTTGAAGTTGCATATCTTGCCGTCTTCATTCCATTCAATCATATCAACACCATTTACTAAAATGTCATCTATATATGTTTCAAACTCTAATACAGAATTCATATCATCATGAATTTCTTTTGTATATTTAAACTTTTCCATATTAAAAGACTGACCTGCAGCATGAAGATACATCATTGTAATTTCTTTGCCTTCCAAAGGCTTAAAGACAACAGGTGATGAAAATACAGCGTCGTCAGCAATAATTTCATCTAACATTTTAAGATCATCACTTTCAATGACTTCGTGCCATCTATGGATTAAATTTTTTGCTTTACTCATTTTTTAAAAGTTATATAAAAATATTGATATATTTTAAACATAAAAATATCGAAATATCACAAATATAGTAGTATCTTATAACTAGAGGAGTTCGATATGAAAAATTTATTTTTGTTCGTTTTAATATTACCAGGCCTACTATTTGGTATGCATCATGAAAAGAATCCAATAATTTTTTATTTGGATTTAGAAATTGCTGACGGAAAATCAGATGGCGTTGAAGAATTTGTTGATTATTTAGTGGCTGCTGTAAATGAGACTGAACCCAAGACAATGTATTACAAATATTGGATTTCAGAGAATAAGAAAAATGTATCTTTAATGGAGGTATATCATTCGAATGAGGACGCTATATTTCATATGAATGCTTTTGCAGAGGCGCCTCATAGAGATAAATTTCTTGAAACTTTTATTGTAAAGAGTTTTCAAGTTCTTGGTGATACAAATGATGATCTAAAAAATGCTATGGAGGCCTACACCAATGACCATAGAACTCTAATGAATGGATTTCAAAGGAAGAATAAATAATGAGCGATAAAGAACAAATTGAAAATTGTATTGATGTTTATTATGCGGGATGCTGCGAATCTGACTCAAACAAAATTAAAGAGGCTTTTGATAACAATGCCATGATTTCAGGATATTTACCTGACGGACTTCATGAAATGAATTTAGATGAGTTTTCTGAGTTTGTTTCAGCCCAACAACCCTCGCCAAAAGAAAAAGGCGATAAAGAATTTCTTGAAATAATTTCATGCGAAATTGTTGGCGATACAGCAATTGTGCAAATTAGAGAGGCATACTTGGGAATGATCTTTATTGATTCATTCTCTTTTTTAAAAAAAGATAATACATGGAGAATTTATACAAAATTATTCCACGTTGAATCATAAGAAACATATATAGAGGAGAAAAATATGTTAAATAAAAACAAACTAGTCATAGCTAGTGTGATTGGAGCTTTATTTATTGCAAGTTGCTCAAATGAGATGACTGTTGAGTCATCATCAGATAGTGCTGGCGGTGGCAAAGCTTATGCTGAATTTATGGCTTGCACAGCAGGACCGGATTTCAGTGCTGAAAATGCAATGAAAATGATAGCTGATTGGCAAAAACTAATCACCGCTGATTCACTTTTAGGTGCATGGGGATATGTACCTGCAGCTGAAACAAATGCATTTGGTGATACTTTATGGTGGGAACTTAATTGGAGCTCTAAAGAAGAGGCTGATGCCGAGTGGAGTGCTTGGGTTCAAAATGAAGAAGGACAAGCTTGGAATGAGCAATATTCAAATGTAATGATGTGTGATGGTGAGGGGAGAAACTCTTTCGATGCTGACTATCCAATTGCATCAGGAACATATGGAAGCACTAACGAGAGTGGATATTTTTACAGTGAATTTTATCAATGTAATTATATTAATGACTCAACGAGAGCAGATGCTGAAGAATTTTTACCAGGTTTTGTAAACGCGGTAGGCAATTCTGATTACAGTGACACAAACTATTCATTTGGAAATTATTTTGCACATAAAAATGAGGATGGTTCACACGTAGAAGCTGACATTGATTTCTTATGGGCTAACTTTACTAATAGTAAGGATTCTATGGATAAAGCAGCTGAATCTTTTGAAAATGATGTAAGAGAAGAAATGTTTCCATTATTTAGTGAATTTGCAACCTGTGCTGAAGTGGCAGATGTCTATCATAGTTGGACATTTTACAATAGCGAAGCAAAAGACTTTATGCCGGATTTTACTTCGAGAGACTAAGTAAAAGATAAAAAATTGAAGCTGCTTTATGCAGCTTCTTTTTTTTATGGTACATTCTACATACTATGATTATTGGAGTTCCAACTGAAGTCAAAAATAACGAAAATCGAGTAGGTTTAACACCTTATTCAGTAAAGAAAATAGTAGATTCTGGCCATGATGTTTTAATACAAAATAATGCTGGAGCAAATATCGGATTTTTTAACGATCAATACCAAAACGCAGGTGCAAAAATAATTGATTCTGCTGAAGAAGTTTATAAATCTTCTGAAATGGTTGTAAAAGTTAAAGAGCCAATTCCAGATGAATATAAGTTTTTAAATAGTGATTTAACTCTTTTTACTTATTTGCATCTTGCGGGAGATCCTGAAAACGCAAAAAAATTAATTGATACAGGAGTTGCTGGTATTGCTTATGAAACTGTCACTTCATCAGATGGATCTATGCCATTGCTTGCTCCTATGAGCACTATTGCAGGACAACTTGCATTTGTTGTGGGTTCTTATCATCTACTAAAGCACAATAAAGGAAAGGGTGTCATGATTGGTCATATGGATGACATGGATCCAAGGGTGGTTACTGTCATTGGTGCTGGTGTCGCTGGAACACAGTCGATTTTGAAGGCAATTGATAATAAAGCACTCGTAAAAGTTGTTGATTCCTCTCAATCGAAACTTGATGATCTCAAATCAAAATATGGAACAGAAAATGTTGAATATATTCTATCTTCAAAAGATTCAATTCAAGTTTCGGTCAATGAATCTGATCTCGTAATTGGAAGCGTTTATGTTGTTGGCAAGGAAGCTCCTAAGGTAATTACTAAAGACATGTTGTCTTCGATGAATCCTGGCACTGTAATGGTTGATGTTTCTATAGACCAAGGTGGATGTTTTGAGACAAGCAAACCAACTACACATGACTGTCCAACATTTTTAGAGAATGATATTGTTCACTATTGTGTAACTAACATGCCAGGCGCAGTTCCATTGACAGCTACTGAAGCACTAAACAAAGTTTCACTTTCTTACGTTGAAAAACTTGCAAATAATGGTGTTCAAAATGCTCTTGATTCTGATGAGCATTTGAGGAATGGTCTAAATATTCTTGATGGAAGAATTGTTCATCCTGGAGTGAAAGAAGCTCTAGAATAATTTTTAGATTTGAGATGTTCAAAAAGTTAAATTTATATATTTTTTTATTATTTTTTTTAATAACTGTTAGCGCATCTAATGATGAAAAGAATTCCTTAATTGAAATTTACGATAATCCAAATGATATCAACTTAATTAATATTGTTATTAAAGATAATATCGATATTGGTGGCAAAGTTACATCTGCAGGATCCTTGGCACTAAAAGATAATATTGCAAAATCGGATGCTTTCATAATAGATAAATTAAAAAGAGCAAATTATTATATTCTTGGTAAAGCAAATTTATCTGAATGGGCAAACTTTAGATCTGAAGATTCGGTAAGCGGATGGTCAAGTTTGGGTGGTCAAACGAAACACTATCTTGATGATACTTATAATCCTTGTGGCTCTAGCTCTGGATCTGCTGTTGCTGTTTCTATGGGGATTGTAGATATTGCTATTGGCACCGAGACAAATGGATCAATCTCATGTCCATCATCTGTAAACGGAATTGTTGGCATGAAACCAACTACAGGCTTGGTCAGTAGATCTGGTATTGTTCCAATATCGTCTTCACAAGATACAGCAGGGCCGATGGGTGCAAGTGTCGATATTGTTGCAAAAACATTAGAAGTTATTTCAGGATACGATGAAAATGATCCTGCAACTTCTTTAATTCCATCTAATTTTGATTTTAATTTTTCAAGCGTAACAAAGAATATTTCTCTCAAAGGAGTTCGATTAGGCTTGTTAGATTCAGAAAACTCAAATCCAAAAGTAATTAAATTACATAAAAAAATAAAAGAAATTATTAATTCTTTAGGCGGTGAAGTAATTCTAATAAATGACGATAGGGATTATCCTGGCGATGCTGAATATTATGTTCTTCTCTATGAGTTCAGAGTAGGGCTGGAAGATTATCTAAAAAATACCAATTCTTCAATGAAAAAAATTACGGACATCATTGACTTCAATAATAAAAATAAAGATATTGTCATGCCATATTTCGGACAAGACATTTTTTATAAATCTATTGAAAGTACAAGTTATCTAAAATATTTATGGTCTAAATACAAATTACATAAATCTTACAAGTCTACAAAAGATCTTTTAGAAAAATATGATTTAGATGCTTTTATTGGTCTGACCAGAGGTCCTGCATGGAAAATAAATTATGTTGGAGGAGACTATGTTGCTATGAATGACTCACTACAATTTGGTAGCGGAGGGTATGCTGCGCATAATGGAATGCCTCACATAACAATTCCTTATTTTGAAATAAACAAGTTCCCTGTAGGAATTTCATTAATTGGAGATCGCTGGTCTGATAAAGCTATTATTGAATATGCCTCAGCAATAGAAAAATCGAGATATAATTAAAAATTATAAACATGAAATTATTATGGAAAAAGTTTTAGTTACAGGCGCAACAGGATACATTGGTCTTCATTGCATTCATCAACTTCTTAATCAAGGATACGCAGTTAATGGCACTGTAAGGTCACCTAATAGGAAGAATGAGATTTATGATGCACTTCAAAAACATGGAACTCCTACTGATAATCTAGATATTTTTACTGCTAATCTTACAGAAGATGAGGGATGGGACGAGGCAATGAAAGGTTGTGATTATCTTATGCATGTTGCATCACCCCTAACATTTGAAAAAGAAAGTGAAGAATATTTTGTGGGGCCTGCTGTGGCAGGAGTCCAAAGAGCTTTCAGGTTTGCTAAAAAACATAATGTTAAAAGAGTTGTACTAACCTCATCTGTTGCAGCTATATTTGAAACACCGGATTCTAAAGAATATTACGATGAAAGTGATTGGTCAGATCCTAATCACGAATCAATAAGTCATTATTCAAAAAGCAAGACACTTGCAGAAATGGCTGCTTGGGACTTTGTAAAAGAAGAAAATAATCCATTTGAACTAGCAGTTATAAATCCAGCTCTTGTAATAGGTCCATCTTTATCGGGAGATATTGGAGAGTCAAATAAAGCAATCGCGTTAGTAGTTACAGGTAAAATGCCTGTTGGTATTCCTTTGCAATTTGGATATGTTGATGTTAGAGATGTTGCCAAAGCTCACATACTTGCTATGCAAAATATGAAAAGTAACGGAAAAAGGTTTGCTTTGGTAGAAAAAGATCTTTGGTACAAAGAAGTTGCAAAGATTCTGAGAGATAACGGCTTTAACAAGGCACCAAAATTTAGTGTGCCAGTATGGTTAGTGCCTCTTCTTGCAATTTTTGTTAAAGAATTAAACCTTGCTCGATCGGCTATTGGACGAGTAAGAAGTGTAAAATATGCAACTAATGCAAAAGAGATACTTGGTTGGAATCCTAGGCCTGCTGAAGAATCTATTGTAGAAATAGCTCAACAGATAGAAGATATGGGTTTGATTAAATAATACCTGGAATAATAGCTTTTCTATTTTTTGGATAGTCACTAAATTTCTTCTTATACCATTTATGGTGAGCTAACGCTCTAGGGAATAGATTTGCTATTACCCATATTAGAAAAACTACACCTGAAACACTCCAAGTTAATACAGCCCATCCAATCCACTCTATAATTTCTCCAAAATAGTTTGGAGCAGATAAATATTTATACAAAAAAGAATTAGGAATATGATAACCAGGTCCTTTCTTCTTTTTTATTGCCATTATTGTGTAATCAGATCTAATATTGATATACATCCCAAGTAAGAAAATTGATAAACCTACAATAAAGGTTGGACTTGAAATCCAATTTTCAGAATATTGCGTAAAATAAAAAATACCAAATGCTTGAATGCTTACATTTACAAGATTAAAAAAGAAAGCTGAGAATGCAATTGAGATTGGCATTCTAGGGTTAGTCATTTCAATCAAAAATGGATAGATAAAGGTTCTATGAATGTAATGCGATAACCAAATTACAAGGAATACTTTGTGAATGATTTGAAGCTGATCTCTTACAATTAACGCATAAATTATCATCAAAATCACACACGGTGACTCCATTACAACCCACCCAAGCCGAGCAGGTATTTCTATTCCCCAACCATCTTTAATATGTCGTCCATATGGAGCACTTTCAAAAAATAAATACGCAAAGGTTCCTATGCCAATAAGAATCCATATTAACGATAATATATAAAATGTATTCATATAAAAAAATTTATAAACTAAGTTTACAGCTATGATTCTAAATCATAAACTTAATATGTAGTTTGATTTTTTTGGGGAAGTTTTAAAGTGGAAAAATATGACTTTGTTATTTTGGGTGCTGGTTCTGCAGGATGTGTTCTTGCGAATAAGTTAAGTGCAAATCCTAACTTTAAGGTTTGTTTGATAGAAGCAGGTTCAAAAGATAGTGATCCTAGAATTCATATACCAATTGGTTTTGCATTTTTAGGTGATGGAAGTAAATACAGCTGGAACTATGAAACTGTTCCTCAAAAAGAATTTGAGAAAGAAGTTGTTGCTCAGCCTGTTCAAGAGGTTGTTGATTCTGCGGGAGGTACTCATAAAGTTGAAACTGCATCAATGGAGCATAGAAAGGGATTTCAGCCAAGAGGAAAAACATTAGGTGGCTCAAGTTCTATCAATGCAATGTTATATGTAAGAGGCCATAAGTGGGACTATGATCATTGGTCTGAATTAGGAAATCAAGGCTGGTCATACGATGAAGTGTTACCTTATTTTAAAAGAGCTGAACATAATGAAGTATTTAATGATCATTATCATGGACAAAATGGTCCTTTAAATGTTTGCAAGATTCGAAATCAAAATACTCCTACAGATGATTTTGTTAAAACAGGATCAGAAATATTTGGTTATAACGATGATTTTAATGGAGAAGATCAAGAGGGTATTGGATATTATCAAACCACTCAAAAAGATGGTAAGCGTTGTAGTGCTGCAAAGGCATATCTTGTCCCCTCATTAGATAGAGAAAACTTAACAGTCATGACAGACACCAATGTAAATAAAATTATTTTTGAAAATAAAAAAGCGGTCGGTGTTGAGTGTTTTAACGAAGCAGGTGAATTGATCTCAGTAAATGCAACTAAAGAGGTTATTCTGAGCTCAGGTGCATTTGGTTCTCCGCAGATATTATTGAGATCAGGTGTGGGACCGTCTGAAGAAATTCTTAAACATAATATTGAGCACATTCATGAGTTGCCTGGGGTTGGAAAGAATCTTCAAGATCATATTGATTATCTTTCTGTTCATAAATATAACTCAATAGAATTAATTGGCTTTTCTCTAAAATCGATTTTTTACAAATTCCCTTTAGAAATTCTTAAATATATTTTTGCTAAAGTTGGTATGTTTACATCAACCGTTGCTGAAGCTGGAGGTTTTATAAAATCAACTGATGAAAAAAATATTCCAGATCTTCAATTACACTTTGCGCCAGCAATGGTAATTGACCACGGAAGAACATCGGTTTGGGGACACGGCCTGAGTTGTCATGTATGTTTATTAAGACCCAAATCAAGAGGTGAGGTTACTTTAAATTCAGCAGATCCTTTAGATGATCCACTAATAGATCCAAAGTTTTTATCTCACCCTGATGACGTAAAAGATCTTGTTGCTGGCTATAAAAAAATGATGAGTATCTTAAACAAAGATCCTGTAGGAAAATATACTTCAAGTCATACGCAACGACCTATAAATTTAAATGACGATAAAGATATTGAACAGGCAATTAGAGAAGATGCTGATACGGTCTATCATCCTGTAGGCACATGTAAAATGGGATCTGATGAAATGGCAGTTGTTGATAATAAATTAAAGGTTCATGGCATAGAAAGTTTAAGAGTTGTTGATGCTTCAATAATGCCAACTTTAATTGGTGGAAACACAAACGCACCTACAATTATGATTGGAGAAAAAGCCTCTGATATGATCATAAGTGATTGGGAATAAATTCAATTGAAGATTTTTTATATTTTTTTAATATTACTTGGCATTAACACCATTGCAGATGACTTCATAGTAATTGATGTAAGAACTCCTGAAGAGTTCGAGGTAGGCCATATAGAAGATTCATCTAATGTTGAATGGGAAATAATATCTTCAATAATCGATGAGGTTAAAAAAGATCAACAAATATATTTGTATTGTAGAAGTGGAAGAAGATCTCAAAAGGCTACTGATATTCTAATTAATCTTGGATATGAAGATGTTACAAATCTTGGTGGAATAAAAGATGCAGCTATTTTTTTACAAAGAAATATTACTGAATGAAAAATTTTTTAAGCTTTCTTACTAAATTTAATCATAAAAAAATCATATGCTTTGATGGAGGTGGTGTTCGAACAATAGCTGCTTTGGTTTTTTTAAAAAAACTTGAAGCAGAAAGTGGAAAAAAAGTTTCTGATATTTTTGATATGTTTATCGGAACAAGTGCCGGCGCTTTTAATGCTGCCTGTTTTGCATACGGAGGATTTTCAGCCGAAAAAATTAAAAGATATTGGTCCAAAAGCTATCTAGATCAAATTATGAGGAGCTCTTTTTTTTGGGATAAAGCATCATTAATACAAGCAAGACCAAGATACGAAAGTGATGGCAGGATAAAACTTTTAGACGAAGTCTTTAAATCAAATACTTTACAACAATCAAACAAACCTTTTCTTTGTTATGCATATGACATAGAAAATAGAGCACATACTATTTTTGACACAATTAATACCCCAAAAATAACATTTAAAGATGCCATTGCAGCCTCAAGTGCAGCTCCAATGTATTTTCCCTCATATCAAATGCAAGACAAGTCATGGATGATTGATGGAAGTATTATTTCTAATAATCCAACCTTAATTGGCTATGCTTATTCTAAAAAAATATTAGAAACAAACAATATAAAAATACTCAGTATGGGCTCTGGTCAAAATAAAACAAAGATAGATGGAGTAAATTCAACAAATTGGGGAGGAGTTGGATGGTTAAGAAATGACATTATTGGAATGATTCTAGATTCAGAAATACACAATCAAATATCTGATAGTTTTTTTGAAGAAAATTATATGAGAATAAACTCTCCATTAGGACCAGTGAATAGATTTTTAGATGACGATTCAGAGGAAAATTTAGAGAAGATTCACCTTATGGGAATGGAGTGGTGGTCAGAATTTGGTGAAGAAACTCTTAAATTTTTAGAACCCTAAAAATCTTCTAGCCAAATGGATAAAAATATACATATATAATATGCCTTTTTTGTTGACATAAACGATTCAAATTCGTTTAATGACCTTACACAAATGCATGCCTAGGGGGGTAATCGTGAAAAAGTATTTATTATCGTTAATATTAATGCTTCCTTTATCTGTTTTTGTTGTTGCTCAAGACAACGAAGCTGAGGATGAAGTAGAGGAAGTTGTTGTTACTGGAATTAAGAAAAGTTTAATAAGCGCAATTGACATTAAACGTAATAATGTTGGAGTTGTTGATGCTATTACAGCTGAGGATTTTGGTAAATTTCCTGACAATAACTTAGCTGAATCATTAGCTAGAGTTGTCGGTATAGGTATTGATAGGAGTAATGTTGAGGGTGAGAGAGTTGCTGTTAGAGGCTTTGGCCCAGAACTTAACTTGGTTACTCTAAATGGCCGTCAAATGCCGACTGTGCCAGGACAATGGGGCGGCGGAAGATCTTTTAATTTTGGTGATATATCATCACATGGTATATCTGCTGTAGAGGTTTATAAATCTACTAATAGCTCACTTCCATCTGGAGGAATCGGATCAACAATTAATATGGTTACAACCAAACCTTTGTCTATTAATGGTTCTTTAAATTCATTCTCTGTAGATGTATTAAAGGATTCAACCAGTGAAGACGGAACAAAACCTGAATTTAACTTTGTTCATAGTTCGAATTTTGGAAATTTTGGTTTTGCTGTTTCAGGGTCTTTCCAAGACAGAAATAATATTGAAGAAGGTACAAGAGAGTCTAACTGGACCACAGTTGAAGACTTAGCTGCTGTTGAAGGCTACTTTAGAGTTGATAAAAATGCTGCAGGTATAACGAATGGCAATCAAAGATCTGATGGAAAGACTTTTTATCAAGAGCCTACTGCCTATCAAATTAAAGAAAATGATAGAGAAAGAACAAATGCTCAAGTTACTTTTCAATACGCATTCTCAGATAATTTAATGGGAACATTAGATTATACATATTCGAAAGTAGAATTTAGCTCAGTCGGTCAGACATTTGGATCATGGCTTGGTGGCTGGACTACTACTCAAGGAACAATAAATGAAAATGGCGTTTATACTGATATTGTTGTTGGAGAAAGAGGATACGACCATCAATTAATATGGGGCGACACCATTAATGAAAATGCTTCTGTAGGACTAAACTTAGAATGGGATTATTCTGATACTCTTTCATTTGTTTTTGATTATCATGATTCTTCAGCAGAAAAAGATGGCACTGAACTTCCAAATGAATTAGGTTTCGTTGCTCCTGCAAATGCCACAATATCTCATTTCAACGGCGGTGAATCAGGTATAAATACCTTTGCATATGACAGACCTTTTGATGAAGATGATTATACATATGGTTCTTTATATTACAGAGATGCATTCAAAGAAAATCAAATGGATCAATTGCAAATTAAAGGAAAGTGGGAAAATTTAAACGGAGTACTGAGTGATGCTATTAAGTCTATTGAATTTGGTATTTCAAGAGCTGATTCAGTTTTTACTGATATTAGAATGGAGCAAATAAATAATGCTACTCCAGGAACAGCCGCAAGCTCAGCAATATTCAATAAAACCTCTACACATGGTTTTATGGACGCTTTTCTATCTAAAATATTACCAACATCATATTATTATGATTTAAATAAAGATTTTGCCATTGGAGAATGGGAAATACTTTTTGGTGATATTTCTGCTGGTCCAATTGATATCAATGATCAGATTGAGGAAACATTAGACGCATTATTTGTTCAGGTAAATATGGAATTTATAGTAAATGACAGACCACTGAACGTTGTTGCTGGTCTTCGTTATGAGGAATCTGATACGACTTCAACTGCACTTGAAGCAACTCCTTCTGTAATCAGATGGGATATGGTTAATGGACTTATATATCCAAGCGGCGGTGAAGTTCCTGCTGCTAGATCTGGTAGTAATGACATTGTTCTTCCTCAGATAGCTATGGCTTATGAGATGAATGAAGATACTGTTTTAAGATTTAGTTATGGTAAATCTATGGGACGCCCATCTTTACAAGATCTAAGGAGTTCATTCCAGTTTGGCAATAGAGATTATTTGATTCCAACAGCTTCAGGTGGTAATCCAAATCTTGAACCACTTGAATCAGAGAATATAGATCTTGCTTATGAGTATTATTATGATGAAGGTAGTTATTTCTCTATAAATTACTTTAGAAAAGATATAGATAATTTCATTAGCTCTGATGTTTCTACAGGAACTATAAGTGGCTTAACTAATCCAGCAACAGGTGAAATTGGAGCTTTTGCTCAATCATGTGTTCAGGAGTGGGATCAAGCAGGAAGGCCAGATACAGGTTTCCCAGGTGAGTGGGGATCAGGTCATTGTGTATCTCAACAAGCGTTATGGTCACAAAGTTGGATGAATATATATCAACACATGGGTTGGGTTGCTGTAGCAATGTCCAATGGTGTTGATGTTTCAAATGGATTCCCTTGGGGTCAATGTGATTATGGCGGTTGGTGGAGATGTGAGCCTGGTTATGTAGATGGAACCAGCGCAGATCCTTTAGCAATATTTGAAATTATGAGACCTCTTAATTTAGAGTCCGGATCTGTTGATGGTTTTGAAGTTGTATTACAGCATCTTTTCGGAGATTCTGGTTTTGGTACTCAGATTAATGCTACTTTTGTTTCAGGTGGCGATGTTGATATCGATAGAGATGATACTACACGTCAATTTATACTTCCTGGACTAGGTGATTCAAGTAACTTTTCATTCTTCTATGAAGATTCTTTTGTTACAGCAAGAGTTGCACTTAATACTAGAGGTGAAACGGTTGCTGGCTTTGGAAACTATGATCAACCGCTTTATGTTGAAGAAAGAAATCAATGGGATCTCTCATTGGCATTAAATGTCGCAGAAGATGCTGTTGTTTTTTATGAAGTTCAAAATGTTAATGATGAACCAACAAGGCTTTATGCGAGATATAAAGAAATGTTATTTTTGTCACAAGACCATGGCCCAATTCATAGACTTGGATTTAGATATAAGTTCTAAATATTTATGAAACTTAAAAAAAAGAGGGCCTAGACCCTCTTTTTTTATATAATGAGATTATGCAATACATTAAATTTTTTATTTGTTTATTACTAATTTCATCATGTGGTGGTGGAGGAGGTGGAGGAGCGCCAGCTGTTCCATTTGCTTTAACTTTGGCACAAAATTCTTTTTCTACAGATGAGGATTCTACTTATACCGGATCTGTTGCAGCTACTGCAAATGAGTCAGTAACTTTTGAGTATTCTCTTACAAACTCAACTTCTAATGGAACATTAACTTTTTCACAAAATGCTGCAATAACATACTCACCAAATCCAAATTATTTTGGGCAAGATCAATTTACATATTCAGTAACTGCTGTTGAAAAAAATATCACTAGAAGTAGCACTGTAACTATAACGGTAAATGCTGTGAATGATAGTCCTGAAATCTTCATAACATCAACAACTAACTTGGATAAAAATAATTTACTTTTTGAATCAAATCCGAGTTTTACTATTACATATTCTGATATTGATAATGAAGAAATAGATTTAGTTTTTTCAGCATCTGTAAATCAAAATTCTGTACCAACTACATTTCAATCTTCTGGAGAAGGAACTGGTGAGATTACTTTAGATTTAACATCTATTTCTACAGCAGGATACTTTCCAGCTGAAATAATAATCTCTGACGGCAACCTAACAAATTCTGATACTTTTACCACTTGGTTTATTGCAGATAAACAAATAGTTACAGTTGCTATGGATGATGATAAAAGTGATGGATTTGATTCTGGATCAACAACAAATAAAGACTATTATGTTTATTATCTTGTTGGCGGAGGATCTTCATTTGGAAGGACTGATTATTTATTTGTTGCTGACTCCCTAAAAAAAGATCCAAATGATGGAACGACTTCAGATACAGAGAGTTTTAGAGATGCTTTGTTGCGATCAATAAACGGCCTAAGTGAGTCAGATGTTTCTGAATTTTTCACAGGTTATTTTGATATTATTGTTGCAGAACCAGTTAATCCAGATGGAACATCACTAGCATCAATTGAAACTGGATGTTATGACTGGGATGAGGATGTTTACTGTATTGGTTCCAATGATATAAATACATCTGTTTTTGATGACCTTTTTGAGGATAATGATTTAATTTCTGTCTTAACAACAATTGATGGAAGAGGAGTTAATCTTGGTAACACAAATATTCAACCAATAGGCTCTAGAACAGAATATGTCTTAATGCATGAGCTTGGTCATGCCCATGGTGAAATGGGAGATGAATATTTAACAGATGATGATAGAGATGTAAGTTTCTGGGCTGACAGAAATGTTAATACCACCACTCAATCCGATCCTTCTATGGTTAAATGGAAGCATCATATTAGTGATTTAACAAATGTTGCAGGCAAAAATTTTAAAGTTTGTTATAACTGGTCTGATGGATCAGTAGGATTATATGAAGACGAACCAAATCCCGAAACATGTGATTGTTTGTATAACGTCTATGATGCAAATGGAAACAGAACTGGAAGAAATCCCGAGTGCAATCAAGTAGGATTGTTTGAAGGAAATTACTATGGTGAATTTGATAACTATAGGCCTAAATTTTTAACGATTATGGAAGTTAATACTGACCAATATGGAGAGGTAAATGTTGAGGGGTTCGCAATAGGCTCAATACAAAATCAGGGCTTTGTTTATGGAGATGATGTTGGATTCACTACAGATACTGATGGAACAAGAACCGGTTTTGATATTGATATTGATGTTGAATATGATTCATCAAAATTACGCCTAAAGTGGTATGTTGATGGGGTAGAGGATCCTTCTCTAGAAAATCAAACTCAAGTTACTTTTGATAGACCTTCAAACAATTCTGTAAAAGTCTACACATGGAGAGTAGATGATTTAACAGGAACAGTTACAGCCCCCGATGATGTAACAGATATCGATGACTTCTATGAGGGCCTATTTAACTCAGATTTTTATTGGTACGATTATGAGTCTGAGCAATGGGGATATAATCCTTCTGACAGAACTCAATATGATTATGGATATGTAACAGGTCCAATGGGGGGTACTTGGGGCATTAATTGGGAGAGATGGTAAACATGTTTAAAAAATTATTACTTTCAATAGTATTTACATTGACTTTTTTTACTCATTCTTATGATATGAAAGAAACCAAACAACTGAACAAGATTCATACTAATCCCTTCAATGATTCATACATTGTCGTTTTTAACGGATCGCCTGAAAGTTTTTCATTAGATAAAATTACAATAGGTAAACCTAAAGAAAGAACTCTTAAAAAGGTTAAATTTTTAACTGCTGAAGACACCTATGCGGTTAAAGTTTTTGGCAAGGATGGGAAATTTCTTTATACGTTAGGGATTGGCAACCCCTTTTACGCAAATTATCAACATATAGGATATGAGGATAGACTGTATATGGGTGGACCAGTCAGTTCAGCTAAGATAGAAATAGCTATACCCCTTCATATTGAACCAACATCTTTCATAATTTCAAAGAGAGATATGACTGGTAAATTCAAAGATATTCAAGAAATATCAATTCAGTAATATATAAATTTAATCTGTTGAAAGCATTGATTTAAAAGAGTATATTAACCCTCCATTGCGGTACTAGCTCAGTTGGTAGAGCGTCTGCTTGCCAAGCAGAAGGCCGCCGGTTCGAGACCGGCGTACCGCACCAATTTTATAATTAGAAAATATACAT
>CACMFH010000007.1 GCA_902612915.1 uncultured SAR86 cluster bacterium | reverse complement strand
TTTTTATCGTTATTTGCATTAGCTTCATCAACTTTCTTTGAAAGAGATAAATCTACAAAAGGTCCTTTTTTTAGTGATCTTGGCATCTTACTTCTTACCTCTTCTTCTTATAATAAGGTCATTAGTTCTTTGATTTTTTCTTGTCTTATAGCCTTTTGTAGGAACTCCCCATGGTGTTGATGGATGTCTTCCACCAGAAGTTCTTCCTTCACCTCCACCATGTGGGTGATCTACTGGATTCATAGCAACACCTCTAACAGTTGGTCTGACACCCCTCCATCTTTTAGCACCAGCTTTTCCAAGAGACTTAAGATTATTTTCTTGATTGGAAACTGTTCCAAGTGTAGCTCTACATTCCCATAACACTTTTCTTGTTTCACCAGACTGCAATCTTAAAGTTGCGTATATACCCTCTTTAGCAACAAGTCTTGCAGATGTTCCGGCGCTTCTTGCAATTTGAGCTCCCTTCATTGGCTTCAACTCAACACAATGGACATTTGTACCTAATGGAATATCCTTTAACTTCATTGAATTACCAACTTTGATCTCACAATTATCTGAGGATATTATTTCATCGCCAATTTTCAATTTTGATGGAGCTATAATATATCTTCTTTCGCCATCAAGGTATTTCAATAGTGCGATATGAGCTGATCTGTTTGGGTCATATTCAATCCTCTCAACAATTGCAGGTATATCAAACTTATTACGTTTAAAATCTATAACTCTATAGTGTTGCTTGTGGCCTCCGCCTTGATGCCGCACTGTAATTCTTCCATTATTATTTCTTCCACCATTTTTAGATTTTGGTTCGATTAGAGACTTATGAGGTTTGCCTTTATACAAATCAGACTTAACTGAGATAAGGCCCCTTCTACCTGGACTAGTTGGTTTTGACTTAACAATTGCCATTAGTTAATACCCTCAAATTGAATGTCAGAATCTTCGCTTATTGAAACAAATGCTTTTTTGTAATCTGATTTTCTATAAGCCCCAAATCTATTTCTTTTTGTTTTTCCTTTCATAATAGAAGTAGTAACATTTAAGACTTCTACTTTGAATAATTCTTCAACTGCTTGTTTTATCTCTCTTTTATTTGCTGAAAGATCAACTTTAAAAACAACTTGCTTCATTTTTTCTCCAAGCTGTGCAGTTTGCTCAGTAATTATTGGTGATTTAATTAATGTATATAGTTTTTCTTTACCCATTAATCCACTCCTCTATTTGTTTTAAAGCTTCTCCAGTAACAGCAACTTTTTGAGGTTTTAAAAGATTAATTGGATTTATTTCTCTCACAGTTATTACATCGACATTAGGTATGTTTCTAGCTGAAAGATATAAATTCATATCAAGTTCATCTGTAATAATTAAAACTTTACTAAGAGAGAATTCATTTAAAAAATTAGCAACTTCCTTGGTTTTAGGTTTCTTTAAAGTTGGTTTTTCAATGGCGACCAGTCTATTTTGTCTTACTAATTCAGAAAAAATTGATTTGATAGCGGCGCGATACATTTTTTTATTAATTTTTTTACTGAAATCTCTAGGCCTTGAGGCAAATGTTACACCTCCGCCTCTCCACAATGGACTTCTAATGGTACCCGCTCTTGCTCTGCCAGTACCCTTTTGCCTGTATGGTTTTTTACCCCCACCTCTAACTTCAGACCTATTTTTTTGTTTTGCACTGCCTTGTCGCGATGATGCCATGAAACTCACAACAGCTTGATGTATTAAGGATTCATTAAACTCCTTACTAAAGACATCATTAGATATAGAGATATCTTTATTTTTTGTATTTGATAGAAGCTCTATTTTCATGATTTCTTATTAGATGGTTTAATTTTTAGTTCTGAGCCATTGAACCCAGGAACAGCTCCTTTGATATAAATAACGTTATTTGCAACGTCCATATCAACTATCTTTAAACTTTGCACAGTTTTTTGCACATTACCCATATGACCTGACATTTTCTTTCCCTTCCAAACTCGCCCGGGAGTTTGGCATTGCCCAATAGAACCATGAGCTCTATGAGCTAGTGAGTTTCCATGAGTAGCATCTTGCATAGAAAAATTATGTCGTTTAATGACGCCGGCATAACCTTTACCTTTAGATGTTCCAGTAACATCAACGTACTGACCAACCTCAAACATATCAGCTGTGAGATGAGCTCCTATTTCATAATTTTCAATATCATCAGACTTAAACTCAGCAAGGCTGCCTGGATTAATATTAATTTTCTTAAAAAATTCAGATTGTGATTTTGGTAAATTATTAGATTTTGTTGTTTTGGATACTAGAAGTGCGTTATAACCATTTTTGTCAGTAGTTTTTTTGCCGGCAACAAAATTGCCACACACAGAAACTGCAGTTACAGGAACTGATTCACCGTCTTCAAGAAAAAGACGTGACATACCAGATTTTTTTCCTATCAAGCCTATGCTCAATTTCTTCTCCTTTTACGGGGCTATAAACCCTCTATGGCCGCATTCGCGTTAAAATTTATTGTCCTAAGCTTATTTGAACATCTACCCCGGAAGATAGATCAAGTTTCATTAAAGCATCAACTGTTTTATCAGTTGGTTTGACAATGTCCATCAATCTTTTATATGTAACAATTTCATACTGATCTCTTGCATCTTTGTCTTTATGCGGTGATATCAGTACTGTTGTTCTTTCTTTTTTAACTGGCAATGGGATAGGTCCGTTAATTACTGCTCCTGTTTTTTTTACAGTTTCAACAATTAGTTTTGCAGATGCATCAATTAGTCTGTAATCAAAAGCCTTTAGCCTTATTCTTATTGATTGATTCTCCATTTACCCTATTTTTATACCTTTTTTAAAAAAACTTTTACATCCTACAAATCGCAAAATGTGGCGTATTCTAAGCCCCTAAGAGCAGAACTGTCAACTTTATTTAGCAGTTTTATTTATATTGTTTTTAGGATGTTTTTAGCTGTTCGGCAATATTATTTGGAACTTCACCATATTTTGTAAATTCCATAGTAAAAGTTGCTCTACCTTGGGTCTGTGATCTTAAATCAGTAGCATATCCAAACATTTCAGCTAGAGGCACTTCAGAAGAAACTTCTTTACCAGAAGTGATATCATCCATACCAAGAATGATTCCCCTTCTTCTGTTTAAATCACCAACAACATCACCCATATGCTCCTCTGGTGTCACAACAACAACTTTCATTATTGGTTCAAGCAAAGCTGGTTTAGCTTTTGAGGCCCCATCTTTTAACGCCATTGAGCCTGCAATCTTGAATGCCATTTCGTTTGAGTCAACATCATGGAAGGAGCCATCATATAAAGTTGCTCTCAATGCTAATAGAGGATATCCAGCGATTACTCCATTTTGCATTTGCTCCTGAATTCCTTTATTAACAGCAGGTATATATTCCTTAGGAATAACTCCGCCTACGATCTTATCAACAAATTCATATTCGTCATCTAAGCCTAAAGGCTCTAACTTCAGCCAAACGTGACCATATTGACCTTTACCGCCACTTTGTCTAACAAATTTACCTTCAATTTCTACTGTTTCTTTTATAGTTTCCCTATAAGCTACCTGAGGTTTCCCTATATTAGCTTCAACTGAAAACTCTCTTTTCATTCTATCGACAAGTACATCCAAATGAAGCTCACCCATGCCTGAAATTATTGTTTGTCCAGATTCTTCATCACTTGCAACACGGAATGAAGGATCCTCTTGTGCAAGCTTACCTAGAGCCAAGGACATTTTTTCTTGGTCTTGCTTTGACTTTGGTTCTACGGCAACTGAGATAACCGGTTCCGGGAAATCCATTTTTTCAAGGATAATCGGTTTGTTTGCATCAGATAAAGTATCTCCAGTTGTAATATCTTTTAGTCCAATACAAGCAGCAATATCTCCAGCTCTCACCTCTTTAATTTCTTCTCTATTATTTGAGTGCATCTGGACCATTCTTCCCACACGCTCTTTCTTAGACTTAGTTGTATTTAATACGCCGTCACCAACATTTAAAACACCAGAATAAACTCGAATGAATGTAAGGGTTCCTACAAATGGATCAGTGGCGATCTTGAATGCTAGTGCAGAAAAAGGTTCATCGTCAGATGATGATCTTGAATCAATTTCATCATCTTCATCTGAATTGTTTGGTATAACCCCCTCTATAGCTTTAACTTCATCAGGAGCTGGTAGAAAGTCAATGACCGCATCTAAAACAGCTTGAACACCTTTATTTTTAAATGCAGAACCACATAGCGCTAATATTACTTCGTTTGCAAGAGATCTGATTCTTAATCCTTCTTTAATTTGATCTGATGTTAATTCTCCTGACTCTAAATATGCATCCATGAGATCTTCACTTGCCTCGGCTGCAGCTTCTAACATCTCTTCTCTTAATTTTGAGCATTTATCCATTAAATCATCTGGTATCTCTTTTGAATCAAATGTAAGACCTTGATCATCTTCATTCCAATAAATAGCTCTCATATTTATCAGATCAACAACACCCTTAAAATCATCTTCAGCTCCGATGTTATATTGAATTGGTATTACATTTGCTTGTAATCTGTCTTTAATTTGATCAACTACCCTTTCAAAGTTAGCGCCTGCTCTATCCATTTTGTTAACAAAAACAATCCTAGGCACCTCATATCTATTAGCCTGTCTCCATACCGTTTCCGATTGAGGTTCAACACCAGAAGTTCCACAAAAAACGACTACAGCTCCATCTAAAACTCTTAAAGATCTTTCTACCTCAATAGTAAAATCTACGTGACCTGGTGTATCAATAATATTTATTCTGTGTTGGGGATATTGCTGCTCCATTCCACTCCAAAAACAAGTAGTAGCCGCAGATGTAATTGTTATTCCCCTTTCCTGCTCCTGTTCCATCCAATCCATTACAGCAGCACCATCATGCACTTCTCCGATTTTATGAGAAAGGCCTGTGTAAAATAAAACTCTTTCAGTAGTAGTAGTCTTACCAGCGTCAACGTGAGCGCATATACCAACGTTTCTATATTTGTTTAAAACAGTATCTCTAGCCATAATTACTTTTAATTAAAATCTGAAGTGTGAAAAAGCTTTATTCGCCTCGGCCATCTTATGAACGTCTTCTCTTTTTCTAAAGGCCGAACCTTTTTTTTGAGAAGCATCTTGAAGTTCACCAGCTAATCTTAAATCCATGGATTTTTCATTTCTGCTTCGAGCAGCTTCAACAATCCATCTCATTGCTAAAGCTTGTCTTCTAGAAGGTCTTATTTCAACAGGAACCTGATAGTTAGCTCCGCCGACTCTTCTAGACTTAACCTCAACAACTGGACTAACTTCTTCTAAAGCTTTCATGAAAACTTCTAGTGGGTCTTCTTTAGAATTTTTATTGATTTCGTCAAATGCGCCATAAACAATTTTTTCTGCGACAGATTTTTTGCCATCTTTCATCAAATTATTCATGAACTTTGCTAGAACAACATCCTTGTACTTTGGATCTGGGAGAACTTTTCTTTTTTCTGGACTTCGTCTTCTAGGCATAACTATTTACCTTTCTTAGCCCCATATTTTGAGCGTCTTTGTTTTCTGCTAGCAACCCCAGATGTATCCAACGTTCCTCTTATAGTATGGTACCGAACACCAGGTAAGTCTTTAACTCTTCCACCTCTGATTAAAACTAATGAGTGTTCTTGTAAGTTATGACCTTCTCCACCTATATATGAAGTAACTTCATATCCACTAGTTAAGCGCACTCTACATACTTTACGCAGAGCAGAATTTGGTTTTTTTGGAGTTGTGGTGTAAACCCTTGTGCATACTCCACGTCTTTGAGGGCATGAATTTAATGCAGGCACATCAGTTTTCTTAACCTTTGGTTTTCTAGATTTTTTAATTAACTGATTAACTGTTGCCATATTAATTTCTTATATAGGCGGCGATTTTATAGAGCATATGGTTAATGGTCAACATTATTCTTCATCATTTTCTTGAAGCTCTTGCCTTAATGCTGCTTCAATATCTTCATCTGATAATGTACTCTCTTCAAACTCACCTATTTTTTTGTCTCTTAGTTTGTCATGAAATTCCATACCAGTACCAGCAGGTATCAATCTTCCAACAACAACATTTTCTTTAAGGCCTCTTAAATGGTCTTTTTTGCCTGTAACAGCAGCCTCAGTTAATACTCTAGTAGTTTCTTGGAAAGACGCAGCAGATATAAATGAATCTGTTGCTAATGATGCCTTTGTTATACCAAGTAATACTCTTTCATATTCAGCAGGATTTTTTCCGTCAGCTTCAGCTTTTGAATTTTCTTCTTTTAATTCTGCATAACTCACCTGATCACCTTGTATGAATTTTGTATCACCACCTTCAATGACCAATGCTTTTCTCAGCATCTGTCTCAATATAGTTTCAATATGTTTATCGTTAATAGAAACTCCCTGAAGTCTGTATACGTCTTGAATTTCATTTACAATGAAGTTTGTTAACTCAGGTATGCCTTTTAATCTTAATATATCATGAGGGCTTAAAGGTCCTTCCGAAATTACATCACCCTTATTAACTCTCTCTCCTTCAAAAACATTTAAAGTTCTATGTTTTGGAATTAGCATTTCTTTGTTTTGAGCTTTTTTAGTAGCGCCTTCAGGAGTTATTACAAGCCTAACTTTACCTTTTGTTTCTTTGCCGAATGATACGACACCAGATTCTTCAGCGAGAACTGCTGCATCTTTTGGTGTTCTAGCTTCAAATAAATCTGCAACTCTTGGAAGTCCGCCTGTAATATCTTTAGTTTTAGAAGCAACTAGAGGCATTCGAGCAATCACTTCACCAGCAGTTATTTTTTGACCATTCACGAGGTTTACAAGTCCTCCAGCAGGTAATGGATATACTGCTGGTTGTTTAAATTCCCCAATTAAAACTGGCTTACCTTTTGAATCTACGATTTCAATTGTTGGACTCATGTCTCTACCAGCTGAAGTTCTGTCAGCAACTTCAATGATCTCAACACTTGATAAACCTGTTAATTCATCAAGCTGTTCTCTTACAGTTATTCCATCTTGTATATCAGTAAATTTAACTTTACCCGAAGTTTCGGAGATTATAGGTCTTGTATATGGATCCCATGATGCTATTCTGATACCTTCTTCAAGATCAGTCGAGTTGGCTACCTCCAAAGTTGCTCCATATGGCACCTTGTATTGTTCAATAATTTTCCCATTAGCGTCTGATATTGAACACATAGCATTTCTTGAAACAACAACTTCAAGTTTGCCCTTATTAGTAACTGTTTTCATATCATCAGAAAAGTTTACAACTCCAGAATTTTTGTTAAAAATTGCATTCTCTTCAGATGAACTCGATGCGGCACCACCAATATGGAATGTCCTCATGGTTAATTGAGTTCCAGGCTCTCCAATAGATTGTGCAGCAACAACTCCAACAGCCTCACCTCTGTGGACCAAATGGCCTCTTGCAAGATCCCTGCCATAACAAAGAGCACAAACTCCAATAGGAGCATCACATGTCATTGGAGATCTTATTTTTAAGCTTGATAAGTTCAATTCTTCTATGATAACTAGCGCATCTTCATCAAGCATTGTGTTAACTGGGAAAATTTCTTTTCCATCAGCATCAAGTATTGGCTCTGCAATTACTCTTCCCAAAATTCTATCAGTAAGAGGTTGAATAATTTCTCCACCATCAATGATTGAAGTAACCGTTATTGACTCAGTTGTACCGCAATCTTCAATATTTATAACTGAATCCATTGAAACGTCACATAATCTTCTTGTTAAGTATCCTGAATTAGCAGTCTTTAAAGCAGTATCTGCTAAGCCCTTTCTGGCTCCATGAGTTGATATAAAGTATTGGAGAACAGACAAGCCTTCTCTAAAGTTTGCAGTAATAGGAGTTTCAATAATCGATCCATCCGGCTTAGACATTAATCCTCTCATACCAGAGAGCTGTCTAATTTGAGCAGGTGAACCTCTTGCACCTGAATCTGCATAAATATAGACAGAATTAAAAGATGACTGATCTACATTTTCTCCATCAGGATTTTTAACAGTTTCTGAACTAATTTTTTCCATCATTGCTTTTGCAACCTGTTCATTAGCTCTAGACCAAATATCGATTACCTTATTATATCTTTCTCCTCTTGTTACTAGACCAGAGTCGAATTGTTTTTCAATTGCTTTTACTTCTTTTTCTGATGAATCGATGATACTTGCTTTTTCTTGGGGTATAACAAAATCATTGACGCCAATAGAAGAACCGGACCTAGTTGAAAAATCAAAACCAAGATACATTAGTTGGTCTGCAAATATTACTGTTTTTTTAAGTCCTGCTTTTCTATATGAAGTATCAACTAATTTTGATACTGTTTTCTTGTTTAAAACGGTATTAATGTTTTTAAAACCAACTTCGGCAGGAGTTATTCTCCATATTAAAATACGTCCAACTGTTGTTTCTTCAATTGATGTCTCACCATTTTCATGAGTAATTCTTACTTTTACAGGTGAATGAATTTCTAAATTTTCTGTTTCATATGCTCTTAAAACCTCATCAGCATTACTAAATGTTCTTCCACCACCAGAAGCGTTAGCGTTATCTCTTGTCATGTAGTAGAGACCAAGGACCACGTCTTGAGTAGGATTAATGATAGGTGATCCATCTGCTGGAGATAGAATATTATTAGTTGACATCATTAAAGCCCTGGCTTCAAGCTGCGCCTCCAATGTTAATGGGACATGGACAGCCATCTGGTCACCATCAAAGTCTGCGTTAAATGCTACGCAAACAAGAGGATGTAACTGAATTGCTTTACCTTCAATTAATTTTGGTTCAAAAGCTTGTAGACCAAGTCTATGAAGAGTTGGTGCTCTGTTTAACAAAACTGGATGTTCTCTAATTACTTCTTCGAGCACTTCCCAAACTTCTGGAGTTTCTCTTTCAACAAGTTTTTTTGCAGCTTTAATTGTAGTTGCAAGCTCCCTATTCTCTAACTTTCCATAGACAAAAGGTTTGAATAATTCTAATGCCATCTTCTTAGGTAACCCACATTGATGTAATTTCAAATTAGGGCCAGCAACAATTACAGATCTTCCAGAATAATCAACTCTTTTTCCAAGTAAGTTTTGTCTAAATCTTCCGCCTTTTCCTTTGATCATGTCAGCAAGAGATTTTAAAGGTCTCTTATTTGTACCTGTTATAACTCTTCCTCTTCGTCCATTATCTAATAGAGCGTCAACTGACTCTTGAAGCATTCTTTTTTCATTTCTTACAATAATTTCTGGAGCATTCAGTTCCAATAATCTTTTTAATCTATTATTTCTATTAATAACTCTTCTATAAAGATCATTGAGATCAGAGGTTGCAAATCTTCCACCTTCTAAGGGTACTAAAGGTCTTAAATCTGGTGGTAAAACTGGAAGAACATTCATAATCATCCATTCAGGCTTATTTCCGGAATTGTTAAAAGCTTCTAATAATTTTAATCTCTTCGAAAATTTCTTTAGTTTTGTTTCTGAATTTGTTTGTGGAATTTCTTCTCTAATAATTCTAATCTCATCATCTATATCAAGTTCTTCAAGCAGTATTTGCACTGCTTCAGCACCCATTCCAGCAGAAAATTCATCTCCAAACTCTTCATATTTTTCTACCCACTCCTCTTCGGTGAGGATCTGTCCTTTTTCTAATTCAGTAAGTCCAGGGTCAGTTACTATATAGCTTTCAAAATATAAGACTCTTTCTATTTCTCTTAAAGTCACATTAAGTAACAAACCAATTCTTGATGGTAAAGATTTAAGGAACCAAATATGTGCAACTGGCGCAGCAAGATCAATGTGACCCATTCTTTCCCTTCTAACTTTTGCTAGAGTTACTTCAACACCACATTTTTCACAGACAACACCTCTGTGTTTCATTCTTTTATATTTACCACAGATACATTCGTAATCTTTTACAGGCCCAAATATCTTTGCGCAAAATAGCCCATCTCTCTCGGGCTTAAATGTTCTGTAATTTATTGTTTCAGGTTTCTTCACTTCACCGAAGGACCAAGATTTTATTACTTGAGGAGAGGCTAAGCCTGCAGAGATTGTTGTGAAGTCTTCTTGACCAGTTTTTAAAGAATTTAATAAGTCTTTCAATTTATTCTCCTAATTTTCTAAATCTAATTCGATGTTAATTCCTAAAGATTTAATCTCTTTACTTAAAACGTTAAATGATTCTGGGACATTGGCATCCATTTCATAACTACCGTCTACGATATTTTTATACATTTTCGTTCTTCCAGATACATCATCAGATTTAACAGTGAGCATTTCTTGAAGAGTGTATGAAGCTCCATAGGCCTCAAGAGCCCAAACCTCCATTTCACCAAATCTTTGGCCTCCAAACTGAGCCTTTCCACCTAGTGGTTGTTGTGTAACAAGGCTATACGATCCAGTTGATCTAGCATGCATTTTGTCATCGACTAAGTGGTTTAATTTAATCATGTACATATAACCAACTGTTACAGGCCTATCGAATTTTGATCCGGTTCTTCCGTCATAAAGATTTATCTGGCCTGATTCTGGTATGTCAGCAAGCTTAAGAAGGTCTTTAATTTCACTTTCTTTTGCGCCATCAAAAACAGGAGTAGCAATTGGTAAGCCATCTCTCAGATTTTCAGCAAGCTCATTAATTTCAGTGTTATTAAGTGAATTAATATCTTCTTTATTTGCAGCATTTTGGTTATATAGTTTATCCAAATAAGATTTGAGTTCTGCAGGCTTTGCATTATCTTTGATCATTTCATCTATTTTTCTTCCTATACCTTTTGCCGCAGATCCCATATGCGTTTCAAGTATCTGTCCAACGTTCATTCTTGAGGGTACTCCAAGAGGGTTTAAGACAATATCAACTGGATTTCCTTTTTCATCATATGGCATATCCTCAACAGGCATGATTTCAGAAATAACACCTTTGTTTCCATGTCTTCCTGCCATTTTATCTCCTGGCTGAATTCTTCTTTTAATTGCCAAAAAGACTTTAACAATTTTAATTACGCCTGGAGCTAAATCATGGCCCCTGGTAATTTTTGCAACTTTTTCCTCGTATCTTGCTTTTATATCTTTGATATATTGCTTATATGAGGTTTCTGTTTCTTCAATAACAGTATTAATAGAATCATCACTGGTTCTAAGAGAGAAAATATCATTTAGTTTAAAGGATTCTAGTTTTTCAGCTGAGAGAACCTCTCCTTTTTTTACACCATTTCCTTTTACTGCTTTTTTAGACTTTAATAGCTCACATAGTCTTGTTTTGGTGGCTTGTTCTACAACACCCGCCTCGTCATCAGCATCTTTTTTCGACTGATCAAGATGGTCTTGCTCAATTGCTTGAGTCCTTTCATCTTTTTCAACACCATCTCTAGTGAAAACTTCAACACCTATTACTGTCCCTTTTGAGCTTGATCTCTGAGATGTGTCTTTTACATCAGATGCTTTTTCTCCAAAAATTGCTCTTAACAATTTCTCCTCAGGAGAAAGTTGAGTCTCACCTTTCGGAGTAATCTTACCTACTAAAATATCTCCTGGCTCAACTTCAGCACCAACATATACAATTCCACATTCATCGAGCTTGTTTAATGAGCCTTCTCCAACATTTGGAATATCTGCTGTAATTTCTTCTGAGCCAAGCTTTGTATCTCTGGCGATACAAACTATTTCCTGAATATGGATCGATGTGAACCTATCTTCTCTTGCGACTTTCTCAGAGATTAAAATTGAGTCCTCAAAGTTGTAACCATTCCAGGGCATAAAAGCAATTCTGATATTTTGTCCTAATGCTAGCTCCCCATTATCAACAGAGGGTCCGTCAGCAAGAATATCGTCTTTTTTAACCACATCGCCTGCTTTTACAATCGGGCGTTGATTAATACAAGTGTTCTGATTTGATCTTGTATATTTGATTAGATTATAGACATCAGATGCAGTTTTAGACTTCTTATCAGTTACACGAACAACAATTCTTGAAGCATCAACACTTTCTACAACTCCTGAATTTTTAGCAACAATACATACTCCTGAATCTCTTGCTACAACAGTTTCTAATCCAGTTCCTACTAGTGGTTTCTCAGCTCTTAGAACTGGAACTGCTTGTCGTTGCATGTTGGATCCCATTAAAGCTCTGTTAGCGTCATCATGCTCTAGAAATGGTATTAAAGAAGCAGCAATTGAAACAACTTGTTGTGGAGATACATCCATTAAATCAATTCTGTCTGGGGACATTAACTCAAATTCATTTGCATGTCTTACAGCAACAAGATCATCTACAAATCGATTATTTTTATCTAGCATTACATTTGCTTGAGCAATAACGTGCTCAGCTTCATCAATTGCTGACAAATATATAATTTCATCCGTAACCTTACCTTTTGATACTTTTCTATATGGAGTTTCAATAAAACCATATTGATTTGTTCTTGAATATGACGCAAAAGAATTAATTAATCCAATATTTGGTCCTTCTGGAGTTTCAATTGGACAAACTCTTCCATAATGAGTTGGATGAACGTCTCTCACCTCAAATCCAGCTCTTTCTCTTGTAAGTCCTCCTGGCCCAAGTGCGGAAACCCTTCTCTTATGAGTAATTTCTGATAAAGGATTATTTTGATCCATAAATTGTGATAATTGGCTAGAACCAAAAAATTCTTTAATTGCTGCAGTTACTGGTTTGGCATTAATTAAATCTTGCGGTCCAAGTTCATCAGCTTCAGCCATGCTTAATCTTTCTCTTACTGCTCTTTCAACTCTAATAAGACCAACTCTAAATTGATTAGCAGTCATTTCACCAACAGATCTAACTCTTCTATTTCCAAGATGATCAATATCGTCAACAATATCATGTCCGTCACGAATATTAACAATACCTTTCATAACCTCGATTATGTCCTGCTTGTCTAAGACATGTGGATTATCTTTTTTAGTATCGAGCTTAAGTCTTCTATCAAATTTCATTCTGCCGACTTCAGATAAATCATATCTTTCTTCATTAAAGAATAAATTATTAAACAAGGTTTCTGCCGAATCTTTTGTTGGTGGCTCTCCTGGCCTCATCATTCTGTATATTTCAACTAGAGCTTCTAATTTATTAGTTGTAGGATCAGCTCTTAAAGTATTTGATATGTATGGACCTTTATCTAATTCATTTATGTACAAGCATTTAATTTGATTGATGTCATTATTTTTAATTTCTTCCAAAATCACTTCGTCAATTTCAGTGTTTGCAGAAAATAAAACTTCACCAGTCTCTTTATTAAAAATGTCTTTCGAAAGAACTTTTCCGTATAAGAATTCTTGGGCTAATGATATTTCAGAGGCTTTAGAGCCTGTAAGCTCTTTAATGTGACGAGCAGTAATTCTCTTACCAGCTTCTACATAAACTTTGCTTTTAACTTTTATGTCAACTGATAGAGTCTCACCACGAAGTCTCTCTGGAACTAATGCTACCTTTACATTATCTTTATCAATAGTAAAAATATCTTCTTCATAAAACTCGGATAATATTTCTTCAGTGCCCATATCGAGAGCTCTTAGCATAATAGTGGCTGGAATTTTTCGTCTTCTATCTATTCTGCTAAATAGAATGTCTTTTGGATCAAACTCAAAATCTAACCAAGAGCCTCTATATGGAATAATTCTTGCAGAATATAAAACCTTTCCTGAAGAATGAGTTTTACCCTTATCGTGATCATAAAAGACGCCTGGAGACCTATGTAATTGAGATACAACAACCCTTTCAGTTCCATTGATAATAAATGAAGCATCATCAGTCATTAATGGTACTTCGCCCATAAATACTTCACCTTCTTTAATATCTTTTACTTCTTCAAAATTAGAATCTCTATCAAATAAAACTAATTTAACTTTTATTCTTAGCGGTGCAGAATATGTCAATCCTTGTATTAAACATTCTTGAACGTCGTATGTATTTTTGCCAAGTTCATAAGATACATACTCTAAGGCTGCATTACCTGAAACACTTTTAATTGGAAACAGGGATTGAAAAACTTCCTCAAGTCCTTGTTTCTTTCTTGCCTCAGGTGCCACATCAGCTTGCAAAAATTCAGCATAAGAATTAGTTTGGGTTTCAATCAAGTTTGGTAGATCCATCACCTGAGCGAAAGTACCAAAATTCTTTCTTATTCTTTTCTTTTCTGTATAGCTATATGGCATAAATGCTTCCTTATTAATTTAATATGATTGTTTTACTTAAGTTCGCCAGTAGCACCAGCTTCAGTAAGCTTAGCTAACATCTCTTCGGCTTCCTCTTTTTTAACACCCTCTTTTAAAGTACTAGGTGCTCCATCAACCATATCTTTTGCTTCTTTTAAACCAAGTCCAGTTATAGCTCTTACAGCTTTAATAACTTGAACTTTTTGATCACCTGCTGCTGCTAAAACAACATCAAATGCATCTTTCTCTTCAGCTGCTGGAGCGTCACCGTCTCCACCTGCTGCTGCTGGTGCTGCTGCAACAGCTGCTGCTGCTGTAACACCAAATTTTTCTTCAATAGCTGAAATAAGATCTACTAGATCCATAACTGACATTTCCTCTATTGCTTTTAAGATATCATCTTTATTAGTTGCCATTCTATTCTCCTTATAATTTAGGCTGACGCCTCTTTGTTGTCTCGAACTGCTGTTAGTACTCTTGCAAGCTTGCTTGGAACTTCATTTAGTAAAGTTGCAAACTTACCTACTGGAGCCTGTAATACATTGGCAATAAGTCCATATGCTTCTTCTTTAGAAGGAAGTTTTGCCAAAATATCAATTTGGCTTCCATCTAATAATTGCCCTTCAACTACTAGAGCTTTAATTTCAAGTTCATCAAAATTTTTGGCATAAGTCTTGAGCAATTTTGCAGCTGCACCTGGCTCTTCGAAAGAAAAAGCAAATAGTGAAGGTCCAAAAAGAACTTCGTCAGAACATCCAAAATCAGTTCCTTCAAAAGCTAATTTAGCCAATGAATTCTTTATCACTTGGATATGAATACCTGACTGATTTGCTTTAGTTCTAATCTCAGAAAGTTCAGATACTTTTAAACCTCTAGCATCAGAGATGACTAATGAAGAAGCATTTGATGCAACTTCTTTAACATCCTGTACTATTTTTTCTTTTTCACTCTTAGATAATGCCACAGCAATTCTCCAATTAAAGCCTTTCGGCTATTTGGCGACAAATTGCAAAAATTACAATTTGAACACCCCCTACGTAGGCAATTAAGTCTCTCGACACCTACGGTCTTCGACGGCTGCGTAAAACGCAACTATCTAGTTTTACATCTCTGTAAAACTAAAACTTATCCCAACTCGCCAGGGTTTATTTTTATACCTGGTCCCATGGTGCTACTAATGGCAATATTGCCAATATAAACACCTTTAGCAGATGCTGGTTTTAATTTTTTTAATTCCTCTAATAAAGCTGAAGCATTTGCTTTAATTTTGTCTCCATCAAAGGATACTTTGCCAATACTTCCATGAATAATTCCATTTTTATCTGTTCTAAATCTTACTTGTCCAGCTTTCACATTTTTAATAGCTGTTTCAACATCATCAGAAAGTGTTCCGGTTTTTGGATTCGGCATTAGTCCTTTAGGTCCAAGTACCTGACCCAATTTACCAACCACTTTCATTGCAGCATTTGATGAAATAACAACATCAACGCTAATTTCTTCTTTTTGAAACTTTTCTGCTAAATCATCCATTCCAATAAAATCAGCTCCTGCTTTTTCAGCCTGACTGGCATGATCACCATCTGCAAATACTGCTACCTTCACTTCTTTACCAAGACTATTTGGTAAAGTAACAGCTCCTCTAACATTTTGATCAGATTTATTAGGATCTACTCCAAGTTTCACAGATATATCAATCGATTCATCAAACTTTTCAGACTTAACAGATTGAATGATTTCCATCGCTTCAGTGATTGAGTAAGATTTTTCAGGATCAAGTTTTTCCTGAATGATTTTTTGTTTTTTAGTTAGGCTACTCATAAGTCTGTTTCAACACCCATACTTCTTGCTGTTCCTGCAATGATCTTCACTGCAGCATCCATATCGTTTGCATTTAAATCTGGTTCTTTTGCCTTTGCTATATCTTCTAATTGTGCTCTAGTTAATTTTCCAACCTTTTCTCTATTAGGTTCACCACTTCCTTTTTGAATATTTAGAGCTTTTCTAATTAAAACAGCTGCTGGTGGAGTTTTTACAACAAAATCGAACGATTTGTCTTCATATACATTTATAACAACTGGAAGCGGCATGCCTTTTTCAGATTCTTGAGTAGCAGAATTAAATGCATTACAAAAGTCCATTATATTAAGTCCAACTTGGCCCAAAGCAGGTCCTACTGGAGGACTTGGATTTGCACCTCCGGCTGGAATTTGTAACTTTAATACATTAACTACTTTTTTTGCCATTATGTTTTCTCAATTTGCATAAAATCTAACTCAACTGGAGTTGCCCTACCAAGGATTTGAACAGAAACTTTAACCATATTTCTCTCATAATCAACGTTTTCAACCACCCCATTAAAATCATTAAATGGTCCATCACAAACTCTTATAACTTCTCCAGGCTCATAAATTGTTTTTGGAGCTGGTGCATCTTCGCCAACTTCAATTCTATTAATAATATTATTAACATCTTCCTCAGATATAGGTAGAGGCTTATCTCTAGTTCCGCCTACAAAACCTGAAACACGAGGAGTAGATTGAACTAACTGCCACGAATCATCTTCTAAATTCATTTGAACTAATATATAACCAGGGAAAAACTTCCTTTGTGTTGTTTTTTTTGCGCCGCCTTTTAATTCTACAATTTGCTCTGTAGGTATTAGGATTTCTCCAAACTTTTCAGATAGGTTATTTAATGCAATTCTCTCCTCAAGAGCAGCTTTAACTTTTTGCTCATAGCCAGAATAAGCTTGTATCACATACCAATCCATTAATTATCCTAAAACTAAACCTGTTAAAAAACTAAGAAGGGATTCAAGTCCCCAAAAAAATAAACATAAAACAACGATTGCACCAAACACGATCATAAAAGTTTGTGTTGTTTCCATTCTTGTTGGCCAAACAACTTTTCTTATCTCCGTTCTAGATTCTCTCATTAACTTAATAGCATTTGTACCGAAGCTTGTAATGGCAATTATTCCAAGTCCAATAATGAAAAGAAATAACACACCAAGAACTCTATATAAGAATGCAACCTCGACAAAGTAGCTATTTCCAACAACAGCTGCAGCAAATACAATTAATGCTAATAACCACTTAAGGTTATCAAGAGTTTTTGAAGTAGACCCTTTATTCATAATTCAACTCTCTACCAGCTCGTTCCTCATGGCAGGCCAGGAGGGACTCGAACCCCCAACCCCCGGTTTTGGAGACCGATGCTCTACCAATTGAGCCACTGGCCTATAATTTTTCATTTTCCTCAAAGACAAACAAGCCGAGGCATAAAGCCTCGGCCAAAAAGTCTTATGTTACTCTACTATTTTTGATACTACGCCAGCACCAACAGTTCTTCCACCCTCTCTGATTGCAAATTTCAAACCTTCGTCCATCGCAATTGGAGCAATTAATGAAACAACCATTTTGATATTATCTCCAGGCATAACCATTTCAGTACCTTCAGGTAATTCACAAGCACCTGTTACATCAGTTGTTCTAAAGTAAAACTGAGGTCTGTAATTATTCATAAATGGTGTATGTCTTCCACCTTCATCTTTACTTAAAACATATATTTCAGCTTCAAATTTTGTATGAGGTGAAATTGATTTAGGTTTAGCTAAAACTTGTCCTCTCTCAACCGCATCTCTTTCGACGCCTCTTAAAAGAATACCGCAATTCTCACCAGCTCTTCCTTCATCTAAAGACTTTCTAAACATTTCGACACCAGTACATGTTGTTTCTGTTGTTTCTTTAATACCTACAATCTCAAGAGGATCTCCAGTATTAACAATTCCAGTTTCAATTCTTCCTGTTACTACAGTTCCTCTTCCAGAGATTGTGAAAACATCCTCAATCGGCATCAAGAAATTACCATCAACTGGTCTTTCTGGCTCAGGAACATATGAGTCTAAAGTCTCAATTAATTTTTGTACTGAAGGAACACCAATATCTGAAGTATCTCCTTCAAGTGCTTTTAAAGCACTTCCAACAATGATAGGTGTATCGTCTCCAGGGAAATCATACTCATTTAGTAGCTCTCTAATTTCCATTTCAACTAATTCAAGCATTTCTGGATCATCATTTTGATCAGCTTTGTTCATATAAACAACGATATATGGAACACCGACCTGTCTTGCAAGAAGAATGTGCTCTCTTGTTTGAGGCATTGGACCATCAGCTGCACTTACAACAAGAATAGCTCCATCCATTTGCGCGGCACCAGTAATCATGTTTTTAACATAATCAGCGTGACCTGGGCAGTCAACGTGTGCATAGTGTCTCGCTGTTGATACATACTCTACATGGGAAGTAGCGATTGTAATCCCTCTTTCTCTTTCTTCAGGAGCATTATCAATATTTGCGAAATCTGTAGCCTCGCCTCCAAAAGCTTCAGCCGCAACTTTAGTTAAAGCTGCTGTAAGCGTCGTTTTACCATGGTCAACGTGACCAACAGTACCCACATTTACGTGAGGTAAGGTTCTCTCGAATTTTTCTCTAGCCATTTTTATGCCTCTCTAAAATTGTTATAAATTGGAGCTCATAACCGGACTTGAACCGGTGACCTCTTACTTACCAAGCAAGTGCTCTACCGCTGAGCTATATGAGCCCGTTCATAAGCATCCTAATTTTGGTGCCGTATTATCCCTCTAAAAGGCTATAAACTCAACCTTTTTTAAAAGATATTTTAAGCACAATTTTTCTTATAAAAATCAATGGTGGAGAGGGTAGGATTCGAACCTACGTAGCCGAAGCGGCAGATTTACAGTCTGCTGGTATTAACCACTCACCCACCTCTCCATTTAAAGGTAGCTATTTTTGTTCTAGAATGACTTTAAGTCAACTAATTTCTTACATTGAACGAGTTAAATAAAGACATAATTTTAAAGGATTTGCCATCAAAAAGGTTTAATCTTCATATTTATGATGAAATTGACTCTACAAACGACGAAGCTAAAAGAATTGAAGGCATAAAAGACTTTCATATTTTTATTACAGAAAAACAAACAAAAGGAAGAGGAAGACATGGTAAAAAGTGGTCTAGCCCCAATAGTGGCAACATATACATGACAATAAGCACCAGTCAAAATACCTCACAAATGAACCCAATCAGCTTAATTTCAGGTCTTATCTGCAAAAAAGCCATTGATAAATTAATAAGAAAGCCCTCAATAATGCTTAAATGGCCAAATGATATTTTGTTTAATGATAAAAAAATTGGAGGTATTTTGGTTGAAACTGAAATAAATAAGGAAAATATCAAAACTATTATAGGAATAGGCATTAATTTAAATATAAATAAAGAAGAATCTTGGTGGGGTGATTTATCAAGGTTTGATCTTGAATCAAAAAGAAATGAACTTATCAATTTAATATTGACAGAGTTTTTAAACATTTTTGATAATTCCTATGATAATTGGCTTGATGATTGGAAAAAGAGCTGCATGCACATAAACAAAGAGATTGAAATATTCGATGGGGAACATCTTAAAAAAAAAGCTATCTTTAAAGATATAGATGGTCAAGGAAATGCAATAATTGAAACTAAAGAAGGTGAAGAAGTTATTGCAACTGGTCAAATAAGCATAAAAGGAGTTTATTAAATATGATTCATTTTGTTAAAAATATTCCCATTGATGAGAATGTTCCTAAAAATTATAAAGAGATAGTATTTGGTGCTGGGTGTTTTTGGGGGGTTGAAAGAAAATTTTGGGATTTACCAGGAGTTTTTTTAACCTCTGTTGGATATTCAGGTGGGGATACAGAAAATCCCTCATACGAAGATGTATGTTACAGAAATACAAATCATGCTGAGGTTGTAAAAGTTACATATGACTCAAATGTCATAGATCTAATGGAATTATTAAAAATTTTTTGGGAATGTCATGACCCTACTCAAGGCATGAGACAAGGTAATGATGTTGGAACTCAATACAGATCGGTCATTTATACAAATAATGATGATGATCTAAAAGTTGCATTGGAATCAAAGGACACTTATCAAAAAGAACTAGTCGATAATAATTTTAAAGCTGATAACCTTGAAAGCATTACCACTGAAATAAAACCTGTTAAGAATTATTATTTAGCAGAAGAGTACCATCAACAATATTTAGCTAAAAATCCCAATGGTTATTGTGGTATTGGTGGAACTGGATGCTCTTTCCCAAAAGAATAATTTGTATATAATACAACTCGTTGCCACCTTAGCTCAGTTGGCTAGAGCAGTTGATTTGTAATCATCAGGTCGTCAGTTCGAATCTGACAGGTGGCTCCATATGATGATATTATTACTCATATGGAAAATTCTAATAATCAAAATACCAATCAAAAAGACGAGGCTCTAAAAAGAGACTTTAGAACTGGTCAATATATTTATGCAGGCATATACCTTCTTTTAATAATATGCTTGATTGTATTTTTTAGTTAAGATAAGAAATGGACTTAACAACCTATATTATTGGCAATGTTATTCTTATAGGTCTGTTATATTGGGTAGTTATTAATAAAGATAATTAAAATTATGCAACTAAATTATTTTAATAGGCCTTATTTTGAAAATGGAGCAATTCAGAAAATTTCTGAAGTCTTAAATTTGCATGGTATTAAAAATCCTCTAATTTGTTCCGATCCTGGATTGTCTTCAATAGGCATGACTGACAAAATTAAAAACCTTATCTCTGATGATTTTTCTTCATCTTTCTATGAAGAAACTCCTGCCAATCCTACAGAAAAAGCTGTGAATGAAGCTTTAGAATTGTATAAATTAAATGGCTGTGATGGCGTTATTGGTTTTGGAGGTGGGTCGAGCATAGATTTAGCTAAAGCTGTAGCGCTTATGGCAAATCATGAAGGTAATCTTATAGATTATTCAGTAAATGAGGGTGGTTATGGGAAAATAGCTGAGACCATTCCTATGATTGCTATTCCCACTACCTCGGGTACTGGAAGTGAGGTATCTGTTGGATCTTTAATTACAATGAATGATGGAAGAAAATTAATTTTTGCAAGCCCGCATTTAATGCCTACTGCAGCAATCTGTGATCCGGAGCTTACATTTGGTTTACCCCCAATCCTAACTGCCGGTGCAGGAATGGATGCTCTAACCCATTGCATAGAGGCGATCCTATCTCCGATTAATGACCCTCCTGCTGAAGCAGTTGGCATAGACGGAATTGAGAAAATTATAAAGGAAGAAAGTCTTATCAGAGCTTGTGAAGATGGTCAGGACAAGGAAGCAAGATGGAACATGATGATGGCATCTACTGAGGGTGCAATGGCTTTTTCAAAAGGCCTTGGAGCAGTTCATTCGATGAGTCATGCGTTAGGAGCTAATCAAGAACTTAGACTCCATCATGGAACACTTAATGCTGTTATCTTGCCATCAGTATTGAGATTTAATCAAAATCATGTTGAAAATAAATACACAAGAATTGCGAGTGCGATGGGAGATAAAGTTACAACTGATTTAGCAAATGAAATCGAAAAATTAAATGAAAAGATTGGAATGCCTGCTAGCCTTTCAGAAATGGGTGTGACTGAAGATATGATTCCTCAGCTGGTTGCGCATGCTGCAACCGATCCAAGTAATCTGACCACACCTAGGCTACCTTCAATAGAAGAATGGGAAAAACTTTTTCTAGAGGCTATGTAAAAATAACTTGAAAAATTTATTGATTAATGGTCTATTATGCTTCTTATACATACATGAATAAAAAATACCTTTTATATTCCTTTATATTTATAGCAAGCTTGTCTATACACAGCTTTGCAGATCATCATGATCACTTCAGCTTTGATGATGAGCATGTGGCCGAATGTCAAGCTTGTGAAGAAAATGTTGAAATTAAAATTGCTTCAACAAAAAATAAAAGCGATTGTTCCAAAGAATCCCCTGAAACAAATCTAATAAATAGATTTGTAATTCAAAAACAAAAGTCAAACCTATCAAGAGCTCCACCTTTAAATTAGTTAACTAATTAATTTTTTACTAATTTTTCATAAAGGAGGAAACATGAAAAAATTTTTTAACACAGTTGTTGTTTTAATAGCATTTCATTCAATCAACATATCTTCTCAAGATCAGGTTGAGGAAATTATTGTTACTTCAGCTTTTATTGATACAAGTGAAATTAATAATCCACTATATATCATTGATGGCAATGATATATCAGATGGTGCTACCACAAGTTTAGGTGACGCAATTGATGAATATCTTGGTGTTTCTATTGCAGACTATGGTGCTGCTGTTGGTCAACCAATTATTAGAGGTATGTCTGGTCCTCGGGTAAAAATACTTAAGAATGGTGTTGTAAACCGTGATGTTTCAGGTCTAGGAGTCGATCACCTAAATGATGTAGATTTAAATGATATTTCTCAAATTGAGATTGTCAAAGGACCATCGTCTCTATTATATGCAAACGGTACTATTGGAGGAATTATTAACGTTGTAGATGATTTAATTTCATCTAAAAACTTTGAGCTACCTGAAATATCTGTTGGTGGGGAAACTCAATCGGTAAATGGTGGAAATTCTGAATCAATTAACTTAAAAGGAAATGTTGGCGGTTTCAACGTTAACTTTGGTTTTAAGAGCACTGAACTTGGAAATTATGATGTTCCTAATGGTGCTGTAATTCACTCAGAAGAAGAGCACCATGATGAAGACGATCACGATGAAGAAGAGCATCATGAAGATGAGCATTCAGAAGAAGATCTAGGATATATAAATAATTCAGATTTTGCAGTTGATGCTACAAAATTTGGTGTTTCTAAAGTAACAGATTGGGGATACATTGGATTTGGAATTGATAATCTTGAGAGTGTTTACGGTATCCCATTCCATGGAGATGAGCATGGAGATGAGCATGGAGATGAGCATGGAGATGAGCATGGAGATGAAGATGGTCATGATGAACATGGCGAAGAAAGGATCTTCTCTACTACTGATTCTGAGACTTTTTCTATCAGAGGTTCATATAATGTCAGCGGAAACTTAGTAAATAAAATTGATTTCACCTTTCGTGATTCAGATTATTCTTTAACTGAAGCTCACGCAGAAGAAGAGCATCATGACGAAGATGAACATCATGAAGAAGAGGAACATGACGAAGAAGAAGAGCATGAAGAACATGCTCCTACAGTTTTCATGAATGAAGCTGTTGAGTATGGTGCTACTTTTGATATTTCAAATGACTCTTCAACTCAAAAGGTTGTTGTAAATTTTGTTGATGAAGATAACTCTATTGTTGGTGAAGAAGCATTTATGAATCCTGCTAATAGTAAAGAATTCACAATCGGTTATTACCTCAGTAAAGATTTAGGAATATATGATCTTGATGTTGGCTTTAGACATGACCAAATAGAAAGAAGTGGAAGTGTTACTGAAGAAGAACATGATGATGATCATGGAGATGACCATGGAGATGATCATGGAGATGAGCATGGAGAAGTAGATTATTACAATATAGATGATTCTACTAACAGTTTTGCTGTAACTCTTGGTAGAAGTCTAAACGACAATCTTGGTGTAAGTCTTGGTTATGCTAGTGTTGAAAGACTGCCATCTTCAATTGAACTCTTCATGAATGGGCCTCATATGGCAACAGGAAGATTTGAAGTCGGTGATCCAAATCTAAACAGTGAAACTTCTAATAACTTTGATATCACTTTTAATTTTGATAATGGTGACTTCTATGCTTACGCAAGTTTTTATATCACTGATGTGGATAATTATATTGCTCTAATAGATGAAGAAGAAGATCACATGGATGAAGATGAACATCATGAAGACGAAGATGATCATCATGAAGAGGAAGGTGAACATCATGAAGACGAGCATGATGATCATGGTCATGGTAATTTGATTCATGCTAATTACATGCAAGAAGATGCTGAGTTTGATGGATACGAGATTGAAATTGGAAGAAGTTTTGATCTTGGCTCTGGTGAGCTTGCTTTATCTTTCGGAAGAGATGTTGTGAATGCTGAATTCGCTGATGGACATTTCGTACCAAGGATTAATCCAGCAAGAAACATTTATTCTTTAGTTTATACTCAAGATGATTTGCTCTTTAAGCTAATGCTTAAGGATGTTGAAAAACAAAATGATATTGGTGAAGGTGAAACAGCAACTGATGCTTATCAAATGCTTAACACACGACTAACCAAAACATTTAATGGAATGGGTGAAGGTGAATTAAAAGTTTCGCTTTTCGCTAATAATCTTCTTGATGAAGTTGCCAGGAATCACTCTTCTTTTGTGAAAAATGAAGTTCCTCTTCCTGGAAGAAACTATGGATTAAAATTTAATCTAACCTTCTAATATTTCAATATAGAAATTAAACTGGCCCAAATTTGGGCCAGTTTTTTATGTTCATTAAAACCTCTATAATCAACATTATGCGATTAAAGATAAAAGTCTTTTCTTTGTTAATTTTTTCTTTTTTTATTCACTCAAACGAAATTGAAGAAATAGTTGTGACAGGAACACTTCTAAAAAATGCAGATAGTGATTTATCGCCTGTTCAACTTATTAATGAAAATGATTATAAAAATTTTAATATCACAAATATTGGTGAAATAAGTAAGTATTTGAACGTAAGCTCAGGATCTAGATTTCAAACAAATGCACTTGAAGGGGTTGATCAGGGCATGTCATCAATTACATTAAGGGGTTTGGATGCTTCCGCAACTTTATTACTATTAAATTCTAGAAGACATACTTTTTCAGGAACACCATCCAATAACGGAAATGGCTATATTGATGCAAACATTGTTCCAGAAATTGCTATTGAAAAAATAGAAATTCTAAAAGAAGGTGCAACATCAATATATGGCTCAGATGCAATTGCTGGAGTTATTAATTTTCTTACATTTAAAGAATTTGAAGGACTAAGGGTTAAAGCCGGTAAACAGACTACTACAAACTATAATCAAGATGATAATAGTTTTGGTATTTTGTTTGGAACAAAAATCCTAGATGGAAAACTTGTGATTGGCTTTAATAAGCTTGAGAGGTCTCCATTATCTGCAAGTGAAATAGATGGAATTGCTGAATTGGGGTTAAGCGGTCTTGGTAAAACCTTCAAAGTGCTTGGTCCAGATATTGTTTCATCTGGACTTTTTGCTGGAGCTTACCCAAAAGTAAGTCAATTTGTTCCAGATCCAAATTGTGAAGAAAATGGTGGCGTTCTTGATGGAAGTTTTTGTAGATTTTTATATGGAGAAAGATTCAATATTGTAAATGATGAGGATCATCAAAAAATTTATTTGAATTTTTCTAAAGAAACGGGGGTTTTAAAACATAATTTCCATTTCATATCATCTAAAGTTAATGTAAACGATAATCCTCAATCTCCTTCATACCCTGCTCTTCCTTTTTTATCAAGAAATATTGAGCCTGGTGAGGGCGGGAGCCCTTTTAATGTTCCAGTTGTATGGTATGGCAGACCTCTTGGTTCGGAATTCAAGTCACCCTTCTCACCTAAAGACATTGAACAATTTAATGTTAATTACAGTCTTTCTTTTTTAATCAATCAAACAACTGATGCAGATATATCTATAACTATGAGTGAGCACTCTAATGATCACTTTAGGCCTGATATTATTGATTCAAGATTTCTTGCTGCCATAAAAGGAAATGGTGGTCCTGAAGGAAATCTTACTTGGAATATATTTGATTCAACTCAAAATCCAAAATCTCTTATTGATTATGTTAGAGGCGCAGAAGTTTCATCAAAAGTAGCTGACCTTATTTCTGTAGATGGAATATTTAATAGGAAGTTAAAAAACCTCAATTTAGCTTATGGGTTTCAACTAAATAAAGAAAGTCTAGATATTTTTTATGATGAAGTTAGTAGAGCTGAGTTTGATAAGGATGGAAAGTTAGTGAAAACAGCTGACCTTTTCTTTCTGGGTGGAGGAATTAATTTATCCAAATCAAGGACTAGCAATGCTTTATTTCTTGAAATAGAAAAAAGTATTCGAGAGGTTTTAGATTTAAGAGTTGCAGCAAGATATGAGTCTATGAAGAATGAATCATCATTCGATCCAAAGATTTCATTGAAATATAATGTAGCTGATGCTGTAACAATTCGATTTTCCAAAGGAACCGCTTTTTCTGCACCATCTATGGCGCAAATGTACTCAAGTGAAATCAATCTTGGAAGCGTAAGAGACGTTAATGATTCTGTTTTTGTAAGACAAGCTTCAACAGGTAACCCAAATTTGAAACCAGCTACCTCAACAAATTCAAATATTGGACTAATATTTCAAAGAAATGATCTTAGAATTAGCATAGATGTTTGGGAGATAGAATATGAAGATAGAGTCGAGGTCGAAAGTGCTCAAGCAATATTATCTTCAAATCCATTTGGACCAAGTATTACAAGAAATGAATTTGGTGATCTTATAGGAGTTACAACTACCTACTTCAATGAAGATAATACTTTGGTAAAGGGGATTGATCTTCAAATTCAATATCTTATAAATTTGAAGCAAAGCAATCTGTCTATAAATTTGATGGGTACTAACTTATCTGACTTTAAAACTCCTAGCCTCACAAATCAAAACTTAATGATTAATCGTGTTGGGAAGTTTAATTTTGATACTCATACTTTTTCTCTACCAAAGAAAAGAATTAATTCTTTTGTAAACTGGAACTTCAAAGACTTAAGCTTAAGCTTAAACTCAAGATATTTGGATGGATATATTAATGAAAGAGCCATTACCGGATTAGGACTAACATATGGGTATTCTAATCAAGTTAAATCTTTCTTTGTTCATGATATATCACTTAACAAAAAGCTATTCGTTTCGAGTGGTCAACTTGATTTAAGATTATATCTTTCAAATATATTCGATAAATCTGCTCCAAGGTTATATGATGCACCTGATTTTAGTTTTGATACGAGATTGCATGATCCAAGGGGGAGAATTCTAGGATTAAATGTTGAGTATAATTTCTGATTTTTAAAATTTTTCAAAAATATGGATAATCTTACTAATTCTATTGATCAAGTAGTTGAAGAAAATTCTTTGCCACATGAATGGTCAAAGGAAGTGCTTGCTGAGTTAAAAGACTTAGGAGTAAAAAATAATAAAAGAGATGACCTGAGAAAAATCCCATTTGTAACTATTGATGGCAAAGATGCCAAGGATTTTGATGATGCAGTGTTTTGCGAAGCCAATAAAGATGGTTTTGTTCTTCAAGTAGCTATTGCTGATGTAGCTGAGATTGTTGAACCTAGTTCATCTATCGACAAAGAGGCTTTATCAAGAGGAACTTCTATTTACTTTCCTAAGAGGGTTATTCCCATGCTTCCTGAAGAGATTTCTAACAACTTGTGTTCATTAATTCCAAATGAAGATAGAAATGTTTTGGTATGTAAAATGAATTTTACTCAAGAAGGAGAAATTAATTCATATGATTTCTCTGAGTCTATAATAAATTCTCATAAAAGATTTACTTATAACGAGGTTGAATTCTTAAAGCAAAATAAAGACACTAATCTAAGTGCTGACATTCTTAACTCAATAAATGCCCTTGAAAAGCTTACAAAACAACTTCTTAAGAATAGATCAAAAAGATATGCATTAGAAATAGAATCTTCGGAACCAACTCTTTCTTTTGGAAATGAGGGTAATATTTCAGAAATATTTATTCCAAAAAGACTATTTACACATCAGATGATTGAAGAAGCAATGATATCTGCAAATATCTGTGCTGCTAAATTCATAAAAAAACATTTAGGGTTTGGTGTTTATAGAATTCATGAAGAGCCTGAACATTTAAAACTTGAAAACTTGAAGAAGTTTTTTTCTTTGAAAGGTTTATCAACAAAATCTTTTTCAAGTCCCTTAGAGATGATTAATAGCTTTATCAAACATGTCAATAAAGATGATAAAAATAAAATAATGAATGTTTTAATACTTCAATCGCTGAAGAGAGCATGTTACTCAACTAAGGAAATCGGCCACTTTGGGCTTCAATTAAAAGAATATTCTCATTTTACGTCTCCAATAAGGCGATATCCTGACTTAATATCTCACAGGCTTATCAAAAATGTTCTAAATAAAAAACAACTTGATTCTAATCAAGATGATCTTGAGATGACACTTAATGATCTTTCAGACTTAGAGCAAAGAGCAGAAAGATCGTCCAGACAAGTTATTCAAAGACTTATTTGTCATCATCTCGAAGGATCTATTGGAAAAGAATTTTCTTCAATAGTTGTTGGAATTACAGAATTTGGACTTTTTTGCGAAATTGAAAATCACTTTATATCAGGCCTGGTTCATGTATCTGATTTAAGTCGTGATAGATATATTTTTGATAAAGAAGCAAATATACTAAAAGGGAAAAGAACAGGGAGAACTTTTAGAATTGGGCAAAAAATAAATATTCAGCTTGCTAATGTGATCCCTGAAGAAAGAAAAATTGTTCTTGTACCAAAATAGCTATGAATAAAAAAATTGATAATAAGAGGGTCGGTTTTCATAGCATTGAGAGTATTATCAAAAATAATCCTCATAAAATTAAAAAATTATTCATACCCCAGTCAAGAGAAGACAAAAGGATAATTAATTTAATTGCTCTTGCTGAAAAAAATGGAATTAAGTATCAGGTATCAAAAAAGCTTAAACAGGAACCTGAGGCTGAAATATTAAGTGAAAATAATTTAAGCTTTCAGGATTTAAAAATATTCTTAGAAGATCAAATTAATGAGAAACTGAATTTATTAATTCTAGATAATATTATTGACCCAAGAAATCTAGGTGCATGTATCAGGTCAGCTGCAGTAACTAATGTAGACGCAGTCATTATCAATAAACACCACTGTGCGCCATTAAATGATGTTGCTCATTCAGTGTCATCTGGTGGTGCTGAATACGTTCAGATATTCTTTGTTTCAAATCTAGTAAATTGCATAAAGTATTTAAAGGGATTAAATATCAATATTTTTGGTCTAAGTGAGCACTCTAAAACAGATTATGATCAAGCAGATTTTACTGGAAATACTGCTGTTATAATGGGATCTGAAGAAGATGGTATAAGAAAAAAAACGCAAGAAAGTTGTGATTCAATGATAAAGCTTAGCAATAATAAAAATTTTAAAAGCTTTAATGTTTCTGTCGCAACTGGGATAATACTGTCAGAAATTGCGCGACAAAGAAAATGCTAAAACAGAGAACGCTTAGAAATTCAATAAAGGCTGTAGGTATCGGACTTCATACTGGCAAAAACATTAATTTAGAACTTATACCAGCTGAAATAAATTCTGGTATAAATTTTATTAGAACAGATGTCGATGAAAATCTAGTTATTCCTGCTATTGCTGAGAATGTTGGCGATACAAGTTTATCTACAGCACTAGTCAAAGATGATGTAAAAATTTCTACAATTGAGCATCTACTGTCGGCCATTGCTGGTCTTGGAGTTGATAATTGTCTCATTAAGGTCGATGGTCCTGAAGTCCCAATAATGGATGGAAGCTCTAGCCCTTTTGTGTTTTTAATTCAATCTGCTGGGCTTGAAGATCAAGAAGCATTAAAAAAATTCATAAAAGTAAAAAAAGAAGTAACAGTTACAAGAGATGATGCATATGCAACTATAAAACCGTTTGATGGTTTTAAAGTTTCATTCAAGGTTGATTTTGACCATCCAGTGCACAAACAACTTCCATCTGAATCAGTTATAGATTTTTCTTCAACTTCTTTTGTAAAAGAGGTATGTAGAGCAAGAACATTTGGTTTGATGAGTGAAGCTGAAATGCTAAAGTCCAGAAATCTGGCTCTTGGAGCAAGTGTATCTAATGCAATTGTTTTTGGTGATGATGAAATTTTAAATGACGAAGGACTTCGATTTAATGATGAAATAGTAAAACATAAAACGTTAGACGCTATAGGTGATTTGTATTTATTGGGTGGAAACTTGATTGGCGAATTCTCTGGCTATAAATCAGGACATGAATTAAATAATAAGCTTTTAAGAAAAATAATAGAAGATGATGATGCTTATGAAACTGTTGAATTTGAAAATTCAGAAAATGCCCCAATCTCATATGTAAGGCCACCTTTTGGGGATATAGAGTAGCTTTGATTTAAATTATCAGATCATATAAAAATGTTAAATTTCTTTTCTAATATTTTCGGTTCGAAAAACGACAGAATTCTTAAAAGAATGATGTCATTAGTCAACACAGCCAACAATATGGAACAGGAACTTTCTGAAAAACCTGATTCATATTTCCTAGAATTAAAAGATCAACTCTTAGAGAAATATAAAGAAAATAACGATATGTATTCAATTCTGCCTCATGCTTTTGCTGCGGTAAGAGAGGCAAGTAAAAGAACAATTGGTCTTAGACATTTTGACTCTCAAATGCTTGGAGGAATTTCTCTAGCAGAGGGAAATATTGCAGAGATGAAAACTGGTGAGGGAAAAACATTAGTTGCGACCCTGCCAGTATATCTAAATTACGTAATGGAAAATAAAGCTGTAATTGTTACAGTCAATGATTATTTAGCTAGAAGAGATGCAGAATGGATGAGGCCTGTGTATGAGTTTTTAGGGCTTAAGGTTGGAATAGTTAATTCAAATCAGCAAGTAAAGGAAAAAATTTATGCATACAAGTCAGATGTGATTTATGCAACAAATAATGAGTTAGGCTTTGACTATCTAAGAGATAACATGGCTAGATCAATTGAGGAGAGAGTTCAATGCTCTCTTGATTTTGCAATTGTTGATGAAGTTGACTCAATATTAATTGATGAAGCAAGAACTCCTTTGATAATTTCAGGGCCAACAGCTGAAACATCAGATTATTATCGACAAATTAGAAAATTTATTCCTCACTTAAAAAAACAGGACAGAGAAGGAACAGAAGAAGAACCACTTCTTGATGAAGAACGTGGTCACTATTTAATTGATGAAAAAAACAGAAGTATAGAGCTTACTGATGATGGATATATTCTGGTAGAAGATTTATTAGAGCAAGCAAATATGCTTGGAGAATCAGACGGTCTCTACTCAGCTTCAAACTTAAAAATTATGAAATTTGTTCAGGCTACACTCAGAGCAAATTACTTATTTCAAAAAAATGTCCATTATCTTGTAAGAAACAATGAGGTTCTTTTAGTTGACGAACATACTGGAAGAACTATGCCAGGTAGAAGAATGAGTGATGGCGTTCATCAAGCTCTTGAATGTAAAGAAAATGTGCCGATTCAAAGAGAGTCACAAACATTAGCATCAACAACTTTTCAAAACTTTTTTAGGCTTTTTGATAACTTATCAGGAATGACTGGAACTGCAGATACAGAAGCTGTGGAATTTAAACAGATTTATGGCTTGGATGTAGTAATTATTCCTACTAATGTTCCTATGATAAGAGATGATCTAAACGATTTAGTTTTTCTTACAAAAAAAGCAAAATATTTAGCACTGATTGATGAAATTGAATCACTTAGAAAAAAGTCTGCTCCAATTTTAGTAGGGACTGTTTCAGTAGAATCATCCGAACAAGTTTCTAAACTTTTAAAAGAAAAAAATATTTCTCATCAAATTTTGAATGCAAAACAGCATGAAAAAGAAGCTGAAGTTATTGCAAATGCTGGTAAACCTGGAATGGTCACTATAGCAACAAACATGGCTGGAAGAGGAACGGATATTGTTTTAGGTGGGAGAAAAGATGATCAATCTGATGAAGATTGGAAAAAAAATAATGAAATTGTTCTTAATGCTGGCGGTTTACACATTTTAGGAACAGAGCGACATGAATCTAGAAGGATTGATAATCAGTTAAGAGGTAGATCGGGAAGACAAGGCGACCCAGGCTACTCAAGATTTTTCCTTTCATTAGAAGATGATTTATTAAGATTATTTATTTCCGATAATCGAAGAGCTCTTTTTGAGAGAATTGGAATGGGCGATGACCATATTGAACATAAAATGCTATCTAGGGGAATAGAAAATGCTCAAAAAAGAATAGAGAATAGAAACTTCGATGCAAGAAAAAATCTTCTTGAATATGATGATGTCTCGAACGATCAAAGACAGGCTGTGTACTCGCTAAGGAATCAGCTATTAGAAGAAGAAAATATAAGTGAAACCATAAATGAATTAATTGGATCTGAGTTTAAAAGATTATCAAATCTCTATGTCCCAGAGGAATCTATAGAATCCCAATGGAGAACTGAAGAGCTTCAAGAGGTACTATTAGTAAATTATGGAATCGAAAACGATATTCATGATAGAGTTCAAAATGATAAGAAATTAGTGCCTGATTCAATCGCAGATCTGATAGTAAATAACTCATTTGAAGTCTACAAATCAAAATATGAGTCTTTTGGTGAAACAAGACTTCTTTTAGAAAAACAAGTAATGTTGCAAGTATTGGATGTTCATTGGAAGGAGCATCTAGCTGAAATAGACCATCTCAGAGGAAGCATTGGTTTAAGAGCTTATGCTCAAAAAAATCCTAAAAACGAATTTAAGCAAGAGGCTTATTCAATGTTTGAGTCTATGTTAGATGCAATCGATTCAGAAACAGTAAGAGCATTGTTCTCAATTGATATTGTTTCAAAAGATCAACTTGAAGCTATCAAAAAGAAAGAAAAGGAAGACGTAGAAATGGTTTTAGAAAAAGCAGAAGCTTCTGCTGTAGAGGAAAATACTAATAATGAAAATATAAATTCTGGCACCATTAAAAGAGAGGATGTAAAAGTTGGTAGAAATGAAATTATTTCAATTACAAATGGTGCCGAAACCAAAGAAATGAAATATAAAAAAGCTAAGCCTTTAATTGATTCTGGTGAATGGAGAATTTCTTAGATATATTTTAATCTTCGTAAAAATCTTCAGACTTAGCAGGCCGGGATATAATGTTTTCTTCATTTGCCCACGTCCCAAAATCAATTAATTTACACTTTTCTGAACAAAATGGTCTGTGTTCATTTTGTTTACTATTTGAGCATGGTTGTTCACACCTTGGACATTTAATCATCAATATTAATTCCCAGTAATTTCTGATGAACTTTGATCACCTGTTTTTTTAGATCATCCAATGATGAATCATTTTTGATAACCTCGTCTGCAATTGACATTCTTTCGTCACTAGATGCCTGATTTTTCATAATATTGATAATATCATTTTTTGTTTTATTATCTCTTTCACTTGCCCTCATAATTTGATTTTCCTCTTTACAATCAACAACCACAATTTTGTCATAAAAATCTTGTGAATTAGTCTCGTAAATTAATGGGACCATAATGATTTTATATACGCTGTTTGAGTTTTCTATAAAATTAAAGATTTCCTCACGAACAAGTGGATGAATTATTGATTCAAGTGCTTCTTTTTTATCTTCATTCTTAAAAATTTCATCTCTTAAAAGAGCTCTATCAACATTGTTATTTTTATCAATAAATTTTTCACCAAAGTTTTCTAGGAAAAGTTTTTTTGCGCTTTCATTATCGTCAAGAATGTTTTTTGAAACATGATCTGCATCTATTACATCGATTCCTAATTCAATAAAAAAATCTCCAGCAACAGATTTTCCTGAGCCAATTCCACCAGTAAGACCTACAATCATTGATTAATTATAGACCTAGACATAAAAAAAGGCTCTTAGTAATTACTAAGAGCCTAAAATAAAAAAGCCTGACGATTTCCTACTCTCACACAGGGAGACCCTGCACTACCATTGGCGTTAACTCGTTTCACTTCTGAGTTCGAAATGGGATCAGGTGGTACCAAGTTGCTATTGTCATCAGGCAAACTGGTATGTAATTTTTACAATCACTGTAAATTTATGAATTTCATACAAACCTTCTTAAGGTTACATGATCAAGCCTCACGAGTTATTAGTACAAGTTAGCTCAACGCCTCACAACGCTTACACATCTTGCCTATCAACGTCATAGTCTATGACGACTCTTTAGGAGACATAAAGTCTCTGGGAGATATCATCTTGGGAGAGGCTTCCCGCTTATATGCTTTCAGCGGTTATCCTTTCCGAACATAGCTACCCGGCAATGCCACTGGCGTGACAACCGGAACACCAGAGGTTCGTCCAATCCGGTCCTCTCGTACTAGGATCAGCTTCCCTCAAATCTCCAAACGCCCACAGCAGATAGGGACCGAACTGTCTCACGACGTTCTAAACCCAGCTCGCGTACCACTTTAAATGGCGAACAGCCATACCCTTGGGACCTGCTCCAGCCCCAGGATGTGATGAGCCGACATCGAGGTGCCAAACACCGCCGTCGATATGAACTCTTGGGCGGTATCAGCCTGTTATCCCCGGCGTACCTTTTATCCGTTGAGCGATGGCCCTTCCATACAGAACCACCGGATCACTAAGACCTAGTTTCCTACCTGCTCGATCCGTCGATCTCGCAGTCAAGCATCCTTCTGCCTTTATACTCTGTGCACGATGTCCGACCGTGCTGAGGATACCTTCGTACTCCTCCGTTACTCTTTGGGAGGAGACCGCCCCAGTCAAACTACCCAGCACACACTGTCCCTGATCCAGATAATGGACCTAGGTTAGAACTTCAATTTTACAAGGGTGGTATTTCAAGGACGACTCCACTAGGACTAGCGTCCCAGCTTCAAAGTCTCCCACCTATCCTACACAAATAAAGTCAAAGTCCAGTGTGAACCTGTAGTAAAGGTGCACGGGGTCTTTCCGTCTAGCTGCGGGTACACTGCATCTTAACAGCGAATTCAATTTCACTGAGTCTATGGTGGAGACAGTGTGGCCATCGTTACGCCATTCGTGCAGGTCGGAACTTACCCGACAAGGAATTTCGCTACCTTAGGACCGTTATAGTTACGGCCGCCGTTTACCGGGGCTTCGATCAAGAGCTTCGCATAAGCTAACCCCATCAATTAACCTTCCGGCACCGGGCAGGCGTCACACCCTATACGTCCTCTTACGAGTTTGCAGAGTGCTATGTTTTTAATAAACAGTCGCAGCCACCTGGTATCTTCGACCACGTTCAGCTCAAAGAGCAAGTCTTGTCACCAATCGCGGCGCACCTTCTCCCGAAGTTACGGTGCTATTTTGCCTAGTTCCTTCACCATAGTTCTCTCAAACACCTTGGTCTACTCGACCTAACCACCTGTGTCGGTTTAGGGTACGGTTTCTTGCAATTTAAGCTTAGAGGTTTTTCCTGGAAGCATGGTATCAGCCACTTCCCACTATAAAGTGGTCGTCGTCAATTCTCAGCCTTAATATTCCGGATTTACCTAAAATATCAGCCTACAATCTTAAACACGGACAACCGTCGCCGTGCTGACTTAACCTTCTCCGTCACCCCATCGCAATTGCAAAAAGTACAGGAATATTAACCTGTTTCCCATCGACTACGGCTTTCGCCCTCGCCTTAGGGGCCGACTCACCCTGCCTCGATTAGCGTTGGACAGGAACCCTTGGTTTTTCGGCGAAGAGGTTTTTCACCTCTTTGATCGTTACTCATGTCAACATTCGCACTTCTGATACCTCCAGCTCGCCTCACAGCTTGCCTTCAACAGCTTACAGAACGCTCTTCTACCATCTTAAAAAGATCTGTAGCTTCGGTTTATGATTTAGCCCCGTTATATCTTCCACGCAGGCCGACTCGACTAGTGAGCTATTACGCTTTCTTTAAAGGGTGGCTGCTTCTAAGCCAACCTCCTAGCTGTTTGTGCCTTCCCACATTGTTTCCCACTTAATCATAATTAGGGACCTTAGCTGACAGTCTGGGTTGTTTCCCTCTCGACTACGGACGTTAGCACCCGCAGTCTGTCTCCCGTGCTCATACTCATAGGTATTCGGAGTTTGCATCGGTTTGGTAAGTCGGGATGACCCCCTAGCCGAAACAGTGCTCTACCCCCTATGGTAATACACGAGGCACTACCTAAATAGTTTTCGAAGAGAACCAGCTATCTCCGGGTTTGATTAGCCTTTCACTCCTATCCACAGCTCATCCCCTCATTTTTCAACATAAGTGGGTTCGCGCCTCCAGTCGATGTTACTCGACCTTCACACTGGCCATGGATAGATCACCCGGTTTCGGGTCTAATCCCAGCAACTGAACGCCCTATTAAGACTCGGTTTCCCTACGCCTACCCTAATTGGTTAAGCTTGCTACTGAAATTAAGTCGTTGACCCATTATACAAAAGGTACGCCGTCACAGAACAAGTCTGCTCCGACTGCTTGTAAGCACAAGATTTCAGGTTCTATTTCACTCCCCTCGCCGGGGTTCTTTTCGCCTTTCCCTCACGGTACTGGTTCACTATCGGTCAGCATAGAGTATTTAGCCTTGGAGGATGGTCCCCCCATATTCAGTCAAGATTTCACGTGTCCCGACCTACTCGATTTCACTTAAATTAGTCTTTCACATACAGGGCTATCACCTACTATGGCTAAACTTTCCAGAATATTTTGCTGGACTAAAATAAGCTTAAGGGCTTTTCCGATTTCGCTCGCCGCTACTGCCGGAATCTCAATTGATTTCTTTTCCTCTAGGTACTTAGATGTTTCAGTTCCCTAGGTTTGCCTCATGTACCTATGTATTCAGTACAAGATAATATACTTATGTATATTGGGTTTTCCCATTCGGAAATCCTCGGATCAAAATTTGTTTACCAACTTCCCGAGGCTTATCGCAGGTTACCACGTCCTTCATCGCCTTATGCTGCCAAGGCATCCGCCTTGTGCTCTTCCTTTACTTGATCATATAACCTTAAAAAGGTTATTTAACATTTTGAGAGTACTTAATAAAATATTAACTACTTTTTAATTTGCAGTGATCTCATGTATACAAAATGTATACACTAGAAAATTACATACCATTTATTTTACATAACATTAGACTTCAATATTTGATTACTCGTGTGGGCGTTTAAAACACATTTTTCGTTAAGGAGGTGATCCAGCCACAGGTTCCCCTACGGCTACCTTGTTACGACTTCACCCCAGTCATGAAGCACACCGTGGTAAACGCCCTCCCGAAGGTTAGACTATCTACTTCTGGTGCAATCCACTTCCATGGTGTGACGGGCGGTGTGTACAAGACCCGAGAACGTATTCACCGCGACATGCTGATTCGCGATTACTAGCGATTCCGACTTCATGGAGTCGAGTTGCAGACTCCAATCCGGACTACGAAGAACTTTATAGGATTAGCACCACCTCGCGGCTTAGCGTCCGTCTGTATTCCCCATTGTAGCACGTGTGTAGCCCTACTCGTAAGGGCCATGATGACTTGACGTCGTCCTCACCTTCCTCCGGTTTATCACCGGCAGTCCCCTTATAGTTCCCGACCGAATCGCTGGCAAATAAGGGTAAGGGTTGCGCTCGTTATCCGACTTAACGGAACATCTCACGACACGAGCTGACGACAGCCATGCAGCACCTGTATCTTGGCTCCAAAAGGCACACTCTCATTACAAGAGCTTCCAAGTATGTCAAGAGTAGGTAAGGTTTTTCGCGTTGCATCGAATTAAACCACATGCTCCACCGCTTGTGCGGGTCCCCGTCAATTCATTTGAGTTTTAGCCTTGCGGCCGTACTCCCCAGGCGGACAACTTAAAACGTTAGCTGCGCCACTGAAAGACATTGTCTCCCAACAGCTAGTTGTCATCGTTTACGGCGTGGACTACCAGGGTATCTAATCCTGTTCGCTACCCACGCTTTCGCACCTTAGTGTCAGTACAGATCCAGGAGGCCGCCTTCGCCACTGGTATTCTTCATAATATCTACGCATTCCACCGCTACACTATGAATTCTACCTCCCTCTATCGTACTCTAGTGAGTTAGTTTTGGATGCAGTTCCTAGGTTGAGCCCAGGGCTTTCACATCCAACTTAACAAACCACCTACGCGCGCTTTACGCCCAGTAATTCCGATTAACGCTTGCACCTTCCGTATTACCGCGGCTGCTGGCACGGAATTAGCCGGTGCTTATTCTGCAGGTAACATCACGGCAATAAGGTATTAACTTATTGCTTTTTCTCCCTGCTTAAAGTGCTTTACAACCCGAAGGCCTTCTTCACACACGCGGTATGGCTGGATCAGGCTTGCGCCCATTGTCCAATATTCCCCACTGCTGCCTCCCGTAGGAGTCTGGGCCGTGTCTCAGTCCCAATGTGGCTGATCGTCCTCTCAGACCAGCTAAAGATCGTAGCCTTGGTAAGCCATTACCTTACCAACAAGCTAATCTTACGCAGGCTCATCTAGTAGCGAGAGCTTCAAGAGAGGCCCTCTTTCTCCCTTAGGAGGTATACGGTATTAATCCGAGTTTCCCCGGGCTATCCCCTTCTACTAGGTAGATTCCTACGCGTTACTCACCCGTCCGCCGCTCTACTCATATCCGAAGATACTTTCTCGCTCGACTTGCATGTGTTAAGCCTACCGCCAGCGTTCAATCTGAGCCATGATCAAACTCTTCAATTAATATCATGTTTGTTGATTTTTAAATAAAAAATCTAAATTTTTTCTCGTATTTTGAACACCCACACGAGTAACCAAATATTTTAAAGAACTATCCGACTCGAAGGTCGGGAAGCGTATTCTAACGGACTTAGATGTAAGAAGAAAGCCTTTTTTTTACTAATTTTTTTCTTTATCAACGAGTTTCTCAGAATTTAAAAATTTCATCTTAGATCTGAGCTCTTTTCCAACTTTTTCTATAGGGTGATTTTTGGTAGATTCTCTTTTTGATTTCATAAAAGGTCCTCCAGAGCCATCATTACTTTGCCTGCAATCATCCAAGAATTCGTCTGCAAAATTTCCAGATTGTATATTGTCCAAAACCTCTTTCATTGCTTCCTTGGTTTTCTCGGTAATAATTTTTGGCCCGCTCAAATAATCGCCATACTCAGCTGTATTTGAAATAGAATAATGCATATTCGCAATCCCACCTTCTTGAATCAAATCTGTAATTAATTTTGTTTCATGAAGACACTCAAAATAAGCCATTTCAGGACTGTAGCCTGCCTCAACCAATGTTTCATATCCAGCTTTTATTAGGGCTGTCATGCCTCCACATAGCACAGCTTGCTCTCCAAAAAGATCTGTTTCTGTTTCTTCTTTAAATGTTGTTTCTAAAACTCCAGCCCTTGTGCCTCCATTAGCTTTAGCATAAGAAAGAGCAACTTCCTTGGCGCTAGAGTCACTTGTATTTGTTGAATCTTGATATATAGCAATTAAAGATGGAACGCCTCCGCCCTTTAAATAAGTACTTCTTACTGTATGGCCTGGTCCTTTTGGTGCAATCATGATAACGCTGTTGGTTTCATCAGGAATAATTTTTTTAAAATGAATATTAAATCCATGAGCAAAGGCTAAAATTGCGTCGTTTTTTAAATTAGGTTTGATACTCTTCTCATAAATTCCTTTCTGAAACTCATCAGGAGCAAGAATCATCACAAGGTCTGCATCTTTTGTTGCCTCATCAACAGGCATGACTTTTAAACCAGCTTCCTCTGCTTTTTCCCATGAAGATGAACCTTCTCTAAGTGCGACAGTAACATCAACACCAGAGTCACTTAGGTTATTTGCATGCGCATGACCTTGAGATCCATAACCCACAATAGATACTTTCAATTTTTGAATTATTTCAATATTTGCATCATCATCATAAAAAATATTCATTTAACTTCCTCTGCAATTAGTACATCAATTAATTTATTTATTTGCCTTAAAATTTGTCGAAGCAAATTATCATTCACCGTCGTCGCAATTATCAAATGAGATACTTCACCCTCTTTTAACTTGATATTAAGTTTATCTTCCACAAATTTATACTCTTTTAAATCTTCAACTGGATCAACATGGAGACTCTCAATGTTATATCCTCTCTGATGAAATAAGCCAACCACTCTAACTAGAGCTCCTGGTTTATTTTCAAGAATTATTGACAGTTTTCTTTGAATCATGTTTTAGTCTCTTTATCTAGCCACATATCTTTTAAACTTCCGTTTGGCGCAACAAGCATTGGATAAACATGCTCGTTAGGATCAACATAAACATCTACAAATACTAGTCTATCTTTCATAGAAAGTGCTTTCTCAAGTCCGCTTTTTAATTCAGAGTTTTTTTCAATTTTTATTCCAACATGTCCATATGATTCTGCTAGTTCAACAAAATTAGGTAATGAGCTCTGATAGGTGCTAGCTGAATGGCGTCCTCCATAATTCATGTCTTGCCATTGTTTAACCATCCCAAGAGCCTCATTATTAATATTAATTATTTTTATAGGTAAATTATATTGAGTGCATGTAGATAATTCCTGAATGCACATTTGAATGCTACCCTCGCCTGTAATACAAATTACTTCATCATTTGGATATGCAAGTTTTGCGCCCATTGCAGCAGGTAAACCAAAGCCCATTGTGCCCAAGCCACCAGAATTGATCCATTTTCTTGGTTCATCAAAATGATAATACTGAGCGGCAAACATTTGATGTTGTCCTACATCAGAAGTTATAAATGCTTTTCCATTTGTAATGTTGTATAAATGTTGAACAACTGCTTGTGGCATTATTGGTTTATCGTCCGTTTCACATAAGTGCATTTCATGATTTAAACCATGTTGTGATTTCCAATCCGAAATTTGTTCTTTCCAAGGGAGAATCTTTTTTGGGTCAATTAATTCTTTTTTAACTTCTAATAATTTAATCATCTCTAATAATGCGTTTTTAACTTGACCAAATACTGCAATATTTGCCTCAATAATTTTGGATACTGATGAGTAATCAACATCTAAATGTATTATTTTTGCTTTAGGAGCAAATAATTTTGGTGTGTTGGTAATCCTGTCATCGAATCTTGCTCCAATTGCAATTATCAAATCTGCATTATGCATTGACATATTCGCTTGGTATGTCCCATGCATGCCAAGCATTCCCAAGAATCTTTTATGAGTAGCAGGATAAACACCTAATCCCATAAGAGTATTGGTAACTGGAAAATCTAAGATTTCATTTAATCGAATAAGCTCTTCAGAGGCATTGCTATTTATTGCACCACCTCCAGCATAAATAACAGGTTTATTTGATTCTATGATTGCATCTACGGCTCTTTCAATTTGTCTTGGATCAGGATCAATTGGAGGTTTATAAGATCTAATATTTACATCATTAGGATATTTAAATTCAAATAACTTATCTGGCGCAGTAGTATCTTTAGGAACGTCTATTACGACAGGGCCAGGTCTTCCAGAAGTTGCAATATGAAAGGCTTGTTTAACAATTTCTGGTATATTTTCTGCACTATCGACAGTGAAACTATGTTTTACAATCGGACGTGAAATACCAATCATATCAGTTTCTTGAAAAGCGTCTGTGCCAATAAGGTGTTTTGCAACTTGGCCTGATATAACAATCATTGGTATAGAGTCCATAAATGCAGTTGCTATTCCGGTTATTGCATTAGTGGCCCCTGGACCAGAAGTAACCAAAACTACTCCAGGCTTTCCTGTTGCTCTTGCGTAACCATCAGCGGCATGAGTAGCGCCTTGTTCATGTCTAACAAGAATGTGTTCCATTTCTTTTTGCTTAAAAATTGAATCATATATATGAAGAGCTGCACCGCCTGGATAACCAAAAATATATTCAACTCCCTCCTCTATAAGAGATTGAATTAATATGTCATTACCGGCCAATTTCATAATATTTACCTAAGAAAAAGGTTTATACATTAATCTTACTTGTAAAAACAAGCTTTTTAGGAATTTTTAAATATGTTTTTTAATTGTATTTATGAGTGTTTTGATGTCATTTGGTAAGTCTGACTCAAAAGATATGATGTTATCTGAAGAAATATCTTTAAAAGATAAATTACATGAATGAAGTGCTTGCCTTGGAAAAGATCTTATTGACTCGGTCAACTCTTGAGAAGTTTCTTTTGCAATATTTCCGGCTGAATTATAAGTTTTATCTCCAATTATAGGTAATTTTTTATTTGCTAAATGAACCCTTATTTGATGCGTTCTTCCTGTTTCAATTGATACATCCACAACTGAATAATTACCTAAACTTTCATGCAGTTTTACAAAGGAAATTGCTTCCTTTCCATCTGATCTAATTGACATTTTAATTCTATTCGTTTTATCTCTACCAATAGGTTCATTGATCTGAAAACTACCGATTATCTTTCCAACAACCACAGCTTTATAGATTTTTTTTACTTTTCTTTCTTGAAGAAGGCTAACAAAATAATTTCTAAACTTTTCTGTTCTTGCAACTAATAATATCCCAGATGTATCTTTATCAAGTCTATGAACAATACCAGCTCTTGGCATCTTATTTAGCTCAGGATACTTAAACAACAGTCCATTTGCTAAAGTTCCACTGTCACAGCCTGATCCAGGATGGATAACTAATTTGCTTGGTTTATTGATTATTAAAAAATTCTCATCTTCATGAATAACTTCAAAATCAATATTCTCAGGCTCCCATTGGATTATTTTCTTAAATATAGGATTTAAGCTTATCTCATCATCTGTCGTCACAATTTCTTTTGGTGATGCTATTTCGTTATTAAGCAGAACTCGCCCTTCAATAATCCATTTTTTGAGCTGAGATCTAGAGTAATCATTAAAAATTAATGCACATGCCTTATCAAATCTCTCCATAGAGAGATCTTCTGTAATTTTTTTTGTAACTTCCATTTGAACTAATTCAAAAATAATTGTTCTAATTTTATGTTTTTATAATCCAAAATGTAATTATGAAGGTAAAATTATCAGAATATCTATGAAAGATTTTAAAAAAAATATCAAAACACTTATATTTGGTTTATTTCTAACTTTAATTATTGCCGGATGCAAATCTGATGGAGAGGAAATTGAACAACCTGAAAAAATATATTATGACCAGGCGCAAGCAAGAATGTCATCTGGTAATTACTTTGGGGCTATTGAATCTCTAGAAGCCATAGATACAAGATATCCATTTGGTAAATATGCTGAACAAGCTCAAATTGAGCTAATTTATGCTCATTTTATGAATACTGAAACAGAAGCTGCACACTCTGCTGCTGAAAAATTTATTAGGTTACATCCAAGGCATCCTAATATTGATTATGCATATTTCATGAAAGGTCTTTCAAGCTATACAAGAGACAGAGACTTACTAATAAGATTTACTGATACTGATATATCTAATAGAGATGTCTCTGGAGCAAAAGCCTCGTTTGCTGAGTTAACTGAGTTCATTACAAGATTTCCAGATAGTCAATATGTTTCATATGCAAAACAAAGGAATATTTATCTAAGAAATTTGATAGCGAAAAGTGAGTTAAGTGCTGCAGATTATTACCTTACAATTGACGCGCATGTCGGAGCGATTAGAAGAGCTAATTATGTTATTGAAAATATTCCAAATTCTAGTGAAAACTATAGAGCTCTAAAGATTCTAGAAGAAAGTTATGAAGCATTAGGCTATACAGAACTTCTTGAGGATGTTAGGCAAGTTCTAAGTTCTAATTATTCAGGTAAAGAGTCTAATCAGACTTCAAGAACAAGAGAATGGTCTTGGAACTTCCTTGATAGACCTGATAAAAAAGACGAATAATAGTGATTGTTAAGTTAATACCATTATTAGCACCATTCCTAATTCTAATATTAATCAGATTAGCTAAGTCGTACATTCTCTCAACCTTATTTACAAAAAAAACTACACAAAAATCAAAAGAAATGGTTTCTTGTGATTCGTGTGGAACATTTGTACATGAGGATCTGCTTATCTCAAAGTTCGGAAAAAAATATTGCTCAAAAGAATGTACTAATTCTTAACCTTTTTCATCCATATATACATAGCTGGAATATATAAAAGCGCAGTAAGAGTAGCTCCTAAAACTCCAATACTCATTGCCCAAGCTAGCGGTCTAAAGAAAATACTTGCAAATATTAAAGGAACAAATCCACCCAGCGTTGTTAGTGACGTTGTAATAATGTGTCTTGTAGATCTTATAACTACATCAATAAGATCAGTTTTTGTCATTAAAGACTTTTTAGCTCTCTCTTTGATATGGGAAAGCACTATAATTGAATCATTAATAGATAGACCTATTATTCCTATTGCTCCAATAGTTGCTATAAATCCAAAATTCTGAAATCCAATTTTTAAACCCATAAAAGATAATCCAATTGATAAAAGTGCTACAGAGAGGATTAGTATAGTTTCTCGAAATGAATTTAATGCAAATACCAAACCTATAGTTATAAGAAAAATGTAAATAATTGCAGATGACCAAATTTGTGATTGAGACTCACCTCTTACCTCAGCCTCACCACTTTGTCTCAATGTATAGCCTGGAGGTAAATTACTTTTAAATCTTTCAATTTCATCTTTTATATACATCTCAGTTTCTGATGCTAACTTTCCTGTCCAAACCCAGCCTTCAACAATATTTACTCTCTGGCTGCTTATTCTTGTAATAGTACTTGTGCTTTTATTTAAAGATGTCGTTGAATAATTACCTATCAAATCAATATTGTTAGATGATGGAATGGACAATGAATTTGAACCTCCTGTTAAATCAGACGAATTTGAAATTCCTTTTAGTCTTATGGGTATTTCTATATTTGAATCGAGCATAGAGCTAATTAAGAGACCATTATTAGCTGCAAATAATTCGTTTACCATAAGTTCTGTATTTTTTCCTGATAAAGATATATTTGAACTATCAAATTCAAATTCAACATTAGTATTTGAGTTAGTTGCTTCAGATCTTGTGTGACTTATGTCAGGAGCATTATTTATTATTAGCTCAAGTTCAGATCCTAATTCTACGAGAACGTTTTCATCATCTCCAAAGATGTCATATCTAATATCCGAAAAGAATGGAGGCCCAGAATAAAAACTATCAATATAAACAACTAGATCAGGATTTTTTGAAACTATTAACCTAGATAGATCTGGAAGATTTTCAATCATTTCATAATAATCTTTTGCAAAAAAAACAGCTTGAGCAGAGTTGTTTGATCCAGTTTTTTCTTTTCCTCCAACAATATTCATTAATACTCTTGGCATCCATCTCCCAACAAACCAATAATCTTTTTCAATCTCAATTAAATTGCTTTCTATAATTTCTTTTCTTATTTTTTTTGCTTTTTCTGCAGTCTTGTTTGACGAAGAATTTTCCGGTAAATCGATATGAACTCTAAACATATCTCTATCACTTGATGGGAAAAAATCTTTCTCAATTGTTCCAAATAATAGAAATCCTAATACTGGTAAAGATAAAGAAATTAGTATTGCCCTTCTCGGAACATCAAAAGCCCAAGTTAAAAATTTTCTATATTGCTTATGCAACTTTTCATTGTTATAGCCTTCTTCATGAACCTTTATATTTGCAAAATAAGGTATTTTCTCCATGTAGCTCATAAGAACAGGGACCATTATTAATGCTAAAACTAGAGATGAAACAATTGACATTATTACTGTAATTGCAAGACCTCCTACAAACTCAACACTAGAGCCTTCGCCTGTAACAATTGGCATAAAAGCAAACACCGTAGTGCCAGTTGCAGCAGCTAATGGTGTTGTAAGCTGGATTAAAGTTTCATTAATAGACTCTTTTATTGATAGGCCTTGAGATCTTCTAAATTTATAGTCTTCAACAACGATAATCCCGTTATCAATTAATAACCCCAAGGCAATTATTATTCCTGTTATCGAGGTCATATGTAACGGCAGTCCTATAAGTTGACAACCTAATAAAACTAATGAAACTGAAAATGGCAAAATAGCTGTAACAATTAATCCCGGCCTTATTCCAAGAAGAAAGAAACTTATACTTAAAACAAAAAAGGCTGCTAATGAAAAACTCTTAATCAACTCACTAAATTTTGACGAAACATATAACGATTCATCATAAATTTCTTCAATGCTAAATTCCTCTGGGAGAACCTCCCTCATCTCTTCAACGACTGCTTCTACTCTATCAACATAGTCATAAACTCGTTGAGACATCGTGCCGGTTGTCGATACTGAAATAACTTTTTTACCGTTATATAAAAAAATATCTTCTATTGGTGTTCCAGGTTGAATGGAAACACTACCAATATCCTGAATTCTTATAATTTCAGAGTTATTCAGAACTTTTATTGGAATTTCACCAACCTTTTGTGGTGAATTTATATTATCTTTTAATCTAATAAGGTATTCAGACCTATCATCAGAGACAACACCAACAGGTTTTTTGTTATCAAATGAACTAATTGCTTTTGCTACATCTTGATAAGTTAAATTTAATGAAGACATTTTTGCAGAATCTATTTCAACAACTATTTCTTCATCTGTTGCTCCATAGACTGCAGTTTCTTTTGTAAGTGATATGGAACTAAATTTTCTTTTTAATTGTTGAGCCAATCTAGACATCATGATTAATGGAGGTTCTCCATCACCATTCCAGTCAATAGCATATTCCAGGGTTATTGGTGGTCCAGCTGTTCTATTAAGAACCAAGGCCACATTATCTGGAGGAATTATTTGATCGACCTTTCCCTGGATTCTTGACCAAGTTTCTTCAATTTTTCCAAACGGTACACTGTCTTCTAACTCTATATGAGTTTTTGAATAGCCTTGAGAAATTATTGAGTCTAGTTCATCTATCTCAACTATTTCTCTTAACTTTATTTCTAGATCATTAATTACTTGTGTTTCAATTCTCTCAGGAGATGCTCCAGGATAAAAAACACTCACGTTTCCCCATCTCTCTGCAAGTTCGGGATTTTCTTGTATAGGAACGCTAAGTAATGATGAAATTCCTGAAAGAAGGATGAAAGCTAAAGTAAGAAATAATATTCTTGGCCTCTCTAGAAAAACACTTATAAATTTCATTTAATTAATCTATTTTTTTACCAGGAATAATTTTAGTTGCGCCTCCTAGAACAATCAGATCTCCATCTTTTATTGTTCCATTAACGAAAGCATATTGATCTTCAAAATATACTATCTCAACCAAATCTCTTACAACGGTGTTTTCTTCGTTAATAGTGTATAAAGCCCATAAGCCTTGATCAGACTGTGAAAGTGATCTTAGTGGGACCCATGTTCCTCTAGATTGTTTATTTATTTTTATATTCAGCTTTGCTATGGAGCCAGGATTTACAAAACTGTTAAATTTAAAAATAGCTAATCTACTGTCAGAGCCACCTGGTGACATTGGAGCCAACCTTGAAAATTCTGCTTTAGTTTTTTTCCCATCAACCTCAAAATCATACTCGTTACCAATTTCCATATCATTTAAATATAAAATTGGAACTGAAATATGAGCTTCTACATAATTTGAATCTATTATTTCCAATATTGGAATGCCTTGACTAATAACTGTTCCACTATCAAGAAATCTACTTTGAATTATTCCTGAATATGGAGACATAAGATTAGTTTGTTCGAGTTTTACTTTATAGAACTCATACTGTGATTTAGCTATAGTTAAATCTGATCTTGCTTTGTCCAAATCTTGAATAGAAATGTGTCCTTGCTGTCTCAAATCTTCAAATCTATCAAAGACCTGAACAGAAAGTTCATAACTAGCCTTAGCTTGATTTAATCTTGCATTAGCCTCTCTGTCGTCTAATTTTGCTAAGATTTGTCCTTTTTCGACCTTGTCACCAACATCAACATATATAAATTTAATTTTTCCTGGTATTTCAAAGGCTAATTTTGATTGTTCAACTGGTAGCAGTTTTCCAGGAAATTCTTTTTTTAACTGATAAGAATCTAATATCTCAACTTCTAGAACCTCAATTGAATAAATATTCAAAGATACTAAAAACAAAACTAAAGTATTAAAAATTTTTATCATATTTGACTTTTACTATTAAAGATTTTAATGTAAGCAGTGTAAACATTAATGTATTATGTAAGCAGTGTCAACATTATTATAGTCAAATGAATTCTTATCATCACGGAAATCTAAAAAAAGAACTGCTCGATTGCGCACTTAAAATGTGTGAGCGCGATGGATATACTAAACTCAGTATTAGGTCTCTTGCCAAAGAGAGTAATGTTTCTCAAACCGCTCCATATAGACACTTTAAAACAAAAGAAGATCTCTACGCTGAAGTTGCAATAGAGGGTTTTAATAAGATTCATAAAGCCATATCTAAATATGATTCAAATGATTCTAAAAGAAATTTAATTGATGGTACAAAAGCTTATATAAAATTTGGTCTAAAAAATGCAAATACATATGACCTTATGTTTGGAACTGCAATTAAAGACTTTACAAAATATCCAATGCTCTTTGAGGCAGCAAATAAAACATATCTTCATATTCGTTCAACATTTAAAGAATTCTCAAAAAATAAAGATGATTTATACATAGAAGAAAGTTGTATTGATATATGGGCTAAGATTCATGGAATGGTTGGTCTTCTTAGAAAACTGGAAGTAGTTCCTGTTAAACTTGTGGAAATGCCAGATACCCCATTCAAGGCAATTAATTTAATTAGTAAGAATTTGGATTCTTACCTAGAAAAATTCTTTAATAAATTCTAAAAAACTATGAATACTCTCCGTCCACGTAAGTAAGAGTTTTTATTTCATTTTTATACTTTGAATCCTCTACAAGACCGACAATAATCGAATGAGTATGGAAAGATGTTACATTCTCAATGGAACAAAAGATATTTGATTGTGCATTTGCTAAGAATGGAACATCGTCAAGATTCCAATTTTTATCATTAAATCTTTGGTCATATTTATCATCATCAGAACATATATTGGAAAGATCCTCTTGATCTTTATTAAGAAGATTAATACAAAATTTAGAGCCAACAGTTAAGCTATTATGAATTCTAGAGTTTTTATTGATACAAACCAATAAGCTTGGAGGATCCATAGAGATTGATGTTACAGAAGATACGGTTATTGCATTTGAATTACCATCAGAATCCTTATTTGAAAGAATGCTTACTGAGTAAACATATCTTCTCATTGCTAATCTAAAATTATCTTGAATACTCATAGTTTGAATTATACTTAATAAAAATATTATAGATGAAAAACAGTATACGAATAACAGGGGGTAGCCTCAAAGGACAAAAAATCCCATTTGATTTCAGATCCTCATTGAGACCTACATCAAGCAAGTTAAGAGAAGTATTATTTAACTGGCTTCAGTTTGAGATTCAAGAATGCAATTGTCTTGACTTATTTGCTGGAACTGGCGCGTTAGGCATAGAAGCCTTATCAAGAGGTGCTCAAAGATCAATTTTTATAGAATCAAATAAAAAAAACTTCTTATTATTGAGAAATTCTATTAAAGAGCTTGGTTTAGAGAAAAACTCAAAGGTTCTATTTAAAAATGGTATCAATTGGATTAAGGATAATGATTTATCAAATATTGATTTGATATTTGCAGATCCTCCATTCAATCAAGACATTGAAAAAAAAATATTAGAAATTTTCCACAAGAATGAAAATTTAAAATTATCTTGTAAAATCTACATCGAATTTAATAAATTCACTAAAATTGATTTACCTAACTCGTTTAAAATTATTAAAGATAAAATGATTGGAGACGTAAGAGCACTTCTTATTTCAAAAAAATGACTTTAAAGATAGCAACAAGATCCTCTAAATTGGCTTTAGCCCAAGTAGACGAATTTGTATCTGAATACAATATATCTGATTACAAAATAATTAAGATTAAAACTGAAGGAGACGTCAAAAGCTCAAAAGGAGAGACGCTTTTTGATAAAGCTCACTTTGTATCAGCTATTCAAAAAAGTATTTTAAGAGGAGATGCAGATATTGCAGTTCATTCTGCAAAAGATACTCCTGCAAAAAAGACAAATGGAATTGAAAGAAATTTTATAATTAGTAGAACTTCAAAGGATGTATTAGTATTTAAAGATAATAATAATTTTAATTCAAGCATGAAGATTGGTACTAGCAGCTTGAGGAGAAAATTACAGGCGTTCCATTTCTTAAAATCAACAAATGTTTTTGATATAAATGGAAATATTGATACAAGATTAGAAAAGCTTTATCGAGGAGATTACGACTGCATAATTTTGGCAAAAGCAGGTCTTGAAAGATTGAGATTACTTGATGAACTAAATTATGAAGAAATGGATTGGATAACTGCCTCAGGGCAAGGAACGTTGGCTGTTGAAGTGACAGAGTCCTTTCATGAAAATGAAAAATTATTAGAAATTCACTCAAATATTAAAAATAAATTAGCTACAAATGGCATTGAGTATGAAAGGAATATTTTAGAAAGAGTTGATGCTGGATGTAATTCTGCAATAGCAATTGAGAGTAATTCAGAAAATTCCAAACAAATTATCAGAGGTGAAATATATGGTGTTAAAGAATTTATAACATTTTCTGGTGCTTCAGATATAGAAGCGATTGAAGATATTGAAAGACAAAATGGTCGTAGGTTTTTAAATGAACATAATTGATACAAGCTCAGGCACTACTTCTATAAATAAATCTTGTGGGTCTATAAAGAATATTCCCTTATTTAGAACAAAGGGAGTTCAATACCAAATAGATATTCATAAATTTGAAAATATAATTTTCCAGAGCATTTCATCTGCAGCTTTCTTTAATGAATTCGAGTCTTTAAAAAATAAAAATGTATTCTCAATGGGGAAATCGACTCAAGATTATCTTTCAAAACAAGGCATAAAATCTGTGTGTCCAAGTATTCCTGGGTCTGAGGAATTAAAAAAACTTTTATCTAAAAACAAAAAGAGTGGTAATTATTTAATTGTAAAGGGTGAAAATGGCCTTAATGAAATTTCGAATTATCTAAATTCAACTAATAAGTATGTTGAAGAAATAAATTGTTATAAAAGGTTTAAATTAGAAAGCTATGAAAATATTAGGAATGAATTTTATGATGCCGATGCAATTATTTTTCCTAGCACTTATGCTTTTAAAATATTTTTTGAAGAAATATATTCAACTAAAGTTAAAGCTAAGTTGTTTGGTATATCAAAAAGAATAATAGATTATATTTCGAGCTATGATTTGGATCCAGATTTTATAGACTATTTTTCTAAAGATATTACAGAATCAATTAAAGACTCTATTTAGACTTCTTACCATTTCCATTTTTCATAGAACTAAAGAATTCATCATTTGTTTTATGAGATTTAATTCTATCAATTAAAAATTGTATTGCTTGAGCATCTTCCATTTCGTCAAGAATTTTTCTTAGTATCCACATTCTTTGTAATTCATCATCGGACGTTAGAAGGTCTTCCCTTCTAGTTCCAGACCTTCTGACATTAATTGCGGGATATATTCTTTTTTCAGCAATCTTTCTCTCTAAATGGATTTCCATATTTCCGGTTCCTTTGAATTCTTCAAAAATAACTTCATCCATTTTTGAACCAGTTTCTACTAGAGCAGTGGCTATAATTGTTAAACTTCCACCCTCCTCTAAGTTTCTAGCTGCACCAAAAAATCTCTTAGGTCTTTCTAGAGCATTTGAGTCCACACCACCACTCAAAATTTTACCTGATGCTGGCTGAACAGCATTATAAGCTCTACCTAGTCTTGTAATTGAATCAAGCAAAATCACAACATCTTTTTTATGCTCGACTAATCTTTTTGCCTTTTCAATAACCATATTAGCAACTTGAACATGTCTTGTAGGTGGCTCATCAAAAGTACTTGCTACTACCTCTCCTTTTACTGTTCTAGACATGTCTGTAACTTCTTCTGGTCTCTCGTCAATTAATAAAACAATTAGCTCAACTTCTGGATTATTACTTTTAATAGAATGAGCAATACTTTGAAGCATAAGAGTTTTTCCAGCTTTTGGAGGTGAAACAATTAAACCTCTTTGACCTTTTCCAACTGGAGCAATTAGATCAATAATTCTTGATGATAAATCTTCATTTGAACCACTGCCCTGCTCAAGCATTAATCTTTCTGTTGGAAAAAGTGGTGTTAAATTTTCAAAAAGTATTTTGTTTTTTGTTTTTGCAGGCTCTTCTCCATTTATGGTATCGACTTGAATTAAAGCAAAATATCTTTCTTTATCTTTAGGTGTTCTAATTTTGCCTTCAACGGAATCACCTTTTCTTAAACCAAATTTTCTGATTTGGCTTGGTGATACATATATATCATCTTCACCTGCGCAGTATGATCCTTGTGGTGATCTCAAAAACCCGAAACCATCATTAAGAATCTCTAAAACACCGCCGCCATAAATATCAGTTCCTTCGGAAGCTTTATGTTTAAAGATTCTAAAAATTATTTCTTGTTTTTTTAGGCGACCTAGATCTTCTAAACCTAATTCAGAAGCAATATCGACTAACTCACTTATAGGTTTATCTTTTATTTCACTAAGATTCATATAATTATTCCACTATTTTTTAATTCGAAATGGTATAAATGGAAGGTTTTATTAACTCTGGATACGAAATAATAACTCTTTTTTTAAAATAAGCAAAGATATAAGTATAAAAATTAGATCTTAGATCTAATAAATTCTTCAAGTTGAAGTTTTGATAGAGCACCTATCTCAGTTCCAACCAGCTCTCCATTTTCAAATATCATGAGAGTAGGTATTGATCTGATACCATATTCTGCAGCAGTCTCTCTATTTGCATCTACATCCATCTTACATACTTTAATTTTATCTTTGAATTCTTCCGATGCATCTTCGACTAGAGGAGCAAGCTGTTTACACGGACCACACCATTCCGCCCAAAAATCAACCAATACAGGACCTTCTGTATTAATAACTTCATTTTGAAAATCATCTTTATTTTCAACTACTACTACGTTACTCATACTTTATTTATCTCCTTTGAAATTTCTTTAGCTGCGTATGAAAGAATTGCATCAGCACCAGCTCTTTTTATACTTACTAATGATTCTAGCATAACCTCTTTATCAAGCCATCCATGATTAATAGCATTTTTAAGCATACTAAATTCTCCACTAACCTGATAAGCAAAAGTTGGTACTTTGAATTCTTTTTTGATCGATTGAATAACATCTAAATAAGGCATTGCAGGTTTTACCATTACTATGTCTGCGCCCTCATTTATATCTAAGGCGACTTCATGCAAGGCTTCGTTCTTGTTAGATATATTCATTTGGTATGATGATTTTGATGAATTACCAAGATTTGATGCAGAATTTACTGCATCTCTGAATGGTCCATAGAATTTTGAGTTATATTTAGCAGCATAAGATAACAAGATTGTATCTTTAAAATTTTGTTTTTCTAGAGAATCTCTAATTAAACCAATTCTTCCATCCATCATATCAGAAGGAGCAATAATATCCGCCCCAGCCTCAGCGAGTAAGACAGATTGCTCAATTAGAACTTCTACAGTTTCATCATTTGCAACTTCGTTATTTATTAAAATGCCGTCATGACCATGATCTGTATAAGGATCTAATGCAACATCTGCGATTAATATTAATTCAGGAAATTCTTTTTTAATTTTATTGATTGATTGAACGATAAAATTGCTTTTGTTTAATGCCTCTAATCCTTTTTCATCTTTTTTTGAAGATTCTATGACTGGGAAAACAGCTATAGCATTTATGCCTACATTTATAAGTTCCTCTATTTCACTCAGTACATGATTTAAGCCAAATCTGAAGATATCTTGCATTGATTCGATTTGTTCTTTGCCTTCAAAATTTTCTTTAATGAAGATTGGTTGTATCAGATCTTTTGAGGTTAAATTAGTTTCAGATACAAGCTCAATTAGATTTAAGTTTTTTCTTAACCTTCTTAAGCGGGTACTTGGATATTTTCTAAAGATAGACATTTTAATCAGTTATAGCTCCCAGGCTCGCAGATTTTACACTTTCAGCATACTTAGCAAGTACTCCTTTTTTTGGTTTACTGTTTGGATTTTTCCAAATTGATTGTCTTCTTTTGATTTCATCGTCATCAACTTTTAGAACAAGTTGATCACTTTCTGCATCAATAAGTATAGTATCTCCGTCTTCAACTAATGCTATTAAACCACCCTCAGCTGCTTCTGGAGAAACATGTCCAACTACAAAACCATGGGTGCCACCTGAAAATCTTCCGTCTGTAATAAATCCTATTTTATCTCCTAGTCCTAATCCCATGATTGCAGAAGTAGGTTTTAGCATTTCTCTCATGCCAGGCCCACCTTTTGGACCCTCATACCTTATTACGATTACATCACCATCATTAATCTGATTTGATAAAATCGCACTCACGCCCTCCTCTTCTGAATTAAATACTTTTGCTTTTCCTTCAAAAGATGTCCCTTCTTTACCTGTAATTTTTGCTACCGCACCATCTTTAGCAAGGTTACCGTATAAAATTCTAAGATGACTATCTTTTTTGATTGGATTATTAAAATCTTTAATTATTTCACTAGTCTCATATGATTTTATGTCTTTTAAATTTTCTTCTAAGGTATTGCCTGTAACTGTCATACATTGACCATGAAGAAGTCCTTTGTCTAAAAGAGTTTTCATTAAGGGCTGAATTCCTCCATTTGCATTAAGCTCAGACATATAGTGTTTTCCAAAGGGCTTTAGGTCGGCTAATACAGGTGTTTTCTTTCCGATTGAAGTAAAGTCATCTAAGCAAAGTTCAACTCCAATTGAATGAGCCATGGCCAATAAATGAAGAACGGCATTTGTTGATCCTCCTAGAGCTATAACAACAGTTATAGCATTTTCAAATGCTTCTCTTGTCATAATATCAGAAGGTTTAATGTCTTTATCGAGTAGATTCATGATTGCAGATCCAGCATTCACACAATCAGCGTTCTTTGATTTAGATGTTGCATCTTGGCTACTGCTGCCTGGCAAACTCATTCCTAATGCTTCTATAGCAGATGCCATTGTATTTGCCGTATACATTCCACCACATGAGCCTGGTCCATCAACTGATATCTTTTCATAATGAATTAGCTCATCTTCATTTATAGAGCCCTTTGAGAATTCTCCAACTTTTTCTGAGACGGTTACATAGTCCGTATTCTCATTGCTTGGTTTTATAGATCCACCATAAATAAATATAGACGGTCTATTTAATCTTGCCATACCAATAAGACATCCAGGCATGTTCTTATCACATCCACCAATTGCAATTAATCCATCATATCCTAGGCAACCTACAACAGTTTCAATCGAGTCAGCAATAACTTCTCTAGAAACAAGAGAATATTTCATTCCTTGCGTTCCCATTGAAATGCCATCAGAAACAGTAATTGTATTAAATAAAACACCTTTGCCACCAGATGCATTTATTGAGTCTTCTACCAATTCTGATAATTGATTGATATGCATATTACACGGTGTAACTTTGGCTCCAGTTGATGCAATTCCAACAAATGGCTTTGTAAAGTCCTCAGATGTAAATCCAACACCTCGAAGCATAGAACGAGATGCGGCCTGATTTGGACCATCAACTAATTCCTTTGAATATTTTCTAGAGCTCATTTTGTGTACATTTTCTCAATCGGTTGCGTATCTTAACGCAGCTGAGAGCAATTTTTTAGTATATTTTTCTTTTGGATAGTCAAAAACATCATTTGACAGACCAGATTCTACTATTATTCCGTCTTTCATTACAAAAATATAATCAGACATTGAGCGTATTACCTTTAAATCATGACTAATAAACAAATATGTTAATTCATATTCATTTTGTATATCTTTTAAAAGATTTATCACTTGAATTTGTATTGATCTATCAAGAGCAGATGTTGGTTCATCCAGAATCATAAAGTTAGGATTCATTATTAATGATCTAGCAATAGCTATCCTTTGACGTTGACCACCAGAAAATTCATGCGGATATTTATTTTTTGCATTAAGCTCAATTCCTACATCTGTTAAAACTTTATCAATTTTTAAATCTGATTCCTTTTTTGAAAGATTAAAATGCACTCCCAGTCCCTCTCCAACTATTTCTCCTATAGTCATTCTTGGTGATAAAGATCCATAAGGATCCTGAAACACTATTTGGATGTGTTTCTTAATTTCCTTTGATGATGATGTAATGTCCTGCCCGTCATAATATATTTTTCCTTCATAAGGAGTAAGATTTGCTATGGCCTTTCCTAAAGTAGATTTACCTGACCCTGATTCGCCCACTAACCCAATTGTAGTATTTTTATATATATTAATTGACGTATCTTTTACAGCATGAAATCTATTGCTCTTAAAAAAACTAGTTCTAGGCATATTATAAAAAACATCTAAATTTTCAATTTTAATCAGTGGGTCCTCTTTATGATTTATTATTGTTTTTGGTTTAGGTTCGGCGTTTAATAATTTTTGCGTATAGGCATGTTTAGGATTATCAAAGACATCGGCTGTATTACCATTCTCAACGATATTTCCATTTTGCATTACACAAACCTGATCAGAAAACTCTCTCACAAGACCCAAATCATGAGTAATAAATAGAATTGACATACCGAGCTCTCTCTTTAGTTTAGACATAAGATCCAAAATTTGTGCTTGTATAGTTACATCAAGTGCAGTTGTAGGCTCATCTGCAATTAACAATTGGGGTTTGTTAACAAGAGCCATAGCAATCATTATTCTTTGGCGTTGACCACCTGATAATTCATGGGGATATGAATTAGACCTTCTTTCAACATCATCAATCTCAACTAAATTCATTAAATTAATTGCCTCATCTTTTGCTTCTTTCTTTGAAACTTTAGAGTGCAGCAATACTGATTCTGTAATTTGATCTCCCACTCTGTGATAAGGATTCAAGGATGTCATTGGTTCTTGAAAAACCATAGAAATTATATTTCCTCTTAAAGATAAAAGATCTTTTTTTGAGGCATTTATAATTTCTTTATTATTAAATTTAATTGAGGATTCGCTAGTGTAAGATGATTGAGGAAATGGTAAGAGCTGCATAATTGACATTGCTGTAACTGATTTACCTGATCCAGATTCACCAACTAAAGCCAAAGTTTTATTCTGCTGAATATCAAAACTAATATTATCAACTGCACGAAATTTTCCATCTCTTACATTAAAGTCGATGCTTAAATTTCTGACTTCTACAATATTACTCATAAAATTTTTTTATACTCTAATAAAAAATCATTTACCGCTTTATTAGCGGATTTCAATCTAGTCATGGCAGCAAACCCATGAAATAAAGAAGGATAATGTAATTGTTTCACATAACTACCATTTTCATGAAGTAAAAAAGCATATTTTTCTGCTTCATCTGAAAGCGGATCAAACCCAGCAGTTACAATGATTGTCTTTGGAAAGTCTCTATTTGGGTTGAATAGGAGTAAATTAAATGTATCTTTTAAGTTATCTTCATCATTATTTTTGAATTTTTCCCAGAACCATTCCATGGACTCTTTCGTTAATAAATAATTATCTTTAAAAAGCTCGATTGATTCGCTTGCGCAACTTGGATCACACATTGGATAAATAAGAAATTGACTGTGAACATTTTCCTTTTGGTTATTTGCTAATGAATGAGATACTGAGGCAGCAAGATGAGCGCCAGCACTGTCACCACAAAGGCTAATATTTTTGATTTGTTTACCATTTTTGACTAACCAATCTATTGCTAATAATGCCTGATTCATTGCATGAGGATATTTATTTTCAGGAGATAAGCCATAAGCTAAAGAAAATATTCTTGTTCTTAACTTTTCAGAAAAATAAGAAACTGTAAGGTTATGCGTATCAATTGAATTTAATACATAGCCGCCACCATGAAAATAGAGAATGACATTATCATTATCTGTTTTATAAGGAATGTACTCTCTCAACTTTAAGTTATTTTCTTGGTCGATAAAATGATCCTTAGTAATTACATTCTTTTTTGTTTTATTAGAAAGTCTAAGATTCTTTCTTTTTTCATTAATTAGATTTCTAATTTTTGGAATTTCGTCATCCTCTATCTTATGCAAATCAAATTTTGGCATTAAAGCAAATAACATTCTTGATTGAGAATCAAAAATAAATCCTCTTTTAACATCTTTATTAAATTTGTATACGAGTTCAATTAACCAAACAGGTATTGAAAATAAAATATTTATTAAAAAATTTCTTATCATTTAATTTTAATTATAAATAAAGTTCGTTTTCGCTTTATAATTTGGCAAGTTTATCCTAGTTATTAATGAAAAAGACATTATTTTTAATATTCTATTTGTTATGTGGTGGCCATACTAAGGCTGACCAAGATATATCTTTCATGTATTTACAGGATAACGAAATAAAGCCTGCCGACGAGGTATTTATAATGAGCTATTCTGAGGACGGGGATGTTTTAAAAGTAAATTGGTCGATTGAAGATGGTTACTATTTATATTTTGATTCGATTCTTATTAAAGAAAATCAAAAAATTGTTGATTTTGATGTCACTAATGGAATGATTATTGATCATGAAGACGAATTTTTTGGTGAAACTAAAATCATAAGAAATATATTAGAGATTTCGTCTATAGAAGAGATTGAAACAAATTTAATTGAAATAGCATATCAGGGATGTTCTGACAGAGGTTTTTGTTATCCAGTTCAAAATAAAAATATTAGATAAAATCCTTAAAATGCATTTAAATTCTGTTAAAATCTATTAAATGAAGATATTAGTACTCAATGGGCCAAATCTTAATATGCTTGGTATGCGCGAGGAAGATATTTATGGATCTGAGACATTAGATGATATTGAGGCAAAATTAAAAAATAAAGCTGATACCAATGAATGTGAAGTTTACTTTTATCAAAGCAATGCCGAGCATGAACTAATAGATGCAATTCATACAGCTTTTGAAAATGGTACTGATTCAATAATTTTTAATCCTGCAGGTTACACACATACAAGCGTAGCCTTAAGAGATGCGATTTTAGCTGTGAAAATACCATTTTATGAAGTCCATATATCAGATATTAATTCTAGAGAAGAATTTAGAAAAAAATCTTACTTTAGTGATATTGCAGAAAAAGTTTTTAGTGGGCATGGAACGAAAGGCTATGTTCTTGCTTTAGAGGAGGCTTTAAAAAATAAGAAGGTATAAATTATGGATATAAGAAAAATAAAAACTTTGATTGAAATGCTAGAAGAATCAAATTTAAAAGAAATTGAAGTAAGTCAGGGAGAAGAGTCAGTTCGAATTACTAAGGGATCAAATAACATAGATGTTAAAGAATCCTCTGAGAACAATACTGGTAATTAATTGCATTTTAATAATTAGTTCAATAAATAACTTTTAAAATTCTAATAATGAGCTCAACCTATAATCACAAAACAATCGAAGAAATCATTCAAAACAAATGGAATGAAGAAAAAAGATATGTTTCTAAAATAGATAAAAGAGAAAAATATTATTGTCTGTCAATGTTTCCTTACCCCTCTGGAAAATTGCATATGGGTCACGTAAGAAATTATACGATTGGTGATGTTATATCTAGATATAAAAGAATGAAAAACTTTAATGTATTTCAGCCAATGGGCTGGGATGCTTTTGGTCTGCCTGCAGAGAATGCTGCTATTGCAAACAAAGTAAGTCCAAACGATTGGACAAACCAAAATATTGAAAACATGAAATCACAACTACAATCTCTTGGTTTTAGTTATGATTGGTCAAAAGAACTTAGAACATGTGACTCAAGTTACTATAAATGGGAACAATTAATTTTTAAAAAATTTTACGACGCGGGTCTCGTTTATAGAAAAAAATCCATGGTTAATTGGGATCCTGAAGATAAGACCGTTCTAGCAAATGAGCAAGTAATAGATGGAAAAGGTTGGCGCTCTGGAGCTCAAATTGAAATAAAAGAAATAGATCAATGGTTTATAAAAATCACTGACTATGCTGATGAGCTTCTATCTTCACTTGAAGAACTTGATTGGCCAGAAAATGTTAAGCTGATGCAAAAGAATTGGATTGGAAAATCATTTGGTGCTGAGATTGAATATAAAATTGATGCTAGTAAAGATTCACTAATAACCTTTTCAACAAGACCAGATACTATCTTCGGAGTATCTTTTCTTGCAATATCTCCCAATCATCCCCTTTCAATAAAGATTGCTAAAGATAATGAAAAAATATCGAACTTTCTCGATAAATGCAAAGAAGCTAAGGCTGCAGAAGCTGATATGGCAAAGGCAGAAAAACTTGGTATTGATACAAATCTAAGAGTAATTCATCCTTTAACTGGAGAAAAATTACCAGTATGGATTGGAAATTTTGTATTGCTTGACTATGGAACAGGGGTTGTAATGGGAGTTCCAGCTCACGATTCAAGAGATTATGAATTTGCAAAAAAATATAATCTTAATATCAAAGAAGTTATTAAAAATTATGAAGAGAAGTTACCAAGAACTGAAAATGGAATTTTAATAAATTCAGATAAATTTAACGGTCTTTCATCAGAAGAAGGATCAAAAAAAATTATCAAAGAATTAGTTAAATTAAAATCTGGTAAACAGCTTATTCAATTCAGGCTAAGAGATTGGGGAGTAAGTAGGCAAAGATATTGGGGTTGTCCAATACCTGTTATTTATGAAAACGGCGATCCAAAAGTTATTGACGAAATGGATATGCCTGTTGAGCTACCAAAACTTAAAAAAAATTCGCCACCTATTCCATTAAGTCAAAATGAAGATTTTATAAATTTGGATAATAGTATCTTTAGAGAAAGTGATACATTCGATACCTTTATGGATTCATCTTGGTATTACGCTAGATTTACATCTTCAAACAATAATAATGAAATTTTTGATGAAAATACTAAATATTGGCTACCTGTAGATTTATATATTGGTGGTATAGAGCACGCTATATTGCATTTGCTATATTCAAGATTTTTTCATAAAGCTCTTCGAGACATTGGACTAGTTGAAGGTGATGAACCTTTTAAAAGATTGCTTACTCAAGGTATGGTTCTTAAAGATGGTGCAAAGATGTCTAAATCGAAAGGTAATACTGTTGATCCGCAATCATACATTGAGAAATATGGAGCAGATACCGTTAGGCTTTATATGATGTTTACATCACCACCTGAGCAAAGTTTAGAATGGAGCGAATCATCTGTTGAAGGTGCTTCAAGATTTTTAAAGAGAATTTGGAGTCTTATTGAAGGAAAAAAATATATTAAACTGGACATGAAATTTGAATTCTCGAAAGAAGAAATAGAGTTAAGAAGAAAGTGTCACTCTACATTAAAAAAAGTAGAGAATGATTATGAATCAAGATTCTCTTTTAATACTGCTATTGCAGCAATAATGGAGTTGCTAAATTTTATTCCAGATGAATTCAAAAAAGATAATGCTACAGATGCTCAAAAGTTTTGTCTTAATGAAGCAATTCTATTTTCTCTAAAAATGCTGTTTCCAATATCTCCCCATATTTGCGAATATTTATGGACCAGTTTTGTAAATGATGGATCATGCATCGAGTCATCTTGGCCGAAGTATGATGAAGCTATTATTGAATCAGATGAATTTGAGTTAATAATACAAGTTAATGGTAAAGTTCGTGGAAAGTTAAATATTAGTAAAAATTTAGATGAAGAAACTGTTAAAAATCTATCATTAGAAGTCGAAAATGTTAAAAATAACATAGCAGATAGTGAGATTAAAAAAGCTATCTTTGTTAAAGATAAGCTTATAAATTTTGTAATTTAAACAAAAACATAAAATATAATATCTTAACTAACATTTAAGGCTATGAGATATACAAAAGGATTACTTCTAATATTGCTAAGCATTGTAATTACTTCATGTAACTTAAATGAATATAAAAAATTACAGCTTGATAAAAATAAATATTATTTTTCATTTGATCAAGATGTTCCTAATAGCTTTCAATTAAAAATTAAAGAAGTTTTTGGTGATAATTTTGAGAAAGTTGATAATGAAAAAATTCATATAAATGTAAGTAGCTTTAATTTAAATAAATATGAAGTTTACTCGGGAACAACTTTAAGAGCCATGGAGATTGAACTCAAAGCAAAAGTAAATTTCAGCATTGATGATTCAAAATCAACAAAAATGGATCATTCCATGCATTCTAATCACTCGATGCATATGAATCATTCAAACAACATAAAAACTATCAATTCAATGAAAAGATTTAGTGCAATAGAGCTTAATCCTTTGGCGGAAAATCAGATGAGCAAATTTATGGAAGAGGAAATTATAAATGATGTCATTGAGCAACTAATACTAGAGGTTAACTTAATTGATTTGTGAGTCTACATCATTAAATAAATATTTAAGTAAATCCTCAAATATATTTTTTGTTTTTGGCTCCGAGATAGTTTTAAAAAATAATTCAGTTGATCAAATTAATTCATTTTTGAAGGAACAGAACTTTACTGAAAAGAAAATTATTACTGAAGCTGACTACTCAAAAATAGAAAATATAATAATTGAGAATGCCTCAGGTTCTTTGTTTGGATCAAAGATAATTATTGAAATTGGTCATCAAAAAGGAAAAATACCAAAAGAAATTACCAATATTTTTGAAATGAAGAATATTAAAGAATTCAATAATATTGCATTGATTATCAAATCTTCTATTGAAAAGATTAATAAAAGTACCAAATGGGTGAAATTAATGGATAGTCTTGGATTGATGGTTGAATGTAACAAACTTAAATCATTTGAAGAAAAGACTTGGGTTAAAAATCAATTAGATTTTATGAACGAATCAGATGCTAAAGAGTTTTCAATAAGGATTACAGATATTTTTTCAGGCAATTTGATTGCTCAACAAAACGAGATAAATATTCTTAAGCTAACTTATTCAGAAAATAATAAAGATAAGAAAATAGGCTATGATAATGCAGAATTTTTACCCTACCAGCTAGAAGATAAAATTGTTGAACTTAATACAAAATATGCTTTGCGAATAACCAAATCAATCAAAAAAAATGATGATCACTATGGTCCTCTCTTAGTTTGGATTATTGGAAAAATTATAAATACTTGTGTTGTATCGCTTCAAGACAATGTTAATTTAGAAAAAGCTGGGATATGGAAAAATAAAATTCCAAACTATATAAATTTTATTAAAAAGAACCCACTCAAAAAAATGCTTTTACTTCAGAAAAAAGTTTATGAATTAGATTTAGCCTCAAAAGGATTGGGCGGCATGACAAAAGATCAGTTTTGGCAAGAGCTAGATAATATGGTAATTAGACTGACTTCTAACTAAGAAAGTTATTTTTGAATATTTTCTCACACTCTAAAAATAAAGGATGATCGACAACAATATTTGTTTCTTGATTTGTAATTTCAATTACTTGTGCAAGCCCCTTCGTAGAACTAGTTAACCATATTGATTTTGCATCTGTAAGATCATCAATTTTAAAGCTGCCCTCCTGAACATTAATTCCAGATGCTTTGATTTTTTCAATTAAAAGTTCTCTGGTAATACCAGGGAGAATATTTTTAGACAAATTAGGTGTGTAAACACAATCATTACTTGCAAAAAAAACATTTGAAGCTCCACCCTCAGTAATTACTCTGTCTTTATGCATAATTACTTCATCACACCCGCTATTTTTGGCATTATTCATACTCATTATGTTGCCCAATAATGAAGTAGATTTAATATCACACCTCTGCCATCTTACGTCCTCACATAACATCACCTTAAGTGATTGTGCTTCAAAGGTATGTTCTACGACATAACCAAATGTTTCAGTTGAAATATCTGCATTAAACATATGTGATCTTATTTGATCAACTCCTCTTGAAACCTGATAGTAAACATAACCATCTTTAAATTTACTTTTATTAATAAGTTCAATTATCTCTTTTGAAATTAAGTCGATATTTGCTGAAATTGATAACGAATTACAACTTTTTTGAAGTCTCTTTATATGTCTATCAAAAGCAATACCCTTTGCATTATGAAAAGGAATGACTTCATAAACACTATCTGAAAAGGTATAGGCTCTGCTTAAGGGTGATATTTTTATATTTTCTAAGTTATCAAATATTCCATTGAATACAGCATGAACATTTTCCATCTATGCTAATCCAAATAAGCTCATTATCCAGAGGACGAATTTTGACCAAATCCTTCCGAAAAAGCCTTTAGCATCAACGTCATTCAATGCAAGCAGATCAGTTGTTAGAACAACCTCATCATTACTAATAATATCTAAAGTTCCAAGCTTATCGCCTCTTTTTATAGGAGCTTGGACATTATTTTTCACATTAAAATTAACCTTTACGTTCTTAAAACTTGTTCTAGGTAAAGTTATTGATATATCTTCAACTACACCTAGGCTTATATTATCGTTCTTACCGCCCCAAACTTTTGCAGTTGTATATTCTTTATCTGCATCAAAGTACTTTTGAGTAGCATAAAATCTAAATCCATACTCTAGAAGTCTTTGTGTATCTGAGAAGCTATTATTTGCAGTATTACTTCCAGCCACAACTGTGATTAGTCTCATGTTACCCCTTTTGGCAGATCCAATTAGACAATATCCAGCTGAGGATGTATGCCCTGTCTTAACTCCATCAGAACTCTCATCTCTCCAAAGTAATTTGTTTCTGTTATATTTATTTCCTGTAATACCACCATATTCAAATTCTTTTTCTTTGAAAAGAGCATAAATGTCTGGAAAATTTGTCATAAAGTTTGAAGTAAGAGTTGCAAGATCCCTTGCTGATGTTAAATGCCCTTCATTTGGAAGACCTGTGGAATTTATAAAAGTTGTATCAGTCATCCCTAAGGCTCCAGCATAGGAATTCATAAGATCAACAAATCCAGCTTCAGTACCCCCAACGTATTCAGCAATTGCAACGGAAGCATCATTTCCTGACTGGATAATTATGCCTTTTAGCAAATCAAGTATGCTTACCCTTTTCCCAACTTCGATAAACATTTTTGAACCGCCCATTCTCCATGCTTTTTCACTTATAAGAACATTATCATCAAGACTAATGAGATCATTTTTAATCTGGTCGGCAACAACATAAGCGGTCATGACTTTAGTCATGCTTGCTGGCTCAATTAAACCACTTGCGTTTGATTCTGCAATAACAGTATTCGTTTTAGGCTCAATTAACATGTAACTTTTTAAATTTAATTCAGGAGCATTTGGAACAAAGCTCTGTCCAACAACAAGATTTGGTACAAATAATAAAAATAATATAATTCTTTTCATTTTTTAAACTCTTCTGCTAAATAATATACAGCCATTGCATAAAAGTGACTTCTATTATATTTGGTAATTGCAACAAAGTTATCATCTCCAATAAAATAATTGTCTTTCCCGTCTTCATTAAAACTCAAAGGAATGAATTTTGAAAGACTATCATGCGGTTTATAGATTTCTCTTACATTATTTAAGGAAGACTCAGTAACAATTTTCCCGTTTCTTTTCCAACCATGAACTTTTAAATAATTTGCAATACTTCCAATTGCATCATCAACAGAGTTAAACAAATCAACACTATTATCTCCATCAAAATCAATGGCGTATGCGCGGTAACTTGAGGAGATGAATTGCCCATACCCCATGGCGCCAGCATATGAACCTTTGACAGAATAGATATCTAAATTATTTTCTCTTGTTAATAAAAAAAACTTTGTGAGTTCGTCTTTAAAAAATGCAGACCTTCTTGGATAATCAAAACCTAAAGTAGTTAAGCTATCAATAACCCTATAATTTCCTAAAATTTTTCCGTATCTTGTTTCAATACCGAGAATTGAAGTAATAATTTCTTTGGGTACACCAAACTCTTTTTCTGCTCTCTCCAAAGTAACTAAATTATTTTTAATGAACTTTTTGCCATTTCTAATTCTTTTTTCTTCGATAAATAACTTTTTATATCTCTCCCATGTCCATGTAAATTCAGCAGGTTTTGAAATTGAATCAATTATCTTTTGTTGTTTTTTTGCGTCTTTGAGGACTGTTTCAACATAATTTTTATCAAAGCCATGTATTTCAACAAGCTCATTAATAATCTCCTGAGACTCAGGATGATCAAAGTAATCTGCATAACTAAAATTAACCAGTGTAAATATTAAAAATAAAAAGTTTCTCATTTTTGCATCAATTTTTTGTGTGTTGCCATAGAGATTATTATTCCAAATGCTATGTAAAATGATAACAAAGATGATCCTCCTTTGCTTATAAATGGAAGTGGCATGCCCACGACTGGAATAATTCCAACCACCATTGATAAATTTATGAATACTGTAGATAAAAATAATAGGCTAAGGCCGCCAATGGTTAATCTGCAAAATCTATCTCTTGCATCAAAAGCCAGATATAAACATCTTAGTAATATAAATAAGAAAATAGACAAAAGAATACATACTCCTATAAAACCAAATTCCTCTGCAATTACTGAAAAAATAAAATCTGTCTCAGTCTCTGGTAAAAAATCCAAATGGGCCTGAGACCCCATTTGATAGCCTTTTCCTTGAAGTCCACCTGACCCAATAGCTATCTTTGATTGTGTAATATTCCATCCCGATCCAAAGGGATCTGCATTGGGATCTAGTAAAGTTAAAATTCTTTGTCTTTGAAATGGCTCTAAAAAATTATTCCAAATAAAAGGCAGAGACAAAATAAAAATTCCAGATGAAATTCCAATAAATCTCCAGCTTAATCCGGCTAAGAATAAAATATATAGACCCGCTATCAAAATTACTAAACTTGTCCCTAAGTCTGGCTGAATTCTAACTAGATTAACTATTAAAAGAATTAAGAACAATGTAGTGAAGGTATTGAGTAAATTTATTGGCAAGGATTTGTCATATAAATATGCAGCTAGAAATACTGGTAAAGCAACTTTAATAATTTCTGATGTTTGTAATGTGAAGAATCCTAGATCTAGCCACCTTCTTGCTCCATTAACTTCCTTTCCAAAAAAAAGAGTAACCAAAACAAGAACTAAGGAAAAGATTAAAAAAATTGCTGAATTATTTTTGTAGAAATCTGGATCAGGCTGACTAACGATTAACATTAAAAACAAACCAAATATAACAAAAAAAGACTGTTTAATGATTGTCTCTATGTTCCCTTGAGAGGCGCTATATAAAAATACAAGACCCATGATTGAAAGTAATGTGATGGAAAAAAATAAATACAAATCGATATAGATTTTATCCTTAATAAAATTTTTAAAATTAATCATTTTTGACAAGGCTATTTAGAACTGCGACTGCCACCGGTCCAGCAACTGATCCACCACTTTCACCATTTTCAATTACAACGCTTATTGCATATTTTGGATTTGGCATGGGAGCAAAAGCAATTATTATAGCGTGGTCTCTTTTGCCTTCAGTTTCTCGTATTATTTGATAATCTTCTTTGGTTTCAGTGCTTACTAATTCTACAGTTCCTGATTTTGCAGCTATTACATAATCTTTTAATGATCGGAGCCTCCCTGCAGTTCCTTTTGGACTTTCAATTACGCCTATCATGCTCTCATGAATATTATCCCAATCAATGTTTGTAATATTTTTTAAGTTAAAAATATTCTTATTTGCATTTTTGCTATCTTGAACAAAGGAGAATTTATTTATATTACCTTTTGTTGCAAGAAAGGCAGAATAATATGCAAGCTGAATTGGCGTAGCATTTATATATCCTTGCCCAACTCCCACATTTACTGTATCACCTTTAAACCAACCAAAATTGTGTGTATTCATTTTCCATCTTGGACTTGGAAGCAGTCCATTATCTGGCATAAAGCAATCATCACAAACATTTTTACCAAATCCAAAATTCGACAAGTGCGCTCTTAACTCTTCTATTTCTGTTTGATAGGCAAGTGAGAAGAAGAAAGTATTTGAGCTTTCTATAATTGCATCTTTGAGATTAATTTCACCATGGCCACCTTTTTTCCATCCTCGATAGATTCTTCCATCTTCAGGTAATATAAAAAATCCAGGGTCCTGAATAGTATATTCCCAATCTAAAATATCTTTATAAATTCCAAATAAACCAATAGCAGGTTTAATTGTTGATGCTGGTGAATACCTGCCTTGAGCTGCTCGATCAAAAAATGGTTTATCATCATCATTTATTAACTCATCAAATTCGTTTTGTGTAAGTCCATTAGCGATCTTATTTACAGAAAATGATGGGGAGCTTACATAGGTAACAATTGAGCCATCATTTATGTCTACAGCTACTACTGCGCCCCTTCTATTATTTAACTCATCATAAGCAACTTTTTGACTTGGGAGGTCAAGAGAGGTAAAAATATCTTCACCTGCAACAGCAGGTGTCATCTGTTTTTCTTGTAATAGTCTGCCAGATGCATCAACTTCATATATTTTTTTACCAAATAAACCTCGCAATTTTTCATCGTAAATATATTCAATGCCGGTTTTTCCATTCAAAAAACCATTTGAATAAGTAAAAATTGTCTCATTTGATTCAAGGTTTTGAGATGATAATATTTCTTGAAGTTTTTCCTCATCAAGATTGCCAACGTATCCTATGGAATGTGAGAATAGGTACGGATAAAGATTTTCTCTTGAATATCTCTCAGCAATTTGAATATCAGGAAATCTATAATTTCTTACTTCAAATTTTGCAATTTCTTCAGTAGTTAGGTTTCTTTTGAGCACAACTTCTCTATTTAGCTTCTTCTTGTTAGGAAAAATATTGTTTATATTTTTAATTTCAGCATCAGATAAATTAACAAATTTATTAATTTCAAATATCAACTCATTAATATCATCAACATTTTCTGGGTCAAGGATCATGCTGTAACTGGGTTTATTGTTTACAATAATCTCACCATTTCTATCGTAAATAATTCCTCTTCTTGGTTGGACCAAAAATTCTCTTGTCTTATTTTCAAGCGATGCAAGCTCATAGTCCGAATAACTTGAGATTTGAAGAGAAAATGTTTTATAAATTAAATACAAAAATAGAACGCCAAAGAAAATATAAACAAAAATAAGCCTATTGAAGAAATTTCTTTTTTCTGAGAACCTTTCGTTTAAGTCTATCATTTGTGATATGGCATATTATTTACAATTGTGTGTGCCCTATAAATTTGTTCAACTAATATTAATCTAAACAATCTGTGAGGAAATGTGAACAAAGATGCAGACAATACCTTGTTAGAATTATCTTTTATTTCTGATGACAATCCAAATGAGCCACCTATTACAAAGGTTATTGTTTTATCAAATTCTTGATTATTAAATATAAGATCACTAAATTTTTTGCTACAAATTTGATCGCCATTCATATCAAATGCAATAATAAAATCCTCTTTAGATAGCTTTGACATTATCAATTGCGATTCTTTTTTTATTACCTCAGATTCAGAATAGTTTGGATTTTGATGACTTTTTAAATTTACGAATTCTATTTTTAAATTTCTTGGCAATTGTTTTAAATAGAAATTAATGCTGTCTTGCTCCCATGTATTAAGTTTATTTCCAATACTAATAATTTTAATGATCATTAGCTTTCTTGAGTTAATAGAGTTTTTTCTCCCCAAAGTCCTTCTAAGTCATAAAAGTCTCTTTGCTCTTTTTTCATTATATTAACCACAATGTCTCCACAATCTACCAAAACCCATCCTGAATCAATTTCTCCTTCTACTCCAAGAATATTAAATTTATTTTCTTTTAGAGATTCTACAAGCTTTTCTGAAACAGATAGAGCATGACGATTTGAAGTTGCGGTAGCTATAATGATCTTATCTGCAAATGATGAGATGTTTTCTACATCTAAGACAAGTAAATCTTCTGCCTTGCTGTCAGTTAGACTATTGTTGCATATTTCTGAAAGTGTTCTTTTAGACAAGATTAAATAAAATTGTGGGTCTAATAATTATCTCTACAAATGTTCTTATTGATATACTAAATCAAATTAATGAAAAAGGGTAAGTAATTTATTGGAAATTATTTTTGAACAACTCAGTCAGCAAATTATAAATTACAAGTCTTATATTTTTTGGCTTGGAGCTATATCTTTTGCAATATTTATTTTTAGTCTAGTGAGTATTAAATGGCTAGTGTCACTCATACCAAGTGATTATTTTATAAATAAAAAGCCTTCAAAATTTAAATCCAAATATCCTGTAATGTGGCTAGTTTCAATGATAATTAAAAATTTAATTGGATACGTTTTAATTATTGGTGGAATTCTTATGCTTGTCCTTCCTGGACAGGGATTATTCACAATATTTATTGGGTTAATGATGAGTAATTATCCTGGCAAATATTTTATTGAAAGGAAGTTTATAGCAATTCCAAGCGTACTCAAGACCATAAATTGGTTAAGAAAAAGATCAAATCAAGAACCTCTAAAAGTTTAATCTTATTTTAGCTAGAAGAAATTTCTTCAATGTACTTAGATAGAATTGCAAATCTTTGAGAGGCATCAAATGCCTCAAGAAGACTCTGTTTATGAGACCATGGAATTGGTATCAATCCAGCAAGATGATATGCCACGGAATCAGCGGAGTTAAAATCAACCTCAATAGGCATATCAGCAACTCTTGGGTGCTTAACAAGCTGATTCAAAATATTACTTATTTCAGGAAATTCTGCTAACAGAGCTTGATCATCAACCTCAGGATCAATTAAAGGGTTAACCTCAGCAACGTTAAGTCCATCTTGAAGCTGAACTAAATTACTAATTGCAACTTTATTGATAGATTTGACAGAGATTCCGAGCAAACCATTAGGCAGATTATTAAAATCAATAATCTCAACATATGAACCCTTTTTAGATATTTCAAAGTCATTGCCTTCACCAGATTTTTGAAAAACTATCACAAAGCCATGATTGTTTTTCATACAGTCTTTAACCATGCTGATGTATCTAGGCTCAAAAATTTGCAAATTTTGAATTGTGCCTGGTAAAGCCACAAGGCCTAAAGGAAAAACAGGTAAATTATTTTTTTTCAATGCTATTAATAATTGGATTTATAAACTTTTGACTATCTTTGTTAGTCATAATCAAAATAATATCATAGTCAAAAATTTTTTCTTCCAAATTTTTTAAAAGTTCATTTTCGGAATCAAACGCATTATTAATTTTATAATTCTTGTTAGGATCTAACATTAAAAATTCGTCCAATGAATCAAAAGAATTTATCAAATTTTCTTTATGGTAACCTGATGACATTGTGTTTGAGCCCAACTCGATAAGACCAAGAATTTTTTTATCTGAATATTTATTTCGGATTGCGCCGCATGATAATTTTATCGCTGTTGGATGATGAGCAAAATCATCATATATTCTTATGCCTGAAATTTCTTTAATGAAATCCATTCTTCTTTTAACACCCTTAAATTTTTTAAGAGAATTAATTGATTCTGTTTCTGAAATTCCCTGAAGCTTAGCTGCTAATATTGAACAAACATAATTTTTAAAGTTGTGTTCCCCTATTAATGGGAGTTCGTTCAATTGAAATATTTCGTCACCTATTATTAATTCTTTAGATTCAAAGTCAGTTTTTACTCCATTTGAATTTATTCCAATTTTGTTACACCAAATTCCTTTTTCAATTACTTCTTTGGTGGTGCTATCATCATCAAAATAAATAATATTGCCTGATGATTTAATAATTTTTATTAGAAAGTGAAATTGTTTTTTAATATCTTCGATGTCATTAAATATGTCCGCATGATCAAATTCGATATTATTTATAATTAGATTAGTAGGAGAGTAGTGAATAAATTTTGAGCGTTTATCAAAAAAAGCAGAATCATATTCATCAGCCTCAATAACAAAAATAGGATCTTTTCCTAAGCATGCTGAATTATCAAAATCATCAGAAATACCCCCAACAAGATATCCAATTTCTCTTCCTTGATCTAAAAATATATGCGCTAACATATATGAAGTTGTTGTCTTTCCATGCGTTCCAGATATTGCAAAAACATTTCTATTTTTTAGTTCCTTTCCTAACATTTCAGGTCCAGAAACGTATGGTAATTTTTGATCTAAAATTTCTTCTATACACTCATTTCCCCTCGATAAAGCATTACCAATTACATAAAGATCGGCATCAGGGAGAGATTTTTTCTTATAGCCTTCAATTGTTTTAATGCCTATTTTTTTTAAATAATCAGACATTGGTGGATAGAACTGAGCATCTGCTCCAGATACATCGTGTCCAGATTCCTTAAGAATTTGTGCAAGACCGGCCATAAAGGTTCCACAAATGCCTAGGATATGTATTCTCATATTAGTTATAATACGACACTTGAATTTTATTCAAAGCTAAAGCGGGGAAATAATGAAAAAAAATGCATTTTATGCACAATCAGGTGGAGTAACCTCAGTTATAAACGCTACTGCTGCATCAGTAATCTTAGAATCAAAAAAATATAAATCAAAAATTGGTAAAGTTTATGCTGGAAAGAATGGAATTCTAGGCGCACTTAAAGAGGAATTAATTGACACATCAAAAGAAAGCAAATCTGCTATCAATTCTCTTAAGTCGACTCCAGGAGGAGCATTTGGTTCTTGTAGATTTAAGTTAAAAAGCTTTGAGGAAAATAAAAAAGAATACATAAGATTAGTAGAAGTTTTTAAAGCTCATAATATTGGCTATTTTTTCTATAACGGTGGAAATGATTCTGCTGATACGGCTTATAAGGTTTCTCAAATAAGTAAGAAGCTTGGTTATCCAATCAATTGCATTGCAATACCAAAGACTGTTGATAATGATTTAGCAGAAACAGATTGTTGCCCTGGATTTGGTTCTGCAGCAAAGTATATAGCCACATCAACAATGGAAGCATCTCTAGATGTAGCATCTATGTCTGAAACATCAACAAAAGTTTTTATTTTAGAGGTGATGGGAAGACATGCAGGTTGGATGGCTGCATCATCTGCCTTAGCAAGAATTGATCAAAAAGATGCACCTCATATAATTATATTACCGGAAATAAGATTTAATCAGATTAAATTTTTAAATAAGGTAAAAGATGTTGTTAAAAAAAATGGATATTGTGTAATAGTTGCTTCCGAAGGCGCAAAAAATAGTAAAGGAAAATTTTTAGCCGAATCAGATAGAAAAGATGCTTTTGGTCATTCGCAACTTGGAGGAGTGGCACCATATTTAGCAAGATTAATTTCACAAAAACTAAATTTAAAAAATCATTGGGCTGTTTCTGATTATTTACAAAGAAGTGCTCGTCATATTTCTTCAAAGATAGATCTACTTCATGCTGAGGCTGTTGGAGTTCATGCCGTGAGATATGCTATCAAAGGAATGAATGGTGTTATGCCTATTATTGTTAGATCTAACAGCGAAAAATATTCATGGAAGATAATACCAGCACCATTATCAAAAATAGCTAATGTTGAAAAAAAACTACCAAATTCATTTATATCAAAAGATGGGTTTGATGTAACTGCAAAAGCAATTAAATATCTTAAGCCTCTTATTCAAGGAGAGGCATATCCAAAGTTTAAAAATGGCATTCCTCATTCTCAAAAATTAAAACTAGTCGAGGTAAAAAAGAAACTTCCTAGTTGGAAGGATTAGATAAAGAATTTAGATCTTCAATAATTTCACTGACAGTATCTCTCAATAGGTTTTTGTCGTCCTCATTAAGAAAATCGCCAACGTAGACATCCTCGCCTTTTGATCTAAAGCTTAATCTTAAACTCTTATCTTTGTTTCTTTTAACCTGAAATGATGTAAAAGTTCGAAATTCCTCCCACGAGTACTCTGCTTTTTTAATACCTTTTTCTATTCTTACAATATCTTGTGAGATATAAATCTGTTCTCTTTTGCTGCTCCATCTAAAGCTTAAATAAAATGCGATAAATAATATAGTCAATTCTAATCCTGCAAACGGAAGAATTAATGCTGCCCCAAAAAAATAAAAAATAGTTGCTATTCCTCCACAAACCAAAGTTATACTTGCTAGAAAGATGACTCTATATATGCCAACTAGTGAGCTATTTGGGCTCAAAGAAATTAAATAATTAGAGCTTTCTTTTTTTTCAACTGAAATCAATTTTTTAAATCCTTATCTGGTGAATTACTATTCTTCTAGAGATTTTGGTTCTTCTATTAACCTTTCGATGTTTATTAATTTACCAACTTTTTTGCCTCTCTTAGCCCTTGAGAGAACATACTCTGACCAATCTTTTGGTTTTAAGGTTACAGATCTTTTACCAACCTCTATTTTGAGAGAGCTATCATCAGCAAGAAGTTGAGCATGTGCCATAAATTCCTCTCCAGCGGCAAGTTTATCTTTTGGTATATTTATTATCTTGTTACCTTTTCCTTTGCCAAGAATTGGTAACTCCTCAATATTAAAGATTAAAAGCTTCCCAATATTTGAAACTGCAGCTATATGAGTATGATTATCTTTTACAGGAATAGCTTTCAACATTTTTGCATTATCAGGTAACTTCATGAATGCCCTTCCCGTTTTTTTATTTGAGATCATGTTCTGATATTCAGAAATATAACCATATCCTGCAGTATTCATTATCAAAAATTTATTTCCTTCAACTCCAATTACCGAAGAAATAAATTGGACACCCGAATCAGCATTTAGTCTTCCAGTAATTGGTTCACCCATACCCCTTGCAGATGGTAAAGAATGACTTTGTATTGAGTATGCCTTCCCATTTGAGTCAAGGAAAACAGCCAGCTGATTGCTTCTGCCTCTTGCAAAATCTTGCAGAGAGTCGTCTCCTCTGTATGACAGTGTATTTGGATCGATGTCATGTCCTTTTGCACTTCTCACCCATCCAGCTTTTGATAAAACTACGGTGATTGGCTCTGTAACAATTGTTTCTTCCTCAGAAAAAATCTTTGCATTTGTTGAGTCAATAATTGGTGATTTTCTCTCTTCTCCAAATA
>CACMFH010000006.1 GCA_902612915.1 uncultured SAR86 cluster bacterium | reverse complement strand
TATAAAATAAGGTAAATATATTAAGTAAAAAACTGCAATTGCAAGCGGCGTTGTAACTAACAAATGCAATGGCGGTTCTGGAAATACATCCATTAGAGAAGCACCATCTGGTTTTGCCATCAAATACCAAAAATTTGCAGGATCACCTAACATTAAATTAATCACATAGACTATTGGCAATAATATAAAAGCAGTTATTGCTGACACTTTTAATATATCTTTTGCATAAGGTCTATTACCAAGAGAAACTGTTGCATACATTATTCCAACAATAATCATTCCATGGCCAATCATAAAAAATATGTAATCTAAATCATGATGACTTATATCTGGTGTAAGAATTGCCATAGATGCTCCACCCAGGCCCCAAAAAAACGCGCACAGATATAAAATCCTTGGCCCACCTAATAAAAACCAAATTAGAAATATTTCAGAAAGATCACACATATGTAGTGGAATTGTTTCTCTCCAATCGTAGGGATTTGCTAACAGATAAAGATCTTTATATGGAGAAATAATGACATGTGCAGCTATTATTCCTGCGATTATTTTGCTCATCATTGATTTATCACTTTCAGATTTATTTTTATATAACTTTGGTAAAAATATTGAAACTATAATCACTGAAAATATAGTTATAAGGTGAACTGTGCCAAATATTTGAAAAGGTGTACCAAACATATTATTCCCTGTTAAATTTATAAATTCGAATTATATTATTATTTAAGAGTTGTTGAAACTTTCTAGTAAAATCTGTTCTGTTAAAATTGCAGGTAAAATTTTCGACTCGCTCATTCCAGGTTTCCAAAAAATATACAACGGAACACCATTTCTATTATAGGATTCAAGAGTTTTTAGAATTTCATCATTTTTGTTAGTCCAATCAGCAACAATGTATTGGATGTTATTTTCATAAATGTATTCTTTAACATTTGGTCTTGATAAGGCAATTTTGTCATTTGTTTGGCAAGTTATGCACCACGCAGCAGTAAAATTAATTAAATAAGCTTGATTTTTATCTTTATATTCATTTTCTATATTTTTATTCCATTGAACATAATCGTAACTCTCAAGTTTTAAGGTATTTGTAGATTGTATTTCTTTTGAAGGAATGTCCCTGAATTGAAAGAAAATTACGAAAGCTCCAATGACAAAAATAACTAATTTATTGCTAGATTTATTAAGTTTTGTAGCAATCCATATTAGCAACGAGATCATTAGAATCGTCATTAAAAGAAAAATCACTTCGTTTGAAGATGTTTGAACGCTAAATACCCATATTAACCATATTGATGTCGCAAACATCGGAAATGCAAAAAATTCTTTCAAAGCAACCATCCAATTACCTGGTTTCGGTAGATAATTTATTAAACTTGGTGAGGCTGATAATACAAAATAAGGAAATGCAAAACCTAGACCAAGTGCAGAAAATACTGGTAATGTAATTCCAGAGGGTTGAATTAATGCATAACCAAGTGCTGCGCCCATAAATGGTGCAGTGCATGGAGAGGCAACAATAACAGCCAAAATACCTGTAGAAAAGGAACCTAGTAAACTTCCGTTGGTTCCTATGCTACCAAGTCTAGTTAATGATGAGCCAATGTTAATATCGCTTAGAAGCACTGAACCAATTACAAACATTAATAAACTTAGTAATCCAACAATAAGTGGTGACTGTAATTGAAATCCCCAGCCTAAATATAAACCAGCTTGTTTAAGCACAATCATTGCAAATCCAATAAGAAGAAATGAAATCATCACTCCAGCACAAAACGATAAGGAATGAGCTCTAATTTTTGATGGCGATTGATTACTCATCGAGACAAAACTTAGAACTTTTAATGAAATTATTGGAAAAACGCACGGCATTAAATTTAAAATTAAGCCACCTACAAATGCAAAAATTAAAGCTTGTAAAAAGGAAATATTAAATGAGTTTTTAGTAGCATTTTCAATTTCAGTATCAATTATATAACTCTCGTTATCATTAATAGTTAATACTCCAGATAAATACTCAAAAGATTTTAGATCATCTAATTTTTTAATCTTAAGCAGATAATTATTTTCTTCTTTAATAAGCTTTTGATCTGCAGCATGTTCAATAATATCTTGATTATCGATAAAAAATATTGCGGAACCAACATCGGTAGGCCAAGAAAACCTTATATTTATGAACTCACTATCTAACGATGTCCTCACTGGAAGTGTCTGAGATGGAACTTTTAAAAACCAATCATAAAGCTCAGCATCATTTTTAATTTCATTAAGATTTGTTTTGATTAATGCTTTTTCTGGAACACAAATATCATCACATATTAAAAAATCTATATTTGCCTCAATAAATGAATTCTGATCGTTAGAGTTATTAATCTCATAGGGAAAAATTACAAAATTCTTATACCCATATGTCATTAGTGGTTCATATGGAATTAAAATTGGAGTTGGCCAATATAAATCGCTTATTGCAATATTGTCATCATGAGACCATTTAACTTTTATTGGGCCTCCTGAATCACCAGGATTTTTCCAGTAGGTATGCCAATTCTCTTGCATATCCATTCTAATACCAATAAGAGTTTGGCTTTGACCTTCGTCTACATTTTTAAACTTTACCAACGAGACATTTGCATGACCGGTATCAACAGTCACTGCATTTATTGCTAAGCAAAAGAATAGTAGAAAGGATATTTTAAGAAATTTCATTAAATGTAATTTTATCCTATTTAACATTTGGGGTGCATTATGCACCCCATTTCACATTATATTTGTTATTTACTTGAGATTCTTTTTGGTGATTTAATCTCAATCATCCTAGGTTTCTTTTCATCAGGAATAATTTTCTCAAGACTAATAGTTAATAAACCATTAACCAATTCTGCACCTTGGACAACAACATCCTCAGAAAGAGTAAATTGTTGTTTAAATGCTCTTTGAGCAATTCCTTGATATACAACCTTATTTTCACCATTAACAACCTCAGTGGTTGGCCCATCGTAGCTTACTGATAGAACTCCTTCAGCGAGCTCTATCTGGATATCATCTTTTGACAATCCAGCTACAGCAACCTCAATGGCAAAATAATTACCATCTTTGCTAATGTTATATGGTGGATAGCTTGATGATCTATCATTAGACTCAGAGAGTCTTTGCAATCTATCAAACAAAGGTTCGAACCCTAGTACACGTGTTGTGAAAAATGGGTCTGTAAAGTTAAGTATCATAATAGTCCTCCTTAAAAGCGACTTTATAAATGTGTATCTTATAAAAGCATACACTTGTTAACGCGAAGATCCGTTATGGCATCTTCATCAACTTTTATTTATAGCCATTATTAACTTTTTCAAGCTTTATTTTTTTGTAATTTTAAAATATCCTTATATAAGAACTTTATTTGAATTCAATTGTCAAAATTATTATGAAAACGAAATTTATTTTGCTTATATTTATATTTTCTTTTACTGCTATTTTTAATGCTAAAGATGCACTACCTTCTATTGAACAAGGTCAAACATGGTATCTAGAATCTAGAAGCAATAAACTGACTCCTTCAAGTAGCAAGGTTTTATATTTTTTTTCTAATGATGCATATAATACCTACCAGGCAAGAATATTTTCAGATTGGGATAGGTTTTCTATTGTAGATTCAAGAAACTTAGTAAGATTAAATAAAGGCGACAGGATTGAAATTTTAAATTCCAAACATTTTGAAAAAATATATGAAGTTAAGCTTTTAGATGGTTTTGAGAAAAATAGAAAATACTATGTTATAAAAGATGATCTCATAAAACACTATAAATTATCTAAAGGCAAAGAATCTTGAAAAATTTTTTATTAATAGCACTTATTTTCACCACATCCTCATGTGTGAATAGTTCATTGCAGCCAGATGTTGTCTCAAGATCAGATGCCCAAAAACAACAATATGTTGTTTTTGGAACAATTAGAGATATTTCAATGGTAACAATTGAAGGTGATAGAGAAGTTGGTGCTGCTGCTGGAGCAGCCATAGGGGTAGCTGTTGGTAAAAATGCAACAGATTCAGAACCAGAATCTGATATTGCTGCAGTTGTAGGAGGTTTAGTAGGTTCAGCTATTGGATCTGAGATTGGTTCAGCAATAACAAAAAAAGATGGAGTTGAATTATTAATAGAGACTGAATCTGGTAGCTTTGTTTCCATCATTCAAGAGGCTGGTAATTTTTCATATACTACCGGTCAAAAAGTAAGAATCATAAAAAGAAATGGAAAATCAAGAGTTATTCCTTTTGAATAATGTCAGATGATCTATTCAATATCATTTATAACAAATCTCTAGATTTATTATCAAGAAGAGAACATTCATTTAAAGAAATTAAAGAAAAGCTTTCTGCACGTTTTGAAAATAAAGAAATAATAGAATCTGTTGTTGAAAAACTTCATGATAATAACTTAGTAAATAATATGCGATATGCTGAAGCTTATGTATCGGCTAGAAAAAGAAAGGGATTTGGACCTAAAAAGATTGCTTTTGAATTGTCATCAAAAGGTGTTGATGAATCTCTTACAAATAGTGTGATTATTGAAGAGGGTGATTGGGAATCGGCTGCTAAATTAGCTTTTTCAAAAAAATTCAAAGATGGGCCTAGTCCTGATACCAAAGAAAAATTGAAACAAAAGAGTTTTCTTAAAAATAGAGGCTTTAGATTCAAAGAAATCGAATCAGTTTTTGGTAATGACATGTTATGATTCAATGCTATGTCTTATGAGGTTTTAGCTAGAAAATATAGACCTTCATGCTTTGAAGAAGTTATCGGTCAAGAGCACGTCGTGAGGGCTTTGGTAAACAGTATTGAGTCTGAAAAAATTCATCAGGCATTTATATTTTCTGGCACAAGGGGAGTTGGTAAGACTACTATTGCAAGAATTTTAGCAAAATGTTTAAACTGTGAGAGTAAAACCAAACCAACATCAGTACCGTGTAACAAATGTTCTAATACTATTGAAATAACTTCTGGAAGAAGCGTTGACTTTTTAGAAATTGATGCTGCATCTAATACTCAAGTTGAAAAAATAAGGGACTTAATAGAAACGGTTGAATATAAACCTGCCAAGGGTAGATATAAGATTTTCCTCATCGATGAAGTTCATATGCTTTCACCTGCAAGTTTCAACGCTCTTTTAAAGACCTTAGAAGAACCACCACCACATGTTGTATTTATTTTTGCAACAACCAATCCAGAAATAATCCCAAAGACAGTTCAGTCAAGATGTTTACAGCTTAGTCTGAAAACAGTTAATGAAGAAATGCTGAACAATCACTTAAATAAGATACTAAAAAAAGAAAAAATTAAACATGATAATGATAGCACTCAATTAATATCAAAATCAGCAAACGGATCTGTTAGAGATGCTTTGACGATTCTTGATCAAGCAATCGCGCATGGTAATGGCGAGCTTAATAGTAATGAAGTAAAGAAATTGTTGGGAACAATCGATGATTCACTTTTATTTGAGCTTCTAGAAGGTGTAGTCGATGGAGATGGTAAGAAAGTTTTTGACAAGCTAGCTGAAATTGAGCAGTTGTTACCTGAATATGATGTCATTCTTCGTGATTTGATAAGCATACTTCATCAAGTTTCAATCGAACAGGTTCTAAATAATTCAGAAAGTGAATATATAAAAAACATATCAAATAAAATTGACAAAGAATTTTGTCAACTTTTATACGAAATAGGTATGAATTCTTTTACCAGATTTTCTGTACATCCAAATCCCAAAGAATGCCTTGAAATTTGTTTATTAAGAATGCTTACTTTTAATCCTCTTCAAAAACTTTCAGAAAACAACCAAGACAATAGTCCAAGTAATTCAGAAAAAAAAAGTCTAAAAAAAGTTGATAAAAAAATAAAAAAAACTAATAGACCTCCGTCTGAAAAATCAATCGAAAATAAGTTCCTTAACAATAACGAAGATTGGGTGAAATTATTTAATTCTTTAGAACTAAGCCCCTTTGCAAGAAATTATTTTGGAAATATGTCATTTTTTTCGCACAACGATGAAGGTATGATTTTAAAAGCCGATTTAAATTTAGGTGAAGTTCCTGAGAGTATCATGTCGGAATTTAAAACTACCTTGGAAATTAAATTTTCAAACAAAATTAATATTAAAATTGAGAAAGGAGATGTAATTAATTCTCCAATTCAATTAAATGAAAGTAAAATAGAACAAGAAGAAAACTTGGCAAAAGATCAAATTAGCAAAGATAGAGAAATACAAGATTTCGTGGAAAAATTTAATGGAAAGATAAAACCAGAAACCATTAAACCCTCAAAGTAAAAAATGAACCAAGATCTATTAAATGAACTCATAAATGCATTGACTATCCTACCTGGTGTTGGCAAAAAATCTGCTCAAAGAATGGCATTATATTTACTTGATAGAAATAAAGATGGTGCTAGCATATTAGCAAATACTCTATCTAATGCCATTGAGAGTATTCAAAGATGCTCAAATTGTAGGATGCTTACATCAAATAATTTATGTGGAGTTTGCTCTGATTCTACAAGAGATACAAACAGTATTTGTGTTGTTGAGAGTCCATCTGATGTATTAGCAATTGAATCAACTGGTGGCTTCAGAGGCAGATATTTTGTTTTATTAGGTAGGCTTTCTCCAATTGATGGTATTGGACCTGAAGATTTGGGTATTGATGACCTCTTAAACATTACTAATAATGATGAAGTAAAAGAAGTAATTCTTGCAACAAGTAGCACTGTAGAAGGCGATGCAACAGCAATATTTATAAAAGATCATATAAAAAATGCAAAGGTTTCAAGAATTTCTTATGGTATTCCAATTGGAGGAGAGTTAGATTATGTTGATGGAACTACAATTGCTCGGGCTATAGAAGGAAGGATAGAAATAGATGTCGATTAAATCAGATAAATGGATTCAAAAAATGTCACAGGAGCATAATATGATTGATCCATTTTCAAAAAATCAAGTAAGGCTTGATAATAATGGCAACAAACTAATTTCTTATGGAGTTTCTAGTTATGGATATGACGTCAGGTGCTCCAATGAATTTAAAGTTTTTACAAACATCCATTCTGCGATAGTGGATCCTAAGTCATTTGATGAAAAAAGCTTTGTTGATATCAATTCAGATGTTTGTGTTATTCCTCCAAACTCTTTTGCATTAGCTAGAACCGTTGAGTACTTTAAAATTCCAAGGAATATTCTCACTGTGTGTTTAGGAAAATCAACATATGCAAGATGTGGAATTATTGTAAACGTAACTCCACTCGAACCTGAATGGGAGGGTCATGTAACTCTTGAGTTCTCAAATACAACGAATCTTCCTGCAAAAATTTATGCCGGAGAGGGAGTTGCTCAAATGCTATTTTTTGAATCAGATGAAGAGTGTGAGATAAGTTATAAAGATCGTGATGGAAAATATCAAGGACAAACTGGCGTTACTTTACCCAAGACTTAAAACCTCTAAAAGAGTTAATGTATTTGTCCTTTCAGGACTTGCATCAATTATTTTAATGAACATGTGTTCAAGCTCTTCAGCAAGAAAATAAGTTACCTTTCTATCGCTATTTAATCTTGATCTTTCAAGTACTACGCATTGTAATGATTCTCTATTGAAAATACATTCCTCAAGTCCAACTACATTAAATTCGTATAATTTCGATTCTCCTTCCTCCATATCCACAATATTAATTTTGAAATTTTTTAGACCATGTTTTACGTTTGCTCTTATCATAATTTGAACATTTAAAGGATCATATACTAAATTATCTTTCAAAGATGCAACCCAATTGTTAATCCCTTCAGAGCGAACAACCATAGTCTCATAATCAAAATTTAAGTATTGATCTCTATCTAGAAATTTTGGTCTGATTTTAATTTCATACGAATCTGAAATAACTTTCCCATTTTCAATTTCAAACTTGGATAAAAAAAATAAACTTGCAAATAGATTTGACGCCTTGAATCTCATTTCGTGACCATTTTCAGTTTTATAAAATTCTCTTACTCCAGAAATTGATATTTCTTCTGATTCAAAATTATATTTTGCTGAATAGGGAGGTATTTCAGACGAAACCGCATTGATTGATATAAAAATCACCGAAAGAAAACGAATTACATTAGATTTCATAACTTCTTTTAATAATTTTGTGATTGTGTAAATTAATATTTCGATATTTAACTACATTATTATCTAGATAAATATTTTCATTGCAAATCTCATTTATAATTTCTGGTAGTAACAAGTGTTCAATCTTATGAATACGTTTAATAATATTTTTCAAAGTCTCATCTTTACTTATATCAATAAATCCTTGAGCAATTAATGGGCCAGCATCTAATTCAGATGAAACATAATGTATTGAAATTCCATGACGAGTATCTTTATTTTCAAGAACTTTTTCATGAGTATGTAATCCTGGATACACAGGAAGAAGTGAAGGGTGAAGATTGATCATTTTATTAGAAAATTTAGATGTAATTTTAGTTCCAAGTATTCTCATGAAACCTGCTAAAACGATTAAATCTGGACTGAGTGTATCTAAGAACTCCTCTAACGCGTTTTCAAAATCAATTCTTGATGAAAACTTTTTGTGATCAATAACTTTTGATGCAATATTAGACTTTGATGCCCTTGAAAGTCCGAAAGCATCTGGATTGTTAGATATTACATGAATAACCTTTCCGTTTATCTTTTTTGCAGTACATGATTCTATAATTGCTTCCAAATTAGAGCCACTGCCTGATATCAAGACTACTATTTTTTTCATTTTAAATATTTAGACAAATATTACAGAAGATTCTTCCTTTTTATTTTTGACGGTTCCTATCACGAAACTATTCATTCCTAATTCTTTTATTCTTGAAGAAATATTTAATACTTCGTCTTCATTAACAAAAAGCACCATTCCTATTCCACAATTGAATATTCTATACATATCATTGTCAGATATTTTTCCGTTTTCTTTTAACCATTTAAAAATATCTGGCATTTCCCACGAGCTAGTATCTATTTCTACACAGAGGTCATTAGTTATAGATCTTGGTAGGTTTTCTGTAAGACCACCTCCAGTAATATGAGAGAGGGAATTAATCTTATAATTTAAAATTAATTCCATAATCAATCTGGGATAAAGTAAAGTTGGCTTAAGACATTTTTTAGCTATTTTAGTTTTTTCTTCTTCAGTTAATTTAGATTCTTTAATGATTTTTCTTATTAAAGAGAATCCATTTGAATGCGGACCGCTTGATTCAATTCCTATCAATATATTGCCACACATGACATTATCATTTTTAATTATTTTATCCTTGCTAACACATCCAACTGAAAATCCTGCAAGATCAAAATTATCATCAATATAATGACCAGGCATTTCTGCAGTTTCACCGCCTAAAAGCGCACAATCAGACTCGATACATGCATCTGAAATGCTTTTTACAACAGTAGCTGCCTCATTAACATTGAGCTTAGATGATGCATAATAATCTAGAAAAAAAAGAGGCTTTGCTCCGCATACAATCAAATCATTCACACACATAGCTACAAGATCTTGACCAATACCTGATAGGTCATTGTATTGCTGAGCTAGCGAAACCTTTGTTCCAACCCCATCAGTACACGCAACCAAAACTGGATTCGCAATATCTTTATCAAGCTCATACATGCCTGCAAAGCCTCCAATATTATCTAAGACATTTTCATTGTGAGATACAGCAACACTTTTTTTAATTTTATCTACTAGGGTATTACCGGCGTCGATATCAACTCCTGCTGATTTGTATGGATCATTTTCTATAATTTCTTTTGTCATTTAGAATACCTTCATATACTAAAAATATGAGATTTTTAAAAAACACTTTATTTAGCCTTATTATCTTTTCTAATACTTGCTTTGGAAAGGAGTTTGATAAACTTTTTGTAGTTTTAGAACCAATCGAAAGTGTGTCTCAAATAGAAAAATCACTAAATAATTCATTTAATACCATGGTTTATAGGTTAAGCGGCAGTGATTCTCCATCAAATATATGGAAAATTATCAATGCTGGTAATTCACGTAAAAATTTTATCAAAAGTTACTCAGTTAAAAATATAGATAATAAGAGTTTTTTAGAAGTTGATTTTGACAAAAATTTATTTATTGAAGTGTTTAAAGAGCTTTCTATTCCAGTTTTAAGCAGTTCTCGACCTGTTATATTATTTTTAATTGAAATTGATTCAGGTAATGATGAGCCATATTATTTAACAAACTCACAAAACAACTCTGAATTAGATGTTTTGTTAAAAAACTATTTAAAAAATGAATCAACTTTAAGAGGAATTTTTCTTGAAATCCCAGAGCTTGATCTGATCGATGTCAATCAACTAATTAATTTTCAGAAACTTATAGATATCGAAGATATTATTAAGGAAAAATATATTTTTGATGAATTAATAAAAGTTAAGATATCAAAAACAGGCATTGACCAGTGGTCGATTGGTGGTGATATAAAAATGACACTAAATGAAAGAGATTTTATCGATCCTTTTATTGAGCAATTTAAAAATCATACTAAAACCAGAATAAACAAGATGCTTAGAGAAAACGTAATTAATACATCAATAAAAGGAGTAATTAACATATCAGTATCAAATATAAATTCTTATCAAGATTATGAAAGATCACGCAAGGTCATTGAGAATCTTGTGGGATTAAGAGACATAGACATAAGTAGATTTGATATAGATACTGTTTTTTACAAACTAGGCATTTATGGTGACTTTGATTCAATTGCCAAAGAAATATCTGAAAGTAATTTTTTTGAGATTGTCAGTCAATATAAAGACAATTCTGAGATAAATATTAACTTTGTTAGATGAAAAAGTATTTTATATTTATTCCTAACTTACTGACCATTATAAGAATAGCTCTAGTCTATCCAATATTAAATAATATTTATTTAGGAAATTTTGAAATAAGCATTATTTACTTTATTGTTGCTTCAATAACTGATGGATTGGATGGCTTTATTGCTAGAAAAATGAATTGGCAAACTGAGCTTGGAACTCTTTTAGATCCAGTTGCAGATAAAATTCTTTTGTCAGGATCTATCTTTATATTATGGCTTAATCAATTTATTCCATTTTATATTTTTGTTATTTTTTTTAGCAGAGATGTTGCTATCCTTTTAGGTGCAGCGATTCGAATGACAATTATTGAATCTGATACACCGACTCCAAACCTTCTTGGTAAGTTAACAACTACTTTACAGATAATCTATATCGCAATTATTTTCCTTAAAGAAATTCTTGATATAGATTTTGCATTATTTGCTCTAGATTTATTTATAATTTTTGTAACTGTACTTAGTTTAGTTGTGTATACATATAATTGGGTTAAAGATCTTAGGACTTATCACAATGAATAAGCCGCAACAATTAACATTTCCATGGAGCAAACAGAATAAATTCACATTTGATGACTTTTTCTTTGATTTACCCAATGAAGAAGTTAAATTAGCTTTGAAAAATAATGATGACATTTTTTTGTATGGAGCTAAAGACTCTGGAAAGTCATTCTTACTTCAATCTACATGTAATTATTATGCATCTGATTATAAATCTTCAGTTTACATACCAATTTCTGAAGCAATTAAGCATGAAACTAGTTTTATAGATTCATTAGAGGGTTTAGATCTTATATGCCTGGATGATATCGATTTAATTGCATCAAATAAAGATTGGGAAGTTGGAATTTTTAATCTCATAAATGATTGTCTTTCATCAAATTGTCGAATAATTTTTTCTTCAAGTGAAAATCCATCATCAATAAATTTTGAGTTAGATGACTTAAGATCACGAATAAAAAGAATTGACCATATTGAACTTTATCCTATTAGTGATGCAAACTTACCAGAAGCAATAAAATTTGTTTCTCAACTAAGATCAATTAATTTGGGAGATAGAGAAATTAATTATCTTGTTACATATACAAAAAGAAATATGTCAGATCTCATTGAGATTATCGGTAAACTAGATCAGCTGTCGATGGAGCTAAAAAGAAAAATAACAGTACCGCTAATAAAAGAAATTATTTAGTATCGAAATATTCACACTCAAAGCAAAAAGATACCATATCAACATCTTTCTCTTCGTTTATAAATCTATATTGGTTATTCATTAAATTTAATATTTTTTTTGACTTAGTGCCAAAGTTGAATTGAATATCAAGGTTATCAAGAAGTTCACTTATAAAAATTTCAAATGAATCTAATTCTTTGAAATATCTTACTACTTTGTAGTTATCAATTTCGGCCATTGCTGATGCAGATTCTATCGCATCATCTAGCTCTCCAATTTTATCAATCAAGCCTAATTGTAAGGCTTTTTTTCCAGACCATATTCTACCCTTAGCAATAGCATGAACCTCTTCATAGGGCATATTTCTATTAGCAGAGACTTTATTTACAAATTTATCGTATGTATCATCAACCGAAGCTTGTATTGCACTTGTAACGTTTTCAGGCATTTCAAATCTTGGATCCCAATTTGCTGCATCTGTTGAACTAACTCCATCAACTTGAATTCCTGCCCAGTCATATAAGTTTTCAATAGTTGTAAGGACACCATAAACTCCAATTGAACCAGTCAAAGTTTCCTCTTTGGCCCATATTTCATCAGATAATGTTGTTACCCATACTCCGCCTGATGCAGCAATATCTCCCATTGAGCTTACTATTGGTCTGTTAGTATCTTTAAATTCATTTAGTGCATTTGTAATTAATTCGCTTGGATAAACTCCGCCACCAGGACTATTTACTTGAAGAACAAGAGCTTTAACATCATCATCCTTTATTGCTTTTCTGATATTTTTAACAATTGTATCTGAGCCCGCAATACCGTACATAGATTCACCAGTAGAAATAGCACCTTCAATGTTAATAACTGCAATTTTATTCTTGGAATCATTTTCTTCAGATTCAATAGTAGATAAATAGTCATATATTGATACTGAGTCAGGCAATTTATTTACGTCATTATCTTTATTTGGATATTCATCAAAGAACCAATGTCTTAATTCCTCAACTGTGAAAACCATATCCACTAATCCTTGATTAAGAGCAATTTGGGAAACTTCTGGCTCTTCTAGTGCCAATTCCCAAAAAGAGTCACCATAATTTTGAATTGTTCCACTATCAAGATTTCTTCCACTTTCCATTAAATCTGTCATTTTTTTCCAAAGAGGGCTAGCAAACTCGTTCCATTGGGTCTTATCCTCTTCAGACATGGTGTTTCTAGTGAAATTTTCTGGACCAGTTTTCCATTCTCCAGCGATAAATACATGCTGGTTTAGTTTAATATTTTCATAAAGATCTTTTACGTACTCTCTTTTTCTTGAAAAACCAAAGGAAGATACTTGACCATATTTATTCAATATAATTTCATTTGCTTGTGAACTTATTAAGAAAGCATTGTTTCCAAAATTTTGACCATAAGCTATTACTCTTTTGCCTTTGTCTTTAATATTTTTAACTGCATTGGCAATTTCAAATGCTGAAGCGTAATACATTCCAAGTTCAGATACGTTTATATAAATTGCAGCAAGGTTTTTGTCATCAGCTGCACTTTCTAAAACCTTGATTAGATCTTCTAATTCATGTTGTTGTATATCAGTTGAACCAAGAATAAGAGCATCAAGAGATGTCGACGAGCTTGAAGAACTATCTACTACTACTCCAACTGGTTTAAACCATAAAACTTTATCTTTTGTTGAAATGCTATCTTCTTCAGAAAAAAATGAACCGATTCCACCTACCAGTGAAAACGTAATCACTATAAGGACAACAACGGTAAATAAGTTAATAATAATTTTTCTTGATAATGTTAAAAATTTATCTGCTTTTGACCATACTGATTGAACTTTGCTCATTAATAATTACTCCAAAAAAAGACTATGATGATATGTCATATATAGTTCTAAGTAAACGCATTTTAGTTCATATTATTTATAATTCTTGGTCCATACATGGCGCTAATAAACAGAGAGGATATTAGAAATAATTCTAGAATATCTAACCAGAATGGGGTTGTTCCAAAAACTCTCAATGAGCAGGACAGAAAGTATATGATCAACAAAAAACAAAACCATTGATAGGCTTTAATTACCAATTTGTTTATAAAGATGTAAAAAATTAATATTGGTAGTGCCCAAAAGATGTACATAAATATATCTATTCTTTGTTGAATAACATTGATAAATTTTGAAATAAACAAACATATAAATGTTAAATTTAAAAGTAGTTTGTAATTATTAATACTAATCATTAATTTTCATTACTAATTTGCCAAGCCTTGATCCAGTTTTTTTCGCAATATCATATTCGTCTTTTGTTAATTCATTTGAGGAATTAAAATTTTCAACATGAGAGGGACCGTAAGGTGTTCCACCTGACTTTGTTTTATTCAGTTCATCAATAGAATAGGGTGTTCCAGCTACAACCATTCCATGATGTAACATGAAAGTAATTAAACTAAAAAGAGTTGTTTCTTGACCACCGTGCATAGAGCTTGTAGATGTAAATGCTATTCCAGGTTTATTCTCCAATGCATTTGTTGCCCACAAATCACCTGTAGAGTCCAAAAAATACTTTAATGGAGATGAAATTGAACCAAACCTAGTTGGAGAACCCAAAGCAAGACCACTACAATTAATTAAGTCATCCTTGGTACAGTAGATTTCGCCTGATTCTGGAATATGGTCTTCAATTTGTTCAACGTTTGATGATATTTTTGGAACTGTTCTCAGGCGAACATCTAAACCAACATCCTCAATACCATCCGCAATAGCATGTGCTAAATTTTTAACTGATCCAGATGCAGAATAAAATAATACTAATAAAAAATTATTTTCCATGTTTACATTTAAAGTTTTAATTATATTATGTACGCGATGAAGTCTAAAATTATACAACTTTTCTGTTTGTTGCTTCTCTTTGCATGTCAAAAAAATGATATTGAAGTATTTAATGGATCAAATACTAATCTTACCAAGCTTGAAGGTAGCTGGGTTGTTATTAATTATTGGGCTGACTGGTGTGCGCCTTGCATAAAAGAAATTCCAGAACTTAATGAGTTTGCGCATGAAAATAAAGATATATTTGTATTCACTTTTAACTTTGATCAACTTGATCAAGAAGATTTAGCACCAATCGCAAAAAAATTTAATATAGAAGTTCCTTCGTTGGTGACTCATCCTCGAGATATTTGGGGTATTCAAACACCTCCAGCAGTTCCAGCTACTTTTTTCATAAATCCTAATGGCGAATTATCACTCTCATTATTTAGACCTCAAACAAAAGATGCGCTCAACGATATCTTATTGGATTTAAAGCAGGCTTTCTAAAAAGTTTTCTTGAATAATTGATTCTGGATTGATCCTTACTTTATTTAAATACACTGTCCAATGTAAATGGGGTCCTGTAACTCTTCCAGTTGATCCAACTTCTCCAATTTTTTGCCCCTTTTCAATTAATTCATTTTCATCAACAAGGACTGATGATAAATGACTGTATGAACTTATTAGACCAAATCCATGGTCTATTATTATGTAATTTCCTGCATAAAAGAAATCACCAACTAAAATTACTTTACCTTTTGAAGGAGATACAATGCTTGTTCCCTCAGCAGCAGCAATATCCAAAGACAGATGAGGAGATCTAGGTTGATCATTGATGTATCTCTTTTTACCATATCTGCTTGAGATAATACCCTCAACAGGATTAATAAAATTTAAATCAGGCACTAAAAATTTTGAATAGTTATTGAGTGCTTTTTGTATAATTTTAGATTCTTTTAAAGCCCTATCAGAATCTTCTTTACTTAGATTCACCATAGAAATGTTTTCAATAGTAATTCTAGATTCACCAAAATCTTTTTGATTAATATTTATTTTTTCACCATCTACATTTATTGAATCATTTTGTTTTTCAAATGGCAGTGGTATCAATTTATAGAGAGATTCTCCAATTTCGACTGTTAAGTATTTATCAAGATCATTACTTGAAGCTTTTATAGCAATTATTTCGCCAGGATCACCAAATTTCTCCGCATTAATGAAAAGAGAAATTAAACACATAGAACAAAGAGATGAATTTTTAAGCTTATTTCTCATTTTTTATTACTTCAACATCAAGTGAGCCTTTGTTTAATCTTGTTTTCAAAATCTCTCCTTTGCTAACTTCTGAAAAAGACTTTATTGCCTCACCTTTCTTATTAGTAACGATCGCATATCCTCTATCTAATATTGATAGTGGGCTTAGTATTGCTATATTTTTAAGCAATTTATCAACTAAATTTTTATTTAGCATTATCTTTTCATTGATATTTCTATGAAGTCTTTCGTTAACTTGAATTAATTTGTTTTTAACAAGATCTAATTTTCTGATTGGATTGTTAAAACTAATCTGAGAATTAATTTTTTCAATTTGATTCTTTTTATCATTGATGATTGATTTTTGTTGTTTTTGTATTCTCAGATCTAGATTGTCTAAATATTGATTTTTCTCTCTTAATAGCGACAAAGGATCTTTTAACCTTGATCGATTAAAATCTAGATTTCGTTTTAAGTCTTCAATAAAAGTTCTTATATTTTTATTTATTTTTGATTTAAATTCGTCTAACTTATCGAGAAGTTTAAAATTAAATTCAGTTACAAGCTCTGCTGATGCTGTGGGAGTAGGTACTCGTATATCGCAAACAAAGTCACAAATAGTAAAATCAATTTCATGACCTACTCCAGATATGGTTGGAATTGGATATGAAAAAATTTCTCTAGCTAAATCTTCATTATTAAAGCACCAAAGATCTTCTATTGAACCTCCGCCTCTAGCAAGAATGACAACATCAATTTTGCTATTAGGATTTTTCTCATTGTGCAAAATTATTCTATTAAGTGCATTGATGATACTGACGTGGGCATTGTCGCCCTGAACAACGGCATCACTTAATGAAATTTTAGAGTTTGGTGCTCTTCTTTTAACAGTTGAAATAATATCTTGAAATGCAGCAGTCGACGATGAGGTTACAATCCCAATATGATTAGGTGATTGAGGTATATCTACTTTATTATTCAAACTAAATAATCCCTCTTTTTCTAATTTATTCTTTAGCTTTTCAAATTGTTGCATTAGATTTCCTGCACCTGCAGGCTCAATAGTTTTTACTATTAACTGATAATCACCTCTTGGAGCATAAATACTTACTTGGCCCTTGAGCACACACTGATCTCCATTTTCAGGTGAAAAATTTAATTTCATGTTTTGATTTTTGAACATTGCACATCTTATTGCTCCTTCTTCATCCTTTAATGTGAAGTAGATATGACCTGAACTAGGTCTTGAAAAGTTTGATATTTCACCAACAACAGATACATTGTTGAAGTTATTTTCTAATAAATATTTTGCAGATTTATTTAGTTCGCCTACTGAGATAATTTCATCATTCTGCACTACAATGTTACTAGTCATATTGAAAGTATAACTTTATGAAAACTAATTTTCAGCGAACAAATCACTTTCTTATCCTCACACTTGGAGCTGCACTAATTGGCTTTGCACCAATTTTTGTTAAGTGGAGCATGTTGTCTTCATCAGCAATTACCTTTTATAGGATGTTGCTAGCTATACCTTTTTTATTCTTATTAAACTTAAGATTAAATAAAAAATTTAAGTTCATTGTAAATGATAGTAAAACAATTTTTTTTGCTGCATTAGCATCTTTAGCATTTACAACTGATTTAACTCTTTGGCATTACAGTATGAATATAACATCTGTATCTAATGCAACTATTATAGTTAATTCTTCTCCTGTCTTTGTGGCCATACTTGGTTATATATTTTTTAGGGAAAAACTATCAAGGAGTTTTGTTGTATCTTTCCTGATTACTTATATCGGAATACTGGGGTTAATTTATTTTTCAAATAATTATGCTACTGGGAGAGTTGTTGGTGACATACTCTGTTTAATTGCGGCTTTTTTTTATGGAGTGTATTTATTAATAATTGCAAAATTAGGTAAAGAAAATTCCCTAAATATAATTTTTTATACAACATTATTTTGTTGTTTATTTTCAATAATCCCAATGCTTATTCAAGGTGGAAATATGATACCGTCCAATTCATTTGAATGGATAAACTTATTATTACTTGCAGTTTTATGTCAATTTGGCGGTCAATATTTAATTACTCATGGAATTGGAAAAATATCTGCCTCTGAAGGATCTGTAGGACTTTTAATGCAACCCATTACAGCAACTATTTTAGCTGCATTTATATTTGGAGAAATTTTAAATATTACACAAATAATATTTGTACTTGTTGCACTTTTTGGCATCTACTTAGCAAGAATCAATCTAACTGGAAATCAACAAAAACAAACCTAACAAATAATGTTATTTTTTTTCTAATAATAGTATTATTAGCACGCTTAATTGTTAATTAAGAAAGTTAGGGTGATTAGCTCAGTTTGGTAGAGCATCTCGTTTACACCGAGAGGGTCGGCAGTTCGAACCTGTCATCACCCACCATTAAGGTTGAACTTTTATTAATAATATATAAGATGCAACCTTTATGTGGTCCGGTAGTTAAACGGTTATAATTCCGCCCTGTCACGGCGGCGTTCGGGGTTCGATTCCCCGTCGGACCGCCACTAAATTTATTATGGATACATTAATAATAAGTCTTTTAATACTTTGCTACTCCCTAGTACTTGGAATAATTTTTGCACAAGTGCTTCTTACAGCTCCTGTGGTATTTAAAGTACTGGATGATCAAAATGCATCTAAATTCTTGAGAAAAATTTTTCCTCGCTACTACTTATTACTTTTACTAATTACCTTACTTGCTTTATTAATATCCTATTTATTTTTTGAAATATTCGATGTTTATATAGCAATTGTGGCTGTATTTTTTTCTTTTTTTGGATACATAATTATTCCACTCACAAATAGTGCTAGAGATAGAGGCTGGGATAGTCTTTTTAAATGGTTACATAACCTTAGTGTGTTTAACACAGTGGTAATAATGGCTATAGCCATAGTGCAAATATTTAGAGCAACAACTCTATAAGTCATGGAAAATTCCAAAAGTGTTGCAGTTCTCGGAGGAGGAAGTTTTGGGACAGTTCTTGCAAATTTAGCAGCATCAAATGGATACAATGTTTCATTGTGGGTAAGGGACTCTGAACAAGCTTTAAGAATAAATTCGGAGGGAGCTAACACCACATATCATCCTGAATTAAAATTATCTAAAAATATAATCGCATCTGATAACTTAAGAGAAGTTTTAAATAATAAATCTATAATTTTTATTGCTACACCAAGTATTGTGTTCGAGCAAATTGTAATTAGAGTTTCTGATTATATAGATGAAAAACCATATTTAGTTTCATGTACAAAAGGTATTCTTGATGATCCATTTAGACCATTATCAGAAATTATTTCATCAAAACTCAAAAATACTATTGGTGTTTTGAGTGGCCCAAACCTAGCAAAAGAAATAGCGGATGAAAAAATAGCAGGTACAGTCATAGCAAGTCCAGATGAAAGTTTAATAAATTTAGTTAAATCAGTTTTGTCTTCTGAAACTTTTAAAATATATTCAAGTAAAGATATGCAAGGAGTTGAAATGGCCGGCGCATTAAAAAACATTTATGCAGTAATATGCGGAATGGCTGAATCACTAAAAGTTGGCGAAAATGCTATTGGACTAATACTAACTAGGAGCATGGCTGAGATGAGTCGCTTTGCTGTTGCAAAAGGTGCAAATCCCATAACATTTTTAGGTTTATCGGGAATGGGTGATTTAGTTGCAACATGCATGTCAACTCTATCAAGGAATTATCAACTTGGTTTTAATATTGGAACTGGCATGTCTTTATCAAAGGCAAAGGAAAGCGTTGGTCAAGTTGCTGAGGGAGTAAGGACTCTTGAGGTTGTTTTAAAAGAATCATCAAAACTGAATATTAAAATGCCACTAGTCGAATCTATGTATAATATAATTTACAATAATGCTTCACCAAACACACTAATTGATGATTTAATTAATAATCCGAATGAGGTTGATGTAGAATTTAATTACTAAGTATGGAAACTATTAACAAAGATGAAATTTTAAAATCAAGTAAGTGGATTAGATTCATTTTTATGGTTCTATATGCGTTTGCATTAAATTTTGTTTTACCAATATGTATTGGGCTTGCAGTTATTCAGTTTTTATTTGTTCTTTTTACATCAAAAGTAAATCCATCAATAGCTAATGTAAATTCTTATGTTATTGAGTTTTTTGAAGATTCTTTATCATTCTTATTGTTTCAAACTGAAGAAAAACCTTTTCCTTTTAAAAACAATTCAGAAGAAGAGGTTGTAATTGAAGCGGAAGAAATAGAGGACTCATCCTCAAAACAAGAAACTGATTAATTAGACGCTGCTCTCTCAGCTGATTGAAGCGTTTGAAGAATCAACGTATTAATTGTCATTGGACCTACCCCTCCAGGCACTGGAGTATATGCCCTTGCAATTTTTTCAATATTATCAAGATCAATATCTCCGCATTTTTCTGGATGGTAACCAGCATCGATAACAATCGCATCTTTTTTAATCCAATCAGATTTTATAAATTTAGGTATTCCAACAGCCCCAACTATTAAATCTGCATTTTTAATTATCAAATCTAGATTTCTAGTTCTTGAATGACATATTGTCACTGTAGCATTCATATTTAAAAGCATCATTGCCATTGGCTTGCCCAAAATTGGACTCCTACCAACAACGACAGCATTTAAGCCTTCTACTTTAATATCATAATGGTCAATTAATCTCATAATTCCAGCAGGTGTACATGAGCCATAAGCATCAAGCCCCATCGACATGTTTCCAAAACCCAGGCAGGTCACTCCATCCACATCTTTATTAATATCTATTTCATCAAAACACAATCTTTCATTAATTTGAGATGGAACTGGATGTTGAAGCAAAATGCCATGAACATTCGCATCATTATTTAAACTCCTAATTATTTCTAAAAGTTCTTCAGTAGTTGTATCTTCAGATAATTCAACAGCTAAAGATTCCATACCTACTCTCGCACAGGTATTTCTTTTCATTTTCACATAGGTTTCAGAAGCGGGGTCACTACCAACAAGAATAGTTGCTAAAGTTGGCTTTATATTTTGTGATGACAATTCTTGAACCTTCTTCTTTATAGATTCTTCAGAAATTCTTGATAGCTCTTTACCGTCTAATATTATTGCAGACATGATATTATTATCTCATTATTTGATATTTATGCCCATGAAGATTGCTTATTTATTATATTAACTTTAATATTTGCATCCTCGGGGTATAGCGCAGTCTGGTAGCGCACTCGCTTTGGGAGCGAGTGGTCGTAAGTTCGAATCTTACTACCCCGACCAAGCGCCTGTAGCTCAGCTGGATAGAGCAACTGCCTTCTAAGCAGTGGGTCAGGAGTTCGAATCTCTTCAGGCGCGCCATTTTTTGATATGTATAAAATTGCTACTTTATATAAATTTTCAAGGATTCAAAATCCATTAAAAACTTATAAAGACATCCGTTCAAATTTAAAAGAACTTAATATTAAAGGAACAATTCTTGTTGGTGAAGAGGGTCTCAATGGAACGATTTCCGCGACTAGTGAAAAAAAATTAAGTAAAGCAATTAAGTATTTACGAAGTATAGATGGCTTTGATGCCTTAGATGTAAAGTATTCTTTATCAGAAAAAAATCCATTTGTAAGAATGAAAGTTAAATTAAAAAAAGAAATTGTAACAATTGGAGATAATTCAATAGATCCAACAGAAGAGGTTGGTGAATATGTTGATCCAAATAACTGGAACAAATTAATTGATGATAAAAACACAATTTTAATTGATACAAGAAATAACTATGAATATTCAATAGGGACTTTTAAAAACTCTATAAATCCTCATACAAATAAATTTAGAGAATTTCCAAAATGGATAAAAAAACAAAAGTTTTCCAATAAGGACAAAGAATCAAAAAATATAGCTATGTTTTGCACTGGTGGAATTAGATGCGAAAAAGCTTCTTCGTTGATGAAAAATCAAGGGTTTAAGAATGTTTACCATCTCAAAGGGGGAATATTGAAATATTTTGAATTAGTCCCTGAAGAGCAAAGCAAATGGCAGGGAGAGTGTTTTGTATTTGATGATAGAGTTTCTGTAAAACATGACTTATCTGAGGGAACATATGATATGTGTCATGGATGCAGAATGCCAATTACTGAAAAAGATAAAACTTCTAAAAAATATATCAAAGGTGTATCTTGTTCAAAGTGTTTTGATAAAACAACTGAAGAACAAAAATCGAGATACATGAGCAGACAAAAACAAGTTGACTTGGCAAAAAAAAGAAATCAGCGGCATATTGGACCTAAAGAGGAGATATTTAATTAATTACTATGGAATATCCAATTTTATATTCATTTATAAGATGTCCATATGCAATGAGAGCAAGAATGGCATTAAAACTTACAAATATTAAATGCGAAATAAGAGAAGTAAGGCTGAATAATAAGCCCAAGCAAATGATAGACAAATCTCCAAAAGGAACCGTCCCAGTGTTAGTTCTTGAGAAAAAAGTAATTGATGAGAGTAATGACATAATTGAATGGGCTCTTAGCTCAAACAATATATTTGATGGAAACATAGATCATGATCAAATAGATTTAACAAACAACCTAATTGAGCTTTTTGATTCTAAATTTAAATATAATCTTGATAGATATAAGTACGCGACAAGATATGAAAATATTAATAAAGACAAACACAAGAAGGAGTGTTTAGAGATTTTAATTAATTTAGAAAATGTAATCTCAAACGAAGGATGGATTCTTGGAGGCAAAATAAACAAATTAGACATATCAATTTTGCCTTTTATTCGACAGTTTAGAATTGCAGACATTGAATGGTTTGATAAACAAAATAAAATTGAAGGAGTCCAAAAAATTTTATTTAATTTTCTTGATTCAAACTTATTCAAAGAAGTAATGAAAAAATATGATGTTTGGGAAGAAAATGCTGAGCCTCAATTTTTTCCTTAAAAGATATTAAAAAATAGATAATAATTTTATTTAAACTATAATACCGAATCTTGTGGCGGGCGTAGCTCAGTTGGTTAGAGCGCTGGATTGTGGCTCCGGAGGCCGTGGGTTCGAACCCCATCGCTCGCCCCATTTTTAAGAGAGAAATAATGAAAGTAAGTATAAAAAAATTAAAAGATCTTGAAAGGAAGGTTTTAGTTACAATTCCAGTTGATGAATATGAATTAAAATTTTCTACAAAATTAAAAAACATTAAGACTAAAGCTAAAGTTGATGGATTTAGGAGGGGCAATGTGCCAAATGATGTTTTGGAACAGAAGTATGGAACATCTATTCATAATGAAGTCATTAACGAACTCATTCAAGAGACATATCCAAAGGCAATATCAGAAAATAACATCAGACCTGCATCATCACCTCAGGTTTCAATTGATTCAGAAGATCCAAAAAAACCTTTAACTTATTCAGCAACTATTGAAGTATTTCCCGAAATTAAACCTAAGCTCTCAAGGTGGACAAATTATGAAGAGATTGAAATCGAGGTAGAGGAGAATGACATAAATCTTGCAATAGAAGATATCAAAAAAAGGTATGGAGATTGGAACGATGTGCAAAGAGAAGCAAGATTAGACGATCAGGTTGTAATTGATTTTATAGGAAAAATTGATGGTAAAGAATTTGAAGGTAATACTGCAAATGACTTTAAGCTAGTATTAGGAAGTAAATCAATGATTCCAGGATTTGAAGATAGCATTATTGGGAAAAAACCATCTAAGTTTTCAATAGAATGTACCTTTCCTGAAGACTATTTCAAAAAAGATTTAGCAGGCGTTAAGGCTGAATTTGAAATTAATCTTAAAAATGTTCAAGAAATGAAAGAGGCAAATATTGATAAAGATCTTTTTGATAAACTTCAAATGGAAATTAAAGACAAATCAGAATTCAAGAATGAAATCACATCTCGAATGAAAAATGAGGTTGCAACTCAAGAGAAAGAACTCACTAAAGAGTCAATGTATGAAACACTGTTAAAAACAAATAACTTTAAAATTCCTAATGCTACAGTTAATGAACAAGCAGATCTGATGCGCAAAGATGCGTTGATGAGAATTGGACATAGCGAAGATAATGCTGGCGATGATCTTTTTCCTGTAGAGAGCTTTATGGAAAAAGCTGAAAAAAGAGTAAAACTTGACTTACTATTTGCTGAGTTAGTTAATCACTTTGATATAAAAGTAGAAAAACAGCATATTGATGATTTTATAGATGAGGAGTCAAAAAGATATAAGGATCCTGAACAATATAAAAAATGGATAACTGGTCAACCGCAGCAATTAGAGCAATTTAAAATGATTGTATTAGAAAAACAATTAGTTGAAAAATTAGAAAATGTTCTTAAATCAAAGAAGAAAGTGATAAAATTTTCAGAATTAGCAAATAGATAATTTTATATGGAAGATATTAAATCAGCGCTTATACCAATGGTAATTGAACAGACCCCTAGAGGTGAGAGGTCGTTTGATATTTATTCACGTCTTTTAAAGGAAAGAGTTATATTTCTATCTGGGCCTATTGATGACTACATCTCTAATTTGGTTGTTGCTCAATTATTATTTTTGGAGTCAGAGAATCCAGAAAAAGATATATCCATATACATTAATTCACCTGGTGGAAGTATCTCTGCAGGACTAGCAATATATGACACCATGCAATTTGTTACTCCATCAATCTCTACGATGTGCATTGGACAGGCTGCAAGCATGGGAGCGCTGTTGCTAGCAGGAGGCGACAATAAAAAGAGGTTTGCCTTACCTAATTCAAGAATAATGATTCACCAACCTTTGGGTGGATTTCAAGGTCAAGCATCTGACTTTGAGATTCATGCGAAGGAAATTTTACACATGAAAAAAATAGTTAACGAAATATTAGCAAAACATACTGGGCAGACTATAAAGAAAATTGAAAAAGATACTGACAGAGATAATTTCCTAGATGCAAATGCTGCAAAAGCATATGGTATTGTTGATAAAATATTAGAGGAAAGAAAATAAAATAATGAGTAACGAAACACAAACTGATAAATTAAATTGCTCTTTCTGTGGAAAGGTTCAAGATGAGGTAAAAAAACTTATTGCTGGACCGAGTGTATATATTTGTAATGAGTGTGTAGATCTTTGTAATGACATTATTGAAGAAGAGATTAAAAATGATGAAGAGTCACCGTATGATCAATCTTTATCACCTCTTGAGATATATAATCAACTTGATGAGTATGTTATTGGCCAAGAAAAAGCAAAAAAAGTTCTATCAGTAGCAGTATATAATCATTATAAGAGGCTTAGAAAAGGAAAATCCAAAGATAATGTTGAGCTTCAAAAAAGTAACGTTCTCCTTCTAGGGCCAACAGGAAGTGGAAAAACATTATTAGCTCAAACTTTAGCAAAAATACTTAATGTTCCGTTCACTATTGCAGATGCTACAACATTGACCGAAGCTGGTTATGTTGGTGAGGACGTTGAAAATATTATTCAAAAATTACTTCAAAAAGCTGATTATGATCCAGAAAAAGCTGAGTTAGGAATTGTTTACATAGATGAGATAGATAAAATTGCACGAAAATCCGATAATCCATCCATTACAAGAGATGTTTCAGGGGAAGGTGTTCAGCAAGCTCTTCTTAAGTTAATAGAAGGAACTGTGGCATCAATTCCTCCTCAAGGTGGAAGAAAACATCCTCAGCAAGAGTTTATTCAAATCAACACATCTAATATTCTATTTATTTGTGGTGGAGCTTTTTCTGGCCTTAACAAAGTTATTGAGCAAAGAACAAATAAAACAGGCATTGGTTTTAGTGCTGATGTAGACACCCAATCAAATGTAAGCAAGATAGGAAAAAACATTGATGAACTTGAGCCAGAGGATCTTGTAAAATATGGCCTAATTCCAGAATTTGTTGGCAGGTTGCCTGTAATATCTAATCTTCATGAACTTGATGAAGATGCTCTTGTAAGAATTCTAAAAGAGCCCAAAAATGCTTTGGTTAATCAGTATAGTCACTTATTTGAAATTGATGATGTTGAATTATCATTCCGAGATGAAGCACTTAAAGAAATTGCAAAACAAGCTATTAAAAGAAAAACAGGTGCAAGAGGACTTCGTTCAATTATGGAAGATATATTAATGGATACTATGTTTGATCTTCCTAATGATGACTTGGAGAAAGTTATCATTGATGAAAAAGCAGTTATTAACAGATCTGAACCTATAAAATTATTAAAAACAGAATCAAAAAAAACCTCTTCAGGTAATTGATATTTACTCAATAATCCCTATATTTAATCTATGAGTAAGATTAAATCCGATTTACCTTTAATACCTCTAAGAGACGTTGTAGTTTTTCCTGGAATAGTAACAACACTGTTTGTTGGAAGGACAAAGTCTGTGGAGGCCTTAAACATTGCTATGACTTCCAATAAGAAACTGGTATTAGTTAGTCAAAAAGACGCAGGTAATGAAGATCCAAAAGTTGAAGATATTTATCAGTATGCTTCTATAAGTAACTTATTGCAGTTAATCAAACTTCCTGACGGCACTATGAAAGTTCTAGTGGAGGGCTATAAAAGGTGTTCTATAGATAAGATTATTGAAAAAGATTCATACACTATTGCAAGAGTTACTGAAGAGGATGATCTTCCTTTAAAAGAAAATGAGTCCAAGAATTTAGTCAGATTAATTAAAGCAAAATTCGAAGACTACATTAGTGTTACAAAAAGAATCCCCCCAGAAATAGTCTCAACAGTAGATTCATTAGATGAACTATCAAGATTAATGGACACAATTACTGGACATCTTCCAATTGAAACCTCAAAAAAACAAGAGATTCTTGAAACAGTTGATCTTAAAAAAAGAGCTGAAAAAGTTTTAACTTTTATAGAATCACAGCTAGATGTAGTTGATGTTGAAAAAAAAGTCCGAGACAGAGTCAAAAAGCAAATGGAAAAATCTCAAAGAGAGTACTACCTCAATGAGCAAATTAAAGCTGCGCAAAAAGAACTTGGTGAAATAGGTGAAGAGGGCGATGAGCTAGAGAATCTTGAGAAAAAAATTCATGAAGTAGGCATGACAAAAGAAGCCTTAAAAAAAGCAAAGAGTGAGCTTGCAAAATTTAAACACATGGCACCATCATCAGCTGAGGCTTCAGTTGTGAGAACTTATCTTGATTGTCTAGTGGATGTGCCATGGAAAAAGAAGTCTAAGGTTAAAACAGATGTAAAAGCTTCGATGGAAATTCTTGAAGAAGACCACTATGGTCTTGAAGAGGTTAAAGAAAGAATAGTTGAGTATCTAGCTGTTCAAAAAAGAGTAAAGTCAATGAAGGCTCCTGTTTTATGTCTTGTTGGTCCTCCAGGCGTAGGTAAAACATCTTTGGGTGAGTCTATTGCTAGGGCTACTAATAGAAAGTTTGTAAGGATGTCACTTGGCGGTGTGAGAGATGAATCTGAAATTAGGGGGCATAGAAGAACTTATATAGGTTCAATGCCTGGAAAAATTATTCAAAAACTTTCAAAAGTTGGCGTAAAAAATCCATTATTTCTTTTAGATGAAATTGATAAAATTGGAATGGATCATAGAGGAGACCCAGCATCTGCTTTATTGGAGGTTCTTGATCCAGAACAAAATAATACCTTCAGTGATCACTATCTTGAAGTTGACTATGACTTGTCAGAAGTTATGTTTGTTTGTACCGCCAACAGTTTGAACATTCCAACGCCTCTTTTAGACAGAATGGAAATTATCAGAATTCCTGGTTACATAGAGGATGAAAAAATTAATATTGCAGAAAAGTATTTATTGCCCAAGCAAATGAAACGAAATGGATTGAAGGATGAAGAAATTAAATTAAACAAAAATGTAATTCTTTCATTGATTAGATACTATACTCGAGAGGCTGGTGTTAGAGGTCTTGAAAGACAAATAGCAAGAATTTTGAGAAAGGTTGTCAAAGAGAGGTTGGTAGATAGTTCTATTAAACAAAAACCTACGTCTATTTCATCTAAAAACCTTGAAAAATATTCTGGAGTCAAGAAATTTAAATATGGAGTCGCAGAAAAGGATAATGCTGTGGGACAAGTTACTGGTTTAGCTTGGACTGAAGTAGGAGGCGAACTCCTTACGATTGAAGCTTCAAATATTGATGGTAAAGGAAGAGTTATTAAAACTGGTTCTTTAGGTGATGTAATGCAGGAATCAATACAAGCAGCGCTTACAGTAGTCCGCTCAAGAGCAGAATCTCTTGGAATTCAACCAAATTTTTATGAAAAATATGATGTACATATTCATGTGCCTGAAGGAGCAACTCCAAAAGACGGTCCAAGTGCTGGTGGTGCAATGGCTATTTCTTTAATTTCAATCTTTACAGGCATTCCAGTGAGAGCAGATACCGCAATGACTGGAGAAATAACATTAAGAGGCCAAATATTAAAAATTGGTGGACTAAAAGAAAAATTACTTGCCGCAAAAAGAGGCGGAATTAAAAATGTAATTATACCCAAGGAGAATGAACCTGATCTTCAAGAAATTCCTAAACAAATTACTAAATCACTAAACATCATTCCAGTAGAATGGATTGATGAAGTCATTTCAGCCGCTCTAGTTGAGGAACCAACTCCTAATACAAAAAAAATTAAGGGCCAAAAATCCAAAACTTCTAGAAAATCTGAAAGTAAACAAGCTCACTAAAACCCTTTATTTGCTTGACTTTTAGCTATAAAAAGCTTTTCATAGAGGTATATTTATTAAATAAATTATCACAGAGGAGTAAATAAATATGAATAAATCAGATTTAGTTGATGCAGTTGCAGGAAGTGCAGATATGTCAAAAGCTGAAGCAGGTCGAGCAGTAGATGCTGTTTTAGATGGTATATCAGGTGCTTTAGGTAGAGGGGATTCAGTAGCGCTTGTAGGCTTTGGCACATTTTCAGTAAGACATAGAGCTGCTAGAGAAGGAAGAAATCCACAAACTGGTGCAGCAATGCACATTCCAGCATCTAAAGTCCCAGGCTTTAAAGCAGGTAAAGGTTTAAAAGATATGGTAAAAAATAGCTAAAATATTTTTTACTTTAAAAAGGGTGCTTATGCACCCTTTTTTTATTCTATAATATCGGCACTATGATGGATTCATTGAGAAACTTCTTATCAGGACCAGCAGGAATACTTGTAATATTGCTACTTGGTCTTCCTTTTGTTTTTTTAGGAACAGGTTCCCTTGGAACAGGATTTACAGGATCTTTTGGAAGTATAAATGGCGAAGATGTTACTGAAACAGATGTTGCATTGGCGTCTAGTTCCGCAGTTCAAAGGTTCCAAAGCATATATGGTGAAGACTTTGATTTTAATCTATTAGATGAGGATTTTAAAAATCAAAGTATCAAACAAGAACTAATACTACAAAAAGTTTTACTAGCAGAAGCAAGATCATTAGGATTCATTAATGAGTCAACAAGAAATGAAACTAAAAAAGAGATTGTTCAAAGCCCCATTTTTCAAATTGAAGGAATTTTTGACGAAGGAGTGTATGAGGCCCAAGTAAATTCTAATGGGTTTACAAAAGAAGGTTATATAGATGTAATGACAGATTTTACTGCATCAGATTTGTATAGAGGCTCTCTTAATACTGTCAGCTTTGTAACAGAAAAAGAATTGAAAACTTTAGCAGAGCTATTTGAAAAATCATCAGATTTAAATTTTATTAAAATTAATTTCACTGGTTTGGAAGATGCAATCACCAACACTTCATCAGAATTATTAGATTATTACAATGAGAATGAAATACTTTTTTATTCTGACGAAAAAAGAAGTTTTGAATATATTACATTGTTACAATCTGATTATGCAGATTCAGTTCAAGTACCAAGTGATTACCTCGCCAACTCATATAATCAATACTTAACAAATTTTGAAAATAGTGCACAAATAAGAATCTCGCACATCATGATTGAAAAAATTAATTATGATTCTAGAGAAGATGCATTATCTTCAATTAAAAATATACAAAATCTCCTAATAGAGGGTAATGAATTTTCTAGTATTGCTAAAGATTATAGTGAAGATATTGTTACCAAAGATATTGGCGGTGATCTAGAGTATTTTGAAAAAGATATTTTTCCTCCTCAATTTGATGAAGCATTAACAAATTTAGAATTAAATGAGATTAGCGACATAGTAGAACTTGATGAAACTTTTCATATTTTAAAAGTTACTGAAAAAACATTTCAAGAACCTATGGCAGAGGATGAGATTAAAGAAAACCTCATAAATGAGCTGATTGAAACTGAATCTTTCGCATTAATGCAAGATGATTTAAATGAAATTGAAAATTTAATTTTAGAAAATAGTTCAATTTATGATATTGCTGAAGTTCTTAATAAAAAAATTAATAGTACAGATCTTTATTCGACTATAACGTATGAGTTTGACCTAACAGATCCAGAAATTAGAGATTATCTATTTTCTTCAGAAGCTAATATTGGTGAACCTTATGCAATCGAGTTATCTGATAGGGTAATAATTATGTCAGTAGATATGATTAAAGAACCTGAACTTCAAAATTATGATTCTGTTGAAGATGAAGTGAATAAAAAGCTTTCTAATCTGAAAGCAATAGAAAAGGTTAGACTTTTAAGTGATGAATTAAATCTAATTGAAAATTTAGATGATAAACAAAAATTTATTGATACATATACTTATGTTACAAGGGAATCTTTCGTTGGTGTTAAAAGATATTCATCACTTATGCCAAGAGAAATCTTAACAGAGGTATTTAATAGCAAAAGTGGGTCTGAGATTACTGTTACTGCCAGTAACGGAGATAAATATATAATTGATATTACTAAATTTAATCCTCCAGATGATTCAGAAATCGAAGATATACTAAATGAATATACTTCCTTTAGTGAGAATGTTTTAATGACAAAAATGTCCCAAATAATTAATGAAGATGTTTTTGACAAAGCCAGGGTAAATTTGAGCAATTTGGCTCTATAAGGATTTTATTATGACTAAGAAAATAAACATACTGTCTATAACCTTAATATTTTTAATTGGATGTTCAGAGAATATTACACCAGTCGATTCTGGCCTTGAGCAACAAATATACCACCATGGAAATGGCTCTGAGCCTCAAGGAATAGACCCACACATTGTCACAGGCGTTCCTGAGCATCATATTCTTATTAGCTTATGCGAAGGCTTAACTATTCCAAATCCAAACCCTACAGGTTCTGATGGATATATTCCTGGAACTGCAGAATCATGGACTATTAGTGATGACGGAAAGGAATATATTTTTAAATTAAACAAAAATGCAAAATGGTCGAATGGTGATCCTGTTACCGCTGATGATTTTGTTTGGTCATGGAAAAGAATTTTAACTGCTAGTCTTGGCTCGCAATATCCTGACATGCTTTATTATTTAGTAGGTGCCTATGAGTATCATAATGGAGAAATAGATAATTTTGACGAAGTAGGCATAAAGGCACTTGACTCACATACACTAAAGGTTAATTTAAAAAATCCAACACCTTTCTTCATTGGTCTTTTAAGTCATTACAGCACATGGCCTGTTCATAAAGAAACTGTTTTAAAACATGGCGATATTGATGATAGGAATGGAGAATGGACAAGACCAGGCAACTTTGTATGCAATGGTCCTTTTCAACTTAAAACTTGGGAGCTTAATAATAAGATTGTTGTTGAAAAGAATCCTCATTACTATGACGCATCGATGGTACGCCTAAATGAAATTCACTATTATCCAGTTTCAAATGTAATGACAGAAGACAGAATGTTTAGGGCTGGACAATTACATTTGACTTCAAGCATGCCAACTCAAAAATGTCCAATTTATATAGAAGAAAAAAATCCAAATTTAAAGATTGATCCATACATGGGAACATATTTTTATAGGATTAATACTGAAAATGAAACGCTGAGTGATGTAAGAGTAAGAAAAGCATTAGCATATTCAATTGATAGGCAGCTTTTAGTTGATAAGGTAACTCAGTGCGGTCAAATTCCTGCATATTCTTTTACGCCTCCTGGTTCAAATGGCTATCAACCATCAACTGAAATACCATATGATCCTACTCTAGCAAAACAATTATTAGCTGAGGCTGGATACTCTTCAGATAATCCATTTCCTAAATTAGAAATTCTTTTTAATACTAATGAGGGTCATCGAAAGGTTGCCTTAGCAATCCAGCAAATGTGGCAAAATGAACTCGGTATTGAAGTGGAACTTGTTAATCAAGATTGGAAAGTCTATTTAAGTAGGGAAATGGTAGGAGATTTCCAAATATCAAGAGCTGGCTGGATAGGAGATTATGAAGATCCAAATACTTTCCTAGATTTAATGAGACCAAACAGGGGAAATAATAAAACTGGTTGGGAGAATATGGATTTTGATGCATTGGTTGAAGAGGCAAATACAATTAACGATCAAGAGAAAAGATATGAGTTGCTTAATGAAGCAGAGAAAATATTAATTGATAATATGCCAATAATTCCCCTATATACGTATGTAAGGGTTTATCAATTATCTCCAGACGTTAAGGGATTTAATCCACATATTCTTGATCACCATCATCCTAAATTTATTTATTTAGAAAGAGATTAATTTCGCATGATAGCGATTTTCTTTAGAAGAATTTTAGTTGCAATTCCTGTTTTGTTAGCAGTCGCTAGCATAACTTTTTTCTTAATAAAGATTGCTCCTGGTGGTCCATTTGATGCAGATAAGGCTGTCTCGCCTCAAGTACTTAAAAATTTGAATGAGGCATATAATTTAGATGCATCTAATTGGGAGCAGTATGTTGATTATATGTCTGGTTTACTGAGAGGCGATTTAGGACCATCTTTTAGGTTTCCAGGGCGTTCTGTAACTGAGATGATTGCAACTGGATTGCCAGTAACATTTGAGTTAGCTTTTTATGCAATTTTAATTGCTCTTGTTATGGGTATATTTTCTGGAGTTTTAGCTGCCTTAAAAAGAAATACTTTTCTTGATTTTATTCCAATGGCAGTAGCAATGATTGGAATATGTGTCCCAACTTTTCTTATGGGGCCGTTATTAGTTCTTATATTTGGAATAAATCTTGAGATACTCCCAGTTTCAGGTTGGGGTCAATTACCTGGCGATAAAATTTTGCCATCGTTAACCTTGGGATTTGCCTATGCTGCATATATTGCCCGATTAAGCAGAGGCGGTATGCTAGAAGTTCTTAACCAAGATTTCATCAGAACTGCTAGAGCAAAAGGGCTAACTGAAAGAATGGTTGTTATTAAGCATGCAATGCAAGGTGGATTAATTCCTGTTGTTTCTTTTCTTGGACCAGCAATTGCAGGGCTATTAGCAGGATCATTTGTAGTTGAAACCATTTTTCAAATACCAGGACTTGGAAGATTTTATGTTGAAGCTGCTTTCAATAGAGATTACACAATGATTTTGGGTACAACAATATTTTTCTCTGCAATGATTGTATTTTTTAATTTGATGTCTGACTTAGCGGCACTTTGGTTAAATCCTAGATCTAGAGATGCATCATGAATAATTCTTTATGGTCTGACGCTTTATATAGACTCTCTAGAAATAGAGCAGCAATGTTTGGTGGATTTATATTAATTTTACTAATAATTTGTGCTGCTCTTGCACCATGGATTGCTCCTTATTCTTATTCATATCAAAATCTAAGTTTGGGTGCAAGTCCGCCTTCAGCAGACCATTTACTGGGTACTGATGTTTTAGGAAGAGATCTGTTGAGTAGGATACTTTATGGAGCAAGAATTTCATTGTTGGTTGGCTTTGTTGCTACTGGCGTAGCTTTAATTATAGGAGTTTCATGGGGAATTATTGCAGGATATATTGGCGGAAGAGTTGATTCAATTATGATGAGGATCGTGGATATTTTGTATGGACTCCCATTCATAATTTTTATAATTTTGTTAATGGTAATTTTTGGTAGAAATTTATGGTTGTTATTTGGTGCAATTGGAGCCGTAGAGTGGCTTACAATGGCAAGAATTGTTAGAGGACAAGTTATAGGATTAAAAAATCAAGAATTTGTAATGGCAGCAAAAGCTATGGGTGTGTCTAATATATCAATGTTTAGAAGACATTTACTTCCAAATATACTCGGACCAATAGCGGTTTATGCAACATTAACCATCCCTCAAGTAATGCTATTGGAAGGTTTTTTGAGTTTTCTTGGATTAGGTATACAACCACCTATGAGTAGTTGGGGAACCTTAATCAAAGATGGAGTTGAATCTATGGAAGAATTTAGTTGGCTGCTTATTTATCCAGGGATAACATTTACTATTACTTTATTTGCTTTAAATTTCTTTGGCGATGGCCTTAGAGACGCTCTCGATCCAAAAACATCTGATAACTAAAAAGCTCGAATAGCAATCTTAATAATTTGACCTGGCATTAAAGTTGATTCATTAAAATCATTGATCTCTTCTATACTTTTTATAGTGACATCAAATAATTCAGATATTTTATATAAATTGTCACCTTGTTTAACTGAGTAAAGAATTGTTCTTTTTTTTGATTCAATATTCCTATGAATATTTTTATTTCCAATTGAAAGTTGTTGTCCTAGTTGAAGATATTCATCTTCATTGAGTGAATTCATTCTGGCAAGATCACGAACATCTAAATTATATTTTTTTGCTATTCCCCATAAAGTATCTCCTTCAGAAACAATATACATTTCATATGGTATGAAATTATTTGATTTACTTTTTCCTAAAGGAATCAACAAGGTATCATTTATTGACAAAAGATTATTATCTAAATAATTTATCTCCTTAATAATTTTAACTTCGGTGTCATATTTAACTGATAAGTCCCAAAGGTTATCTCCTCTTTTAACAATATGAGAAATCCAGTTGATATCATTAGTTTTATTAAAGGGATTTGTTTCACTAGTAAATAAGAAGTACTTATCTTTAGGAATATAAAAAATACTTTCATCTTTTGGAGCGGATGCCCATTTGGTGTATCCAGCATTTAGTTTATACAAAAGCTCAGGTTTGATATCTAGAAATTCACTAAGGGCTAATATTTCTACTTGACCAGGGATATTTACTTTTTCTACAACTGAATCATATGGTATGTTTGGCATCTTTACGCCATATTTTTCTGAATTAAGAATTAATTCTCTTAGAGCTATATATTTAGGAACATAATTTTTTGTTTGAGAAGGAAGATTGAGTGACCAAAAATCTGTATTCTCTCCACGTCTTTTGTTTTGATTAATTCTTCTATCAACTAGAGATGGACCAGCATTATATGAAGCAATTGTAAGATATATATCTTTATTAAATCTTTCATACAAATATTTCAAATATCCGACAGCTGCTTCAGTTGATTTATATGGATCATGTCTATCCTCATACCACCATGACTTATTCAGCTCATAAAGCCTTCCTGTTCTTGGCATAAATTGCCAAATACCAACAGCACCTGATGATGAGATTGAAAAAGGATCATAGTTACTTTCTATATATGGAAGAATCGCTAATTCTACTGGCAGATTATTTTTTTCTAATTCATTTACAACAAAATATAAAAAGTAATATGAATCGTTCAAGTACTCTTCAAATTTATCAAGATCTTTTAAGTGCATATTCATATATGACAAGATCTGATTGTCAATTACTAAATTATCGTTTGAGTTATTATTATCTTGGATATAAGTCCAGATACTTTTATCTTCATCATTTTTATAAACAGAATTTTCAAAAGAATCTAAATTTTTCTCTTTTGCAGTTGTTTCTAATTTATTAATTTCAACTTGCTGACATCCAACAATAAAAAACAATAAAAAGAATACTCTTAGAAATTGTCTTTCCATTTTCTCAAAGCAGTAAATATTTGTAATTCATCATCTATGATATCGAATTTTTCAATAACTTTATTTTTTATATCAATATCATGACATCTTAAAAATGGATTTAATTTAAGTTCTTTATTTAAATTAGTTGGTAAAGAGGGAATATCTGAAGAAATTAACTTTTCAATATTGTTAAATTCATTCATGAGATCTTTATTATCTTTATCTACTTCCAGTGCAAATTTTAAATTTGAAAGAGTGTATTCATGACCACAAAAAACTTTTGTCTCTTTTGGATATTTTGAAATTTTCTTTAATGACATAAACATCTGTTCAAATGTACCTTCAAAAACACGACCACAACCACCAGCAAACAAAGTATCTCCACAAAAAAGTATTGGGTCTTCATTATTAGATGAGTAAAAGGCAAGATGATCCAAGGTATGACCTGGAATCTCAATAACCTCAAAATCAATACCTATAAGCGAAAACTTATCAGATTCATTAACTATATTGTTTATTCCTTCAATTTTTTCAGGTCCATATACTTCAAGATTCATCTTATTGGTTAGATCAAGAAGCCCATTAGTATGATCGTAATGATGATGAGTTATTAGAACTCCTTTCAAATCAATCTCATTAGTATCAATAAGATTAAGAATTTCTTTTGATTCTCCTGGATCAACAACTATTGACCCTTCATTAGTTGATACTAACCAAATATAATTATCTGTATATGCTTTTATCGGCTCTACACTTAACATATGCAAATTCTAGTTTAAATTTATGAAAACAGTAAATATTTATACAGATGGTGCGTGCAGAGGAAATCCTGGAGATGGGGGATGGGGAGTGCTTATTGAATATGAAAATATTTCAAAAGAATATTTCGGTGGTGAAAAAAATACTACTAATAATAAAATGGAGTTAAAGGCTGCTATTCATGGTTTAAGTGTCTTAAAAGAATCTTGCGAAGTAAATATTACTACTGATTCTAAATATGTAATGGATGGAATTACTTCCTGGATAGAAAATTGGAAAAAAAATAACTGGAAAAATGCATCAAAAAAAGATGTTAAAAATAAAGATCTTTGGATTGAATTGGATAAATTAACAACCAAACACAATGTAAAATGGAATTGGGTAAAAGGTCATTCCGGTCATGAAAAAAACGAAATAGCAGACGCACTTGCTAATAAAGGAATCGATTATTTATAAAGATGGCAAAAAAATACATCGTTTTAGATACTGAAACTACTGGGCTTGAGGTAAAGCAAGGCCATCGTGTTATTGAAATTGGCGCTGTTCTTTTAAATGACCGAAAAAAATCAGAAGAACATTTTCACAGTTACTTAAATCCCTCAAGATTAATTGACGAAGAGGCATCAAAAGTCCATGGCATTACTAATTCTGATCTAGAAGATAAACCTTTTTTTGATGAAATCGCTGAAGAGTTTATAAATTTTATCGAAGGCTCAACTCTAGTTATACACAATGCTCCTTTTGATCTTGGATTTTTAAATAATGAATTGCAGCTTGCCTCAACTAATTACCCAAGCATTGAAGAAATATGTGAAGTAGAAGACTCATTAATAATTGCACGAGATAAATTTCCAGGACAAAGAAATTCCTTAGATGCTTTAGCAAGCAGATATAACGTATCTGATTATGACAGAACATTTCATGGCGCTTTACTCGATGCCAATATTTTGGCAGATGTTTACATGCAACTTACTGGCGGGCAAAGTAAATTTGAATTTATATCGAATGGAAACTCTTTATCTGAACAAAATAAAGACTCCGAAAATCTTATTATTGACCAAATTAATGGCTTGCCTTCGATTAACGCCTCAGAATCAGATCTCAAAGAGCACGAAAAAAGAATTAGTGAAATTGAAAAAAAATATTCTAATAAAACAATATGGAGAAATTTTAAATGAAAGCTATTGTTACAAGATTTGCTCCAAGCCCAACTGGTACTCTCCACATTGGAGGTGTGAGGACTGCATTATTTAATTATGTGTATGCAAAACAAAATAATGGAAAATTTTTAATAAGGATTGAAGATACTGATACTGAAAGATCCACTAAAGAATATGAAAAAAATATACTTGATAATCTTACATCGATTGGGCTTGAGCCTGATGAAGATCCAATCAATCAATCTGAAAGAAATGAGATATATTTGAAAGCTGCTGAGAAAATTTTGCAGTCTGGCAATGCATATTGGTGTGATTGCTCTCAAGAGGAACTTGAAGAAATGAGGAAGGCACAAACTGCAACTGGCAAAAAACCAATGTATGACGGTAGAAGTAGAAATCTTGGATTAGAAAGATCTGATAAGACTGTTTTAAGGTTAGCAACTCCTGAAAATGGTGAAATTATTGTAAAAGACTTAATAAGGGGAGAAATTATTTTTAATAACAATGAGTTGGATGATCTTATATTGCTGAGAAGTGATGGTTCTCCAACATATCATTTATGTAATGTTGTTGATGATTATGAACAAAAGGTCACAACTGTAATCAGAGGAGAAGATCATATAAGTAACACTCCAAGACAAATTCATATTCAAAATGCTTTAGGTTATCCAGAATTAGAGTATGCTCATTTACCTCTGGTGCTTGGAACTGATAAAAAAAGACTTTCAAAAAGAAATGCAGCTACAAGTCTAGAAGAATATCGTGAGAAGGGATATCTTGATTCAGCAATCTTAAATACTTTAGCCAGATTAGGATGGTCTCAGGGTGAAAATGATGTTTTTTATATGAATGATCTTATAAAGGAATTTAATATAAAAGATGTTCAAAAAGCTGGTGCAATTTTTGACATTACAAAATTAGATTGGTTGAATTCTCAACATCTTGCAAATTTGTCACTAGAAAGTTTTAAAGAACAATTACAACCATTTTTACAAGCATTGGAAATTAATATTGAAGATCATGAAAAGTCTGATCAACTGATTGAAGCTATGAGAACATCTGATAATACCTTTTCAGGAATAGCAAAGTCATTGATACCTTACTATAAAGATATTAATGAATATGACGAAAAAGCCATAGAAAAATTTATATCTGACAAATCAATACTGGAAGAACTAAAAGTATTGTTAAATGGATTGGATGACTGGAATCAAGACAACATTGATAACATTCTTAAAAACTATCAATCAGAAAAAGGATTATCTGTTCCCGCCGTAAATCAACCTATAAGAATATCTTTGACAGGATCAACCAAATCTCCAGGTCTTGGATTGACCTTGTTTTTATTTGGTAAAAATAAGTCTTTGGAGCGTATATCAAACTTGCTTAGCTATTTAAGTTAATTTTTTTATATTTAAAAATAGCCACAAAAGTAGACATATAAACCATCAAATGCCTATAATATTTGCATAAAACGCGTTTTTTTAAGGGGATATCTATGAAAAACATAAAATTTTTACTTTCGCTAATGCTTTTAATGCCTTTCGCGTTATTAGCTCAAGACAGTTCAGACAGTGATGTAGAAGAAGTTGTGGTTGTTGGTTCTCAAATAAAGGGAGCTAAAATTACAGGAGTACTTCCAGTATCTATTATTAGTGCTGAAGATGTCGATGCTCTTGGTATTGATTCGGGTGATGAATTACTTGAAAATTTAGTAGAGCAAGGAAATAACTTTTTTAACGAATCAGAAGAAACTTCTGGTGGTGTTAACGCTGCAAGGGGTGACGTTGGAGCATATAACTTAAGAAATATGGGAGTAGGTAATACTCTTGTGCTTCTTAACGGAAGAAGGTTGGTCAATAACGCTGGTTATCAAACTGAGCTTATTGGTGAGGACTATATTCCTACTATGACAGTAAACTCCCAGGCTATACCAGTTCTTAACTTAGATAGAGTTGAAGTCTTAAGAGACGGAGCTTCCGCTATCTATGGTGCTGACGCTGTTGCTGGTGTTGTTAACAATGTTCTCGACACAGATTATGTTGGAATGGAATTTAGGGTAAGAACCTCTGAATTTAAAAATTTTGATCCAGGTGCTGGAGACAGATTAAACTTTAAGTGGGGTAAAGATTTTAATGGTGGAGCTACTAATGTAAGTATCGCCTATGATTACTATCAAAGAGACAGGCTTCCAGCTACTGAGGATTCAAGATGGTCTCGATGTGATTACAGACAAGATGTCAGTTCTGAGAACGAAGATTTTAGAGGAAATAGCAATTTAAGAAATTGTTATTCTTACAGATACATGCAGTTAGACAGATCAGGAAGAGATTTCTTCACTGACAGCAGAGGTGAAACTCAAATAATTCCAGAAATTGCTATTGATGCACTTACTGGAACACCTGTTACAACTTGTAATGGTGGTTCAGACACTATTAGCACTGGCTATGGTACTTGTTTACATCCAGATACTTCTGGTTCAGGATATTATCAAAACGTTAATCTACTAAGAGACGCAAGAGGTGAGTTAGAACGACATAACCTATTTATGTTTGTTAACCACGAAATGAAAAGTGGTAATGAAATGTATCTTGAACTTGGTAAATATAGTTCTGAGTATGAAAAGAATAAAGAATCTGGTGGTATTTTCTCAGTTCAAAAGTTCTATATTGATCAGAATTACTGGGCTCAGCAAATTGAAGATGCTACTGGAGCTGATGTCAACAGAAGATGGTTTGTTGACGGATGGCGTCCAAGCACTGTTCAAAGAAAAGTTCATAACGAAAAAGATACATACAGACTTGTATTAGGTTTTAGAGGTGAATTAGATTCTGGATGGGATTGGGATACTGGTATTGTAATTAGTAAAGCTACCATGGAAGATACAACAGCAAACAGAATTAGCGCACATGAGCTTGTTGCTGGTTTAAATGACTCTACTGCAGCGGCTATCAATCCTTTCTCTGCAACTGATCAAAACATCGAAAGAGCACTTGTTGATGTTTATAGAAATGATACTAGTAAATTAAGAATTTTGGATTTTAAATTTTCAAAACCAGACGTATTCTCTACTAAAGCTGGTGATGTAGCTATGCTTATTGGTGGTGAGTATAGATTCGAATCATATCTCGATGATAGAGATCCATTGCTTGATGGAACAGTTGAATACACTGGTTACAGTGGTCTTACTCATCCATTTGTTTCTGCTGTTATAGGAAGTAGTCCGTCAACAGACACAGTCGGTCAAAGGAATACTGATTCATTATTTATGGAAATGCAAATTCCTGTAACAGAGTCAATTAATGCTCAAGCAGCAGTTAGATACGAAGATGTTGAAAATGTTGGTTCAACTACTGTTGGTAAATTTGCGATAGGTTGGGATGTTACTGATGGCGTTCTTATAAGGGGATCAGTTTCAACTTCTCTTAGAGCTCCAAACTTAATACAAATCCACCAACAAGAGGTGACTCGTGTTGCTACTCGTGAAGACTTTGTATATAAATATATCGGTGCTGATGACTGGGATCAAACCGTACAAAGATACAGTAAAGCCAAATCTGTTGATGATGGACTTGAATCTGAAAAGTCAACCAACTCGTCTGTAGGTATTGTTTTACAGCCATCATTCTTAGATGGTCTTACTGTTACTGCTGACTTATGGTCAATTGAAAAAGAAGACACAATAGGATTGTTTGGTAGAGAAAATCATACAGTATATGACTTAGCTTTGAGAATTCTAGCTGGTAATAGTAATTGTTCTACTTTTATAGGTAACTCTGCTCTAACTGGTTTAGATCCTTATGATGGTGAAGATGATCTTGAATTAACAGATGGATCAGAAGTATCTCTTGATTCAGCTTTTGCTGCAGCCGGAATTTGTCCAAGGGGACAGGTTAATCAGGTCACCGACGAGTACCTTAACCTTGCTACAAGAACTATAGAGGGAATGGACGTTGCTATCGTTTATTCAATTGGCGACTTTACATTTAAATACAATGGGTCATTTACTGATGAATTCGATCAAGAAGCTACATCTCAGTTTGCTCAAATGCAAGCTTTAAAAGATAACGGCACTATTCCAGAAAATATTCCACTTCAAGGATTTGGAGATTTATTAGGGAAAGACGGTAACATTGAAGAAAAGCATTCATACAAAATCTACTATAACGGTGGAAATTGGGGTGCTTCTCTTTCTTCTTTAACTAAAGGAGACTTTATTCAATCTAAATTTGGCACAGTTAATGGAAGAGGATATATTATCCCCGAAATGACTACACAAGATTTAGCTTTATGGGCAAAATTTGATTTAGATGGAAAAGATGCCAGAGTTAAGTACACAATCAAAAACTTTGAAGATGAAAGAGCTCCTCTTGCAGATGGATATCAAGGATATTTCTCAGATATTCACCAAGATCTTGGAATGATTCATCAATTAGAATTAAGGGTTAGATTCTAAACATCAAAAATTTTAAAGGGAGCGCCAGCTCCCTTTTTTTTGTCTTATAATAATTTAATGTCCGCATATAAGAAAAAAGGATTTAGCATTGGAATAGCAATATTTCTTATAATGATGTTTTCTCCAGCACCATCTGGATTAAGTGAGATAGGATGGGATGTAGCAGCAGTTGCTGTTCTTATGGCAATTTGGTGGGCAACTGAAACAGTTCCCGTTGCAATTACGGCTTTACTTCCTCTGGCACTTTTTCCATTACTAGGTGTCACTTCATTTGAAAATGCAGCAGTTCCATATGCTAATAAAAATATATATCTTTTTTTAGGTGGATTTATGTTGGCACTTGGTATTGAAAGTTCTGGTCTTCATAAAAGAATAGCTTTAAAAATGATTATATTAGTTGGATCCAGTGGAAGAAGACTTGTAGGAGGCTTCATGCTTGTTGCTGCTCTTATAAGTATGTGGGTCATGAATACTTCAACAACGCTAATGCTTTTACCTATTGGATTGGCTGTATGTGGAGTCATGTCAGAAACAATTCCAGGCATAACAGATAAAGATAGATCGAATTTTGATACAGCACTACTCTTAGGTATTGCCTATGCCGCTACTATTGGTGGTATGTCAACATTAATAGGAACTGCTCCTAACATAGTATTTAGTGCATTTATGCAAGATACTTACGGTGTTGAGATCTCAATGTTTGATTGGATGATGTTGGGTGTACCACTAGCAACAATAATGTTATTCAGTGCCTGGGTACTCTTAACAAAATATGTATTCCCAATTAATTTTGTTGCTACTAATGATGCGCGAAACGAATTAAAGTCAATGCTTTCTAATATGGGCAGTTTCACAAAAGATGAAAAAAGAATTTCTGTTATTTTTGGGTTAGCTGTTTTTGCCTGGGTGTTTCGTACACTGCTTAACAGAATTGATTTCCTCTCAGGTTTAACAGATGCAGGTATAGCTATTATTGCTGCAATACTTATTTTTATGACTCCATCAGCTTCAAAAAAAGGTGACCTACTTCAATGGGAAAAATCAAAAGATTTGCCATGGGGGCTTTTGATACTATTTGGTGGTGGTTTGTCTTTGGCCGCACAAATAAGCTCAAGTGGTTTAGGTATTTGGATTGGAAATAGTCTTTTAATATTAAGCACTGTACCGCCAATACTTCTTATTTTGGCAGTAGCAACATTGATAATTTTCCTAACAGAAATAACTAGTAATGTAACAACTACAACAACTTTTTTACCTGTATTTGGTGCATTAGCTATTGCAATAGGAGTTTTACCTGTTTCTCTTACAGTTCCGGTATGTCTAGCAGCAAGCTGTGCATTTATGCTGCCAGTAGCAACTCCACCAAATGCAATAGTTTATGGTTCTAATAAATTTACAATTGCAACCATGATGAGAGCTGGTTTTGCCTTAAATATAGTTGGAATCTTGGTTGTAACAATTTTTGCCTACTATTTTGCACCACTTATTTTTTAATGATAATGATAAGATTCCTAAGTTTTATTTTATTTTTTTCTTATCTAAATTCTGGACAAGACTATATAGATTATCCTCATCCATTTCATCCAACTTCTAGCAAGAGCGGAATGGTTGTAAGCCAAAATATTCTTTCATCTGATATTGGTGTAGAAATTTTAGATATGGGAGGTAATGCAGTTGATGCTGCGGTTGCTGTAGGTTTTTCTCTTGCTACCACTTTACCTCGGGCAGGTAACTTGGGTGGCGGTGGTTTTATGCTCATTTACATAAAAGAAAAAGATGAAATCTTCTATATTGACTATAGAAGTAAATCACCAAAAAATGCATCGATCGAAAAGTTGCTTGGAACAAAAAAAATACCTGATAGAAATTCAAAAATATGGGAGAGGGTGGATTATACATATTTAGCCTCAGCAGTTCCCGGAACCGTTTATGGATTACTAGAGGCGCATAAAAACTTTGGGAGATTAGAACTTCAAGAAATTATGAAACCTGTTATTGCTCAAGCTGAAGAGGGTATAGTTGTTTCTAGTGACCTAAGCTATGTCATTGGTGTAACACCACAACTAAAAAGCGATAAAGAATCTTACTCTATTTATTATAAAGATGATGAGCCTTTAGAAGAATTTTCAATTATGAGAAGACCTGACCTAGCTAATACATTTAAGGAAATTTCAAAAAATGGTATTAAAGGTTTTTATGAAGGTAAGATTGCTGACAAGATTGTCAATGCAATGAATCAAAACAATGGATTAATAACTCATGAAGATTTAAAAAACTATAAATCTCTTTTTAGAATGCCAATTGCAATAAATTATAAAGGTCATAAAGTTTTTACAGCTGCTCCTCCTTCGGGAGGTGGCATTACCTTGCTAACATCTTTAGCTATTCTCAATAATATCGATATTAACAAATATAAAAGTGATTCTACTAAAACGTATCACTTTTTAGCGGAATCTTTAAGAAGAGGCCATAATAATAGATCTCATTTTGTTGGAGATCCTGAATATTTTAATGTTCCAATTTCAGATTTATTATCATCTAAAAGAATTAAAGAGCTTATAAGTTCAATTGATTCAAATAAAGCGAGTCCAGTAGAGGATGTAAAGGCTTTTAGAAAACCAAAAGAAAGCAAGGACACAACTCATTTCTCAATAGTTGATAAAGAGGGAAATGCAGTATCAAATACTTATACGCTTGGACTATCTTTTGGTTCTGGAGTGACAATTCCTGGAACAGGAATATTAATGAATAGTCAAATGAATAATTTTGCTTATAGATACGGTGATAAAAATGATATTGGAAGGGGCGCTAGTCCAGGCAATAGATTTGAGCCTGGAAAAAAACCAATGAGCACAATGGCACCAACAATTATATTTGATAAAAATGATGATTTATTTTTAATAACTGGTTCTCCAGGTGGATCTGATATTCCAGCTGCAATCCTTAGAGTAATTACAGGTGTTATAGATTTTAATTTAGATATCGGTGAAGCAACTATGCTACCAAGAATTCATAAAGATTGGCCTTATGAAGGTCTTGAACATGAGAGGACAGTAAGTAGAGATATTATTAGAAGACTGACAAGTATGGGCCATAAGACAGAATATGAAAATACAATTGGCAGCACTCAAAGTATACATATATCTGAAGGTGTAAAATATGGTTTTGCTGATTTAAGAAGACCAAATGCAGCTGTATCAGTTCAAACTAATTGATCTTCACTAAAGTTTATTCTTTTTCCAACCCATTCAGTATTTTGCATTTCGTTAATAATATTTCTGTCTGATGAAGTAATTAATTTTCGTTTATTATTGTCAGTATCTACAAACATAATAGCTTTATTAACATTATCCCTTTCATGGACTGTGTATCCAATTATTTTTCCAGAACCACTTTTTTGATCTGATAATTTTACTGGAAGTTCAATTTCTTTAGCTTTTTTAGTGCAATCTTCACATGTAAAATCTATGCATGGGTTCTTTGACCAGAGTGCATATGATTGTTTTGTCATCATACCTGATACCCCAGTTACTATTCCAACACCATTATTCTTTCTTAATTTTTCAATTAATTTTGCTGTTGAATGAAGAACATAGCTGTTTAAGGGGCCTCCAGCAAATGGCATTGCCCCTGTCACAGTTTTATCTTTGATGTTTTTAAGTTTTAGTGATTTTGCAAACATTTGAACAGCAACAGGAAAACAGCTGTATAGATCATACAAATTAGGTATAAGATCATTTTTTTTACAAATACCTAGGATAAATTTCGCAGCTAGCTGCATTCCAGCTGGTTCAATTAAGTTTGGCCTTTGAAGAGTGGGTATCATATGATTATTTTCAGATGACGCTAAAGGATAGACTCTTTTATCGAAAGGAATATTAAGCTTGTCAGCAATATCTTCTGAACAAATTATAATTGCGCAAGCTTGGTTTACATTCCAGCTTGTACAGTGATATTTGTTGTATGGAAATGCTTGTCTTAAGTTTTTATTTGATTCAGTTTTTATGTCTTCTTTATCAAAGGGTTGTTCAATCCACCCATCTTCGTTACTTGCAGCAATTTCTGAATAACTTGAATATATTTCTGATAAATAATTGTTATGTTCGTCATGGTCATTTTGTAACATAGACCTAAACGCACTCTCCAAAATTGCATAATAGCCAACAGCCATAGAACCTAACTCTTTTTCTTCAATATCTAATTGAAGTTTTTCGGGAGATTTTTCGTAATTATCTGGATTTGTATTTAAAGGTGTTTCAATATACTCCTTATTTTCTATTGATGATCTAAGCATTTTAAAACGAGATTCACCACCTAAAATTAAACTCGCTTTAATTTCACCATTTTGAATTTTATTGCACGCAGTGTTGATGAGGTTTTGTTGAAGTATTCCTACTTTCGTTACAGTTGTTTTGACTGATTTAATATTATTGTTTTCAGCAACCCACTTACCAGGATCTCTATATCTCCAAAATCCCTTCGGAACCCTTACCTCATCAATATATCTTTTAATGTTGCTATTTGTACAATCAATAATAGCCTTTTTAAAAGCTTTATCCATTAATATAAGAGCTTCATCAAGTTGGTTGAAGTTACCTTTTTGCTGGATAGTTCCTAATCCAACCACAACAGGCCTATTATTCATGAATTTATCTGGTTGCTTCGCCCCAGTAATTGTAACCAACTATTTTAGGCGTACTAGGAAGGTACATTTGATCTAGAGTATTAATCTTGAAACCACTTTCTTTTAAAATGCTCGGTATATCTCTATTAATGTTACATCCCCCAAATAATTTTCCCCATATTGGATTTATTCTATTTTGCCATTTAATAATATTTTTATCTGGTGCAGTTCCATGTTCACAAAAAAGCATTTTTGCATCAACTTTCATTACTCGTTTGATTTCTTTAAGTGCATCTGTTGGATTCGGAATAGTACACAAGGTATATGTGATTACAACGGTATCTATAGAATCTTTAGGTAATTCAATTTCCTCAGCCCCATTAATTAACAAATTAACATCCATTCCATTATCAGAGGCTGTTTTCTTTGCCATATCGCATAATTCACTCGATGGATCTATCCCATATAAGTTATTAATTTTTGATTTTTCATAAAATGGTAGATTTAAACCTGACCCAATTCCAATTTCTAAGATATTACCGCTAGCATTAGGAACAACTTTTTTTCTTTGATAGTTTATTGGTTTAGTTGAACAACAACAATCTAGTAGTTTTGGTAATACATATTTCTCATATGATTTTTTAATCATCTTTAAGCTCATTAAGTGTAAGTGGCATAGCTGCAATATTAAATCCAGCATCAACGTATGTAATTTCACCCGTAATACCACTTGCATAGTCTGAGCACATAAATGCCGCAACATTTCCAACTTCTTCTGCAGTTACAGTTCTGCCTAAAGGAGCTTTATTAGAATGCTGAGAAAGCATTTTTCTAAAATTTTTAACACCAGATGCTGCTAGAGTTTTAATTGGTCCTGCAGATATGGCATTTACCCGGATATTATGTTTCCCTAATGATGCAGCTAAAAATCTTGTATTTGCTTCTAAGCTAGCCTTAGCAAGACCCATAACGTTGTAATTTGGCATTGTTCGTGTTGATCCTAGATAAGTAAGAGTTAGAAGAGCAGAATTTTCGTTGAGCATTGACTTAGACTCTTTTGCCATTGCTGTAAAACTATATGAACTTATGTCATGAGCTATTTTAAAACCCTCACGATTAGTTACTTCAAGAAAATCTCCTTCAAGCTGATCAGCAGGCGCAAAACCAATAGAATGAACAAAACCATCAAATTTTTTCCATTTTTTAGATAATTCAGCAAATGAAGACCTAACAGAATCATCACTTGAAACGTCACATTCAATTAAGATATTTGAACCACATTCATCAGCAATTGGTTTAAGATTTTTTAAAAGCCTTTCGTTTTGATATGTGAATGCCAATTTAGCACCCTCTCTATGCATTGCGTATGCAATGCCAGCTGCAATTGAGTACTTATTTGCTAATCCTGTTATTAAGATTTTCTTGTTTTTAAGCAGCATAAACTTTTTTAATAAAATCATATTGTAGATAAAACTAATTCAAAGAGCCATTTTTATTGATTATTTATCAAAAAAATCTCTGAGTGGTTGATAAAATCCCAAATAAATGTAAATAAATGCAAATAAATGCATAAAATTGTAGATTTATGTAAAAAACTCTGAAACAATGTCGGAAATACGTGTTTAGCGAAGATTCGCTGTGCATATTAAGTTTAATTAACTACAGGGGAATTGTATGTTTAATAAAGATAATTACTTATTAGCAGTCCTTGTGTTAACTTTTGGTCTATTTAATACGAACATAGTTGCGCAAGATAGTTCAGACGATGACGTAGAAGAAGTTGTTGTTACTGGATCAAAGATTGCAAAAGATGGCTTTAGCTCATCTTCACCTTTGTTGATAATTTCTGAAGAAGATATTCTTGATGCTGGTAATGCTAGTGTTGATGAGTATTTGAAGTATACACCTGCTTTTACAGGGTATCAGTTAGGAACTTCAACAAATAACGGTGGTGATGGTTCTAGAAAAATCGACCTAAGAGGGCTTGGATTCAACAGAACGCTTGTTCTTGTAAATGGTCACCGTGTCATTGGTGATGTAGGTGGTGACGGAGCTGTTGATATTGGTTCCATTCCTGAGATGATGATTAAGTCTGTTGAAGTGCTCAAAGACGGTGCATCCGCTATTTATGGTTCTGATGCATTATCTGGTGTGCTTAATTTTGTTCTTGATGATGAATTTGAAGGCCTTAAAGTTTCTTTAGGTACTGGTCAAGGTATGGAGAATGGACAAGCTGAGAATAATGATATTGGTCTAATGGCTGGTATTGCTGGTAACAACGGTAATGTTGTTTTTTCTGTTGCTCACAAAAATCAAAAAGAAATGTTACAAGCTGAGCAGCCATGGGCTAACGATGCTCTATATCCTCAATTGCAATCTGATGGAACTTTTAAAGCTGTAGGTTCTGGTTCATCAAATAGTAGAAAAATTAGAGGACCTGGTGGAAATTATATTTATGATTCATCTATTGGGGCTGCTAGACCTTTTACTTCAGGAGATGTTTATAATTATGCTCCAGTGAACGCATTAATTACTCCAAATGAGAGAACTCAAATGGCTGTTCTAGGTAAAATGGATGTTACTGAGGGTGTAGAATTCTATTTTGAAGGTACATACAACAGAAGAACTTCACATCAAAGATTAGCACCTGATGCATCATTTGCTGTAAATAGTTCAGTTGAAACACCAAATAATGGTTCTCAGTGGAATGATTATGTTCCAGCAAATAACCCATTTAATCCATTTGGTTCTGTTAATTGTTCCAACACCGCAGCAGATGATGGTTCTGCAATTTGTGATGTAGGTGTAAGAATTAATAGAAGATTTGAAGAATCTGGTGGTCGTTTGTTCGAACAAACTGTTGATCAATACAACATCACAATGGGACTGAGATGGGAAAGTAATGGTTTAAACCATGATATGTACATGGTTGTTGCTGAGACTGAGCAAGTTGATGAAACTTTAAATTATGGAAGATTCGACAGATGGGCAATAGCGGTAGACCCTGTTGCTTGTGCTGCAAGTTCTGCATGTCCAGGTACATTAAATCCTTTTGCTGAATTTGGTTCAATAACTGATGAACAAATGTCATTCCTGACTGCTGGTTCTTTAAAGGACCAATCTGGAGCAGAAATGGAATTATTTGCTTATACAATTTCAGGCGACTTATCTAATGGTTCAGCTTTTGCAGTTGGTGTTGAAAAAAGATCCGAATCTGGTTATTTTAAACCTGATGAATTCTCTGCTGAGGGCTTAACTACTGGTGGTGCTTCATCTCCTTTAAGAGGCGGATTCAACGTTACTGAAGTATTTGGTGAGATTTTTACATCTGTATCTGATAAATTAAATATTGATGCATCAGTGAGATATTCTGACTACGATACTGTTGGCGATACAACTAACTATAAGGTTGGTGCTGAATACACAGTCTCAGATGAAATAAGAATGAGAGCTACATATGGTACTGGATTTAGAGCACCAAATGTTTCTGAATTAAATACTGTAGCAAGTACAACATTCCCAGTTATTGATTTACCTTGTGAGTTTGCTGATAGAAGGCTTGCCGCAGGTACAATTACTCAAACAATTTATGATAATTGTGTATCTTTAGGATTTGATCCTACTGATGCTGGCGAATATGGATTTGCATGGCAGTCATACCATGAATATTACTCAGAAGGAGATTTAGCTCCGGAAGAATCAACCAACTTTACTGTTGGTGCGGTATATTCACCTGCTACTGTCCCTGGATTTGTAGCTTCTATTGACTATTGGGCGATTGAAATTGATGATGCTATTGGTCTGCCAAGTGCTAATGTTCTTTTCTATGATTGTTTGAATCAAGCGACTTTAGATTATACAAAAGGTAGTTGCTCATACTTTATTGATTACGGTGACGGAAATCCTTTATATTATTACGGATATCCTGGCGACTTAGAAACTCCTTGGGGTAACTTTGCAAATATCGAATCAAATGGTTGGGATGTTAGTGCTTCATTTGAAGGTGATTTAAATGGATCAACTGCTACCGGTTATAGTGTAACTTTTGATTCAACAATCTATAACCAGTATGAATCAAGTGCTTTAGGTTCGCCTGTTAAAGATTATGCAGGTACTGCAGATGGTTTTGCTGTATATCCTGAATTAAGATTTGTTCTTGGTTTTGGTGTTAACGGTGAAAATTGGTCATCTACTGCTAATATTAGATACGTTTCTGAGTCTGATGATGTATGGAGACATCCATCAGTTACTGCTGATGCAAAAGCTGAAGCAATTACATACTTAGATCTCGTTTCAACAATCGAAAGGGGTAATGCTACTTATAGAATAGGTATAAATAATGCTACTGATGAAAACCCGCCATATTTCCATAGTAACTTCAATGGAAATACTGAGCCAGGTATTTACGACGTAATTGGTAGAAGATTTTTTGCTAGCGTTGTTTTAGAATTCTAAAATAAGTATTGAGTTAAAAAGGGTTGCATCTGCAACCCTTTTTTTTATAGGATAATATCTTGAACACTTTAAAGTTACTTAAAATAAATTTTTATAGAAATGTATATTCATGTTTTTCAAAATTTTTTATAAAAATTATGAATTTTTATATTAAGTCTCAAGTTAAAAAGTCATAAAATTTTATCTAATGTTGAGATATCTTTTTCTTGCTCTATTGGTAATTCCAACTTTAGTATTTGCAAAATACAAAAATACAGATGGCGAAGCAATTGATAAATCAATAAAAGATCTTATTCGATGGCAGATAAATCAAAAGAAACCAATTTTGGCCTCTATAGATATTTCTAATGATTGGCGCAATATAAATCTTGAAACTGAAGATAATTATTTAATTTGGATAGGCCATTCAACTTTTTTAATCAAAAAGGATGGATTAACTATACTTACTGATCCAGTTTTCTCTGATAGGGCATCACCATTTAAAAGATTCGGACCTAAGAGATTAATTCCACCAAGCCTTAGTATTAGAGATTTACCTCCTATAGATATTGTCACTGTAAGCCACAATCACTATGATCATTTAGACATAAGATCATTGAAGAAAATATCAAAAAAATATCCCAAAGTATTATTTTTAATTCCAAAAGGAGATAAAGATATTTTTAATAAAAGAAATATTAAAAATGTAATAGAGTTTGAATGGTGGCAAAATACTGACTTTAAAAATCATACATTTACATTTACGCCAGTAAAACATTGGTCTGCAAGAGGTTTATTTGATAGAAATGAAAGCCTATGGGGTGGATGGTTTATAAATTCAAAAGACTACGCAATTTATCATGCAGGAGATACTGGATATTCAAAAGATTTTATAGAAACCAAAATAAGATTAGGTGCACCAAAATATGCTCTTATACCTATAGGCGCTTATGATCCAGAATGGTTTATGTCAGCAAGCCACGTAAATCCTGAAGATTCTATAAAAATAATGAAAGATCTTGAAGCTCAACATGGCTTTGGAATGCATTGGGGAACTTTTACGCTTACCGCCGAAGATACTTTAGAGCCGCAAAAAAGATTAAATAACGCAGTTATCGCTGATGGAATAGAAAATTTTAAAACACTTATTCCTGGAGAAGTAGTATTTCTTGAGCAATAATCAATTTACTTAAAAATTATTATTAGATAAGATGTTGAATCTTTGGGGCTATAGCTCAGCTGGGAGAGCGCTTGAATGGCATTCAAGAGGTCCGCGGTTCGATCCCGCGTAGCTCCACCAATTTTTGAAATTTTATATAAATATATGGATAAATTATTATTAATAGTAGTAGCTTTACACCTTCTTTTAATTTGCATTGGTAGTTTTAGAAACTTTAGAAATTAAAACAAAATCTCTTCCAATTTTTCTATAAAAATATTATTTTCATTTCTATTTCCAACTGAAACCCTGATATATGTTGGCATTTCGTAAATATCAATAGGCCTTACAATCACACCTTTTTTTAGTAAAGATTCAAATACATTTTTACCAGTTATTTTTGTATTTATACAAATAAAGTTTCCTTGCGACGGAATATATTCTACTCCTATGCTACTTAGTGATTCGCAAAGGTATAGTCTTTCTTTAGTATTTTGACTGATACTCTCTTCTATGTAATTTTTATCTGATAAAGATTCAATTGCAGCTTTCTGGGCTAAAGCATTTACATTAAATGGCTGCCTTACTCTATTCATTATTTCAATTAGAGATTTATTTCCAAACCCATAACCAATTCTTAGGGCTGAAAGACCATGAATTTTTGAAAAAGACTTAGTAAATAATACATTGTTAAATTTATTTAAAATTTCACTTGTTTTAACGTAATCATTAGCAGTCACATATTCAAAGTATGCTAAATCAATCACAACCAAAACTTGTTTTGGTACCTTATTTAAAAAGTCTATTATATTTTTATGTGACAAATATGTGCCAGTTGGATTATTTGGATTTGCAATGAAAATTAATCTTGTTTTATCATTTATTTTTTCAAGAAATTTATCTAAATCATGTCCCCAATCACAAGTATCAATTTCATGAAACTTTGAACCACACACTTTTGATACCAGTTTATAAACAATAAAGGCATGTTTTGAAAATATTGATTCAGTATTTGATGATAAAAAAGTTTTAGAAATTATTTCTAAAATTTCATTTGATCCATTACCTATAATAATTTGTTCAGAATCAATATTTTCAACTTCTGATATTTTAGTTTTTAATTTAATGGCATCTCCATCTGGATAAATATGAAGATCTTTAAAATATTTAATTACCTTTAATGCTCTAGGTGAGGGACCTGAGTTATTTTCATTACTTGCAAGTTTTACTATATCCTCTAGATTATATTTTTCCATCACTTCTTCAATTGATTTTCCAGCCTCATATGGATTTATGGATTCGATTCCAGGATTGATATATTTTAGAAAATCCATGATGTTTATTTATTTCTTTTTGATAAAGCTTGCTCTAAATCATTTAATGAAAGATCATTTGCAACAAGTAACACTTGAAGATGGTACATAAGATCAGCAGCTTCATCTAATAATCTTCCATCATTAGAAACAACAGAAATAGCCAATTCATTAGCCTCTTCAGCAATTTTTTTTACTATTTCTTTATTACCTTCATTTAATAGATAACTAGTATATGAACTATTAGTTTTTTGTTCCTTTCTGTCATTAATTATTGTCTGCAGTTTATAAAAACTAAAAATCTCATCACCAAAACAAGAATATTTTTCAAGATGACAAGTTGGCCCCTTATTAATAGCTTGAACTAGAAGTGTATCATTGTCGCAATCTATTTCACTTGAGACATAATTTAAATAATTTCCTGATGTTTCACCTTTTGTCCAAAGACATTGCCTTGATCTACTAAAAAAAGTGACTTTTTTTGTTTCAATGGTTTTTAAATAAGATTCTCTTGTCATATACCCAAGCATCAAAATGTTTTTGTTATTAGCATCTTGAATTATGGCAGGTACTAAGTTATTTTCGTTTTTCCATACTTTATCTAAATTCATATCCTTACCTCTATTTTTTTATCATTAAGATAATTCTTTAAATCTGTGATATTCATAGCATTGTCATGAAAGACTGATGCAGCTAGGGCACCATCAACATTACATGATTCAAATACGTTCTTAAAATCCTCCATTTTTCCTGCTCCACCTGATGCAATTAAAGGTACTTTGCATACTTCTCTAGATAAGAAAAGTTGTTCTAAGTCATATCCATTTTGAACACCATCTTGATTCATACAATTTAAAACTATTTCTCCAGCACCACGATCTTGAACTTCTTGTATCCATTCTAAAGTTTTTTTTCCTGTGCAATACCTAGACTTTGTTGATCCTGTTCTTGAATAAACAATAAAATTTTTACCGTCAAAAAAACTATCTATTCCTATTACGATACACTGCGACCCAAATATTTTAGCTAACTCTGAGATTAAATTTGGATTTTCAATAGCTGGTGTATTGATTGATATTTTATCTGCGCCCATATTTAAAACTTCTTTTGCTTTTGTAATATCTTTTATGCCTCCTGCAACACAAAACGGAATATTAATATTTTGAGCTATCTCATTTACCCAATTAATTGATACAGATTCAGATTCAACACTTGAATAGATATCATAAAATACCAGCTCATCAGCCTGATCATTTGAATATTTTTTAGCTAATTTAATTGGATCTCCAATTAATCTATGATTGTTAAATTTAACACCTTTTACCACTTTTCCCTTTTTAACATCCAGACAGGGAATTATTCGCTTAGTTAACACTTGATAATTCCTTCATAGATAATTTTTTCTCATAGATAGCTTTACCTATTACACACTCACGAATACCAATTTTTTTTAGATCATTAATATCATCCATTGATGTAATACCTCCAGATCCAATAATGTTTACACTTGATGATATATTTTTAATGTCGTTATAGATGTCTAAGTTCGGGCCAGACAATAGACCATCTTTATCAATATCGGTTGCCAAAACATTTACAAAATTATGAATTTTTATAAATTCACAAAGATTTATACTTGTTTGGCTAGTCCAACCATTTGTTGCTATCAAGGGAATATTTTTTTCAATCCTAAAATCTAAAGCAAATGTAATCCTATTATTGTCAAACTTTGAAAGTACCTCTAATAAAAATTCATTGTTTTCTACTATTGCTGTTCCTAAAATTACTCGCTCAACACCTAAATTTAATAAATTTTTGATATCTAAGATTGTTCTTATTCCACCTCCAATTTGTAATTTAATGTCCATGTCAACAATTTGATTAATGATTTTGGTATTAATTCTTTTACCCTCGAGAGCTCCATCAAGATCAATGATATGAATAAAATTAAAACCGTTTTCTTTAAAGAGCTTTGCTTGATCCAAAGGTGAATCACTATAAACATCGATTTTATCAAAATTACCTTTTTGCAATCTCACACATTGGCCATTTTTAATATCAATTGCTGGTAAGATTTTCATAAATTATTAAAGAAATTTTTTAAAAATGTTAAACCATTTGTTGAAGATTTTTCAGGATGAAATTGAACTCCATAAAAGTTATCTTTATTTACGAATGAGCAAAATTCTTTACCATATTTCGTTTTAGCTAGAGTATTTTTATCTATCTCAGCATAGAAACTATTTGCAAAATAGTAATAACCGTTGCAGTCAGCATATTTTTCATTCTCAAAAGTTACTTTATTCCATCCCATATGAGGAATTACTAAATCTGAGTTAGCAAATTTTTTAACTTTACCTGGAAGTATTCCTAAACATTTTGTATTTTCCTCTTCAGAGTACTCATAAAAAATTTGCATCCCCACACAAATTCCTAAAACAGGATTAGAATAGTCTCTTATAGCATCTACAAGATCTTGATCACATAAATTCTGCATTACATTTTTTGCAGCACCAACTCCAGGTAAGATAATTGCACTTGAATTTTTTATATCATTTTTGTTTTTACAAATTTTATAGTTAACTTTTAATCCATCAATAGCGTAAATTACTGACTGAAGGTTTGCTCCTCCACAATCGATAATAGAAATCATAGTATTCCTTTAGTTGAAGTTGCTATTTTTGAATTGATTTCAATACTCTCTTTAAATGCTTTACCAAAACACTTAAATAATACTTCTATAAGGTGATGACTATTAGAACCAGTAACATTTATATGACATGTAAATTTTGCATTTTTAACAAAAGTATCGAAGAAGTGATTTATCATTTCTGTTGGAAAATCTCCTACAAAATTATTTAGCTTTGGAATTTTGAGATTTAGATTAGTTCTTGTACATAAATCAATATCTACTTTTGCACTAGATTCATCCATGACAATCGTTTGTGATGAGTATCTATTAATACACTCTCTATCAGCTAGACTGTCTGAAATAAGCTGTCCTAGAACTATTGCAGTATCTTCAATGGTATGATGAAGATCGATATTTAAATCACCAGTTGCTTTTAAATATAAATTTACATTCGAATTTTTTGTAAATTGTTCGAGCATATGATCTAAAAAGTTAATTCCTGTATCAATCTCATATAAACCTTGACCATCCAAATCAATTGATGCATAAATAGAAGTCTCTTTTGTTTCTCTTCTTAAAAAAGAGGATCTTAAAGTAATATTGCTATTTGTTTTTCTCATTTTTACAGAAAGCCCATGAGCATCTAGGTTTTCAAGTTCACTAAGTTTTATTACCTTGTCAGATAGATAATTAAAGGCATCATTATTAGATTTTTGAAATGTCAATTTTTTCATGAAATCATTTACAGATAAACCAGAATTTGTTTTAGCCCATCCTGAAGTTGGTAAAACATGATTTGAACCTGATGCATAGTCACCAAATGCAACTGGTGACATATTTCCGCAGAAAACAGAACCAGCATTATTAATAGAATTAATATATTTTGGAAAATCCTCATCTAGCAGAACAAGATGTTCTGGAGCACAATCATTTACCATATTTATAACGTCGTTATCTGACTTACATTTGATCAAAATAATATTGTCCATAGCAGAATTTATAAGACTTTCTCTAGATAGTTTTTCAGAAAGAACTTTTATCTCTTTCTTCACTTTATTTAAGATTTTTTTTGATTTTGATAAAACAAAAGCACATGAATCTGATCCATGCTCTAATTGTGATAAAGCATCTATTGCTGCAATCGAAGTATTTTTTTCACTATTAGTAACAACCATCACTTCGCTGGGCCCAGCGTATAGATCAATCGCAACTTTGCTACTAACATATTTTTTTGCCTCAGCTACGTATGAATTTCCAGGACCAAAAATCTTATCTACTTTTGGTAGGTCTAAGTATCCGTTTGCTAAGGAAAGTATTGCTTGAGCACCTCCAATTTTATATATATTGGTTACATTTAATTGATTTGCTAACCATAGAATAGCAGGATGGATCTTTCCATTTTTTGATGGAGGAGTGCATACGTTTATGTCTGGACAATTTGCGGTTAGCGCAGGTATGACTTGCATCAAAAATGATGACACTAAAGGTGCAGTCCCCCCAGGCACATATAGCCCTACACTTGAAATAGGTACATATTTGTCCCATATACTTAAACCATTAATAGGCTCAATACTCTTACTTGAGGAATTTAACTGCGATTTACAAACAAATGAAATATTTTTAATTGCCTCATATAGTGAAAACTTTTCATCATCAGACAAATAATTTGAACACTCTTCAAATTCTTTTTTCGAAACTTTTAATTTGCGAAAATTTTTTAAATTTAGACGGCTGTTAATTTTTTTTAATCCATTAAACGACTCATTATTTAATAGTTCATCAAATTCCTTGATGACATTTTGGATTTCAACATTTGATTTAATGTTTCTCCAATTAATGTTAGGTTTAGATTCAATAATTTTCATTTAATTTGCTAGCTTTTCAATTGGAAGTACCAATATTGAACTCGCACCAGCTGATTTAAGAGATTCAATTGTTTTCCAAAAAATATCTTCTCTGCAAACTGAGTGAATAGCTACCTTTGCTTTATCTGCAAGCGGAATAACTGTAGGAGACTCAGCAGCTGGAAGCATTTGAATAAGACCTTCTACGTCTTTTGCATCTGCGTTAAACATTATATATTTGCTATCTTTTGCTTCAATAACAGAACTGATTCGAGAAATTATTTTTTCTATCCACTGATATTTTTCATTCGAAGTGTTTCTTGAGGATATTAATATTGCCTCTGATTCCATTACATTATCAAATTCAACTAGATTATTAGATTCTAATGTAGCCCCGGTTGAAACTAAATCGACAATAATATCTGAAATATTAACGAATGGTGTTAGTTCAACTGATCCATGAATTTCAATAATTTCAGCATTTATATTTTTAGTAACTAAATAGTCTTTAACAATCTCTGGGTAGGATGTTGCTATCTTGAGATTATTAAGATCATCTAACTCAAATCCTTTTGGTTTTGCAAAAGATAACCTGCATTTAGAAAATCCAAGTTTTAATTTTTGATTAATTTCTAATTCTTTATCGGAAAGTTGTTTCTCCATCACAACATTTTCACCAACAATTCCCAAATCTGCTATTTTTTGACTGACAAGTCGAGGAATATCATCATCTCTTACCATTAAAAGATCAACGGGCATATTAGTAGATTTAATGAATAACATATTTTTTGATTCTGTGAACTCAACTCCACATTTTTTTAAAAGTGATAGAGATTCAGAAGACAAGCGACCATTTTTTTGAATTGCTATTTTTATTCTATCTTTCATATTTTTTTATAACACTTTTATAGCCATTGTTATTTTCATTAAAAAGAAATCTAGCTACCCTAGTAACAGTGGTCGTTGAAGCGCCAAGCTTTTCAGCAATTTCTCTGTAAGTATATTTTTTTGATGCTAGAAGCTTTGCAACTTCCCATCTCTCTTCCAGAGCTTTTATCTCTTTAGGAGTGCATAAATCCATCATAAAGGCATTCGCTTGTGACTCTGACTTTAAATTCGTTATTACTTTAAATAAATTCATATTTAAATTATAATTGTTTTAGTGTAGTAATACAATAATATAATGACGATTAAAAAAATAGCAATATTCGATTTAGACAACACTATTTTAGAAATGGATTCAGATTATGAAATGGTAAATTATTTAATTGATAATAAATATCTTGAAAGTAAACTCCGTAAGATAAATGAAGATTATTTTAATTCATATGAAAATGGATCACTGGATATAGAAGAGTTTTCGAAATTTTCTTTAAAACCATTTATAGGAATGGATATGCTTGAGATTGAAAATATATTAGATGATTTTTATGAACAGATATTATCATCAAAGTTTAATTTTCGAATGTTAGACATTATTGATAATCACAAACTAAAAGGAGATTTAATCTTATTGGCAAGTGCTACTAATAGTCTCATTGTTTCTTATATTGCTAATAAGCTTTCAATCAAAAATTTTATCTCATCCGAAGTATTATTTAAAAACTATGTTTGTACTGGAAAGGTGAGAAAGCCTTTTGCTCTGGGTTGTGGAAAGTTAGAATTAGTTAAACACTTTATGAATAAAAATAACTTTAATTTTAAAGATGCATACTTTTATTCTGACTCTATTAATGATGAACCGTTACTAAGCAAAGTAGGGCATCCAATAGCAGTAAATCCTGATCTATTTCTTGAAAAAAAATGCTTAATTATGAATTGGAAAATTTTAAAAACATAATTATTTATAAAATTTTAAATTTGAATCATTAATTGACATAAATCTTACAGCAAATATATCTTTTAAGTAGTTTTGATAATTTTGCCATGGAGCTTTATTGCCTTGCTTTGGCATCATATGTAGACCTCTTTGAAAATATCCAGATGTAAAGTCAATAAGCTTATCGTCACCATGAGCATCTTTGTTAGCAGTTGGCATACAACTTCTTGATCCTTTTTGACTCATTAAATTTATCAGCCTACATACATATTCACTTGTTAAATCTGCTCTAAGTGTCCATGAAGCGTTAACATACCCAAAGGTATAAGCAAAATTAGGCACTCCACTTAACATCATCCCTTTATAGGTTAATCTGTCATTGGCATTAACCTTTTCTTTATCAATAGTTACATTTATATCATTAAATGAATTAAGTTTAATACCTGTAGCAGTGATAATTATATCTGCAGAAATTTCTTTTCCTGAATTTAGCAAAATACCATTTGATTTAAATTCTTTAATCGTATCTGTGGCAATAGATACCTTGTTCTCTTTAATAGCTTTAAATAGATCACTATCTGGAACAAGGCACATTCTCTGATCCCATGGTTTGTATGATGGAGTGAAATGTTTCTTTACATCATAGTCTGACCCAAGTTCATCTTCTAATCTTTGTAAAATTGAATTTTTAATTCTATTTGGAAATGTTCTTGCTATAAAGAATGTATAACTTTGCCAAATAATATTTTTCCATCTAACTAAAAAGTATGTAAGCTTTTTGGGTAATATTTTTCTTAAAAATTTATTTATTCTGTCTACACTTGGCATTGAAATTACATAGCTAGGAGACCGCTGAATCATGACAACATGTTTAGCTTTTTCCGATAAAGCTGGAACAATAGTAATTGCTGTAGCGCCACTTCCAATTACAGCAATTTTTTTATCAAGATAGTTAATGTCACTACTCCAAAACTGTGGATGAATTATTTTTCCTTCAAAATTCTCTTGATTCTTGAAGTAAGGCATATGTGGCTCAGTGTAACTGTAATAGCCTCCACAAAGAAACAGAAAATTACATGTCATTTTTTTTACAATATTATTCTCAAGTATCTCTAATTCCCAGATTGAATCATTTGAATTCCAATTAGCTGAATTAACTTTATGATTGAGTAAAATATTTTTACTTAATTCATATTCGTCAATAGTTTCATATAAATAATTAAGAATCGATGGTCCATCAGCAATAGATTTATCATGAAGCCATGGTTTAAATCTAAAACCTAAAGTATGCATGTCAGAATCAGATCTTATACCGGGATACTGAAACAAATCCCATGTCCCACCTATGCTGTCTCTACCTTCAAGAATACAAAAGGATTTATCTGAACAACTTTTTTTTAAGTTATATCCTGCTGCAATGCCTGAAATACCTGCTCCAATAACAATAATATCTTTATACATGTTTAAAAAATTGAGTATCCTTAAATTATAATGATAGGTTAAAATCTTAGTATGAAGTTATTTCTACTATCAATATTTTTATTTTCCAACATCTTATTGTCTTTAGAGCCTACAATCAAAGGTTTAGAGAACAAAAAACCAGAAAAATTATTATATATTGGAAATAGTTATCTTTACTATAACGATAGTCTTCATAACCATGTTAGAAGAATGTTAGAGGAACTATACTCAAAGGAAATCGATACTACTAATTATAAGTCAGTGACAATCAGCGGATCTAGATTACCAGACCACAATATTGATTACCCGCTTAATAATAAAAATATTGGTGCAGCATATCCTTTTGAACTTGTAATCCTTCAAGGTGGAAGTGGAGAAGCAGGCACGCCTGATGAGAGAAAAATTTTTGCTTCTAAAGTGAAATCTATGGTAAAAAAAATACGTGATGCTGGGGCTGAAGCTGCTTTATACATGATACACGCTTATGTTGAGCCTCATGAAAAAACAAATCCACAAATGATTATTGATATTGAAGATATGTATATTAAAGCAGCTAATGAGAATAAAATACTTGTCATGCCTGTGGGAATTGCTTTTGAAAATGCCTACAAGAAAAAACCTAATTTTAATTTACATAAAGATTACGATGGCACACATCCTAATCTTTTTGGGACATATCTTGCATCTTGCATAGTTTTTTCGAGCATAACTCAAAAATCACCATTATTAGTTGAATATGATTATTTTGGAAAGATTAGTATTGAAGATAGGACATTCTTGCAAAATATTGCACATGAAACTATTGAGGATTTTTTTGGAATTAAACTATAGGTTGTCGGCGTAGTTGTGATTAGTTTCGCTATGGTGCTCTTCATCAGCTCTTACGCATCTTATAAGATCTGAAAGTTTGGCATTAGTCCCAAGTTTATAATATTGAATTGCAAGATCAGGTGCATCTATATTTGGAACCTTACCTGACTCAACAAGCTCGAGGTATTCTGTATAACTTTTCACTGCTTCATCTTCAAAGTAACCTATCATTCTGTGAGCAGTTCTTGTAAAAAAAATGTACATAAACAAATAAAATAACCCAAATATAATTTGTGCAGAAGTTACAAGAAGTCTTTCAAAAATATTAGGTTTCGCAATTTCAATAAAGAACATCAGATGCATTCTTTCGTTTTCAGCTTCTGCTAACATCTCTCTAATTTGTTCACCGTAGCCAGCTTTCATAGCTCTCAAGCTTTTAAAGTGCATCCATACTCCAGCAACCATGCCAGGTACACCTGCGACAGTTTCAAGAACAACTGCTCTATGACCATATCGTTTTGCAAAAAAGGTGTCAGCAGTAAATCTAAAAAACTTTGTCATTGAAAGAGCAAAGGCATCTGAAATGTTTTGTCTGTTTAATTTATCTAGTATTTGCATATTTATATTATTTATAATGTATTATATAGATAATTTATATCTTATTCAAGTTATTCACAGATATGTGATGAATGTTCTATAAAGACAAATATGAACATATAATTTATTAATGGTTAGTACTTATAATCTCATAGCATGAAGTTTGATGTTTACTTTGTAGATGCTTTTACAGATAGAGTATTTTCTGGCAATCCTGCTGCAGTAATTTTCACTGACATGGACGATGAGAAATTAATGCAAAAAATTGCATCAGAAAATAATTTATCCGAGACTGCTTTTGTTAATATTTCAAATGATATTAATTCCATCAGATGGTTTTCACCTTTAAAAGAAGTTGATTTGTGTGGACATGCAACACTTGCATCAGGATTTGTTTATTTTAATTTTATAAACAAGGATGAAAATGAAATCAATTTTATGTCAGCAAGTGGTAAACTTTCTGTCCGAAAAACTGATGACCTATATGAGTTAAATTTTCCAAAAGATAACATAAAAAAAATTAACCTAGTTGATGAAGTAGAGGAATCTATTGGAATAAAACCAATTGAGACTTATATCGGTGATATCAATCTTTTTGCTTTAATAGATAGTGAGGATGATCTAAGAACTTTAACTCCAAATTTTAATAAGTTAATTAATCTAGATGGTCAAGGACTAATAGTCTCATCTAGAAGTAAAAAATATGATTTTGTCTCAAGATACTTTTGTCCAAAATACGGTATCAATGAGGATCCTGTTACTGGATCGGCTCATACAACATTAATACCGTTTTGGTCAGAAAAACTTAACTCTTCAAAATTAGTTGCTAAACAAGTATCTAAAAGAGGTGGCGTGCTTTACTGCAAAAACGCAGACAATAGAGTTCTAATTGCGGGAAAGGCAACCTTATACATGAAAGGTAAAATTGAAGTTAGTTAAACTTCAATAATCTGCTTACCAAAGTTTCTCCCAGTTAAAACATCTCTTAATGCTTGAGGTGCATTTTCAAACCCTTTTGTAATTGTTTCTCTATATTTCATCATGTCGTTTTCAACTAATTCAAGAATTTCTTTCGTTGCTTGCTCCCATTCGTTCATCCATTCAGTAACTACAAAAAACCTGTGTTCAGGTTTTGGGTCGAGTGCTCCAAAAACATGAAAGGGTGTTTCAACACTCATCATATCTTTCTCGTTATATTGCGAAATAAACCCACATATAGGGACTCTTGAACCAGTATTTAATAAAGGAGCTACTGCCTTTGAAACAGACCCACCTACATTTTCAAAATAGATATCAATACCATTTTGGCAGACATTTTTAAGATCATCACTTAAATTACCAGCTTTGTAATCTATACAATCATCAAATTGAAGCACATTCTTAACATATTCACATTTCTCAGGCCCTCCTGCTATACCTATGACATTACATCCATATATTTTCCCCAATTGACCCACTACGGTTCCAACAGCTCCAGATGCTGCAGACACGACAATAGTTTCACCAGATTTTGGTTTACCAACTCTGTTAAGGCCAAAATATGCAGTTCTTCCTGGCATACCAAGAGTACCCAAAAAAGAGGATAAACCAATATTAGACTCAGGCACTTTTAGCAAAGCAGGATCAGTATCTTTTGTTTTTATATATGTTTGCCATCCTTTATGAGCGCAAACTTTATCACCTACATTGAATAATTCAGAATTGCTTTCAACTACAATACCAGCTGTCTCTCCAGTCATTGGTTCGCCAATTTTTGCTGGTGCTGCATATGATCTAGAATCATTCATTCGACCCCTCATATATGGATCAATTGATAGATACTTAACTTCAATAATGATTTCATTCTTTTCTAAAGACCTTATCAACTGATCATTTAGCTTCCAGCAATCATCTTGAGGCATTCCAATAGGTCTTTTATTTAACAAATATTGTTTATTTAAATATTCCATATTCTCTCCAAATTTAAATTAATTTTGTCAACTCTCGGAAATGCTTTCTACATAAAGTTTTATATATATCATTTCCTCCAATAACTATTTTTTCTCCTTTGAGAAGAACTTTGCCACTAGAATCTAATCGAACAACCATTGTTGCTTTTTTATCACACATACTGCATATCGTTTTCAGTTCTTTTAGATTATCAGCTAATGCAAGGAGCTCTTGACTGCCTTCGAATAATTTTCCCTGGAAATCAGTCCTTATTCCGTAACACATAACTGGTATATTAAGTTCATCAGCAACCTTTCCGAGGCTGTGGACTTGATTCTTTGTTAAAAATTGAGCTTCATCAACAAAAATACAACTTATTGTCACTGATTTCTTTTTATCAATTTCATTATAAAAGTCATATTCATCATTGACGATTATTGCATCAGCCTCTAATCCAATTCTTGATACTATCTTTCCATTTGATTTATCAGCTATCGATTTTGGAATAAATAACATTGTTTCTAGATCACTTTCTTTGTAATTATGATTTGATTGAAGTAGGGCAGTTGACTTACCTGCATTCATAGTTGAGTAAAAGAAATGAAGTTTTGCCATATAATCATTATATAACTTTAATGATGTATTTAGTTTATGAAAGTCTTTGATGAAAAAGGAATTACACATTTAGATTTACACGGAGTTAGGCATCTTAAAGCTTCTGATGAAGTCATTGACTTTGTTTATCAATATCAATCTGAACTTCCTTTAATAATTATTTGTGGCAATTCAAATAGAATGATTGAGATTGTTGAAAATTCACTTAATTCAAATTCTATTATGTTCTCAAAGCCAAGATTTGGTATTATTAGGGTCGAAAAATTATGAATAATACCGATTTACTACTTTTTGAAGAGCAACTTTCAGATGAAGAACTAATAATTCAGAAATCTGCTCGAGAGTATTGCCAATCTGAGTTAATGCCAAGAATACTTGAAGCAAATCGTAATGAGTTATTCGACAAGTCTATTTATCAAGAAATGGGATCGTTGGGATTTCTTGGTGCTCCAATTAAAGGATATGGATGTGCTGGAGTGAACTATGTATCCTATGGATTGATTGCAAGAGAAATTGAAAGAGTTGACTCAAGTTATAGGTCTGCATTTAGTGTCCAAACTTCTTTAGCAATGCATGCAATTCATAAGTTTGGCTCTGAAGAGCAAAAAGAACATTTCTTACCTGAAATGGCTAAAGGTAATCTTATTGGGTGTTTTGGTTTAACTGAGCCTGATGCAGGATCAGATCCTGGTTCAATGAAAACAAATTGCAAAGAAACTGAGGGAGGATATTTATTAAATGGATCCAAAACATGGATCACTAATTCACCAATTGCAGATGTTTTGATAATTTGGGCTAAAGATGAGCAAGGTATTTTAAGAGGATTGATAGTTGAGAAGGGTGCCAAAGGATTGGATACTCCAAAACTTGAGGGTAAGTTTTCTTTGAGAGCTTCTGTTACTGGTCAAATTTTTATGGACGACGTATTTGTTCCCTCTGATAAGATTCTTCCAGATGTTTCAAGCTTTAGAGGACCTTTTTCTTGTTTAAATATGGCTAGATATGGAATTTCATGGGGCGCCATGGGAGCGGCAGAATTCTGTCTAGATGCTGCCTTAGAGTACTCTCTTAATAGAGATCAATTTAATGCACCTCTTGCATCAAAACAACTTGTTCAAAAAAGATTAGTAGATATGCAAACAGATATTATCCTTGGCTTGCAAGGTAGTCTTAGAGTTGGAAGACTAATCGATGAAGATAAGTATAAACCTGAGATGATATCTCTAGTCAAAAGAAATAACTGTCAAAAGGGTTTAGATATTGCAAGAATGTCCAGAGACATTCATGGTGGTAATGGAGTAAGTGACGAGTATCACGTTATAAGACATTGTATGAATTTAGAAGCTGTGAATACCTATGAAGGTACAAGTGATATTCACAGCTTAATATTAGGTAAGAATCTTACAGGTATAGAATCTTTCTAGATTAACTATCTTTTAAATATCTACCGAAAAATTCTTCTAGTTCTGAGTAAAGTTCCATTTTATTGGCTTCTTTGTAAAAACCGTGTCCTTCATCAGTTTTTACCATCCACCAGAAATCTTCACCTTCAACTTTTCCATTTTTTTCTAACTCTCTTCTAAGTTTTTGAGCATGTTGTATTGGAACTCTCCAATCTCTTACACCATGAACAATGTATAAAGGAGTTTCAATTCGATCAACTAAGTTAATTGGAGACACTGCGTCAAGATATTCTTTATCATTATCATAGTCCCCAATTTCAATTTTCTGTTGTTCTTCCCAAATTTCCCATACTTTTGGCATTTTAGAGAACAGTAATCCCATATCGGTAACACCCACATAATTAACTGCACATTTGTACATTTTTGGTGTTTTCGTTATACCTGCCATTACAGCATAGCCTCCATAACTTGCACCGTATATGCAAACATTATCTGGATCAGCAATACCTTGCTCAACTGCCCAATTAACAGAATCGGTAACATCATCTTGCATTTTTCTTCCCCATTCGCCGTTAGCCATTTTTACGTGATTTCTACCATAGCCTGTAGAGCCTCTGAAGTTCATGCTTAGTACAGCGTATCCTCTTGATGCTAAAAATTGATGTTCAGGATTGTATCCCCAATAATCTCTTGCATTTGGTCCTCCATGAGGATTCACTATGAGCGGAAGATTTTTACCGTCACTATTTTTAGGAACAGTTAAATAGCCATTTACAACTAGACCATCTCTTGCAGTGAAAGAAATTGGTAACATTGGCGACATTTCATCTTTGTTTATCCAAGGTCTTGATTTCGCTATGAAAGCAATAGTTCCCTTATTTCTGTCGTAGTAGTACATTTCGCCAGGATTTGTATCACTCCACGTAGTAATAATTGCCTTATCCTCATCTTCTGTCCATCCACCAATTGAAACTTGATCATTTGGAAAACTTGCTTCAATAGTTGCATAAACCTGCTCTAAATCTTCATCGATCCAAATTTTTTCAGGTTTCTCACCATAATATGCAATGTATGCAGGTTCCTCTGTTTTAGTTGAAATGGCAATTCCACCAACATCATATCTATCGTTTTCATATATTTTTTCAACAAATTTATCTTCATAAGCATCATATAACCAAAGAGCATCAGTATCTGAATCATCAATAACTGTTCCATCAGCTGCGACTGCTTGACCTCTCATATAAACATATCTTGGGTCATAAGAATATGCAGCAGGACCAAAACTTGCTTCTTGGAATTTGAATTTTCTGAGAAGTTCAAAGTCTGAGTCTGCATCATTTCTGTGATACAAATAAGTATACAAACCCTTTACAGCGACATAGCCTCTGACAAGGCCTTGTTGATCAACAGCCCAACCGAGACTTGTTTGACCATCAATTACAGGATCTTTGGCAACCATTGTAAGTTTACCTGAGAAGATGTTTAGCTTATAAACATCAGTGTATTTAGGTCTTCTTTTGTTATATGAGACAAGCACATGATTTTCATCATCCTTCATTCTATCTAATAATCTTGCGCCAGTTGGATAGCTATCCTCCCATTTTCCTGGAACAAGTTCTTTAGGCTTAGTTCCGTCAACATTAATTGCCCACATACTATATGCGTCTAAACCAGCTTCAGGTTGTCTGAAAAAAGCAATCCTTGTATTACTAATCCATGTAAAACCTGTGAGCCTTGATTTACCTTTTGTGCCACTAAGAACTGTTGGTTTATTAGTTTCAAGATCTATTACCAATAAAACTCTTGCAGCTTGTGGATCATCAATTTCTTCTATTGCGCATTTAGCTCCGGAAGCAGGAACCATTGAAGCAAAGTATTTTCCATCTGGAGACAAGCTTCCACTTGTCATAGCTGAATCACAGAAAAAATGTTGCAGAGGTATGTTTTCATTAGAGTGAGCGTCGTCACTTAAAACAACAATTAAGAAAGTAAATAGAAATAATGTTTTTTTCATAATAATATTCCTTTAGTTTTGATTTTTTTTTAATGAAACTTAATTAAAATGATTATTACACATTTTTATAAAAAAAATAACCTGATTATGATCTTTTTAAGCTAAAAAAGTGATTTTCATAAAATGTTTGCACATTTTCAATAATTACATGATAATTACAAGCTAATACATAATTTTATGGGGATATAACTATGTTAAACAATAGAAATTTATTTTTATCAGTTTTACTTGCATCAAATTTTGCTTTGATATCAAGTTTATATGCTGATAATCCTGGTGAAGTTGTTGCTCAAGCAGATGATGTTTCAGAAGAAGTTGTTGCTGAAACTGAGGCTGAATCAGCGCCAGCTCCTTCCGAATCAAGTTCATCTGAAGCAAGTGGCGATGAAGTAGAACTTTCAAAAATCAGTGTTACTGGATCAAGAATCAAAAGAACTGATATTGAAGGCCCTCAACCGCTAGTAGTTATAACAGCTGCTGATATTGATCAAGGTGGATTTATCTCAGTTTACGAGGCTGTTCAATCTGTTGCTCAAAATACAGGTCAAACAGTTATGGAAGGTCTTGGTGGAGGAAGTAACGCTTCAAATACAAACCAAGTTAACCTTCGTGACTTTGGTCCAGGAAGAACACTTGTACTAGTTAATGGTAAAAGAAGAGCAAATTATCCATATCCATCAGGAGATGGTGATGCAGCTTTTAACTGGAATAGAATACCCATTGGTATTGTTGAAAGAATTGAAATACTAACAGCAGGTGCATCCGCCGTTTATGGTGCTGATGCGGTTGCAGGTGTTATCAATGTTATTCTTGTTGATGGAATGGAAGATGTAAGCTTACAAGTTAGAGCAGGTACACACCAACCATTTACTAATAGATCATCCGGTGAGTCATTTAATATTGAAATAAGTGGCGGTGGATATTTTGATAATGGTAGTTTTGTCTATGGTATTGACCTTAGTACTAGAAATCCCCTAAATGGTACAGACAGAACTCAGCTTGACGATTATGGTGACGAGCCTGTAAGTTTCTATCAATATGGTATGTGGGCAGGATATTTAGCAAGTAGAGCAAGATTTGCAACATCTTTCTTACCAAATGAAACTGGGTCATCTAATACTTGTGCTGACATTGGTATGTTTGATGACCACATGGCTAATTATGGATGGGCTGCTTTTGGAAGAACTGAAAGAAATGCATATTGTAATCTAGATGCTGTCAAATACAGAACTATAAGAAATGGTAACGAACAAGGTTCTGTATATCTTGGAGGAACTTATAACTTTGACAACGGTATAGAGTTAACTGGTGACATACATTATTGGCAAACTGAAGCTGATAATGTTTACTATCCATACTTTGTTCAACAAAACTATGATGCTGGTTACATCATTAATAACGATGGTGAAATCTTAGGAGCTTTTGGTGAAAACTATGTCGACGGAATATCCCCATTAGTTTGGGATAGTTACGGCTACGCTTATCTTCAAGGTCAGAGATTCTTTGCTGAGAAAAATTGGCAAGCTGATTATGAGGAAGATACTTTATCAGCAACAATGGCTGTAGCTGGTAACTTTGAGTTTAACGAATCAATTTGGGAATGGGAACTCGCCTATGTATATGATGATTATTACTATCTTCAAGGTGCTGAAGACGTAATGAATGATAGTTTAGATGCATGGTCTTGTGGTGGAGTTATTGATTATTACCCACAACTATGTACAGCAGGAACATATGGTTATAGCGTATTTAACCCAGATACATATTGGGGTACATACGAAATGGCTGCTTCATACGGACTATGGGAATATGCATTTATTGAAGGTGACTCTAGCTCAGAATCATTATCTTTCTCAATGACAGGTGATCTATTCACAATGCCTGCTGGACCAGTAGGATTTTCATTGTACTTAGAAGATAACGAAACTGACTATGAAATTGATCCGTCTCAAGCATATGATGATGATAGAGTATGGGGTCGTTCAACCACAGAAGGTGGTGGTGAAAGAACTAGAACATCTTATTCAGTAGAATTTGCATTGCCTTTAACAGCTAACCTCAATTTATATTTAGCTGGAAGGTATGATGATTATGACGAAAAATCAACACAGATTGGTGGTAAAAGAACTGATCAGGTTACTTTCTCATGGAAAGCTACTGATAATCTTCTTGTAAGAGGTGGTTGGGGTGAGTCTTTTGCTGCTCCAAGTTTGCCATATATTTATAAAGGTTTATCAGGAAGCTTTGGTACTCCATGTGACTACTATGGTAGATGGTTAAATACTGGAGAAACACTTGGTGGTCTTTGTACTGGATATACTCAGTTAAATGCTAGAGAGAATTCAAGAGGTAATCTTAACTTAAGAGCTGAAACAGGTGAAAACTATAACTTCGGTATAGTAGTTGACTTAGTTGATTCAGCTAAAGTTAAAATGGATATGACTCTCGATTTTGTAGAATTAGAACTTAATGACATTGTTACTGCAACATCAGTAAGTCAAATTCTTATTGACGAAATGATTTGTAAAGTTCAAGAATCAGGAGACACTGTAGAAGGGTACACATATTCGGATGGATATTGCTCTGATATATACGCAATGGTTGTTCGTGGAGCTGAATGGCAACCACAAGGTGGAGGTACTGCTCCAGATATTCAAATACCTGAGGGCGGTATAACATCTGTTGAATATGGCTTTATTAACGGTGCTGGAAGATATTACAGAGGTGCAGACTTTGGAATGTCCTCAAGATTCTTAACAGATAATGCTGGTGATTTCTTTGTTGGATTATCAATCGCATATGTTGATGATGAAAGAAGAAGTGATACACCAGGCGATCCATTTATTTCAATAATGAATCAAGAAAGAAGACTTAGATCTAGAAGTTATCTTTCATTAAGTTGGACAAAAAACGATTGGGCTGCTGGAATCAGTACTCAAAGAATTGGTTCAATGAATTATCAGTCAAGATGGGCTCCGACAACCAATGGTGATGGAAAAGTTAAAATCAATCCATATTATGACATTGGTTCATTTGTTAGATATGATTTTGATGAAGGACATTTCCTTGCAGTATCAGTATCAAACTTAATGGATGATATACCTGAGAAAAATGAAGATTTAGGATGGCCATGGTTTGCTAGATATTACTACTCACCAGTTGGTAGAGAAGTATTTGTAACATACCGTTATACATTCTAAAAAGTATTTACTTATAATTAAAATCCCCTCTAATGAGGGGATTTTTTCATAAAAAACATACATAAAAAGTATATAATTATCAGCATGAAATTAAGCAAATCATATTTAGTAATTTTTTTAACACATACTTTAGTTTTAGCTCAATCATCTGAAGAGGTTGTTGATGAAAAACAATTACTTCAACAAGCTATAGACAGGGAAGCCTCATCATCCAATGAAGCTGCAAATCGACAGGAATTTATTGATAACATAGATACACAGATAATAGTTTTGACTGGTGACATACAATTTTTATCTCAACAACTTGATTTAACAAATATATATAATCGTCAGCTTCAAGAATTAATAGATTCTCAAAATGCTGAAATAATTTCAATCAATGAACAAATGGTTGAATTAGATAAAACAAATAAAGGTATTCTTCCAACTTTAGAAGAAATGGTTGGAACTCTTGAATCAATAATTAATAACGATACACCATTTTTATTAACAGAGAGAAAAGCTAGGGTTGTGGAATTAAAAGATATTTTGAAACAATCTAACATTTCAACTTCAGAAAAATTTAGGAGAGTTTTTGAGGCTTATCAAATAGAAAATGAATTTGGCAGAACTATAGAATCTTATAGAGATGAGATTTCATTTGATTCAGAGACATATAACGTTGAGGTATTTCGACTTGGGAGAGTTGGGTTATATGCAAGAACTTCTGATGGTAGGCATACAGCTATGTATAGTAAAAAAGAGGGTAAATGGATAAGAAAGAAAGGTATTGATAACGAATTAATTATTGCATTAAAGATTGCAAGAAAGGAATTGCCACCTTCATTACTTAAATTACCAATCGAGAGAATATAATGAATTTAAAACTGTACATAATTTTTTTAATTTCACCATTTTTTCTATTAGCCCAAGAAGATTCATCTGTTGAGGGTGAGATGCCTGCACCATTGTCAAAAATAGAACAATTAATATTAGACATAGAATCAGAAATTGATATTGAAAAAAGGTTTGATTTTAGTAGATCTAATTCTAAAGAAAAACAATTAGCAGATTTAAAAAGAATTCATAAGAAAGTAAAGTCTGATCTTGATGCAGCTGAAGACTTATCACAAAGATTAATTTCAGAGTTTGATGAGAATGAAAAAACTCTTTCTGAATTAGAAGAAAAATTGACACTAAAACTTGGTAATTTGGGAGAGATGTTTGGAGTCGTGAAACAAGTCTCAGGACAAACAAGAGGCGAGTTTAAAAACTCTATTACCAATATTGATAATCCAAATAGAGATCTATTTCTTAAAAATCTTGCGGAATCTAAAAAGTTACCAGATTTAGAAGATATATCAGGTTTATGGGTTGAACTATTAAAAGAAATTAGAAATGCTGAAACAATTAAAACATTTACAACAGAAGTATTATCAGCAGATGGAGATAATAGCGAACTAGAGGTCCTTAGAATAGGAACTTTTTCAATAACGCAAGATGGAAACTTTTTAAAACATTTAATTGATACCAATCAAGTTGAATTTTTGCCATCTCAACCATCCGGAGTTAATAAAAGAAAACTAACAAGACTTCAAGGTAGTAGCGAGGGTGTTTATGAGGTAGATATAGATCCTACAAGAGGTGCAATACTTGATAAATTAATTCAAAAGAAAACCTTCTTTCAAAGAATTGCTGATGGTGGGTTTGTTGGATATGTAATAATTTTGTTAGGTCTCGGTGGTGTGGCATTAGCTTCAGAAAGAATATATGTTCTGAGAAATACATTAGATAGTATTCGCGAACAGGAAAATAGTGCTGATATTCTTCAAAATAATCTTTTAGGGTCATTATTGCAAACAGCTAAAGAAAATATAAATGAATCCCTTGATTCTCTTGAACTAATTTTGGATGAAAAAATACAATCGATAACACCTACAATTGAAATTAGAGTTAAAGCAATTAAATTAATTGCTACAGTAGCTCCTTTGTTGGGTTTACTTGGTACAGTTATTGGAATGATTGAAACATTCCAGGCTATAACTTTATTTGGTACAGGTGATCCAAAACTTATGGCTGGTGGTATATCTCAGGCATTGGTTACAACAATGTTAGGACTCATTGTTGCAGCACCTTTATTGTTTATGCACTCTTATGCAGAAAACTATTCTAAATCAATAATATCTTTTTTAGAGGAGAAAGCATCAGGAATAGTAGCAAATAAAACAAAACAATGATAAGTGAAGTATTTAAAACATATTCAAACTTTATTAATCAGGGAGGACCTGTTGTTTTTATTTTATTTTTAATAAGTATTTATTTATTTATTCTTATTGCAGCAAAGTTTAAGTTTTTGTTCTTTGAAATAGATATTGTTAAATCTCAATTCAAAAAAGACTATCAAAACATTACAAATGACAAATATCTTAGTTTAAATCAATCAATTCTTAAATCAGATTTTAAAACTGTTGTAGTTAAAGATTTTTATATTATTCAAACTTTAATTGCTTTATGTCCTGTTCTTGGTCTGCTAGGCACGGTTACAGGTATGATTGAGGTTTTTGATGTTGTTTCTTTTTTTGGAACTGGTAACGCAAGAGCTTTAGCTTCTGGAATAACTAAAGCAACTTTACCCACAATGACTGGAATGGCAATAAGTATTGTTGGCCTTCTAACTTTTACTGTTCTCAATAGTAAATCTCAATCAATAATTTCAGAAATATGAGAAGAAGAAAAAAAATATATCAAGAGGAAACTGGATTAGACCTCACACCAATGCTTGATATTGTTTTTATCATGCTAATATTTTTTATTGTAACCACTTCTTTTGTTAAAGAATCAGGCATTGAGGTTAATAGACCTAATGCTGAAACAGCTGAAAGAAATGAAAAAGGAAATATCTTAGTTGCTATATCTGAAAACAATGAAATCTATATCGATAGAAGAAAGGTTGAACTTAGAGCAATCAGGCCCAATATTATTAGATTAAGAGCAGAAAACCCTGAGGGTGCAGTAATTATTCAAGCAGATAAAGCATCTCAGACAGGATTATTGGTAGAAGCTATGGATCAAATTAGACTTGCTGGAGTTTTAGAAATTTCAATTGCGGCAGAAAATGATTAAAAAATACTCAGGACATATCATTGGTTTTTTGTCATCAATTGTATTTTTTATGAGTCTTGCATATATCGTAAAACCTAGCTCTGAGTCCTTAAAGAATGAGAACTCATTTAGAGTTGTCGATTTTATTAGATTAAAAAAGGATACTTCCTTAAAAGAAAAATCTAGAACAATTCCCGACAAACCAGAACCACCTAAAAAACCTCCTCCGCCAGAGTTAGTTACACCAGAACTATCTGCGCCACCTCAAGTTCCTAATTTGGATATTGAGTTTCCTGATATTTCTGTACCTACAGATTTTAAAGGTGCTTTTTTAGGTCCTCAAACCGGAGGAAACTCTCAGGTAATACCATTAGTAAGAATTAACCCACAATATCCAAGAAATGAGCTATTGGCAGGTGTAGAGGGATGGGTAAAAGTTAAATTTATTGTTGAGCCTGATGGATCAGTATCATCTCCAAAAGTAGTTCAATCAAAACCTCCAAGAGTTTTTGATTCTTCTGCATTAAGGGCAATAAAAAAATGGAAATTTAAACCTAAAGTCGTTAATGGAATTGCTGTGCAGCAAGCCGGAACTCAAGTAATAGAATTTAAACTTTTTTAGTATGAAATTATTTAATATTTTATTTATCCTAATAGCAATTCCTTTATTTGTATCGTCAGAGGATGTACTTAATGAGGGCGTTTATTGGGAGCTTACAAGAGTTGACGCAAAAATCGAAGAAAAGAAATTCGATGAAGCTGAAAAAATTCTTAGCAGACTATACAAAAAAAGCTGGAGATCAAGATCATATAATAAAGCAGTTATAGCGAGAACATATGGCTTTTTTTTGTTTCAACAAGAAAGGTTTCCTGAAGCTATAGAGAAGTTACAGGTAGCTTATGATGAACAGGCACTACCTCTTCAAGAAGCTACTTCTCTTGTTCAAGCCTTAGCACAACTTTATACAACTCAAGGTAACACAACGGGGGCTAAAAAATTGCTTCTTGATTTTATAGAGGATGCTAATAGGAATCCAAAACCAGTTCCCGGAATACATAATATTTATGCCCTGACTGCATTAATTTATGCGTCTGAAAAAAATTATGATGTAGCATATGATTACATCAATTTAGCAATATCCTTATCTAGTTCATTCAGAGAGGATTGGTATCAACTTAAGTTTGCAATTGAATATAATAAAGAAGATTTTATAGCTGCTGAAGGTTCAGCTAAAGAATTGCTATTAAATAGACCAGAAAAGAAAAGATATTATGTTCAGTTATCTGCTGTTTATAATATTTTAGAAAAATATGATATGTCTCTTGCTACTATGGAGGTGAGTTATATGAAGGGGTTAATGGACAAACCCGAAGAATTCACGACTTTAGCAAGCTTTTATTTGTATAAGAAAAATCCAGCAATGTCTGCAAAAGTTCTAGAAAAAGCAATCACAAATGAAGATATAGATTTTGATAATACCAATGCTAAACTTCTTGCGGATTCATGGTTATTCGCAAAAGAACGTTTAAAGTCTTTAAATGTAATAGGAAGATCTTTAAATAATGATCCTGAAGATGCAAAACTTATAAAACAATATATAAATATAGCTTTTAGTGCATTTGAGTGGGATGAAGTTATAAATGGCGTCAATAAAGCCAACGAGGCTGGTCTAAAGGACGATGGTAAATTTGCACTTATGAAAGGAATTGCATACTTCGAAAAAAATTCAATCGTCAATGCTAAAAATTCATTTATACAAGCATCTAATAGTGAGGAATACAAAGATCAGGGTATAGCTTGGTTAGAATATCTTGAAGCTTTAAAGGGTTAATAGCCTTAAATTAGAACTATTCATTTTTAAAATGGTCTAAATACTAATGATTATAAAAACTGAGAATTTAACAAAAGACTATGAGACTGGTACTCAAGTTGTGAGTGCTCTCAAAGGAATTAATTTGTCAGTAGAAAAAGGTGAGTTTTTATCGATCATGGGACCTTCGGGGTCTGGCAAAACCACATTAATGAATATTATTGGATGTTTAGATTCTCCTACTAATGGATCTTATTTTCTTAATGATAAATCAGTAAGTAAGTTAGATGATGATGAGCTCGCCAAGATAAGAAACGATGAGATAGGTTTCGTCTTTCAATCATTTCATTTGCTAGCAAGAAATACTGCATTTGATAATGTAATGTTACCTTTAAAATATGCAGGTATAGGTAAAGAAGAAGCTACAAAAAGATCAAACGATGTTTTGGATTTAGTTGGTCTATCAAGTAGAGCAAAACACACACCATCTGAGCTTTCTGGTGGTCAACAACAAAGAGTTGCAATTGCTAGAGCTCTTGTAAATGAGCCTAGTATTTTATTTGCAGATGAACCTACAGGAAATTTAGATTCAAAGACTGGTCAAGATGTAATGAAAATTTTTAAAGATTTAAATAAAAATGGACAAACAATAATATTGATTACGCACGAAGATAGCATTGCAAAACAATCTAATAGAATTATAACTATCATGGATGGTCTGATAAAATCAGATCTTAGGGAGTGAAATGAAAAATTTTAAGTACATATTAACTACTATAATCCTTGTGAGTGCATGTGGGGGTGGTGCTGAAGAAAAACAAACTCAGTTCTATAAAAAGGAACAGACAACTCCGCAAAAACTTGAGGTATCTATAGATGCATCTGGTGTTATTGAGGCTATTTCTTCAGTTGAAATAAAATCTAAAGCATCGGGAGAAGTGCTTTTTCTCGGTGCAGAAGTCGGTGACTTTATTGATAAGGGTTTTATGTTAGCTCAAATTGATCAAAGAACTGCCAATAATATTGTTGATCAGACTGAATCAGATTTAGAGGCTGCAAAGGTCCGTCTCTTAAATGCAGAATCACAATATGAAAGAGGAATTGAACTTCATAGAAATTCCAGTATATCTGATAAAGATTTTGAAGATATTAAAGAAAATTTTGCTCAAGCAAAATCAACGCTAGTAAGAAACGAAGTATCATATGAAAATGCAAAAATTGCTTTAGATGACACTGTTGTAAAGTCTCCAATAGATGGGACAGTAATATCTAGGCCTGTTGAAGTCGGACAGGTTATTTCATCGCCTACTTCTGCTTTTGGCGAGGGAAGTATAATAATGACAATGGCTGACTTATCTAAAGTGAGAGTAAGGGCTTTAGTTGATGAGATAGACGTTGGAAAGGTAGAAATTGGTCAAAAGGTGTCTATCAAAGTAGCTGCTTATAGAGATAAAGAATTTATTGGAACAGTTTCTAAAATTGAACCTAAGGCATATGTCCAACAAAATGTTACGACATTCCCTGTATTAATAGATATCGATAATAAAGAAAATCTTTTGTTAATTGGAATGAATACAGATGTTGTAATACAAATTTTAAAAAAGGATGTCAGTTTAAGTGTTCCAACAATGTCACTTAGAACCAGAAAAGATATTTACACGGCCGCAGCTGTTTTAGATATTGATAAGGTAGAAATTGACACATTTCTAGAAGAAAAAGTTGATGGAGAAAACTTCGATAGATTTATTGTCATTAAAGATTCAAAAAAAGGTCCTAATCTGTCTTGGGTGAAGGTTGGAGTATCCGATTTATATAATGTCGAAATAATTGAAGGATTATCCAAAGGAGATATCGTATATATTTTACCTAGTAAAAGTCTTTTTGATTATCAAAGTCGATTTAAAGAAAGAGTAAATGCTACTTTTAGTCTAGGATAATGTTAGTTGAAGAATCAATAAAGTCAGCAGTTTCATCAATTAAAACTAATGGCGTCAGATCATTCTTAACCGCACTAGCAATAATTATTGGAACTGCTGCTGTCATTACAGTGATAGGGATTGGATCAAGTGCTGAAAAAGCATTGGAGGCGAGCATTGATGATCTTGGTCCTAGAACTCTATCAATATTTCCAAGTCAACGAAAAAGAGGTGGTGTTTCCCAAGGATTTAATCCCTTAGTGATAAAAGATGCTGAAGCATTGGCTGAGAATACAGAACATAATTGGATGATTGCTCCAGCAATGAATGGTAATAGGCAAATTAAATTTGGAAACTCAAATATCAGTGGGAATATTAACGGATATTTACCAATAAATTTTAAAGTAAGAGGTTTTGAAATAGGTCAAGGCCGAATATTTACTGAAAAAGAAAATTTAGGAAGAAAAAGAGTTATTATTGTTGGCTCTAAAGTACCTGGTGAATTAAAAACATCAGCAAGACAATTACTAAATAATGAAATACTTGTTGCAGGCACTTCATATAAAGTAATTGGAATTCTTAAAGAAGAAGGATCTACTGGCTGGCAAAATCCAGATGACGATTTATATGTTCCTCTTTTAACAGCATCTCAGAGAATATTTGGAACTGATAGACTTGGATGGATTAACGTTGGAATTTCAAATGAAACCAATGTTGATTATGTCATGATGACAATTGAACAAATTCTCAGACAGAAGCATGATATTGGCCCTGGAGGTGATAATGATTTTAGAATCAATGACTGGAGTCAATATTCTGACTTGCGAAGACAAGCAACTGGTATATTTACGGCTCTAATTGCTGGCATAGCTGGTATAAGTTTAATTGTAGGTGGAATTGGTGTTATGAATATAATGCTTGTATCAGTTACAGAAAGAACCCGTGAAATTGGATTAAGAAAAGCCCTTGGCGCAACTCAAAAATCTATAATGATGCAATTCATAATAGAGGCTGTTCTTTTATGTATTTTAGGTGGAATATTAGGCATCATAATAGCAACGTCATTACTCTTTCTATTTACATCCATAAATGACTGGGTTTTCTCCATGCCTTTTAGTGCAATTGTAGGGTCGATAACATTTTCAGCACTTGTAGGTTTATTTTTTGGTATATGGCCTGCAAGAAGAGCAGCTAAATTAGATCCAGCTGTCTCTTTAAGATATGAGTAAACTTAAAGTAATTCAGCTTTTACCAGAGTTAAATATTGGAGGTGTTGAGAGGGGAACAAAAGATTTTTCAAGCGCACTTGTCCAAAGAGGTCATGAATCTATTGTCATCTCAAATGGAGGATTATTTGAACATGATATTGTTAAAGATGGTGCGAGGCACATAAAAATACCAATTCATAAAAAAAGCTTATTTTCATTACTATTATCCAAAAAGTTAAGAACTGTATATAAAGAGGAAAACCCCGATATCGTTCATGTAAGATCTAGAATGCCAGCATGGATAAATTTTTATGCTTTTAAAGGATTGATAAAAAAACCAATTCTAATATCGACATTTCATGGCTTATACAGTACACCAGTTTACAGTCAGGTAATGTCCAAAGTTGATCATATTATTGCTATATCTAATACTGTAAAGGAATATATTAAAAATACTTATAACGTAAGTAACGATAAGATCTCGGTTATTCCGAGAGGCTGTGATATGGACCATTTTAATAAAGATCAAGTTGATAATGAATGGAGGGATAAGTGGTTTAGAGAATTTCCTCAAACAAAAAATAAGATTATTCTTACTTTACCAACAAGAATTTCGAAGTGGAAAGGGGTTGATAACTTTATTGAGTTAATTTCTAGATTAGATGGTAATGTTTTTCATGGTTTGATTGTAGGGCCAACTTCAAACTCTAAACTAAGATATTTAAATTCCCTTAAAAAGAAAATTTCAGAACTTGGCATTAACAAAAGTATAACGTTTACTGGTTCAAGAAATGATATTAGCAATATTTATAAAATATCTGATATTGTTTTTAATCTTTCTGTTGATCCTGAACCATTTGGGAGAACAACAATAGAAGCAATAAGTTGTGGAGCAAAATTTATAGGTTGGGATCATGGAGGAACAAAAGAAATACTTGAAGAGCTATTTCCGAACGGCTTAGTTCCTCCTGGTAATATTAATGCTTTAGAGGAGAAAGTAATAAAAGTATCTGATAAAAACTACTTAACTCCAAAAGAAAATGTTTTTACCTCTGAAAGAATGATTAATGAAACTATAAAGCTATATCATCAGCTATTAAGCACAGAGTAATAAATTTTCTGTATTTCATTAATTTTCTTTTCAATAGAGTATTCTTTAGTTACGAACTCAAAAATAGCTTCTTGATTTAGTATATCTATATTATCTACATATTTTTCTAGAAGCTTTTGTAAGGATTTTTGATCATTTTTATTAGCTAATAATTCTTGAGGAAGAATATTGTTCATATGTCCTACATTTGTTGAAAGCACAGGAACTTCAAGAAATAAAGCTTCTAGAGCTACTCTTGGTCCTCCCTCATCCCTTGATGAAACGATCAGAACAGATGCATCTTTGTAATAATTTATAAGATCTTCTCTTTTAATATTCTCAAGTATTTTTATTTTCTTCGAAAGCCCATAACTTTCTATAAGCGACATCAAGTTTTCTTTTTCTTTACCTGATCCAATTATTAAAAGTTCCTTATCAATGTTTTTCCATGATGAAATCAAAAGGTCAAAACCTTTAATTTTTTCTAACCTTCCTATTGCTAAAGCATATTTATGTTTCTTAGTTTGAAATTTAGATAAGTTTGGATACCACCAATTTGAAACAATCTCCGAATTATTTTTGATATCTTGTATGGCTATTTTACTAACTCCAATTACAAGGTCAGGTTTTTCAAAGATGGATTTATTTTTTTTAATGCCATGAACTGTAGCAATGTGCTTATAATCATTTTTCTTTATGCGTGAAATGATTGCAGTTGTTTTAGCTCCATGGGTATGAACAATGTCTGGATTAATTCTTCTTAATAATTTTTTTATTTGATATCTACCTACTAGAGATCTTCTTCCATAATTTTTAATTTTAAAAACTTCAATATTCTGGTTAAAGTTATGTGCAATAGACTCATTACATATAAGAATAGGATTTTTTAAAAGATTATTTGATAAGAGTTCATCTACATGCTGCTCAATTCCAGCAAAAGCATCACTCATAACAAAATGAACTGTATTCATATTAGTTGTAATAATTTATATGAAATTTTTTCAACTTCAGCATAAATTTCATTATGAATATTTTGTTTTTGAAGTTTCATTTTAGACACACCATCTGTGATATCACTACAATCAATAAAACCAATTTTTTTATTTTCAACAAGACTATCAATAACTTTTACTACCTTATTTGAGTTTCTTATTTTTTTCATATCCATTAGGTACGTTTTACCTTTGCAAGAAAGACTTTCAAAAACCATATTAACGCTATCCCTAGTTATCAATTTAGAGTTTGCATTTTTTAAAGTTGTTTCAAAATCACTTGAGCCATGATTGAAATCAAAAAACTTAATATTATTGTATATATCTTGTAATGACTTTAATTTCTCATTTGTAGAGGGGGGCGTTCTTCTTGAATTAAAAATATAACAATTTTTATTTGGGTGAACAGATATAAAATAATTAATTTGAGCAATGATATGGTTTTCATCAAAATAGTAGTGTTTATTTTTACCACCAACCGCAATTAAAACTATATTTTCATCAGTTTCAGTATCTGATACTTTAGCAATTGATCCCTCAAAGAAAATAATATTATTAGTTTTTTTAAATTTGTCTCTATCATGATTGGGAGCACAAATAATATCAAACTTGTCTTTGTTGAAAGTAGGAGAAAGAATGGCTACTGATTTTGTATCGCTCTTTTGATTCTTTTTAGTATCTAATATTAATGAGT
>CACMFH010000005.1 GCA_902612915.1 uncultured SAR86 cluster bacterium | reverse complement strand
GTTTTGCGAAGCTCAACATTTCTTTTTTCATCACATATCCAACCAGTAACTCCTATGTAACAATCTAATTCTAAATAATCATCTAATTGCTTTTGTGTACCAGTAAAACAATGAACAACTGCTTTATTAATGTCTGGTGAATATTTCCTTAGAATTTTAATAAAGTCTTCATGCGAATCTCTCTGGTGAAGAAAAAGAGGCTTATTTGTATCAATTGCTATTTTAATTTGTTCTTCAAATGCAAATATTTGCTCTTCATAAGTAGATAAGTTTCTAAAGAAGTCTAAACCAGTTTCACCAATAGCATTAGGATTATTAACATGTATCGCTTCTTTTAGTTTTTCTAAATATTCTGCATTGATTTCGTTTGCATGATGAGGATGAACTCCAATTGTAAAAAACATATCTTTAGAATATTGATTATATATCTCTAGTAACTTATCAATGTCTTTTAATCGACTACAGATAAGACCAAATTTAGTAACATGATTAGCAATAGCTCGATCTATAATTTCATCTAAATCATTATCGAATCTTTCACTTGTAAAATTACAAGCTATGTCGGCTATTTCATGCATATCGGTCTATATTAATTTCTAATAATATAAATTATGAACTAAAATTAACTCATCATGAATCAATTTGAAAGATTTCAAGATGCTCTTAATTTAGAGAATACTGAAGATAATAAGTTTTTAGTAAATCCAAATACTAATTATTTTGTTGGCAATACGCCTCATGGAGGATATTTGATGGCAGTGATGCACAAAGCATTAACAGACATATTGCCTCATTCAACTGCAATAAGCTCATCTGTTCAGTATTTGGATAGAATTGATGCAGCTCCTTTTGAGTTAGAAGTGGAAACTTTTAAAATTAGCAGAGGTAGCTCATCAGGTATTGTTAAGTTGAAGCAAAATAGTAAAACCTGTACTACTTTTACTGGAACTTGCTCTGATTTTGAATTTATGAAGGGATATGATGGTTTATCAAAGCCTTTGCCTGCAATATTTAAAGACAGAGATAAGAAAGATTATGTAAAAATGAATTACGATAAAATTTCAAAAGGCTTTACACCAGCATTTATCCAACAATTGGAGTGCTTAGTTCATCCAGATCATGCTTGGTGGAATAGAGATTCATATAACGATAAAGATAATGAAGCAAGATGTTCTGCTTTCCTTGAAATGGAAGGTGGAACACCTGATCAATTCTGCCTATCTTTTTATTCAGATATTCTTCCACCTGTGGTGTCAAACAAATATGGACCTCTGGGATGGATTCCAACAATTACTTTAACAACTCATATAAGACAATTACCTTCAACATCAGTGGTTTATGCTGACTTTAAAGCTACTGACATTAATAAAGGATATTTTGAACAAGATTGTAATATATGGGATTTAGATGGAAATTTAGTTGCTTCGAGCCGTCAACTCACTAGAATACTAAAATCAGAAGAAAAATTATCATAAAATATTAATTAAAAGGATATCTAATGCAATTTAAAGGTACAAAGAACTACATATCTACTGAAGACTTGAGCATGGCTGTAAACGCTGCTAGAGCCTTGGAAAGGCCTTTATTAGTTAAAGGTGAACCAGGAACAGGTAAAACATTATTGGCTATTGAGGTAGCTAATGCTCTTGGCATGGATTTAATAGAGTGGCATATAAAATCAACTACAAAAGCTTCTCAAGGTTTGTACGAATATGATGCAGTTACAAGACTGAGAGATTCACAGTTAGGTGACGAAAGAGTAAAAGATATAGCGAACTATATCAAAAAAGGTAAGTTATGGGATGCCTTCACATCTGATAAACAAGTGGTTCTCTTAATAGATGAAATAGATAAAGCAGACATTGAATTCCCAAATGATTTGCTTCAAGAGCTAGATCGTATGGAATTTTTCTGTTACGAGACTGGGGAAACTATTAAAGCAAAACATCGCCCATTAATAATTATGACTTCAAATAATGAAAAAGAATTACCTGATGCATTTTTGAGGAGATGCTTTTTTCACTATATACAATTTCCTGATAGAGAAACAATGAACAAAATTGTTTCTGTTCACTATCCTAAAATAAAGAAAAAACTTGTAAGTGAGGCGCTTGAAATATTTTTTGATTTACGCAAAATTCCTGGACTTAAAAAGAAACCATCAACCTCTGAATTAATAGATTGGCTTAAATTATTACTTTCAGATGATATGCCAGATGAAATACTAAAAAATGCTGATTCGTCAAAAGCAATTCCTCCTTTGTATGGCGCACTTTTAAAGAATGAACAAGATGTTCAACTCCTTGAAAGGCTTGCATTTATGTCAAGAAGAGAATCAAACTCAAAATAGATGTTAATTAACTTATTTCAAACTATTAGATCTTCTGGTGTGCCTTGCACTGTAAGAGAGCTTTTAGATTTATTAGGAGCTCTTGAAAACCAATTAGTTTATGCAAATATCGATGACTTTTATTATCTTTCAAGAGCAACTTTAGTTAAAGACGAAAAATATTACGATAAATTTGATAAAGCCTTTGAAATATATTTTAAAGGTATAGAGCGCATGGAAGATGTTTTTCAAGCACTTATACCAGAAGATTGGTTAAGAAAAGCATTTGAAAAAGAACTTGATCCAGAAGAATTAAAAAAGATTAAATCTCTTGGCGGTTTAGAAAAGCTATTAGAGGAATTTAAAAAACGTTTAGAAGAGCAAAAGGAACGACATGAGGGTGGTAACAAGTGGGTTGGAACTAATGGTACCTCACCATATGGTCATGGGGGTCAAAATCCTGAAGGTATAAGAATTGGTGGTCCTGGGGGACAAAAAAAAGCTGTAAAAATTTGGGAGCAACGCCAATATTCAAATCTTGATGATTCAGTAATTATAGGTACTAGAGATATCAAAATGGCATTAAGACGATTAAGAAAATTTGCTAGACAAGGAAATGATCTTGAGCTTGATATGGATGACACTATTAAATCAACAGCAAAAAATGCTGGTTATTTAGATATTAAAATGGTTCCAGAGAGACTTAATTCAGTGAAGGTTATAGTTATGTTTGATGTTGGTGGTTCGATGGATCCTTACGTAAAGCTATGTGAGGAATTATTTTCTGCTATTAAAACTGAATTTAAAAACTTAGAATATTTTTATTTTCATAATTCAATATATGAATCTGTTTGGAAAGATAATAGAAGAAGATCACAAGAACGATTTATGGTTCAAGATATTATCAATAAATTTTCATCTGACTATAAAGTTATTGTTGTTGGAGATGCAACAATGGCTCCATATGAAATAACGAACGCAGGTGGAAGTATTGAACATTGGAATGAAGAGCCCAGTCATGTTTGGATAAAGAGGTTATCTGATCATTTTGAAAATATGGCGTGGTTAAATCCTGTTCCTGATGATCACTGGGATTACACATCATCTATATGCATTCTTAGAGATTTATTTGAAAATAGAATGTATCCTTTAACCTTGAAAGGTTTAGAAGAGGGAATGGCGGAGCTATCAAAGTGAACAATGAAGTATCAAAACAAAGTGGAATTAAATGGGGCCCATTTACACTAAGAATTCCTTTTATACACATGAAGTTTCTTACAGGAGAATTTCTACAGGGTCTTATAATCGCTGGAGCAACAGCATTAGCTGGAGCACCAGTAGTAATGGCGCTTGGATTAAGTTTTGAACAAGCTGTTGCATGCTGTTTTATAGCAAGTATTTTGATTACATCTGGCCCAATTATATTTGGTGAACCACTAGCTCCAGGTTGGGTTACGCCAGCATTACCACTTGTAATAGCGTTTTTCATTTCAAAAGGATATTTCGATGGAGTATATAGGGAAGAAGCTTTTCATTATATGGCTGCAATGTGTATCGAGTTTACAATCATAATTTTATTTTTAGGTTTAACTGGATTAGGTAGAGTAATTGTTGAAAAAATTCCTAATGCTTTGAAATCAGGAATCATTTTAGGAGCTGCTCTTGCCGCCTTTTATCAAATCTTTTTTAGTGATTTTGAAAGGTATATTGGAGAAACTCCAGTAGCTATGTTAACAATATTGATAATTTGTACTATTACTACTTTTTCAGAACCCTATAAAAGAATTGCTGAGCATAACAAGATATTAAAGATAATTGGATCGTTAGGACTACTTCCAGGATTTTTAATAGCAGCCTTTGTTGGATATCTTGTTGGAGAAATAAATTTTGATATTCAGTCAGGATTCTTATTGCCACCTATGAATGAGGTTTTTGAGTTAACTTCACCACTATCAATAGGAATGCCACCAGTTGATTATTATCTTGAAGTTTTTCCACTCGTGATAATTGGATATTTATTATTATTTGGAGATTTTGTTACAGGTATTGAAATTATTAATGATGCTCAAAAAAATAGACCTGATGAACAAATCAATATAGATATCAATAGGGCACATAACAGTGTGGGAATCAGAAACTTTATTGGTGCATGTGTAAATCCTTTTTTTCCAACTCAAGGAACCTTATGGACAGGTATTCATGTAATCATTGTCGAAAGATGGAAACAGGGCAGTGGTGTTATGAAGTCTCTCTTTGATGGAATTGGTTCATATTATTTAATGGGCATACCATTATTATTTTTTGTGCTTCCCTTTATTACATTAATGAAACCACTAATGATATTGGCTCTTGGCGTTACATTGGTTCTAACTGGGCTTGCGTGTTCTTATGTCGCTATTTCACTGGTTAAAAAAAATAGTGAAATTGCAATATCTATAATAACTGCTCTTTTTGTTGCATTCGGAGAATTTAATGGTGTTGCAGCTCCATGGATCGGCTTATTAATTGGACTCTTTCTAAGTTTAGTGCTTGTAGATAATTCGATAAGAGAGAACTAGATTGGATAATTTTGCTCTAGAAATATCAGATTTAAGCAAAGTATATTCTGGAGGTACAGAGGCGCTAAAAGGTATTTCTCTAAAGGTAAAAGAGGGAGATTTTTACGCACTTCTTGGGCCCAATGGTGCAGGAAAGTCTACAACCATTGGTATTATTGGAACGTTAGTTACAAAAACGAGCGGAACTGTAAAAATATTTAACCATGATATTGATCAAAATGTTTCTATTGCAAAGTCAATCTTGGGAGTTGTATCTCAAGAATTAAATTTTTCTCAATTTGAAAAAGTAATTGATATTGTCACCACACAAGCAGGATTTTATGGAATACCAAAATCAGTAGCAAAACCAAAAGTAGAAATGATGTTAAAAAGATTAGGTCTTTGGGATAAGAAAGATGATCAAGCTAGAACTCTATCGGGAGGCTATAAGAGGAGGTTAATGATTGCAAAAGCACTTATTCATGAACCCAAATTGTTAATTCTTGATGAGCCAACAGCCGGAGTTGATATTGAATTAAGAAGGGAGATGTGGGATTTCTTAAAAGAGATTAATAATGATGGAACAACAATAATCTTAACAACTCACTATCTTGAGGAGGCTGAACAATTATGCAGAAATATTGGAATTATTGATCATGGGGAAATAGTTGTTGATACCTCAATGAAGGATTTATTAAGAAAATTAGATGTTCAAGGATTTGTTCTTGATCTTGAGGAACCTCTAAAAGAAGCACCATATATTCATGGATTCGAGATAAGATTAGAAGACCCACTTACTCTAGTTACTGCTGTAAGCAAAAAAAGTTCTATTAATAACTTATTTAGTGAACTTAATAAGATTGGTATTAATGTAAAGTCTATGCGTAACGAATCAAATAGGCTTGAAGAATTATTTATAGAAATGATTAAGAAATAAAATGAAAGATATAAGTAATAAAACAATTTTAATTACATTATGGACTTTGACATCAAAGGAAATAAGAAGATTTATGAGAATATGGATTCAAACACTTGTCCCACCTGCTGTAACAATGTCATTATATTTTGTTATTTTTGGTTCATTGATTGGTCCTCGTATTGGTGAAATGGATGGTTTTGATTATGTCCAATTTATGATACCCGGTTTAATTATGATGTCAGTTATTACAAATTCATATGCAAATGTTGTGTCTTCTTTTTACGGAGTTAAGTTCCAAAAATCTATTGAAGAATTATTGATATCACCTATGCCTCATTGGGTTATATTGCTTGGATTTATTCTAGGGGGAGTGTCAAGAGGAGTCCTTGTAGGAATAATTGTTTTTTGTGTAAGTTTGATATTTTATCCAGATTTTGAGATAGCAAACTTGGGCTTAACCTTATTAGTTCTTGTTTTAACAGCTATTTTGTTTTCATTAATGGGTTTTATAAATGCTGTATTTGCAGACAGTTTTGATGATATATCTGTAATTCCAACTTTCGTCTTAACTCCATTGATCTATCTGGGAGGAGTTTTTTATTCAATTAATATATTGCCCGAACTATGGAGACAAGTATCAATGGCAAATCCAATGTTATATGTAGTAAATACTTTTAGAGAGGGAATGTTAGGAATAAGTGATGTATCAATTTCATTTTCATTAACAATGATTTCTATATTTATATTTGTTTTTACTTCTCTATCTTTATATTTATTGCATAAAGGTATTGGAATTCGAGAATGAAGACTTCGTTTCTTGGAAAGAGTTCAAAAAGGATTAAAAAAAGCGGCATAAATCTTCTTGATAGTATTAGAAGAATAAAAGAAGACTTTAATTATGGAACAGACATATGGAATGTTTATGATTTTATGTACCTGGATAAAAATAAAATTCCTGCTCTAAATGTATTAGAAATATCTATACCTTCAGAGTCAGATTTTATAATTGAATCAAAATCTATGAAGCTCTATCTAAATAGTTTTTATAACAAATCTTTTAAGTCAAAGACCGAAATAATTAACAAAATTAAAAAAGATCTTGAATCTAAACTTAAAGCAAAAATAAAAATAAATTTTATTAATTCTTTTCATAAAGAGCCTAAATATATTGATTTAAATAATTTTAAGCTTAAGAAGACACCTACAAAAAAAATCATAAAATTCAATGGATTTAGATCTATATGTCCAGTAACTTCACAACCAGACTTTGCGAATATCTATATTTACTCTGATAAATCTATTTGTACCTCATGGCTTAAAAAGTATTTAATATCTTTTGCAAATCATGGCGGATTTCATGAGCAATGTATTGAAATTATTTTTAAAACTTTAAAAAATGATTTCTCAATTAATCATTTAGAGGTTTGTGGTCGTTTTCAAAGAAGGGGAGGCATAGATATAAATCCTATAAGAGGCACACATAATAAAAAATTATTTGTAAATTTTAGAGAATTTAATCAATAATAACTAATTACATAAGGAGAAATTATGAAAAAAATATTGTTACTTGTTATTACTTTTTCAATATCAAATGTATTTGCAGAAATTTGGAAGGACTATGAGCCATCTGAAAGACAAATTCAATTAACTGTTATTGATGTTCAAGCAAATTATCTTGATAATTATTTAGTTAATTTAAAAAGAACATGGGTAAGATCTGTTGAAGTTCAAAAAGAACTAGGACATATAGTTGATTATGGTGTTTATGTTTCTGATGGAGCAAATAGTCCAAATGTTTGGTTAACCATTGAATACGAAAATATGTCTGCAATGGAACAAACTAAAGAGAAATATGACGCAGTTAATGCTGTGCTTGCTGAAAGATATGGTGATGATGAGGAAGAACTTGATAAGATTTCAAAAGGATATGAAGAAATCAGAAGAATGGTTGATAATCAGAGAATTAATCAAGTAAACTTTAAAATGTAATCATATGCCCCCTTTGAAAAATAAGGGGGCCAAATTTGGCGGAAGGTGAGGGAATCGAACCCCCGCGCCGTTGCCGACGACACCTTTCCAAGGTGCTGCATTACCGCTCTGCCAACCTTCCAATTTAGAGAATAATTATACTTGTTTCAGCATATCTTTAAATGTATGATTTTATGATGCCAAGCAATTATTCAAAGAACCTAACAAGCATTTTAGAAATGCTTTGGAATATAGAAAAAGATCTAAATTTAGTTTCATATAACGAAACTGAAAAGAAAATTTATTATATTATTGCTTGGAAACTTTCCAATTGTGGCACATGTAAAATAAGCGATGTTATAGATTCATCAGGATTTTCAAGATCTACTGTTTATAAAACTATTAAAAAATTTGAATCAGCAGATCTTGTTTTAGTTAAACAATCAGAAGGAGACAAAAGAGAATTTAATTTAATATTAGCTAATTAAAAACTTTTAAATCTTAAACATGATCCATACTATTAAAGTAACCATAACTGTATACGTATTTTCAATGTTCTGCTATTCAGTTTGGTACTTCCTTCAAGTTCTTGATATTGCAAATATGAATCCAAACGATGAATGGGTTGGGAGTTTATGTTATTTGCCTCATGGTGCTAGAGTTTTAATGTTTTGTTTTTTTAGATATTACTCTCTACCAGGTTTATATTTAGCAGAAATAACAGGCCCTGCTGTCATTAACCACAATGACTATATGGAGGGTTGGTCAATAGCTGCAATTGCTTCATTATTTTCAGTTGTTGCTGCTGTTGAACTAGTTAAATGGACAAGAGCAACACCAGGATTCTTCTCTTTTTTCAAGGAGGTTAATTTTGAAAACTATAAATTTCTATATCTTGTAATAATAGTTTCATCCTTATTAAACGGGCTGTTGGTAAATTTAATTCTTTCAATTATCAATTCAACTAGTTCTATTAGTGTTGTCACTGTATTCAGGTTTGCAGTTGGCGATTTTCTTGGTGCAACTGCTGTAATAGCCACATTATGGATAATTTTTAGAACACTTGTAGACACTCGCTTAATTGTTGATCCAAGGATAGAAGATTAAATCTTGTATACTGTATAAATATACAGTATAATTGATTAATGAATAATTTAATTTACTTAAATAAAGATCCAATTTTGATGGAACTAAACTCATCTGTAGACAAGAATTCTGCAAAAAAAATGCTTGCTTTTAAATTTTTTAATGGCGATGAAGGTCTTTTAGAAGAATATCTTAGTGATAATACTTATGAAACAGTTAACAATTCATATAATACCGATCTTATTGAACCAAAGTCCCAACTAGAGTTTTCTTTTTAATATTAAATAAGACTTTATTTACCAACTATTGCGTATATAATCTGTATAAGCGTCTTATTTAGTGATTTTTTAAGGGGATTGCTAAATATGTTTATTACTACCCTGAACATGGAGGTGGTCCTATTAGTATTTATTTAACAACAGGAAACGGAGGATTTACCTTTTGACAGAGGTAATTTTTTAGTTTCCGTCTAACAATTGTAATTAACATGAGTTAGTTTATAACCCCCATTTCGATGGGGGTTTTTATTTGATTATGGAATTAAGGTACTGGGTAGTTTTAACTTTTCTTGGAGCAATATGGGGTAGCGCTTTTATATTTATAAAAGTTGCTGCACCTGAATTTGGAGCTATAGGATTGGTTCAAGCCAGATTAACAATTGCTTCTTTGGTTTTTATACCTATTTTATTGAGAAAAAAGTACCTTGTTTTACTTAAACCTGCATGGAAACATTCATTAGTTTTAGCAATAACAAATAATGCTATTCCTTTTTCATTATTTTCTTATGGTAGTTTTGGAGCGGATTCAAACATTCTTGCAATATTGAATGCTACAACGGCATTTAACACTATGATAATAGCTCTATTATGGCTAGGAGAAAAAGTAACACTTAAACAAGTATTTGGTTTAGTTCTCGGATTCATTGGTGTGATAATCCTTGTTAACCCAGAATCATCCTCAACTTCAATAATATCTGCATTATTATGTTTAATTGGAGCAGCTTGTTATTCATTTTCTACTGTCTTTATTCAAAAGTATTCAGAAAAGACTGACAAAATGGTTCTTATTGGTTGGTCTATTGTCTTTAGTTGTTTTATTATGATTCCTCTTACATTGCTAAATCTACCTCCACAGATTCCATCCACTAATGCATTGTTATCAGCTATGTGGCTTGGCTCAATATCAACCGGATTAGCTTTTTTTGGTTATGTATATTTAATTGAAAAAATTGGAGCAGTGAAAACCTCTACCGTTGCTTATTTTCTGCCTGTTTTTGGTATTATTTGGGGAGCAGTATTTTTAAATGAAGTAATAACTGGTGGAATTATATTAGGATGCGCAACGATATTAATAGGAGTATTTTTTGCAACATCTAATAAAAGAAATAATATAAGCGGAGAGATACATGCAAACTAAATCCCTTGAAGAGCTTTTAATTGAAGCAAATGATCTTGTTAAACGTTTATCTTATGATGAATCTGTTGATTTAATTAGTAATACACAGACAGTTATTATAGACGTTCGAGAAGAATCTGAAGTTTATAATCTTGGGCTTATTAAAAATGCTGTACATATTCCAAGAGGATTAATAGAGTTTAAACTCTCGCCAAATTCTCCAAACAATCCTGTTTTAATTGATGATAATACAAATATTTTAGTTTATTGTGCAGGCGGTTATAGATCAGCTTTAGCAGCAAAATCTCTATTAGATCTGGGATTTAAAAATGTGTATAATTTAGGCGGATTTCAAGAATGGGTTGAATCAGGTGGTGAGATACAACCTAATGTATAATTATCGTATAATGCACTAAAAATTTGGGGAATATTATGAAAAAATTTGCGTTAAGTCTTGTTGTTATTTTTTCAACAACATATTTATATTCTCAACAAAATGTTGAGGAAGTAATTGTTACAGCAACAAAGACTGAGAAAACATTACAGGAAGTTCCTGTTGCAGTTTCAGTTGTTACCGCTGATACAATTGAAAAAGCAAATATTACTGACATTTATGATCTTAGATCAATTGTTCCTGCACTTGATTCTAGAAGATTTACAACACCTACTGAGGCTACATATGTAATAAGAGGTTTTGGTAATGGGTCATACAACCCTGGTATTGAACCTTCAGTAGCTGTTTTTATTGATGGAGTGTACCGTTCATCTATGCAGGCTCAGATAGCTGATTTACCTGCTATTGAAAGAATAGAAGTATTAAGAGGTCCACAAAGTACACTTTTTGGTAAAAATGCTACAGCTGGTGTAATTAATGTTGTAACAAAAAAACCATCATTTGAGGAATCTGGTTATGTTTCTACCTCAATAGGATCAAATAATATGAAAAAGTTTAAATATTATAAAACTGGTCCATTAGACGAATCTAAAGCCTATAGTATCTATGCAAATCTTCATAAAGCTGACGGACATTCAGAAAATATGATAACAGGCAACACATCTAATAATAGAGATAGATTTTCTATAAGAGGTGAAATGTTATTTGATTTAGCAAATGAGGCATCATTGAGATTAACGGTTGATTATGATGAATATGATGAAATATGTTGTGCGGTTGGAAGTGCAAATTATGGTGCAGCTAACCAAGTAGCAGCTTTGCTTGGAGGAAAAGTAATTCCAAATAATCCATTTACTGAAAAGGTGTTTTTTGATTTTGATCCAGTAACAGAAGGTGATAATTCGGGTATAACGGTACACTATACAAGAGAAGGAGATGGTAGGACTCTAGAGAGTATCACTTCAATGAGAAATTCATATAATACAAATGTTCAAGACGTTGATTTTGATGCAGCTCCTATTATTAATCCAAGTCCACAGACAAAAGAATTGGATGCTGTTACACAAGAATTTAGACTATATTCAAATGATAATGAAAAATTAAATTGGTTGGTCGGTGGTTATTATTATCAAGAAGATCTTGACTGGGACGAGTCTATCTATTTTGGGCCACTTTGGAGAACTTATGTTGAAGCATTTATTCCACCTGGAACCATTAGTGGAATTGCTGCAGCATTTGGTATTCCAGATGCTCTGTTATTTGCAAGTGGTCAGGGTGGAACAGAAACAGCTACCCAAGATAACACTACAACTTCAATATTTGCTCAAGTTGATATTCAACTAACTGATAAATTAAGTGCTATTATTGGCGCAAGTTATATGGAGGATGAAAAAACAGTTGCATATAGTCAAATAAATACAGATGTTCTTTCAAATCTAGACTTTGTTGGAGCTGGTACTTTGGGATTAATTGCGGCAGGTTTCCCACCTGCACAGGCTGCAGTACTTGCTACAGATCCTAATTTTAATCCATTAATTGCATTACAAGGTCTTCAACTTTTACCACAATTTACAAATTTTCCTAATGCAGCTCAAGACGGGAAAAGCTCAGATGATAATGTTGATTATACATTCAAGCTATCTTACGAAGTAAGTGACACAGTAACAGTCTATGGTGGTGTATCAACAGGCTTTAAAGCATCTGCGTGGAATATTTCTAGAAACTCTGATGCCGACGCTGCCGAAGTCGCAGCTCTCGCTGCTGCAGGAACGCCAATAAGCCCAAACAGATCAGTTGGTAGAAGATATGCAGGTCCTGAAGAAGCTGAAGTAACTGAATTGGGTGCTAAAATATTATTACCTTCGGGTTACTTAAATATAGCTGTATTTGATCAAACTATTGATGGGTTTCAATCAAATACTTTTATAGGAACTGGATTTGTTCTTGCAAACGCGGGTTCTCAATCTGCAGATGGATATGAATTTGACCTAGTATATTCTCCGCTTGAAAATCTCGATTTAATGATGAGTGGTGTATTTTTAGATCCAATATATGACTCATTCCCAGGTTCAGCTTTTGGAGATCTTTCAGGAACTACTCCATCTAACATTCCTGAGGATACAATAACAACTTCATTAACATGGAATTGGGATTTGAATGGTTGGGCTGGATATACAAGACTGTCTCATCTATATTCTAGCGAAGCTATTTTATTAGAGAACCCTCAAGCGCAAGCTATTATTGAATCCCAAGGAAATGGTTTCAGAGAAATGGATACTTTAAATTTCTCAGCTGGAATTGAAAAAGATAATTTATCTATAAGTTTGTATGGACAAAATGTTAATGATGATGAATATCTGACATCTGCATTTGTGGCTGTTACAGATTTTACATCAACTACATATTTTGGTTATCCAAATAACTATGCAACTTATGGTTTAACTGTAAATTATCAGTTTTAGCATTCAGTTATATTTTTAAAAGGGATTCAAATGAGTCCCTTTTTTTATTGGCGCGCCCGGGAAGATTCGAACTCCCGACCCCTTGGTTCGAAGCCAAGTACTCTGTCCAACTGAGCTACAGGCGCAAAGATTGATATAGATTAATTGAAAGTACAAAAAGTAGCAAAATTTATTTTAAGATAAGTGTTGTAACAAAATTTTTCAAAATTTATAATTTAGAATCTTAATGTTAATTTTGGGGAGTTCATGAAATATATTAGAAATATTTTATTATCATTAGTAGGGTTATATATTCTTTCTCTAGTATTTATTTCTATTGATATTAATGATAGTAGACCCTTTGTAAGTTTATTTAAAAAATTACAAACTGATTCCGCGCTTGAAGTAGTAGATTTTTCAGTTGAAAAAAAAGATTCTTTAAAACCAAGACCAAAACCAAACAAGGATAGAAATCCTTACTATGGAGATTTACATGTTCATACAAAATACTCTTTTGATGCTTACGTCTTTGGAGTAACTGCGTCACCAGATGATGCATATAGATATGCCAAAGGAGAGGGTGTTAGACATCCTCTTGGTTATGAAATGAAGCTAAGAGAGCCATTAGACTTTTATGCAGTTACTGATCATGGATTTTATATGGGTATGATTCAAGCATATGCAGACACCTCAACAGACATTTCTCAGAATGATTTTGCTGAACCTTTTCATAATCTTAATAATTTGGATAATCTTACAGTTGAATCTGCTGCAGTGAGAACAAGCATATTTAGTTCTGTTTTAGGAGCCACAATAATTCAACCTTATCCAGATTGGCATCCAAAGATTCTTAAAGCGTACTTTACCAGGAATACACAACTTGCATTAAGATCATTTGATTATGATATTCATAAGTCTGCTTGGTCAGATGTTGCAAGATCAGCAAATGAGCACAATGATCCTGGACATTTTACTACATTTATTGGATATGAATTCACCACATCAACTGATATAGAAGGCGCAAATTTGCACAGAAATGTTATTTTTAATTCCTCAAAAGCGTCAATTAGGCCTTGGACTAGAATAGATTCTATTAATCCTGAGGATTTATGGACTTGGCAAGATAAATTAAGAGAAAAGGGTGTTGACACAATCTCAATACCTCATAATTCAAATGGATCAAATGGTCAAATGTTTGAGATGGAAACATTTAAAGCTAATGCCATCGATATTAATTACTCAAAAAAACGAATGAGAAATGAACCAATTGTTGAAATTACTCAAGTCAAAGGAACTTCAGATACTCATCCTCTTTTATCTCCTGATGATGATTGGGCAGATTTTGAAATTATGGATACAAGAGTTGGAAGTATACCGCCAACCTTTAGTAAACCTTCTGGATCCTATGTTAGAGAAGCATATTTAAATGGACTGACATTAGAATTTACTAGACAAGGAAACCCATATAAATTTGGATTGATTGGATCAACAGATACTCATGTTGTTGCTGCATCACTTGATGAATCAAATTATTGGTCAAAAGTTGGACTACTTGATGGAGATCCTCAAAATAGGGGATCAGTTCCCCTTGAACCAGAAAATGTTGAGAGATTGACAGAGTATATGAGGGCATTTAATCAACCAACAAGTACACTTAATTTTGAACAGGGAGAATATGCAAATACAGGCTTTACTCAATGGGGTGCTTCAGGCTTAGCAGTTGCATGGGCTGAAGAAAATACAAGAGAATCAATATTTAACGCATTTAAAAGAAAAGAAACATTTGCAACCACAGGAACAAGAATTGCTTTAAGATTTTTTGGTGGATTTAACCTTTCATCAATTGATTTAAATTCAGAATCTTTAATTAGTGAAGCATATGAAAAAGGTGTAACCATGGGTTCAGATCTATTAAGTGATGGCGTCAATTCTCCTGAATTCATTGTTTGGGCAAAAAAAGACAAAAATAGTGCACCACTTCAAAGAATTCAAATTGTTAAAGGGTGGATAGATATGACAAGTGGAAGACCCATGGAAAAAGTCTTTGATGTAGTATGTTCTGATGGTCTTGAACCTGATCCTGAAACTTTTAGGTGTCCAGATAATGGAGCAAGAGTTAATATTAATGACTGCTCTATATCAACTGATGTTGGTTCATCCGAATTAAAAACTTTGTGGAAAGATCCAGAATTTATTAGAGCTGATAAGTCTTTTTATTACGCTCGTGTTCTTGAAAATCCTTCATGCAGATGGAGTACATGGGATGCAATAAAAGCAGGGTATAAACCTCGTGAAGATCTCCATGAAACAATTCAAGAAAGGGCATGGTCATCTCCAATATGGTATGTCCCTGAAGAATCTGATGTTGAGGTTATTCCTCTCGGTGGAACAATTCAGATGAGAAATATTGATTAGGTATTACTAATTAAATTGAAGTATAAACTCTCTATATTTTTTATTGTTGGATTAACATTGTATCTTATTGATATGGGGTTAAATTCTTACGATGAAAAAGAAATATATATAAGTGATCAAGAGATTATAAGCCTAGTAACTGCATGGAAATCTCAAGTTGGTAGAAATCCAAATGACGATGAAATAGCTCGTATTATAAACAATCTTGTAGAAGAAGAAATCTTGTATAGAGAAGCTCTAAAACTAGGTTTAGATAGAGAAGATCGAATCATTAAAAGAAGATTAGCCCAAAAAATATCTTTTTTAAAACAAGAATCAATTCCAGATTCACCATCAAATGAAGATTTAATTGAATATTTTAATAAAAACAATAATAAATATTTTATTGATTCAAAATATACTTTTAGTCACTATTTTTTTTCTAATGAGAATAATTCTTTTGAAAGATCATCAAAAGCTTATATAGATTTGTTAAATAATACTTCCATTAACTCTGATCCTTTTTTCTTAGGCAAGAATTTTGTTGATGTTAGTGAAAGAGAGATTAAAAGTGAATTTGGTGAAGATTTTAGCTCAAATTTTATAGATGTTGAACTTAATAAATGGATTGGTCCATTAGAATCACCATTTGGTCACCATATCATATATGTAAGAAATTATTCTCAGGGATATTTACCAAATATTACAAGTGTCTTAAAACAAGTTGAAGTTGATTTTTTACAGACTCAAAGAGATGAGGCAATTAAAAATTACTTAAATCAAATTAGGTCTGAATATAAAATTTATATCAATCCTGATCTACAAATTTAATGAAAAAACTTCTTTTTACATTATTTTTTTTAGGATCCTTAGACATAAATTCTCATGAATTTAATCCAGCTCATCTTGTCATAAAACAATTAAATGATGATCTTTCATATGAAGCTGTATGGATGTACCCATATAAGAATATTGGCAGAAGGGCTGAAGTAATTTTCCCTGATAAATGTTCAACGGAATCAAATGATCTTTTTTATCAAGGAAAATATATAAATGAGATTATATCTTTAGACTGTTTGTCGACTCTAAAGGGATCGTCTATCGAAATTATTAATCTTAGTGTTTTAACTGATGCTCTAATAACAATAAACTTTAATGATGATACATTTGAGGGAGTTGTAAATGTTCAAAATAATGTTCTTAAAATACCTTTAGAGAATAATTATTTTCCATTCTCATATTTAGAGCTAGGTTTTTCTCATCTATTTGATGGTTTAGATCATATTTTATTTATATTTGGATTACTTTTTTGTATATCTGGTTTTATAAATACAATTAAGACTATTACGGCTTTTACAATTGCCCATAGTATTACACTTGGCTTAACAGTTTTTGAGCTAATATCTTTACCTCAAGGAACTATCGAAGCCTTAATTGCATTAACGATTATATATTTAGCAACCGAGATAAATTTAAATAAAGATTCAATTAAAACACCATGGATAATGGCATTTGGTTTTGGTTTACTTCATGGGCTTGGATTTGCTGGAGCTTTACTAGATATTGGTATAGCAAATAACAAAATGCTTTTATCATTATTCTTTTTTAATGTTGGTATTGAAATTGCGCAAATAGCTTTGATACCCATACCATTAATAATTTTATTTTTATCAAAAAAGTTTAATGTCACTAAAATCTCAAAAATTAGTGTAAGTATTTGTATTGGCGGAATGGGTTTCTATTGGTTTATAGATCGTGTGATTGGTATTTTTCTCTAACTAATTTTATAAATATAACTAAGATAAATAATTTTATTCCAATATTTACGTATTTTGATAAATGTAATAATGTAAAACTCTAAAATTAGTTTAATTTAAAAGATAAAAATATGTATCACCAATAATGAAACCGCAAAAGAAAAAAGCAAGTGCCCATAGCGGTTCGTTTTTACAAAAGTCAATTAACCTTTCTATGTAATCATTCATGTAAATAGTAATGCAATTTACATACCAATATTTATAGAAGATTGGCGCGCCCGGAGAGATTCGAACTCCCGACCTCTTGGTTCGTAGCCAAGCACTCTAATCCAACTGAGCTACGGGCGCGATTACTAAACTTTGCGTGCTTCTTCAGGAAGCATTACAGGAATACCGTCTCTTATTGGATAAGCCAAACCAGATTCTTTACAAATTAATTCATTTGTACTTTCATCATATGACAGTGCTTCTTTTGAAACTGGACAAACTAATATATCTAGTAATGTTTTATCTATGGTTGTCATTGCAGGAAAGTATACATGATGAATGAATTTTTGTTTATATATGTTATCTTTAACCAAAATATATTCTCAATATTATGAATTCTCTTGAATTATTGGCTTTAAATAATTTTCCTTTAGTTGAACCAGGTGATGACTTGCCATCAATTATATTTGATTCCATTAAAAACAATAAATTGATAATTAATGACAATGACATTGTTGTTATAGCTCAAAAAATTGTATCAAAAGCTGAAAATAGATATGAAAATTTGAAAACAATAGAAATATCTGAGGAGGCTAAAAATTTATCAAAAAAACTGAATAAAGATGAAGGATTAGTTCAAGCCATAATAAATGAATCAAATAGAATACTTTCTACAAAAAAAAATGTGATAATTGTTGAGCATAAATTAGGATTTATAAATATTAATGCAGGCATAGACCTTTCAAATGTACCTGATGAAAATCTTGCTCTCTTATTACCTAAAAATCCCAAAAAAAGTGCAAAAGATATTCAAAACAATTTATCAAAAAAATTAAATAAAAAAATATCAATAATAATTACTGACTCAATGACTAGACCTTATAGATCAGGTGTAATCAATTTTGCATTAGCAAGTCATAACATCCAAAGTCTTGTCGATCTCAAAGGCAACAAAGATATTTATGGAAAAAAACTTAGGGGGACTGAAGTAGCTGTTGCTGATGAACTGGCATCTGCAGCAGGTTTATTAATGGGTCAAAGTAATGAAAAAAAGCCAGTTGTTTTAATCAAAGGTTTCAAACATGATAGTTCTGAAACAAACGATGCATTTGATTTGACTGTCACTGAAAAAGAAGATCTATACAGGTAATATTTGAAATATATAATTAACAAATGAAATTAAGCGTAAACCTTAATAAAATTGCTCTTCTTAGAAACGCACGAGGCGAGAATTATCCTCAAATAGAATACTTTGCCAATAAGGCTATTGATCTTGGAGTTGATGGGTTAACACTTCATCCAAGACCCGATCATAGACACGCAACTAGTGATGACGTCATTAATATTTCTAAATTAACAAAGGCTAGGGGAGTTGAATTCAATATTGAAGGAAATCCATTCTCGAAACCTAATAAAGAATTCATTGGTTTTTGTGAATTGACTGAAATCATAAAGCCTGAACAAATAACCTTAGTTCCTGATTCTATTGATCAAATTACTTCTGATCATGGATGGTCTTCTGGTTCACATGATTCAGAATTAGAAAACTTGATACTTTTACTAAAAGAAAACTCAAATGATGCCCAAATTAGTTTATTTATTGATAATATTCAAGGTGTAGACTATGCGGCTGAAATGGGTGCTAATTTGATAGAAATTCATACCGGTGCTTTTGCTAAAGCAATAAATGATGAAAATTTATCTATAATAGACGAAATAAAAAAAATTATTGATCATGCTATAAGTTTAAATTTAAAAATCAATGCAGGTCATGATTTAAATCTAAATAACTTACATTATTTAGTTGAAATGGGTAATATTAATGAGGTATCTATTGGACATGCAATTATAGTAGATTCTCTTCATTACGGTTTTGAGGAAACAATATCTAAATATTTAGAAATTATTAGGAAATAAAATGAATATAGAAAAAAAACTTAAAGAACAAATTAAAGAGAATGACATATTGATTTATATGAAAGGTACTCCATATGAACCAAGATGTGGTTTTTCAGCAAGAACTGTACAAACATTGATTGAATGCGAATCACAATTTAGTTATGTAGATGTATTAGAAAATGATGATGTCAGAGTAGCATTGCCCAAAGTTTCAGATTGGCCAACCTTTCCACAGGTATTTATTAAGGGAAATCTTGTAGGAGGTGCTGATATTATTGCTCAAATGCATGAAAATGGTGAGTTAAAGAAACTCATAGATTCAGTAGAGTCTTAAAAGTCAAAATTATTAATAATTTTACAGAAAACTTCAGCTGTCACTTTAGTATCATATGCAGCAGAATGAGCTTCATCATTATCGTATTCAATTGACAACTTTTCGCATATTCTAGCAAGAACAGTTTGGCCTGTTGCAAGGACACCTAAAGAAACAGTGTCTATTACAGAAAACTTATGAAATGGAGTTTTTTTTATGTTATTCCTTATTACAGATGCATCTAGAAAAGATTTGTCAAAATGTGCATTATGACCAACTAAAATAGCTCTTGAGCATTCATATTTATTTCTCGCTTTGTTAATAGTTTTAAATAAATCTTGAAGAGCATCTTTTTCAAGAACAGCTTTCCTTAATGGATGATCTAACTTAATTTTTGTAAATTCAAGTGATTCCTTTTCAACAATAGACCCTTCAAAAGGCTTAATATGATGTCTAAATGTTTCGCCAGGTACGAATTTATTCTCTTTTTCTTCAATGAGGGTAATGGCAATCTCTAAAATTGCATTCACTTCTGGATCAAAGCCCCCAGTTTCAATATCTACAACTACAGGAAGATATTTTCTAAATCTATTTTTTAACACCAAGTTTTTCTTGTAATTTTGAATTTGAAGTTGTGTAACCAAAAGGGACTCTTTCTCCGGGATAGATCCTTTTGTAGGCCTCTTGAACTGCTAATGTAGTTTCATGAAATCCAGATAAAATTAAATCAAGTTTTCCAGGATAGTCATTGATATCTCCAACAGCAAATATTCCTTCTTTTGAAGTTTGATAGTTTTCTGTATTTACTTTTATTTTTTTTCCGTTTAAATCAATATTCCAATCAAGTATTGGACCAAGTTTTTTATTGAGACCAAAAAGAAATAATAATTCATCTGCTTCATAAGACTCAATTTCATTAGTTTCAAAGTTTTTTAAAGTTATAGAATCAACTTTTTTATCTCCAATAATTGAATCAATAAGATATGGAGTGAGTAAATTAACCTTATTTTCTTTCACTAAATTTCTCATGAGCTCTTCAGTATGTTGTGCACCTCTAAATGCATCTCTTCTATGAACTAAGCTTATAGATTTTGCAATCTTAGATAATTCAACTGTCCAATCAAGTGCTGAATCACCGCCGCCAAATATAAAAATATTTTTGCCTTTATATTTGTCAACAGACCTAACTGCATATTCAACACCATTTGTAAGAAACTTATCCGGGTCTTCAATATTTGGAGGTCTCCTAGGCTCAAAAGATCCAGCTCCAGCTGCAATAAAAATATTTTTTGAAAAAAATTCTTTTTCTTCAGTTGTTTTAACCTTCCAAAAATTATCATCTTCATATTTAATTTCTTTAATTGAATCAACCCTTTCTGAAAGATGTAATTCATAGTCAAAAGGCTTAATTTGTTCTAATAGGGCGTCAACATGTTCTTGAGCAGTTTGAAATGGAACACCTGGAATATCGTATATTGGTTTTTCAGGATATAACTCAGCACATTGACCCCCAGGTTTATCAAGATTATCAATAAGCGTACAATTTAATCCAAGTAATCCAGCTTCAAAGACTGTAAATAATCCAACTGGACCTGCGCCTATTACAATTATGTCAGTTTTAACCATTATCTTACCTTCATCCCAGGTTTTGCACCTTCATCTGGTGAAACTAAATAAATACCTTCATCATTACTAGAGGCAAGCACCATTCCCTCAGATATTCCAAATTTCATTTTTCTTGGCTCTAAATTATTGACTAAAACAATATACTTATCAGTAAGATCTTCAGGTTTGTAAGCACTTTTAATTCCAGCAAATACATTTCTTGTTCCTAAATCTCCAACATCTAAAGTTAGTTGAAGCAGCTTATCAGCTCCTTCAACGTCATCTGCCTTGATAATTTTAGCAACTCTTAAATCAACAGCTGAAAATTGATCAATATTAATTAAATTTACATTATCCATATTTTCTTCCTTAGGAATTATTATTTTTTCAAGTCTATTTAGCAATGGTTTGTAATCATTTATTTTTGTTATTGCTTCATCAACATTATTAATTGAAACTTTTTTAATATTTAAGAATTTAAATGCCTCATTGGTAATATTGGGTATGATTGGATGAAGATATAAAGATAAAATATAAAAAGCTTTTATTGTAGTTGAACTTATATCAACTGCTTCATCCATTTCTTTTTTCCATGGAGTTTGCTCATTTATATATTTATTAACATCATCAGCCAAATTCATAATAATCCTAACTAATTTTGAGTATTCTCTAGATTCATATAAGGACACAACTTCGTCTTTTTTAGACGCTAAATTATCAAGAATATTGTTATCAATATTTGTTGATAAAACATTATTATTCTTTTTTAAGAATGACGCAGATCTTGATGCAATGTTTAAGTATTTGCCTACTAAATCAGAATTTATCCTTTGAACATAATCATCAAAGTTTAAATCTATATCCTCAACTTTGTTATTAAGTTTAGCTGCAAAGTAATATCTTAAAGTTTCAGGATTTGTAATCTCAGCAAATTCTTTTGCTAATATACCTGTACCTTTTGACTTAGACATTTTTTCACCATTTATAGTTAAAAAACCATGAACATTGATTCCACTTGGTAATTTGAGGTTTGCTGCACTCAATAACGCAGGCCAAAATAATCCATGAAAATAAGCAATATCTTTTCCAATAAAATGATAAATCTCATATTCAGAATTTTCTGACCATAAATCTTGCATATTCAATTTACTCTTTTCTGCCCAGTTAGAGATTGATGCTAAATAACCTATAGGTGCATCTACCCACACATAAAAATACTTATCCTTTTCTCCAGGTATTTCAAAACCAAAATAGGGCGCATCTCGAGAAATATCCCATTTTTTTAAGTCATCATTTAGCCATTCGTTTAACTTGTTTTTAATTGATTTTTGAAGATCTACATTTTTTAAAAAATCTTTAAGCATTTTATTCTTTTGAGGTAGATCAAAAAATATATGCTCACTTTCTTTTTTAATTGGAACTGTATTTGAGATAATCGATATTGGTTTTTTAACATCAAGTACGTTGTAAGATGCTCCACATACACCACAATTGTCACCATGCTGATCTTCAGCACCACATTTTGGACATGTTCCTTTAATAAATCTATCAGAAAGAAACATTTCTTCTTTTTCGTCATAATATTGTTCAATATTTGCTTTAGAAATTAAATTATTATTTTTGGCGCATTCATATATATATTCTGAATATTTTCTATTTTCATCACTATGTGTTGAGTAAAAATTTGCAAAATTTATTCCGTAAAGTTCATATGAGGATTTATGGTCTTTATAAACGTCAGAAATTAATTCTTCTGGCTTTATACCCATTTCATTAGCTTTCAACATAACTGGTGTTCCATGAGTATCATCAGCACAAAAGAATAGGCATTCGTTACCATTAAAGTTTTGAAATCTAGTCCAAATATCTGTTTGAACAGCTTCAAGAATATGTCCTAAGTGCAGTGGTGCATTTGCATAAGGCAAAGCTTGAGTGACAAGTATTTTTCTTTTAGTTTTTTTAGAATTGTCCATTTATTATCTGTATTATATGTGAAAATATTACTTAATATGTCTATAAAAAAAATAATTGCATTCGGTTCTGCTAAAGGCGGAGTTGGCAAAAGTTCAATTACAGCATCTCTAGCTCTTAGTCTATCTAAGCATAAAAAAATAGGGATATTGGATGCAGATGTTTATGGACCTAATCAAAATATATTATTTAATCTGGATACAAAAAATGAAATTGTAGATAAACAAATCATACCGATTACAAAGAAAGGTATAAAGATTATATCTATGGGAAATATTATGAATTATGAAGATGCAGCTGTATGGAGAGGTCCTATGTTAAGTGGCGCGATTAAGAAGCTAGTTCATGATACAAAATGGGGTGAATTGGATTATCTATTGATTGATATGCCTCCTGGCACTGGCGATGTATATCTAACAATTTTTAATGAACTTTCAATAGATGAATTTATTTTGATTACAACACCTAATATATTAGCAAATTCAGATCTTCAAAAAACTATAACAATGTTAAAAAAACTAAATATAAAAATTTTTGGATATATTTCTAACAATATTTTTAATATAGAAAATCAAAATAGCAGCATATTAATTTCTGATAACATTAATCACCTTGGTACATATAAATTTGATAAAAACCTACATGATTTTAATTTAGATTATAATTCTGAAATAACAGAGGAGATATCTAAAAGAATTTTGTCAGATACTTAGTTAATTGTGAAATATTTATATTTATTTACTCTTGTCTTTTCTTTTAATTATTTAATAGCAGATGAGATAAGAGACCCATATGAAAACTTCAATAGAAAAACCTTTGAATTTAATGAAAAGTTAGACGAAAATATTTTAAAGCCAATTGCTAGGACATATTCAAAATTTCCGCCCAAAATTAAGATTGGTGTATCAAATTTTTTTAATAATCTTGAGGATGTTGAAACTTCAATTAATCAATTTCTTCAAGGCAAACCAAAAAAATCTGTAAATGATTTTTCAAGATTTTTAATAAATTCAACAATTGGATTGGGCGGGTTTATTGACGTTGCCTCAAAAATTGGACTTGAAAGACATGAAGAAGATTTTGGACAAACTTTAGCTGTATGGGGTGTAGGACAGGGTCCTTACATAATGTTACCTGGTTTAGGGCCATCAACTTTAAGGGATACATTAAGTAGGCCCGTATCATCTTTTTCATCAGTTACATTTCATATGACCGATACCGATGTAAACATCGCCTTAAAAACTATTGATGCAATTGAAACAAGAGAGAGGTTGTTGGATGTTGAATCATTACTGTCTGGTGACAAATATTCATTTGTAAAAGACGCCTATATTCAATCAATGAATTATGAAATTGCAGATGGTATTGATGTTCAAGATGATTTTATTGATGATATGGAAGATTTTTTAATAGACTAAAAGATCTTCAAGATCATTTTTATGATTTTTCAAACTATTATCTCTGATGACTTCCAAAATTTTTATTCTAAAAGACTTAGCATATTTATCTCCTCTAGATAAACCAAACAAATGCTTCATCATCTTGCTTAAATTGTGACCATTTTGAATTTGTCTCTCAACATATTCTAAATATAGATTTAGTACTTCTTTTTTTGAATTTATTGATGAATCAAGTTTATAAAACCTTGGTTCAATATCTTTTAACATAAATGGATTATCGTATGCAGCTCTTCCAATCATAACTCCATCAACTCTATTTAAATGATGCGAAGAATCATCAAGATTCTTAATTCCACCATTTATTATTATCTCAAGATCAGGAAAGTCATTTTTTAACCTATAAACATAATCATACTTTAAAGGAGGTATGTTTCTATTTTGACGTGGGCTAAGTCCTTTTAAAATTCCATTTCTGGCATGTATTATAAAAACTTTAATTCCTGATTGTTTAACAATTGAAACAAAATTATAAAGAAATTCATAATCTTCATTGTCATCAATTCCAAGCCTACATTTAATAGAAACTGGAATACTTACCGAATTTTGCATATTTGATAAACATTCAGATACTAAATTTGGCTCAAGCATTAAACATGCTCCAAATTTTCCTTTTTGAACTCTATCAGATGGGCATCCTACATTAAGATTTATTTCGTCATAACCAAATTGTTCACATTTTTTTGAGCATTCAATAAGATCCGAAACGTTGGAGCCGCCCAATTGAATACCTACAGGATGCTCTTCTTCATTGAATTCTAACTGATCAAAACATTTACCATATATCAATGAACCTGTTGCAATCATTTCGGTATATAAAAAAACTTTTTTTGATATTAAACGCAATAAAAAACGATCATGCTTATCTGTGTATTGCATCATTGGAGCGACGCAAAACTTTCTATCCAAAGCTTTCATTAAAGAAATAAATTAATTGCTGTGTATCCGACGATTGATAAAACTATTGTGTATGGTAGTGCCATATATACCATTCTTAAATAGGAGAGATTAATTAGTGGGGCAAGTGAAGATGTTAATAAAAATAAAAAAGCAGCTTGACCATTTGGTGTTGCAACACTAGGAATATTTGTACCAGTATTAATTGCTATAGCAAGATTATTAAACTGTGTTTCAGTAATAACTCCACTATCAAAAGCACTTTTGACTTCATTGATATAGATTGTTGCAACAAATACATTGTCACTTATTGCAGAAAGAAAACCATTTGCAACAAAGAATAGTGAGGGTTGAGTTGAAGGATCCTGTGATAAGACATAATCAATTACTGGAGAAAAAAGATGTTGGTCATGAATAACACTTACAATTGCAAAAAACACCGCAAGTAATGCTGTAAAAGGTAGGGCCTCGTGAAATGCCTCACCTAAATGATGTTCTTCCGTGATACCCTTAAATGCAGTTAGCAAAATTATCACACTTAATCCAATTAGACCGACAGCAGCCAAATGTAATCCAAGAGCAATTACAAGAAAAACCGCAACCAAAGACTCTACAAGAAGTTCTGCTCTATCTTTAGCTGTGATATTTTCCTCTCTGTATACTGAATAATCATTAAAGATTTCTCTTATATTAGGAGGTAGCTGGTTGCCAAAACCAGCGATAGAAAATTTCTCAATGATAAAACATGTAAAAATACCTGCTACAAAAACAGGCATAGTTATCGGAGCCATTCTTAGGAAGAACTCAACAAACTCCCAACCAGCAATGGTAGCGATCAGTAAATTTTGTGGCTCTCCAACTAGTGTACACACACCACCCAAAGCAGTTCCAACTGCACCATGCATAACTAGATCTCTAAGAAAAGCTTTGAAGCTTTCTAATTCTTCTAGCTTCAAAGTATTTATTGAAGAGTTAGCATGGTAATCATGCGATTCATCAGCAAATGAGCTACCTGATGCTACAGCATGATAAATTCTGTAAAAGCCTATAGTTACTCCAATTAATACTGCTGTTACTGTTAGGGCATCTAAAAAAGCAGATAAAACTGCAGCAGAAATACAAAATAAAAGTGATAATAATGTTTTTGAACGAATGCTTAATAACAATTTAGTAAATATTGTTAACATTAAGTTCTTCATAAAATATATACCTGCTACCATGAAGACCAATAGGAGTATTACTTCTAAGTTATTTTCGATTTCATGAAATACAGACTTTGTTGATGTTAAGCCCATGACAATTGCTTCCAATGCAAGCAGGCCTCCTGGTTGAAGTGGATAACACTTTAAAGCTAAAGCCAATGTAAAGATAAACTGTAATAAAAAAACCCAGCCAATTATAAAATTTCCATCTAATCCCATAGAATTAAGTATCAATAATAATGGTGGGTTAATAATAAGAAAGCCTATTATGGTAGACTTGTACCATCCTGGGGCATTACCTAGAAATAATTTTTGGACTTCATTGAACATTAGGATATTTTAAACTTATTTGACATGCATTTTAAAAAATTTTTAGAAATAAATGATAAAGAAAATAATAAATTTATTATTTTTAAGAATAATAAAATATTTTACGAAACTGAAATTAAAACTTTTTTACTCGATAGCAACTATTTAGATATTGATATTAATAATTCTATTGTCATTGGAATAGCTGAATCAGAAAACAATATTTATGCTGTTGATATTTCTAATTGTGAAAATGATATAAATATTGGTTATAAATCACTTGTTGAATATGATGTTAGACATTTGTTAGCAATTTCTGAACCTGAAGATATTGTTTTAATGGGTAGGGCAAATCAATTATTACACTGGATAAGAAGCAATAAATATTCAGGCTATTCTGGTGAATTAAATAAATTTGATACAAACGAAGAATCATTAGTTTGTCCAACAACATCTACAATGATATATCCATCAATAGCACCATGTGTATTGGCTATGGTTACTAGGGGTGACGAAATCTTATTAGCCAGAAATAATTTATTTCCTGAAGGTTTGTTCAGTGTTTTGGCAGGTTTTGTGGAAGTATCAGAATCCGCGGAAGAAACAGTAAAACGAGAAGTTTTAGAAGAAGTAAATATTAAAGTTAAAAATCTTAAATATTATGGAAGTCAACCATGGCCATTTCCTTCTCAATTGATGTTAGGATTTTCTTGTGAATACGATTCTGGTGAAATAAAAGTTGACGAAACTGAGATCGTTGAAGCTAATTGGTATAAATACAATGATTTGCCTTATGTTCCACCAACAACGAGTTTATCTGGATTATTAATTAGTTCTTTTGTCGAGGATCATTCTTAGCTCTAAGAGGAATATCCTTTTTTGGTTTTTTTTCTTTAACGATTTCCTTTATTGCAGGTTCTTTAGTTTTACTTTGTGATTCTTTTCTAGGTTCCTGTTTTTTTGATTCTTTAGCTTTAAAGCTTCTTTTATCATTATTTTTTTTGCTTGTATTTTTAGTCTTATTAGTAGATGAAGCTTTATTATTTTTATTTACTTTATTATTAGGCTTATTTTTGAAGTTTTTATTAGACTTACCACGTTGTGCATTATTTTTTCTTTTATATTTTCTTTGTGGTCTTTTCTTTTTTTTGGTCTCTTCAACCTCTATACCAGTAATTGACTTTAACCATGTCATTAAGCCAGATTTTCTTGTTTTAGGCATTTTTGGTGGTTTAACACCATCAACTAATGGTTTCATAGTTTTTGACTGATTACTAGAATCTCTCCAATTAATATCAGGTTCTGGACTATCTGGTGTCAATTTATAAGAATCTGTATTTTTAACATCTGAGCTTTTTATTCTTACGACTTTGTAATATGGCCTTGATTTATATGGATCAGCAATTACTAGAACTTTAACTTTATTTGTTTTTTCGATACTTATAATGTCATATCTTTTTTCATTCAAAAGATAGCTAGCAACATCTGATGGAACATAAACATGTATTTCACCAGTATTTTCTTTTGCTGCATCTTCGCCAACAATTCTAAGAATTGAAAGCCCAAGAGATCTTGGACCTCTTACTAAAACGTGTTCAATATCATAAGATTCATTTAATGAAGGACGCAATCTTTGTCTTGATATTTCTAAAAGACCAAATCTAGATATATTTGATACTTGTACTCTTGCCCTATCATAGAAAATAGCTTTTCTAAATGCAGACTCCACTTTATTTTGATTATCTTCATTCATCATGTCTATGAAATCTATTACAACTAGACCACCGACATCTCTAAGTCTTAATTGCCTAGCAACTTCTGTTGCTGCTTCTATATTTGTTCTAAAAGCTGTTTCTTCAATGTCTTTACCTTTTGTAGATCTTGCAGAATTAACGTCAATTGTTGTCATGGCCTCAGTGGGATCAATAACAATGGAACCACCTGAGTTTAATGATATTTCTCTTTGAAAAGCTAGCTCTATTTGAGATTCAATCTGATATCTATTAAATAAAGGTATCTCCTCATCATAAAACTTAACTTTTTCAGAATGATCTGGAATTACAGCTTCAATAAATTCTTTAGCTTCATTAAAAATTTCTATATTATCAATTAATATTTCTTCAATATCTTCTTTAAAATAATCTCTGACAACTCTTACAATTAATTTATCGTCTCTGTATATCAAAGATGGTGATGTTGCATTTGGAATTGTATTGTTAATTTCATCCCATAAAGCAAGTAGATAGGCTAAATCTAAGCTTAATTCCTCAACAGATCTGCCTAAACCATTTGTCCTAACAATTGCACTCATATTCTCAGGAATATTTAGCTTATCAAGAATATTTTTTATTTGATCTCTTTCTTCCCCACTAATTCTTCTAGAAATACCACCAGATCGGGAAGAATTTGGAATTAGTACTAAAAACCTCCCAGCCAAACCAATCTGAGTTGTTAGAGCGGCTCCTTTAGTTCCTCTTTCTTCTTTTGTTACTTGAACAACAATTTCTTGGCCTTCTTCTAACGTACATATTGATTTACCTTTTTTGTCCTTTTTATAAAATTCACTTGAAAGATCCTTTAATGGAAGAAATCCATGTCTTTCTGAGCCAAAATTTACAAACGCAGCATCTAAACTAGATTCAATTCTAGATACAGTTGCCTTAAATACACTTCCCTTAAGAAGTACTTTTTCAGGTGATTCTGTATCAAAGTCGTATAATTTGGCACCATCAACAAGTGCTACTCGTAGTTCATCACCATAGGATGAATTTATTAATATTCTTTTCATTTTTTCTCCCTGTATAGGAAGATAATTCAGCAGTGTGCTTTTACTAAGCGTTTATCAGTAAGTCTTACTCTTTAGTGCTTACATGATCAGCTCTATTAGGAGCTTTTAAATATATAACTGTTGTATTTATCTTTCTTATTAATTTTCTAGGAAAACCTAGTTATTTAAGTGTATATCCTATAGATTTGTATGATGACTGTCAAAAAAATACTAATCAATGAAGATAATGAAGGTAGAAGGATAGATAATTTTTTAATTTCGATATTCAGTACAGTTCCTAAAAGTAAAATTTATAACATTATAAGAAAGGGTGAGGTTAGGGTTAATTCTTCTAGAAAAAAACCTAACTATAAACTTAAATTAAATGACCTAATAAGAATACCACCTAATCTTGAAATCTTAGATAAGAAAATAAAGATAATAAAATCAGATCAAATTTCAAAACACACTAAAAATATAATTTATGAGAATGATAATTTTATAGTTGCTAATAAAAGAAATGATATAGCTGTTCATGGAGGATCAAAGAACTCCTATGGATTGATTGATATATTTAGGAAAAGATATGGAAATAACCTGGATTTATGTCACAGACTAGATAAGTCAACATCAGGCTGCATAGTCTTTGCAAAAAATAAAAAAGCTGCAAAACACTTCAGCAAATGCTTAAAAAATAAAGACGTTAAGAAAACCTATTCAACAATTCTTAAGGGAAAGATAAAGAAAAATATTACTGTCGATATACCCATATATAAAAATTCTACTTTGACATCTAAAGTAGCATTTTCTAAATTTATTTTAAAAAAGAAACTTAAAAATACATCACTTGTAGATGTTGAAATTGATACTGGGAGAACTCATCAAATAAGAATACATGCATCTAAGTTAAACCATCATATTATTTTTGATAAAAAATATGGTGATAAAGATTTTGATAAATCGCTAAATATTGGAAATCATCAAATGGCACTTCATGCTAAAGAAATTATCTTCCCAGATTTAAACAATAAAATGGTAAGAGTTAAATCTAAACTTCCAGTGGAATTTAATAATTTGATTTTAAGTCTTGAATAAATTTCCTGTTATTATCAATTAAATTTTGTTAGGATAGCTTTTTTTAGGGTATATTATGGCGGTACAAAAAAGCAAAGTTACAAGGTCTAGAAGGGGTCAAAGAAGATCTCATGATGCTTTAAACTCTAAAACTTTATCAATTGATCCTGTTTCTGGTGAGAAACATCTTCGTCATCAAATGACGAAAGATGGTTTTTATAAAGGCAGATTGATTAAAGATCTAAGAAAACCTATCAAAGAAGAGTCAGAAGAAGTAACATCATAGTTATGCCTAGGCATATAAGTATTCTTTTTCCAGGACAAGGTTCACAGTCTCTTGGAATGCTCAATCATCATTCAACAGACTTACTTAAGTCATATGAAGAGGAAATAAACAATTTACTTGGTTTCAATATCATAGATGTTATTAATAATGGACCCATTGAAGATTTAAACAAGACATCTATAACTCAACCAGCAATTCTCCTAGCATCAATTTTAGATTTTAAAAATATTTCAAATAAACTAGGATTAATTCCTGATATTTTATGTGGACACTCACTTGGAGAATATAGTGCTTTGGTTGCAGCAAATGCTATTTCTTTGCCTGAAGGCCTATCGCTAGTTCACAAAAGAGGAAAACTTATGGAAAAGTGTCCAAAGGGATCAATGTGCGCTGTTCTTGATGTTGATCTTGGTCTGATTAATGAGATATGTTCCAAAGTTGAAGATGAAATCAAGACAATAGTTACACCAGCAAATCTTAATTCACCTAAACAAATTGTTGTTTCAGGCACCGAAGAAGGAGTTGATGAAGTTATTAATCGTTTAAAGGATTGTGGCTATAAAAAGTGTATTAAACTTAAAGTAAGTGTTGCTTCTAATTCTAAAGTAATGAGAAATACTCTTGATCAATTTGAAAGTGAGTTAAATAAAATTAATTTTTCTTTACCAGAGTATTCAATAATTCAAAATGTAAATAACAAAATTCCTAAAAATATTGATAATCTAAAAGAAAATTTATTAAATCAATTAGTCATGCCTGTCCAGTGGATTAATACAATGAAACAGATTAAAAAATATGATGGTATTGTTATCGAATGTGGTCCGAATAAGGTTTTATCTGGTTTAGCTAAAGCTAATGATATTGAAAATGTGTACTCGACTTCATCTGAAGATTTTTTTGATAAAATTAAGGAAGAACTATGAGTAGTGGTAATGTTTTTATTTCTGGCGCATCAAGAGGAATTGGTAATTCAATTGCTTATCATTTTGCTGAAAATGATTATGTAGTTGTTGGAACATCGAGAAATGAATTCGAGTTTGATAGAAAAATTAAAAATCTTATCCCTGTAAAACTAGATGTTACATCTAGAGAAGATATTCAAAATTGTTTTAATGACTTGAAAACAAAAAATTTGCTACCAGACATTCTTATCAATAATGCAGGTATTACCTCTGACCAGATTTTTTTAAGAATGAAAGATGAAGAATGGGATAACGTTATTGATACTAATCTTAATGGAGTTTTCAACCTTTCAAAGATTTTTGTAAAAAATATGATCAAAAATAAAAAAGGTAGAATCATAAACATATCATCTATTTCTGGATTAATGGGCAATCCTGGACAAGTCAATTATTCTTCATCAAAGTCAGCACTTAATGGTTTTACTAAGTCACTTGCAAAGGAACTGGGTTCTAGAAACATAACTGTAAACTGTGTTGCTCCAGGGTATATAGACACAGATATGACATCTTTTTTAGATGAAGATTCTAAAAAACAAATAGAAAAATCTATTCCCCTCGGCCGTTTGGGTCGCTGTGAAGATATATCTAAATTGGTAGCATTTCTGGCTTCTGATGAGGCCTCATATATTACAGGTCAAACCATATCAATTGATGGTGGTTTGCTTATGTACTAATAAAAATGTGCAACTTTGAACTATTACATGTAAAATGTGTCAAATTTCAATATAGGGTAATGGAGATATTATGAGTGTTGAAGATCGAGTCAAAAAAATTGTAAGTGATCAATTAGGTAAATCTGTTGAAGAAATTCAAAGTGATTCATCCTTCGTTGATGATCTTGGAGCTGATTCATTAGATACTGTTGAGCTTGTAATGGCGCTTGAAGAAGAATTTGATCTTGAAATTGCTGACGAAGACGCTGAAAAAATTTCTACAGTAAATGAAGCTGTTGAATATATAAATTCAAATTCATAAAAATTTAATTTTTTAAATCTTTTTAAATGTTTACAATAACTATTGTTATTTAAACGTTCATTATGCATTTAATAAGATCCCTAATAATTTGTAGCTTACTAATATCATTATCAATATATGCTCCTTACAAAGCATTTTTTGATCATGTTCCTCAAAATAAAAACTTAGTTATAAATATTGAAAGGGGCGATACTATTTATGAAGTTTTTTCATTATTTTTACCGATAAATTTTACTAATAAGCTTTTTTTAAAGATTTATTCTCTAAGAAATGATATTAATTTAATACAATACGGCGAATATCAAATTGCTAATAAATCAATTTTAGAAATTATTAACTTAATAAAATCAGGCGAAACAATTACCCATAAATTAAAAATTAATGAGGGATTGAATATTTATGATATAGAAAACTTAATTAATGATTCATACTTAATAAATGACTGTAGTTTTCTAAAATGTATCAACACCAATCTTTCATTTAGAGAGGGCATTCTTTATCCTGATACTTATTTTTATAAAAAAGGTATGAGCGCGTCTGAAATATTAAACGAAAGTCATGCAAGATTAGAAAACTATTTAAATAATAAATTAAAAAATAAAAGTACTTATAACTCATTAAATAAAGAAGAAGTTTTAATTCTTGCATCAATCATTGAAAAAGAAGCTGGCAATGATAATGAGAAAAGTAAAATTGCTAGTGTTTTTCTAAAAAGATTATCTATAGGCATGAGACTTCAAGCTGACCCAACAATCATTTATGGTTTATTACCAAATTTTGATGGAGACATAAAAAAATCTGATATTCTAGACAAAAATAATAAATATAATACATATATGATTAATGGCTTACCTCCAACTCCTATTTCAATATCTTCTATATCATCTATAAATGCATCAATTGATTCACTTCCAGGAGACTATTTATTTTTTGTTGCTGATTCAAAAACTTCACATTACTTTTCAAAGACTTATGAAGAGCATCTTAATAAAATTAATGAGTTAGGACTTAATAAATGAAAATAATATCATTTGAGGGAATTGAGGGTGTTGGTAAATCTACTCAGTTAAGACTTCTAAAAGATTATCTTGAATCAAAAAATTTTTTAGTAGACGTATATAGAGAACCTGGATCAACAAATACTGGTGAAAAAATAAGAGATATTCTATTAAACTCATCAAATGAATTATCAAATGAAGCTGAACTTCTTTTAATGTTTGCATCAAGATCTGAGCTTATAAAACACAAGATAAATAAATGTAAGTCAGATTATTTACTATTAGATAGATTCTATGATGCATCTATTGCATATCAAGGTTATGGCAGAAAGCTTTCTATTCCTTTAATTGAATCTCTTATAACTTTTATAAATTGTCCAGTACCTAATTATAGTATTTTGCTTGATATCTCAGTTGATGAGGGTTTTGCACGCAAAACTAATGATGATATTGATAGAATTGAATCATCAAGCAAAGCATTTTTTGAAAGAGTAAGAAAAGGTTACATCAAGATTGCAAAAGATAATAAGGATAGATTTATAAAAATTAATGCCTCTTTGGATATTGATCAAATTCATCAAAAAATAATTAAACATATTGGGTTATAAAGTTGAGTATTGATAACTATGGTTGGCTAAAAGAAATTTATAAAAATATTGATTTTGACAAGTTACCACATGGAATAATAATTTCTGGGTCTAAAGGTCTTGGTAAAAGACTTCTTGCAAATGAGATTGCTACAAAAATTCTTTCAAAAAAATTAGATTCAAATGAACAAGCACTTATCAAGTCTAATAACCATCCTGATTTTTTTAAACTAGATAAAGAAAAAATACTTCTCCACCATATCACTTATAGAAAAGATAAATGGGATGATGAAAAGGGCCAAAGAAATGTTAATGATTTTTTATCGGTAACTCCGTCAATTTCAAATAATAAGGTAGCTCTATTATTGAATGCTCAAACTATGAATGCCCAATGTCAAAATGCATTGTTAAAATCTCTTGAGGAACCAGCTAAAAATACTTTCATTATTATCGTTACTGATAGAAACAAATCATTACTTGATACAATATATAGTAGGTGCCAAATTATTAATGTACCTAATTTAAATGAATCAATTATTAATGATTGGCTAAGTAAAAATGGTATATCAGATATTAACTCTACATATTTTCCAAGTTTTATATCTCCATTAGAAATTATTGAGGATATTCAAAACAACAAACATTTAAATTTTAGGGAGTTCCTTGAAATTATTTCTGACTTTATAGAAAATAAAATTGATGCTAATTCAGCTTTAAAAAATGTTGCAGATCTAGAAATTGATTTAATTAAAAAGACAAATTATTTAATTGAATTTCTTAAGATACTTTTAAAATCAAGGTTATTATCTGAAAAATTATCGGGTTCTTATGTAAAATTTAATACATTTAAATTTAACAATTTAAAGATTTCAAATCTTATAAATGATTTAAATGATTTTCGATATGATTATTTTAAAGTCCCACAAATCAATGAAACTCATGTTTTAAATTATTTTTTTAGCGAATTAAAAAATTCTATCAAGATATAGTTGTACCACCATCAACAACTATTGTTTGTCCGTTAATATAATTACCAGCATCAGAAGCAAGCATAATAGCAACACCAGCAATTTCATCTGGCTCACCGATCCTTCTCATAGGTGTTGAAGACAACACTGAATTTAAAATATCAGGATTTTCCCATAATGCCTTCGCAAAATCTGTTTTTATAAGACCTGGTGCAATCGAATTTGCTCTAATATTTTTATGACCAAATTCAGCAGCTATATTTTTAACAATCATAACATCGGCAGCTTTACTTATATTATAAGCACCAAGTATTGGGCTACCTTTAATAGCAGCGATACTTGATATAATAATAATTGAACCATCCTCACGATCAATCATATCTGGTAATACTAAATTGCATAAAATTTGATTAGACTTAATATTATTATTCATAACCTTGTCAAACTTTTCTGATGGCATATCAAGCATTGACCCCATAAATGGATTTGTTGCAGCATTGCAAATGAGGGTATCAATTCTTCCTAGTTTTTCTTTAGTTAATGACACTAAATCATTTAGTTGATTTTCATCACTTATATTTGCTGGAATAGCGAAGGCAGCTTCTTTACCAACGGCTTTATTAATTTCACTAGCAGTAGCTTCACAAGCATTAAGTTTCCTACTAGAGATAATTACCTTGGCACCATGTAAAGCACAATGATGTGCAATACTTTTTCCTATACCCCTTGAAGATCCTGTAATTAAAATTGATTTATCTTTTAGGTTAAATAATGACATATTTTTATTATAATGAAATTATGACTAAAAAAGTTGAAATATATTCCAGGTCAAATTGCTCATATTGCGTTATGGCAATGAAATTCTTTGATTCAAAAGGAATAAAATATGATGTCTATAGTGCTGATGATCCAAAAGTTTTTGAAGAGATGTTAGAGCGAAATCCTCAAGCTAGAACAGTTCCTCAAATTTTTATAGATGATAAGTTGATTGGTGGATATACTGACTTAGTCGATAATTATTCGGAATAACTATATGGAACAATTTAATGCTTTTTTGGTTTTGCTTGATAGTAATTTAAGCGGATCTTGGTGGTTTCCAGCTTTATTAATTGGAACGGGCATATTTTTTACTATTTATCTAGGATTTCCACAATTTAAGTATTTCAATAGCGCATTAAAAATAGTATCTGGAAAGACAAAAAACTCTGAATCAGATGGAGAAACAACTGGATTTCAAGCACTTACAACAGCTATGTCTGGCGCTGTGGGTACAGGTAATATTGGTGGAGTTGCTTTAGCAATTTGGACAGGTGGGCCTGCAGCAATATTTTGGATGTGGATTACAGCAATTTTTGGAATGACAACAAAATATGTTGAAGTAACTTTAGGTCATAAATACAGAACAACTTTAAACGACGGCTCAATATCTGGTGGACCAATGTATTACATTGAACAAGGTTTAAATATGAAATGGGTTGCTATTCTATTTGCATTCCTAATGATGATTACAGCTATAGGTTCTGGAAATATGCCTCAAATTAATAATATTGCTTTGGTAATGAACACTGAATTTGCTGTACCTAAACTATTTACTGGATTATTTTTGGGAGCTTTGCTTTGGATAATTATTATTGGAGGTATAAAAAGAATTGCATCTGTTGCTAGTAGAATTATTCCAATAATGGGTCTTATATACTTTGGTGGTGCATTAATAATATTGGCAGAAAATTATCAAAATATAATACCTTCATTTAACGCAATATTTGCACAAGTCTTTACTGGATCTGCTGCGGTTGGCGGATTTCTTGGTGCTAGTTTTGCAATGAGTTTAAAATATGGTGTTGCTCGTGGGCTATATTCAAATGAGGCTGGTCAGGGATCATCTCCAATTGCTCATGCTTCATCAAAAAATAAATCAATTGATCAAGGTGTTGTTTCTATACTCGAACCTTTTATCGACACCATTGTTGTTTGTAGTGTTACAGCGTTGGTAATTTTATCAAGTGGAGTATGGACTCAAAAATTTGATACAACTTTCTCAAAGACAGATATGGTAATTCTTGAAGGTATTTACTCTGATGAAAAAAATGTAGATGGTGAATATATTTATCCAGATCATATAAACGATTTAACAAAATATGTTCAATCTATTGATTCAAATGTAAATGAATTTTCAGGCTCACTAGATATAAAAGATGGAAAAATATTATCAGAAAATATAACTGTAATTCATTCCAGATCAATTGCAGAAGACGTAACAATTTCCAATTCAATTGAAGATACTTTATTTTCAGGAAAGCTTGATGTTAAAAATGGAAAAATATCAGAACAAGTTTCTATAAATGGTAAATCACTTGTAAGCTCAGCAGAATTAACAGCAAAAGCATTCTCGCAGGGAATACTTGGTCAATATGGCGGTAAGTTAGTAGCTATAGCCTTATTATTATTTGCATTTTCTACATCAATAACCTGGTGTTATTATGGGGATAGATCAACTGCGTATATATTTGGAGAGAAGGGTGTTGTTTGGTATAGAAATTTCTACGTTTTATGTTTTGTTTTAGCTGCAGTTATTGATACAACTGTAGTTTGGAACATTGCTTATGTTGTTGTAGCACTTGTATCAATCCCAAATTTAATTGCAATGTTTGTTCTTAGAAAGGAAATGAAATCTCTTTCAGATAATTTTGATATCAAATAAATTATTCGATCATTTTTAATACAGACACTATCTCTAGATGATTTTTATTTGGAAATTGATCAAACAATTCTATGTTTGTAATTTTATGTGACCTAATTAAATTTATATCTCTAATATAAGTTTCAGCACTACAAGAAACATAAATAATATTTTTAAAATTAGAGGCTAAATTAATTACATCTTCTGTTAATCCAGACCGTGGAGGATCTAAAAGAATATGTGAAAAATTAAAGTCAGATATACTTTTTGAATTCATTCGATTGAAAATTTTTCCTTTAAATAATTCTGATACTTCATCAGATGAAAGACGAGCATTATGAATGTTTGAAATATTATTTTCTGTTAAAGATTTATTAAGGCATTTAATAGAGTTTCTATTATTTTCTGTTGCTAGAACTTTGTTGAATATAAATGATAACGGAATAGTAAAAGTACCTATCCCACAATATAACTCTAATAAGTCACCTGGATTCTCTATGAAATCAATAACTTTAAATATCATTTTATTAACTAAATATTTATTTGATTGTGTAAAAGTATTATCAGTCTGATAAATTTTTAAATTTTTATAAATGAGTGTATCGTCTAAATATAAACCCCTTGTTTCATATTTATAGTTTTTAGATCGAATGACTATATTTACTTTTAGATCATCAGATATTTGATTCACAAGATTTATTAGGGATTTATCTATTATTTTGTGATAAATCATTGTGACCATAATTTTATTATGTTGATTTGATCTAAAATTAACTTGAAATAACTTGTGGTTTACTTCGTTATTCTCATTTATCCTCTTTAAAAGTACTGGCATTAAGTTCTGAATATCTAATGATGCGTCTTTAAAAGTTTTGATGTAAATTTTTTCATTAATATCATGCATAACATAATGATTTTTTCCATAAGAAAATTCACAACGGCTTCTAAATGATGTTGAGGGACTGAGGTTAATTACTACTTTTTCGTCATAATTGTTTTTAATGTCGTCTTGAAATCTATCAAATTTATTCATATTAAAAGAGTTGTAACAATTAAAACTAAACCTATAAATACCACATTAATACTAATGAATAAAAAAATAACTTTTCCAAATGAAATATTACTTAGATCATCTGAAAGTTGTTCTTTTTTTCTAATTCCCAAAAAAGAACTTATAATCCTATATAACCACATATAAACATGAATGAAATAATTAATATCACAAAATCTGCTGAAGAATACTTGGCGAAATTAATTCAAGATAAGAATGAAACAGATTTATCTATTAGAATTTTCATTTCTGATCCCGGCACTCCAAAAGCCGAAACTTGCCTAGCATATTGTAAACCAGAAGAAGCCATGCCCGATGACATGATTTTAAATCTTGATTTAATAAACGTTAATATCGAAAAAAGAAGTATTCCATTTTTAAAAGATTGTGAGGTAAATTTTGATAATGATACTTTTGGTGGTCAGCTTACTATCAAAGCTCCTAATGCAAGACTGCCAAATATATCTCCTGATAGCCCAGTTGAAGACAGAATAAATTATGTAATTTATAACGAAATTAATCCCATGCTTGAATCTCATGGCGGCGAGGTTTCTCTTGTAGAATTTAATGATGAAAACATTGCAGTTCTTCAATTTGGAGGAGGTTGTCAGGGTTGTGGAATGGTAGATGTAACACTTAAAGATGGAATCGAGAAAACTCTCATCGATCAAATTCCAGAAGTAAAAGCAGTCAAAGATCTTACTGATCATTCAATAAATGACAACGCTTATTATAAATAACTAAATTTCACTTACAGAAACTACCACTCCAAAATATGGATGATCGAAAAAGTGAACTTCTTCATTAAATATTCTTTTTTCATTATCAATGAAGATTTTTATATTAGAGTTTCTTGTATATGAATTTCCTAAGTATGCTTTAAGATCAATATGCATGAATCTCTTTTTATAGAACCTTATAAGAAAGCCATAATTATTTTGGCTTTGATATGACAAAAAATTTGATGATTCATTATCTGGGATAGTTTGGATCCAAGATTTTGTATCAAGTAAAATATAGTTTTTATCCTTAGCAATTTTACTTTTTAGCTTATTTAAAACAGTTAAATTATCATTATCTCTATATAGAGGTTTTGGTAATTCCTTAATATCTATTTCATCAATATTATTAAATAAGTTTTTATAAAATTCTGACATATTTGAGAAGTTACTATGTTCGGTCTTGTCAGATAAGGAGCCCTCATCATATAAATAAACTAAATCTTTATTAGGTACTTTTAATTTTGTATTGAAGGTTTCATTAGTCTCAAAATCCGTATACTTGAATATGATTAATTCTATTTTATATTCAGCCGCATCTTCTTGAGCAAAAGAAATATTTATTAATAATATTAATAATAAAGATTTTTTTTTAAAAAATTTCATCTAATAGCTCATTTATATTTTGTCTTCTAACCTCAGAGTTTAATTCATGATACTTATAAATAAATTTATTATTTGAATTAATTTGATATTTTTGAGGCTCATCTTGAGCAAGACTAACTAATTTATTTAAATGTTCGTCTTTTATATCATTTGTTATTTCAAAATTTGTATTTTTTTCATTTGATTTAATACACTTAATTCCAGTGTTCAATACTTTCAAATAAAATCTTTTGTTATCTATTAAATTTTTGGTTTCAATTGGTATCTTTCCGCATCTGTCCCTAAGGTTAGTATTTAAAGTTTTTAAATCTTTAAATGTTAAAAGTTCATCAAGTTTTTTATAAATTTTTAATCGCTCAAGAGGTGAGGGCAAATAATCTTCACTAATATATGCAGAATCATAGAAATTTATTTCTATATCCTTCTTAATTGATTCCTTAGTATCTTTCTGAGAATTTATTGCGTCTCTTAGCATTGATAAATACAAAGATAATCCAATGTTATCTATGTGACCACTTTGTTTATCTCCTAACATTTCTCCTCCACCTCTAAGTTCAAGATCTTCTTCTGCTATTAAAAATCCTTCTCCAAGATTAGAGTGTCTAATTATTGAATCCAATCTATTTCTAGAAAGTTTTGGTATTTCCAATGTTGGTATTAAAAAATAGCAATAACCTTGTTTCTCTGACCTCCCAACTCTTCCTCTTAGTTGGTGTAGTTGTGATAGTCCGAAATTATGTGAGTTGATAATTACTATTGTATTAGCATTAGGTATATCAAGACCCATCTCGATAATAGTTGTACAAATTAATCCATCTATCTCACCATTATTAAACTCATGCATCACTTTTTTTATTTCTTTTTTTGAAAGTCTTCCATGAGCAATCGATACGTTAAAATCAGGTAACAAATTATTAATTTCTTTTTTTATGCTTTCCATTTTATCTATATCATTTTGAACAATAAAACATTGACCACCCCTTACTTTTTCTCTTGTTAGAGCCTCTTTAAGAAGTTGTGAGGTTTGTATTTTTAAAAATGATTTTATGTTGATTCTATTTGTTGGTGGAGTTTGTAAAAAAGAAAAATCTTTTAAGCCCGAAAACACAAGATTCATTGTTCTTGGGATAGGTGTTGCTGATAAGTAAAGAACATGAACATTTGATTGTTTATCTTTAATGAAGTTTTTCTGTTTAATACCAAATTTATGTTCTTCATCAATTATTAATAGACCGGTACTCTCATAATTAATACTATTATTAAAAACAATATGAGTAGCAATTAAAATATCAGTTTTTTTTGAGTTAAAGCTATTAATTATATGTTCTTTGTTTTTTTTTGATGTATGTCTATTTAACTTATTTATAGTTACTGGAAAATTCTCAAATCTTTTAATAAATGAATCATAATGCTGATCGCAAAGTACTGTACTAGGAGTAATAATAATTACTTGTTTGTTTGATGATACTGAGATAAATGCTGCTCGCATTGCGACTTCTGTTTTTCCAAATCCTACATCTCCACATAAAACACGATTCATTGGCTTTATAAGAGAAAGATCTTTTTTTATAGATAGAATAGATTCAATTTGATCTGGTGTTTCGTTATACGGAAATTCTTTTTCAAAATTTAAAAATAAATCTTCATCTGCCTTTAAACTTGGTGAATTTGCATTATTTCTTCTTGATTCAATATCTAATATTTCAGCTGCATGATCAATAACTCTTTTATCTGCTTTTGATTTTTTAATAGACCATTTATTTGATGAAAGTGAATCAATTGTAATATTGGTATTATTATTTTTATGATAATTTGAAATCTTATTAATATTTTTCAGTGGAACATATAAAACTTCATTTTTGTCATATGTTATTTTTATATATTCACTTAATTTTTTATTAGCTTCTACAACTTCCAATCCTTCATATATACCTAAACCATAATCCTCATGAACTATTAAGTCTCCTACCTGAAAAAGTTTTGATAAAGTATCTTTTTTTAGTGACTTAGCGTTTGATGAATCTATTTTAAATTCTGATTTATCAATATATTCTTTATGGAAAACAAGTATATTTTCATCTGTTATATTTATTGGCCTTACAATATCACCATAAATTAACGAAACATTTTTTTTGATCTCACCAATATTTTTAATACTTATTGTTTCGGTTTTATATTTTTCTTTTAATTTCTCAATTTCTGAGGGTACAGATGACATTAATACTATTTTCTTATCATTGAATTCATGTTTTTGAATCGCTTCTTCAACCTTTTTAAATGACTCAAATGAATAATCAATTTCATTAGCATCAATTTTTTTGATTGATTCAGTAAAATTCATTACATCCTCACAATTTAAGAATAAATCTGATGGCTTAATTAATGGTCTTCTTGAATCATGAGATTCATCCTCATACCTATTTCTAATAAGATGATTATATTTGTTTATGCTGTTATTCAAGTCATGATATTTAATGTAGTCATAGTTATTAAATATTTCTATAAAAGTTGATGTTTTTTCAAAAAAGAACGGAAAATATATCTCAATACCCTCAGCCACTTCATTATTTTTAATTTTTTGAAATATAGAACAATATCTTTCATCTATATCCGTAAAATATTCTCGCCATTTTTTAATGAATGACGAAACCTTCTGATCATCTAGACTAAATAAACTTCCTTTAGAAATTGAAAATTGCTCAATATTTTTTATTGATAATTGTGATTCTATTTCAAATAGTCTTATAGATTCAATTTGATCATCAAATATTTCAATTCTTAGCGGGTTTTTATAAATAGGTGAAAAAACATCAATAATACCTCCTCTTATTGAATATTCATTAATATTCTCTACATTTGTTTTCTTTTGATAATTTAAGGACTCAACAATTTTTATAATACTATCAATAGATAACTTGTCGTTTATGGAAAATGTCTCTTCAGACTTAAAGAAGTATCTATCTGGGAATATTTCAAATAAATTTCTTACTGAAGTAATTAGAATATGCTTTTCTTTATTTCTGTTGTTTATTAATTGAAATCTCTGTTTAGTTATTTCTTCTGGAATTGAAAAATGATCATACGGAAGAATATCGTTCTCAGGAAAGAGTTGAATTGGCCTATTTTCAATTAAAATTGAAAGTTCATTAAAAATATACTTTGATTCAATATTGTCCTTTGTAACAAGACATAAAGAGTTAGAAGATTTATCAAAATATTTCTTAATAGAATATGCATAATTTTGATATTTATTTTGTTTATTTTTAGTCATCTAGTTGTGTATAATGAGGCCTTATTCTATCAATCAAATTTAATATATAAAGAAAAAAATATGGATATAAACTTTAGTAAAGAAGATATTGCTTTTAGAGATGAAGTTAGAGATTGGTTAGCTAACGATTATCCAAAGCATGTAAAAGAAAAAACTGATGCTGGTATTACAATTAATAAAGAAGATTTAATAGATTTTCACAAGGCATTATCAAAGAAAGGCTGGATGGGCTATAACTGGCCTGTTGAGTATGGTGGAACTGGTTGGTCAGCTTCTAAACTATATATTTTTAATAAAGAACTTGGTTTAGCTGGATGTCCGCCAATTCTCCCCTTTGGTGTTGGCATGGTTGGTCCTGTAATCTACACATTTGGTAACGATGAACAAAAAGAAAGATTTTTGCCTGATATACTTAATTTTAATACATGGTGGTGTCAGGGTTACTCTGAACCAGGTTCAGGTTCAGATTTAGCTTCATTAAAAACAAAAGCTGTTCTAAGAAATGATCTTGATGAAGATTATTATGTTGTAAATGGATCTAAGACATGGACAACATTAGCTCAGAATGCTGACTGGATATTCTGTTTAGTTAGAACTGACAACAGTGGTATTAAGCAAGAAGGAATTTCATTTTTACTTATCGATATGAAATCACCAGGAATTGAGGTTAAACCTATAATAACTATTGACGGTGATCATGAAGTTAACTCAGTATTTTTTACTGATGTGAAGGTGCCAGCAAAAAATCTAATAGGTGAAGAGGGAAAAGGATGGACTTATGCTAAATTCTTACTAGCGCATGAAAGATTTGGTATTGCTGGCGTAGGAGCATCTATGAGACAGCTTAATAGATTAAAAGAGATAATCTCCAAACTTGATAATTCTGATCTCCAAAAAAAGGTTAATGAACTTGAGGTTGCATTATCAGCAATTGAAATCACAGAATTGAGACTTTTATCTGCTCTTGAAAATGGTGGCCATCCTGGAGCTGAATCATCAATATTAAAAATAAAAGGAACTGAAATGCAACAAGCCTTATCAGAACTATTTGTAGAAGCATCTGGAGAATATGCTTTAATGTATCCAGGACCACATGGGTATGAAAATAATGATAAACCTGCAGGTCCAGATTATGCTGCTGAAGGTTTGTCTGGATTTTTAAATCTCAGAAAAACATCAATATATGGTGGTAGTAATGAAATTCAAAAAAATATCTTGTCCAAATTTGTATTGGGTGTTTAATTAATGAATCTCGATTATAACGATGAACAAAATATGCTACGAGAGCAGATTCAAAAATTTTGTGAATCTGAATATGATTTTTATAAACGAGAAGAAATAGTTAAATCATCTAATGATTTTGATGAAAATGTATGGAATTTGTTTGCTGAACAAGGATGGCTGTCAATGCCTTTTTCAGAACAGTCTGGTGGACTTGGTTTTGGTCCAATTGAATTATCAATTTTGTTTGAAGAATTTGGAAAAGCACTTGTAATAGAGCCATATCTTTCAACTGTTGTTCTTTCTGGAACATTGTTAGATAAATCAACATTTTCTGAAAAGAATGACTTGATTGAAAAAATTTGTACAGGATCTATACATATTTCACTCGCTTATGCTGAAGTTGATAATGGATATGACTATTTAAGTCCAAGCACAACTTTAGATTCAAAATTTGCTTTGAATGGAACTAAAACATTAGTTCTTAACGGATCTAACGCTGAAAAAATTATTGTAACTTGCACTAATGATGATACTTTAAATATTGTTGTACTAGATGCAAATACGCCTGGCGTTTCAATTAATTCATTCTCAACAGTAGACGGTCAATCATGCTCAGAAATTTCTTTTGAAAATGTTAAATTAGATAAATCAAATATCATTGCTACTGGTAATGATGCTGAAAACTTATTAAAAGAAACAATCAATCTTGCTACTTTGTGTATATGCGCAGAGGCTGTTGGTTGTATGGAGTCTTGTTATCATAAGACATTAGAATATACAAAAGGTAGAGAGCAATTTGGTCAACCCATATCTGGTTTCCAGGTTTTACAACATAGAATGGTCGATATGTTTATTGAGTCAGAGCTAGCAAAATCACTATTAATCAAAGCAATGTTGGAAGTTAATAATAGGTCTGATGAAATGTATAAACATGTTTCAGCACTTAAATCGTATGTTGGTAAATCTGGAAAACTTTCAGCTAAAGAAGCTGTTCAACTTCACGGAGGTATGGGGGTTAGTGAGGAAATGATGATTGGACATTATCTTAAAAAAATGATTTCAATTGATGCATTATTTGGAAATGCTGACTATCATCTTAAAACTTTTTCCTGATACTTTATTTAGGTATTTCATTAAACGATTTATAATCAGATCATGAGTGATAACAGGGATATCAATCTTCAGTCTACTAAAAGACAAAAAAGGATCTTACCTGAAGATTCTTTTGGTGATTGGAAATGGAGAGAAGGTCTTGCAGAGCTTATGGTTCCAATTATTGGTTCTCTATATCGAAATGGCACTAATATCCTTATTTATGGAAAATCTCTGCTAAATGAATCTCCAGTTGCAATAATGAAAGCACATCGCTTTGCTAGACAGTCTGATAATAACGAACTCAGTGAATTAGAAACCTATCCAATTCTGAAATATATAGAAACTTTAGATTTAGCTGACTGCGAAATTGATGTTGGTGAAATAGCTGTTAAATGCCCATTTTTTGAAGATATTAAAAATGACGACACTAAAATAGGGGAGTTTATTGATGCTGAACTTGAATCTGTAATAAATAAGAAATCAAATAGGCCATCTGAACCTGCAAACATAGTTTTATATGGATTTGGAAGGATTGGAAGACTTTTTGCAAGAATGATGACACAAACTACAGGACCAGGTAATTATTTCAAACTAAGAGCTATTGTCATTAGAAAAGCTACAAATGATGATATATTTAAACGAGCAAGCTTGTTAACGAAAGATTCTGTTCATGGGCCTTTTGATGGAACAGTAAGAGTTGATGAAGAAAACTCAAGTTTAGTAATCAATGGAAATCCTGTTAAGGTTATTTACGCTTCAGGTCCTGATAAAGTCAAATATTCAGATTATGGCATTAATGATCCAGTTGTAATTGATAATACTGGTATTTGGAGAGATGAAGAAGCATTATCTGTTCATATTAAATCAGGAGCCTCAAAGGTGATCTTAACTGCTCCTGCAAGAGGTGACATCAAAAATATTGTTTACGGAATAAATGATTCAATTCTTGAAGAAAATGATGAGCTTATATCTGCTGCATCATGTACAACAAATGCGATTGTTCCTGTGCTAAAAACCATTAATGATGAGTTTAAAATTAATGGAGGCCACATTGAAACTGTTCACGCATATACAAATGATCAAAATCTTATCGATAACTTTCATAAGAAAGACAGACGAGGAAGAGGTGCTCCACTTAATATGGTTATAACATCAACAGGAGCTGTAAATGCAGTAGCAAAAGCTTTACCAGAACTTAAAGGGAAACTTACTGGTAATGCTATTCGTGTGCCGACCCCTAATGTTAGTCTTGCAATATTATCTTTGGAATTAGATAAAAAAGTTAGTGTTGAAATAGTTAATGATTATCTTAGATCGATGGCTTTTCACTCTGAATATAGAGAAATAATTGGATTTGTTAACTCATCTGAGGTTGTTTCTACTGATTTTTATTCGTCACCATTTGCTACTGTAATTGACTCTCAGGCTACTATAACTAATGGCAAAAGAGTAACTCTTTATTGTTGGTACGATAATGAATATGGATATACTAAACAAGTTATAAACTTAGCAAAGAAAGTAGCCAAAATTAATCTACCTAGATTACCTAAACCAATTAGCTAAAAACATAGAATCCTAGGCACTTTAGCCTTATAATTCTATTGTTTTTTATTGTTTCAAACGTAACTTTATAAAGGCACACAAAAAGTGATAAAAATTTCAAAAGGTCTTGATTTACCAATATCAGGCTCGCCTATAAATACAATCTCTGACGAACCCAAAGTTTCGTCTGTAGCTTTATTGTCTAATGATTTTATTGGCATGAAACCAACTATGCTTGTTAAAGAAGGAGAAACTGTTAAAGCTGGTCAAAAAATTTTTGAAGATAAAAAAAATATTGGAGTTTATTTTACTTCTCCAGCTGGTGGCATTGTTAAAGATATAAATAGAGGAGATAAAAGAAGATTTTTATCAATCGAAATAGATATAAAAGATACTGAAGAATTTGTTAATTTTGATATGGATGACTCGGTTGATCAAATTAAAGATTGTCTAATTGATTCTGGTCTATGGAATGCTTTTAGAACTAGGCCATTCAATAGAACACCTGGTATAAATGAAATTCCTGATGCTGTTTTTATTAACTGTTGTGATTCAAATCCTCTTTCTATAGATCCGTATGAAATAATATTGCTTAACAAAACCGAGTTCGATGAAGGACTGAATGTTTTAACAAATTTCTTTAGTTGTAATATTAATCTCTGTTATCAAAATGACAATTTTGATACATCTATTGAAAAGATAAATTACTATCAATTCAAAGGCCCACATCCGTCAGGTCTATCAAGTACTCATATTTCTAAAATTTATCCAGTAAATTTAAATAGAAAAGTTTGGACAATTAATTATCAAGACATTATTTCAATTGGATACCTAAAGCAAAATAATAAAATTAGAACTTCAAAATATATTTCTTTAGCTGGTCCTTCAGTTTATGAGCCATCTTTAATTAAAGTAAGAATCGGAGGAAATATTGACGAAATAACTGCAGGTAAAATTGAACCGAATTCAAGAATCATATCTGGTTCTGTTCTTCATGGTCATCAATCTGAAGGAGTCATGAACTATCTTGGATATTACGACTCTCAAATATCTGTTATTGCAGATGAAGTTAATAATATTTTTATGAATTGGCTTATGCCAGGTTCATCTTTACATTCAAAATTAAATGTTTTCTTATCCTCATTTATAAAACCTGAAAAATTTACTTTCAATACTTCAATTGGTGGCGGTAATAGAGCCATAGTTCCAATTTCATCATATGAAGAAGTAATTCCAATGGATATTTTAGTAACACAACTTTTGAAAGCACTAGTCGTGGCAGATATAGATATGGCTATAGATTTAGGTATGTTAGAGCTAGTGCCAGAAGATTTGGCATTATGTTCATATGTATGCCCTAGTAAATACGATTATTCATCGATATTAATGGATAACCTCAACAAACTTTATTTAGAATCATGAAAATTTTAAGAAATTATCTTGATAATATAAAACCAAATTTTGTAAGTGATGGTAAACACGTTAAGTGGTTCCCGTTATTCGATGCTATTGAAAATTTATTTTTTTCTTATGGTAAAAAAACAAAAAATCCAATACATGTAAGAGATGCCGTTGATATTCAAAAAGTAATGGTTACTGTTTGGTTAGCAACATTTCCAGCTATGTTTTTCGGTATGTATAATCTTGGAGCGAACTCTCTTGAATATTTAGAATCAATCAATCAACAAAATACTGGAGATTGGCATCATTATTTTGTGAGTATAGTTGGATATGATTCAAGTAGTTTTCTAAGTAAGCTTTGGTTTGGTGCATGTTATTTTCTACCAATATACTTTGTTGTTTTTACAGTTGGGATTGCTTGGGAGGCTTTATTCGCAATTGTTAGAAAACATGAAATAAATGAAGGAGCTTTTGTCTCTACAGTTCTTTTTGCTCTCAGTTGTCCGCCTGATATTCCTCTTTGGCAGGCTGCAATGGGTATTTCATTTGGTCTTGTTATAGGAAAAGAAATATTTGGTGGAACTGGCAAAAATTTCTTAAATCCTGCACTTACTGGCCGAGCTTTTTTATACTTTGCTTATCCTGCTCAGATCTCTGGAGATAAAGTATGGGTTGCAGGGATTTCCGACTACAACATAATTCCTGAAGGTTATAGTGGAGCTACAGCCCTAGGTGTAGCTGCTGAAAGTGGCATGGCAGGAATAACTAACTCCTATACATGGATGGACGCTTTTCTAGGCAACATTCCTGGTTCAGTTGGTGAAACTTCAATTATTGCTATATTAATTGGGTTAGCAGTTCTATTAATTACCAAAGTTGCTTCATATAGAATTGTTTTAGGAACTTTTGTTGGAATGATATTAATGTCATCTTTATTAAATATAGTTGGATCTGATTCAAACCCAATGTTTGCTATTCCTTGGTATTGGCATGCTGTTATTGGAAGTTTTGCTTTTGGTTTGGTGTTTATGGCAACAGAGCCAGTTTCAGGTTCAGGAACTAATACTGGAAGATGGATATATGGAATTGTAATTGGAGTTACAGTGATTTTAATTCGTGTTATTAATCCAGCTTTCCCTGAAGGTATGATGTTAGCAATTTTATTTGCAAATTTATTAGCACCTGTTATTGACCATATGGTTGTTATGTCTAATATTAAAAGAAGAAAGGCTTTATATAATGAATGAATCAATAGTTAAAACAATTGGAGTTGCATTTGCAGTTTGTTTAATTTGCTCATTGGTTGTTTCTGCATCAGCAGTTAGTCTTAGAGATCTTCAAAAAGAGAATAAACTCAATGATAAAAGAATAAAAATACTTCAAGTTGCAGATATTTATGATCCAAACATTTCTATTGCTGAACAATTTTCTGAATTGGAGTCTAAGTTTATTGACTTTAATACTGGATTAATGATGGATGAATACAATAATTTTAGTATAGATGACTATGATCAAATCGTTGTTACAAAAGACCCTAATTTATCCTCTAAAGTTCCAACTTCAGAGGATATTGCAATTATAAAAAATAGAGAAAATGTTGGAAAAATTTATATATTGAGAGATGAAATGGGCACTATTGATAAATTAGTGCTTCCTATAAGAGGATACGGACTCTGGGGAACTCTATATGGCTATATTTCAATTGAAGATGATTTTAATACTGTTTCTGGAATTGAATTTTATGATCATAAAGAAACACCAGGTTTAGGTGCAGAAGTTGATAATCCAAAATGGAAAGCTCAATGGAAAGGAAAAAAAATATATAAAGACAATAAAGTTAATTTAGCAGTAATTAAAGGAAAGGTCGAAGCAGGTGATTATGAATCATCTTATAAAATAGATGGTTTATCTGGTGCCACTATCACAAGCAGGGGAGTTACAAACATGGTAGCTTATTGGTTTGGTGAGTCAGGATATTCGTCATTATTAAGAGAACTAGACTATGAATCTTAAAAAGTATCAAGATGTAATTGTTAAGCCTCTTATAGATGAGAATCCTATTACACTGCAAATTTTGGGTATTTGTTCTGCATTAGCAGTTACGAATAATCTATCAGTTACAATGGTAATGTGTGTAGCTGTAATAAGTGTAATTTCCTTTTCAAACCTATTTATATCATTAATCAGGAACTATATTACTTCGAGTATTAGAATTATTGTTCAAATGACAATAATTGCATCACTTGTAATTGTTGTGGATGAATTATTAAAAGCCTACGATTATGAAACCAGCAAAAAGCTGTCTGTTTTTGTTGGATTAATAATAACGAATTGCATTGTAATGGGTCGTGCTGAAGCTTTTGCAATGAAAGAAAAACCATTATTAAGTTTTTTAGATGGTCTTGGAAATGGTCTTGGATATAGTCTAATTTTGATTGCAGTTGCAACAATAAGAGAGCTATTTGGTGCGGGGACTTTGTTTGGGTATGAAATTCTTCCACTCATATCTAATGGTGGCTGGTATATGGGTAATAATTTATTACTCTTACCTCCAAGCTCATTTATTATTATCGGTTTATTTATTTGGTTAATAAGATCATTAAAATCTGATCAGATTGAAGAGGATGATTTCTTTGTCTCCAAACACTCAACCAGTCCTGATTTATCAAAAAGAGAAATAAATGTTTGAACATTATTTAAATATTTTTATAACAACAGTATTTATTGAAAATATTGCATTGTCTCTTTTTCTTGGTATGTGCACGTTTATAGCTATATCTAAAAAAATTGATGCTGCTTTTGGACTAGGAATTGCTGTAATTGTTGTTTGTTTGATCACGGTGCCTTTAAATAACTTAATTTATAACTATATATTAAGAGAAGACGCATTAACTTGGATTGGTATTGAAGGCACAAATCTAGAATTTGTTGAATTGATTAGTTACATAGGTGTCATTGCAGCAAGTGTTCAAATATTAGAAATGTTCTTAGATAAATATGTACCTGCTTTATACAACGCTCTTGGCCAATTTTTACCACTAATTACAGTTAATTGTGCAATTTTAGGTGCTTCTTTATTTATGGTCGAAAAAGATTTAATGTTTGTAGAAAGTATTGTTTATGGATTTGGGGCAGGTTTTGGATGGGCTTTGGCAATTGTCGTTTTAGCTGGTATTCGAGAGAAACTTAAATATTCTGATATACCAGATGGATTAAAAGGTCTTGGCACAACATTTATTATTGTAGGACTAATGAGTTTTGGTTTTATGTCATTTGGAGGTATTTCACTTTAATATGAGTATAGATTTAATTTTAGGTGTTACCGCTTTTAGTGGAATTATTCTTCTACTTGTTCTTGTAATAATATTTGCAAGATCAAAGCTTGTATCAACAGGGAATGTTTCTATTGAAATTAATGGTGATGCTTCCAATCCAATAGTTGTACCAGCTGGAGCCAAGCTATTGCAAACATTAGCTGACAATAATATATTTCTTGCTTCTGCTTGTGGTGGCGGTGGGACCTGTAGTCAATGTAAATGTCAGGTATTCGAAGGTGGAGGTTCTATACTAGCTGCAGAAGAGTCACATTTTAATTCAACACAACAAAAAGATGGTTGGAGATTGTCATGCCAGGTACCAGTAAAGAATGATTTAAAAATTGCAGTTCCTGAGGATGTTTTTGGTGTTAAAGAATGGGAATGCGAAGTTATATCTAATGAAAATGTTGCGACATTTATTAAAGAGCTGATTCTTAAATTACCAGAAGGTGAAAATGTAGATTTTAGAGCTGGTGGTTATGTACAACTTGAAGCTCCTGCTTATGATCTTGATTATAAAGATTTTGATATTGAAAAAGAATATCATGAAGATTGGGATAGATTTAAAATTTGGGATAATAAATCAACTACTAACGAACCAGTTATTAGAGCATACTCTATGGCTAATTATCCTGAAGAAAAGGGTATTATTAAATTTAATATAAGAATTGCATCACCACCTCCAGGACAAGACGTTCCACCAGGATTAATGTCGTCTTGGACTTTTGGTCTTAAGCCAGGTGATAAAGTTAAAGTGTTTGGACCATTTGGAGAGTTTTTTGCTAAAGAAACAGATGCAGAAATGGTTTTTGTAGGCGGTGGCGCGGGTATGGCACCAATGAGATCTCATATATTTGACCAATTACTTAGAATAAACACTAATAGGAAAATAACCTTTTGGTATGGAGCTAGAAGTCTTAAAGAAATGTTTTATGTGAATGAATTTGATGAATTAGCTAAGAAATATGATAACTTTGAATGGCATGTTGCATTATCTGACCCATTACCTGAGGATGACTGGGACGGTGAAACAGGCTTCATACATAATGTTTTGTATGAAAATTATCTTAAAACTCATGATGCGCCTGAGGATTGTGAATATTATATGTGTGGTCCGCCAATGATGAATAAAGCAGTAATTGATATGTTAATTAATTTAGGTGTTGAACCAGAAAACATTGCTTTAGACGACTTTGGTGGTTAATAAATCTTAATAAAGTGTCTAGATATTTTTTTTCTAAAGTAATAGCTCTTTTTGCTGGAATTGTTCTATTAGTTATCGCTTATAATCATAATGCTAATTCTTTATATGTAATATCAGGAAACGCATATGGAACTACTTGGTCTGTTACATCTCCACAATATATTGCAGATAATCATAAAGAAGCTATTAAAAATATTATCAATGATATAGATTATGTAGCTTCAAACTACAAATCAGAATCTGAAATTTCAAAAATAAATATGAACTTCAAAGAATTTCAATTTGTTTCAGATGAATTATTTGATATTTTAAAAATTGCTAAAAGTGTAGAAGCTATTTCGGAAGGATATTACAACATAATGTTGGGCAAAATTTCTAGTAGCTTAGGATTTGCACCTGATTTTGGAAAAAATCCACTCCAAAAAAAATTGTCTACATATGAATTAGATGAAACAAATAGATCACTAATTAGATACTCTGAGAATTGGTTTGACTTGTCATCGATTGCTAAAGGATATGCGGTACAAAAGATACATGAATATCTATCGTCATCCAGCCTTAATAGTCATCTTATTGATATAGGAGGGGAAATAATAATAAGTGGAAGTAAAAATGGTAGGCCATGGAATGTTGGTATACAAAATCCTTTATCAAATATAGATAGTTCAACCACAACTATAAATAATGAAAATAATGATTTTCTTGCTATTGCAACTTCAGGAGAATATAGAAATTTTAAATTAGACAAAGATGGAAATAAAATTACTCACACCATCAATCCACTTACTCTTTCATCTATTGATAATGATATTTTGTCGGTAACTGTAATAAATGAATACTCTGCAACATATTCAGATGCTTATGCAACCGCTTTTAATGCAATGGGAATGATCAAAGCAATCGAAATAGCTAATAAAAATGAAATCGCTACCATGATCATTTATAGAAATGATAATGATGTTGTAGATATTGTTTTTTCAGATAAATGGTATGATTTGTTTATATGAATGAGTTAATACTGTCATTTTTAATAATAGCTTTTGCATTTACAGGCTTAGCTGTTGGGCTTATTTTTAAAAATCAACCAATTAAAGGTTCGTGTGGAGGAATGGCTAATCTTAAGGATGGTTCCACTTGCGAAATATGTGGAAGATCAGATCCAGAAAATTGTAGAGATTAGATCCTAATATATATGATAAATGGTCATTGTGACGAAAAATTCTCTGAACTTAAAAAAATCTTAGAACAACAACTAAATTCTGATTTTGAATTAGGTGCTTCCGTTGCTGTTGAATGGAAAGGCAAAGAGGTTGTTAATCTTTATGGCGGCTACAAAGATGAAAATAAAAATTCAAAATGGAATGAAAATACTATTGTTAATGTATTTTCAGTAACGAAAGCTATTTCAGGAATTTGTATTACAAGACTAATTGATGCCGGTTTATTAGATGTGAACAAAAATGTTGGTCATTATTGGCCTGAATATGCTTGTAATGGTAAAGAAAATACAAAAGTTATTGATTTTCTTACCCATAGAGCAGGTATGTTTGGATTTGAAAATGATATTCCACAAGCTAGCTGGAATGATTGGGATGTTTATGTAAAAGCTTTAGAAAAGCAAAAACCATTTGTAACTCCGGGATCATCTCAAGGATACCACGCAGTTACATTTGCATGGTTAGTAGGCGAATTATTCAAGAGAGTTGAGGGTAGAACTATTGGAAGATACTTTAAAGAAGAAATAGCTAAACCTTTAGATATTGATTTTCATATTGGTTTAAATGAAGATCAAATTAATAGATGTGCATCAATTACATCATTTGATAGATTAGACTCAATTAAACCGCCCGTTGATTTTATAAAATTTATACCTAATTTTGTTCTTAATGATGAATTGATTAATCTTAAAAAATCTCTTAAATCAAAACATTTCTTAAAGGCATTTATGCCAGAACCCTTTCAAGAGAATGATGTAAATTCAATTGACTTCAGGTCGGCTGAACTTCCAGCTGGTAATGGTCATGGAACAGCAGCTGGTCTTGCAAAACTATTTGGTATTCTTGCAACAGGATGTAATAGAGATAATATTAAAATTATGGATGATAAAATCTTAGATCAAGCAACAAGAGTATATTCAAGCGGTCCTGACTCTGTTCTATTTGGTGTAAAACTTAAATTTGGATATTGCTTTATGTTGGATGGAAACAAGAAGTCCAATATAAATTTTGCTCCAATATTTTATGAAGGTACTTTTGGACATGCTGGAATAGGGGGGTCAGTTGCCTTCGGAGATAAAAAAAATCAGTTAGGATACAGTTTTGTATGTAATAAACAGCAAAAATCTTCTAGTCTTTATAAGACATCTAATATGCTTACAAAAGCACTATATGATGCAATTAGTTAAAATTGATTCATAGTATTATCTTTACCAGCAGCTTTTAAAGCAGCTTCGCCAGCAAAGTATTCTTTATGGTCATCACCCATATCAGAACCAGACATATTTTGATGTTTTACACATGCAATACCTTGACGAATTTCTTTTCTTTGAACATTCGCAACATACCCAAGCATTCCTTCAGATCCAAAATATTCTTTTGCTAAATTGTCAGTAGAAAGTGCAGCAGTATGATACGTAGGCAATGTTATTAAATGATGAAATATACCAGCCTCTTTAGAAGCATCAGCTTGGAAGGTTCTAATTTTATCATCAGCCAGTTTTGCTAACTCAGTTTCATCATATTTCTCATTCATTAAATCTTCTCTATCATACTGTGAAACATCATCACCAGATTCACTCATTGCATCAAACACCTGTTGTCTGAAATTTAATGTCCAATTAAAGGACGGGCTATTGTTATATACTAATTTAGCATTAGGTATAACTTTTTTAATTTCATTCATCATCGCAGCAATCTGACCAATATGAGGTTTTTCTGTTTCAATCCAAATTAAATCAGCGCCATTTTGTAGACTTGTAATAGAGTCAAGAATACATCTAGCTTCACCAGTTCCTTTTCTAAATTGATATAAATTTGAAGGTAATCTTTTTGGACGAACAATTTTTCCATTTTGACTAATCATTAAATCACCATGGTTCATATTTTTATCATTTATTTCTTCGACATCTAAGAATGAATTATATTGATCACCTAAATCACCTTCTTCAGTTGTAATTGCTATTTGTTTTGTTAAACCAGCACCTAAAGAGTCTGTTCTAGCAACAATAATTCCATCATCAACTCCTAGTTCTAAGAAGGCATATCTAACAGCATTTATTTTTGCTAAAAAATCTGCATGGGGGACAGTTACCTTACCATCTTGATGCCCACATTGTTTCTCATCAGATACTTGGTTTTCTATTTGAATCGCACATGCGCCAGCTTCAATCATCTGCTTAGCCATTAAATATGTTGCTTCTTCATTTCCAAAACCAGCATCAATATCGGCTATTATTGGGACTATATGAGTTTCAAAATTATCTATCTTTTCTTGAATAGCAGGCTTATCTTTATCAGATGCACTATCTAGTTCTCTAAATAAACCTCCTAATTCTCTTGCATCAGCCTGTTTTAAAAATGTATATAGTTCATTTATAAGACTTGCGACTGAGGTTTTTTCATGCATTGATTGATCAGGCAATGGTCCAAATTGTGATCTAAGTGCAGCAATCATCCAGCCAGATAGGTATAAATATTTTTTACTATTGGTACCAAAGTGTTTTTTTATAGAAATCAATTTTTGTTGTCCTATAAAACCATGCCAACAACCAAGTGATTGAGTATAAGCAGCAGGGTCCTTATCATATTCATCCATATCTTTACGCATTATTGATGCAGTATATTTAGCAATATCAATACCAGTTTTAAATTGGTTTTGGAGTCTCATTCGAGCAACATAATTTGGATTTATTGCATCCCAATTAGATGTATCGATATCAGATATAGACGATGCTTCTTCTAAAGAATTTTTGTACTTTGACATTTAATTTCCCCTGTTTTGTAGTGAAGTAAATAATATTATGTAGATTGTGTCAATATATTTAGAAAATGCTTTTATTTAGGGATTATTTAAGTAGTTTTACTACAAATAACTACTAATTTACACTTTTTTTGCTAGTCCAATATACTTAGCTGGTGTTAAAGAAAGAAGTTTTTCTTTTGCTTTATTTGATATATCTAGTGAATTTACAAAGTTTTTATATGAACCTTTATCTAGCTTTTTGCCTCTTGATAAATTTTTTAATTGCTCATATGCATCATCAATACCTTCATAACGCATTATTGTTTGGACAGCCTCAGTTAAAACTTCCCAATTATTATCAAGCTCATTAAAAATAAATTCTTTATTTGGTGCAATTTTCTGCAATCCATTTTGTAAAGAAGTTATTCCAATTTTTGTATATCCAAATGACATACCAATATTTCTTAAAACAGTACTATCTGATAGATCTCTTTGAAGTCTAGACCTAGGAAGCTTACTAATGAAATAATCATTTAAGGAATTAGATATTCCAAAATTACCTTCTGCGTTTTCAAAATCTATCGGATTTAGCTTATGAGGCATAGTTGATGATCCTACCTCATTCTTGTTAAGTTTAAGTTTGAAAATTTCATTTGAAATATATATCCACATATCCTGCGACATATCAATGCAGATATTATTTGTTCTCGTCATTGTTTGTAATAATTCAGCAATCCAATCATGAGGTTCTATCTGAGTTGTTACAGGATTTTGAACAACATTGAATGTTTTAATAAATTTATTTGTAAATGTAATCCAATTAATTCGATCCTCAGCAATATCAAAAGCATGATAGTTGCCTACAGCTCCACTAAATTTTGCTAGTGGGACCGTTGAATTTAATTTTTTAATCTCTCTGTTAATTCTCGTTTGAAATACTTTTATTTCTTTACCTATTGTTGTAGGGGAGGCGGCTTGACCATGAGTTCGAGAGAGAAGCGGGATATTTGACCATTTTGATGATAGTTTTGTTAAGTTTGTATTAAGATTTTTTAAATCTTTTTTATAAACCTTTAAACCATCGTTAATCATAATTGCATATGACAAAGAATTAATATCTTCACTTGTTAAACCGAAATGAATTAAATGGATATATTTATTTAAAACTTTATCTTTTTTGAAGAAATTTTTAATATAGTACTCAACTGCTTTAACATCATGATTTGTTACTTTTTCAATTTTTTTTATTTCTAAAACACTTTTATCATCAAAAGAATCACGAAATTTAATAATCTTATTTTTTGATTGATTTGATAATTTAGAAAAATAATTAGGATATTTTTGACATAAATATAACAACCAATTAATTTCAATGAGAAATCTTGTCTTTAATAAACTATATTCAGAAAAAATACTTCTTATATCTTCAATTTTAGATAGGTATCTATTATCAAGTGGAGAAATATTATTATGATCAAATTTCATAGACTAATCTTAATTTGCTATCGCTATTATGCGCTTTTAGAAATAATTCCTCCACCCAAACATATATTCTTATCATAAAAAACAGCAGATTGACCTGAAGCAACTCCCCTAATTGGCTCAGAAAACTCAACATTAAAAATTTTATCTTTTATGGATATTTTACAATCTATCGGTGTATGTTGATGTCTAACTTGAACGCTACAATTTTTTGGAAAAGAATGATCGATATTATTAATCCAGGAAACATTCTCACATTCCAAACGTTTACTTAAAAGCAACTCATTATTTATACCCTGACACACAAAGACTTCATTTTTATCGATATCTTTGTCAAAAACATACCAAGGCAGATCCTCTCTACCTCTAACACCACCAATATTTAAACCTTGTCTTTGTCCTTTAGTGAAGAGGGTAGCACCATTATGTGTTCCAACTTCAGTTCCAAATTCATCATAAATTATTCCTTTTTCTAATTTTATGAATCTACCTAAAAAATCTTTTAGATTTCTTTCACCAACAAAACATATGCCTACAGAATCTTTTTTTGAGGATACTGGTAAATTTATTTTTTTAGCAATTTCTCTTACTTCTGTTTTAAGAAGATTCTCTAGTGGAAAGATGCATTTTTCAAATTCTTTTTCTTTAACCTCATGGAGAAAATATGTTTGATCCTTTTCCAAATCTTTTGCTCTTACGAGTAGCTTCATACCATCAACATCATTTAGTGATGCATAATGCCCCGTAGCAATGTAATCCGCACCAATATTAAATGCATAATCAAGAAATGACTTAAATTTAATTTCACGATTACATAAAATATCAGGATTGGGTGTTCTACCTTTCTTATGTTCATTTAAAAACTCTTCAAATACTCTATCCCAATATTCATCTGAAAAGTTAGCTTTGTGTAGTGGTATGTCTAACATATCACAGACCTTTGAAGCATCCTCAAAATCAATTTCTGAGGTACAAACTTCACCAGGCTCGCTTTGCCAGTTTTGCATAAATAATCCGACCACTTTATATCCTTTCTCTTTTAATAAATAAGCCGATACAGATGAATCAACGCCACCTGACATTCCAACTACAATTGTTTTTTTACTATTATTCATATCTCTAAATGAATTCATAAATTAATATTTTAGGAGTATAATTATCACCGATTTTAACTGCAAATAACGAATTAAGAGAGCTATTATTCTATGCCTTACAAGAAAATAAAAGTCCCAAAAAAAGGCTCTAAAATTACCTTCAAGAATGGGAAGATTAACATCCCTGATAATCCTATCATTCCTTACATTGAGGGTGACGGAATTGGTGTTGATATAACACCGCCAATGATAAATGTTGTAAATGAAGCTGTAAAAATAGCTTATAAAGATAAAAAGAAAATTGAATGGATGGAGGTATATTGTGGAGAGAAAGCTACTCAAGTTTATTCAAAAGACACATGGCTACCTGATGAGACTATAGATGCATTAAAAGAATTTGTTGTAAGCATCAAAGGTCCTTTAACAACTCCAGTAGGTGGTGGAATAAGATCATTAAACGTTTCGTTGAGACAAATATTAGATTTATATGTGTGTTTAAGACCAATTAGATATTTTGATGGTGTTCCTTCGCCAGTAAAAAGACCTCAAGACGTAGATATGGTTATATTTAGAGAAAATTCAGAAGATATATATTGTGGTGTAGAGTTTGAGGGAAATTCAAAAGAAGCAAAGAGCTTGGTTAAAACACTTAAAACAAGATTTGATGTTTCAAAAATTAGATTTGATGAGAACGTGGGCATAGGTGTTAAACCAATATCTAAAAGTGGAACCTCAAGACTTGTAAAAAAAGCAATAGACTATGCTATTGATAATAATCGTTCATCGGTAACCCTAGTTCATAAAGGTAATATTATGAAATACACCGAAGGTGCATTTAGAGATTGGGGATATGAATTAGCAAAAAATGAATACGGTGGCATTGAAATTGACGATGGGCCATGGCAGGAGATTGTTAATCCAAATAATGGTAAAAAAATCGTAATTAAAGATGTAATTTGTGATGCATTTCTTCAGCAAATATTATTAAGACCTACTGAATATGATGTCATAGCAACAATGAATCTTAATGGCGACTATATATCTGATGCTTTGGCTGCAATGGTAGGTGGAATTGGTATAGCGCCAGGAGCAAATATATCTGATGAATATGCAGTTTTTGAAGCCACTCATGGAACCGCACCGAAATATGCTGGACAAAATAAAGTAAATCCAGGAAGTCTTATTCTTTCTGCAGAGATGATGTTAAGACATATGGGTTGGATAGAAGCAGCAGATTTAATTATGTCATCAATGGATAGAGCAATTGGTGCAAAAAAGGTAACCTATGATTTTGCAAGAATGATGAGTGATGCAGATCTTGTTTCTTCATCAGGATTTGCAGATGAGATGATCAAAAGAATGTAATGTTTAAGTTATCTCAGGATAATGACAATGACTCAACTTCATCAGATCTTGGGGCGGTTGTTCTTGAAAAAGAACCTGAAGTCAAAGAACCACCATCATACCAAGTAGTCCTAATTAATGATGACTATACTCCTATGGAGTTTGTTGTTTTTGTTCTTCAAACTGTATTTGGACATACTCATCAAAAATCTACAGAAATAATGATGACAGTTCATACAAAAGGTAAGGGTGTTTGTGGTATATTCTCTAAAGAGATCGCTGAAATGATGTCATATGAAGTCAACACTATGGCAAAAGATCATGGACATCCTCTTTTAAGTGAAATAGAACCTTTAACAGATTAATAAATGTTTAGTAAAGAATTAGAATTATCTATAGCAGCGTTATTTGATAAAGCTCATGAAGCTAATATTCAATATATTACTGTTGAGCATTTGTTATTAATGATAATGAGCGATTTTGATGTTAAAGAGTTTTTTAAATCTAAAGGAATTAGTATTGACTCACTGAAAGATGATTTAAATAATCATTTAAATAAAAATGTTGTATCAAAAATTGACCAGCAAAAACCTGTACAACCAACACTAGGTTTTCAAAGAGTTCTTCAAAGAGCTGTATTCCATATCCAATCATCAGGCAAAGGAGTTGTTAAACCAATTAATATTCTAGTTGCTATTTTTTCTGAAAAAGAATCACATTCTGTCTTTTTGCTCAATAAATATAAATTGAGCAGACTTGATGTGGTTACTTATTTATCACACGGTCCTAAAACTTCATCAGTAGATGATAAGACTGTTGAAAATGATCCATCGGATGAAAAAGAATTATCTTCTGAAAATGAATTTTTAATTAACCTAAATAATTTAGTATCAAATAATAAAATAGATAAAATCATTGGTAGAAAAAAAGAAATTGAAAGGTTAGTTCAAATATTATCAAGAAGAAATAAAAATAATCCATTGCTAGTTGGTGAATCTGGTGTTGGAAAAACAGCTATTGCAGAGGGTTTGGCATATTTAATTTCAAAAAAAGAAGTGCCATCAATAATGGAAAATAATGTTGTTTATTCATTAGATATAGCAGCTTTAATAGCTGGAACTAAATATAGAGGTGATTTTGAAAAACGTTTAAAACAAGTTTTATCGTTTTTATCTAAACAAGATAATCCAATATTATTTATTGACGAAATACACACTATTATCGGAGCGGGATCCGCATCAGGTGGCTCATTAGATGTATCAAATTTGCTTAAGCCTGCACTAGGAAAGGGTGAAATTAGATGTATTGGCTCAACAACTTTTCAAGAATATAGAGGAATATTTAATCAAAACCAGGCTTTATCTCGAAGATTTCAAAAAATTGATGTCGTCGAACCCAATTTTGATGAATGTGAAGAAATTCTAAATGGAATTAAGGATGTTTATGAGGAATATCATGACGTTAAATATACCGATGAAGCTATCAAATCATCTATTGAACTCTCTTCAAAATATATAAATGATAGATTCTTACCAGATAAAGCTATAGATGTAATTGATGAAACAGGTGCATTATTAAATATCAATAGAAAAAATGATAAAACAATTAAAGTCTCAAAAAATGATATTGAAATGACCATATCAAAAATTACTAAAATACCAGAACAAACAATCACAACTAGCGATAAAAAAGATCTTAAGAATTTACAAGAAAATTTAAAAAGAGTTATTTTTGGTCAAGATAAGGCAGTTGAGACATTATCTAATGCTATCAAGTTATCAAGAGTAGGTCTTAGAGATGAAAATAAGACTATTGGTTCATTTTTGTTTACAGGCCCAACTGGAGTAGGTAAAACAGAAATATCTAAACAATTATCTGAAATACTTGGTATTGATCTTGTTAGATTTGATATGAGTGAATATATGGAAAGACATACTGTATCTAGATTAATAGGAGCTCCTCCAGGCTATGTCGGCTTTGATCAAGGCGGACTTTTAACTGAAGCAATAGTTAAATCACCTCATTGTGTTCTGTTGTTAGATGAAATTGAGAAAGCTCATCCAGATATTTTCAATATACTGCTCCAAGTAATGGATGCAGGCCAATTAACTGATAATAATGGCCGTAAATCAGATTTTAGAAATGTAATATTAATAATGACGACAAATATTGGCGCTGAACTATTAAGCAAGAGAAATATTGGTTTTGCTGAATCATCTAATGAATCAGATGCCATGAATTCACTTAAAAGGTTATTTTCACCTGAATTTAGAAATAGACTAGATGAAACAATTCAATTTAATTACTTAGATAAGAGCGTTATCTTATCAATTGTTGATAAGTTTCTTACCAAACTTCAAGCACAACTCGATAAAAGAAATGTTGAAATACAAGTTTCAAAAAAAGTTATTGAATGGATTGCTGACAATGGATATGACAAAGAAATGGGTGCAAGACCTATGGAGAGGTTTATATCTCAAAACATTAAAAAACCTCTTGTAGATAAATTATTATTTGGAAATCTAAAAAGTGGTGGGTTAATTAAATTAGATATTGAAAAGGGTAAGTTAAAATTTACCGATGCTAAGACAAAGGTAAAAGCCTAAATTATCTGCCTCTAAAAGTTATTCTTCCAACAGTCAAATCGTAAGGCGTCATTTCAACTTTTACTTTGTCACCAGTAAGAATTCTAATATAGTGTTTTCTCATTTTCCCAGAGATATGAGCAGTGATAATATGACCATTCTCTAATTTTACTTTGAATTTAGTATTGGGAAGCGTTTCAATAACTTCACCTTCAAATTCTAACTGATCTTCTTTTGACATGTCTGTATTCTACACCATAAGAATATCTTGTTATTACTTATCTTTATCTATTTTTAAATAGAAAAATAAAAGAGACTGATTGAATAATACCAATAGTAATAAATACAAAAATATTTGCCGGTATACCAAAAGGATTTGGCTCTTCTATACCTTCGCCTATTGTTACGCCACCATATAGAGACATTGTAAATATTGCTGAAAAAAAACCTAACACAATGCATGAACTAAGTAGTGCTGGTAATAATAAATAATTACTTACCCATAATAGATATAAACCTATTACCGCTATGAATATGTTTGTTGATAATCTCCATACTTCATGAACTCTTGAATGAGCGTCCCAATCTGGATTTAGTAAATGTGTGCTTCCAGTATCAACAATTAATGGAAGCATAGTCCCTAATAGTAAGCAAATTGTAGTTAAATATTTACTTATCATCTTTAGGCATTCTAGCTTTAAGAAATTCAGGTAAATAATCTGTATTAGAATGATTATTAATCTTTACACATTTATTTTCTAAAGTGCCAATTCCTTCAATACTTGTTTTTAAAATATCACCATCTTTTAAAAATTTACCCTGAGTTGCACCAACACCCTCAGGCGTACCTGTAAAAATAACATCACCAGTATTTAAAGTTATAAATTCAGATATGTAGGAAATTAAATATGGAATATCAAATATTAAATCGTTAGTGAGTGTTTCTTGTCTTAATTCATCATTTACCCAACACTGAAGTTTTAATGATTCCTTATTATCAAATAAATCTGTTGATACTAAATATGGTCCTATTGGTCCAAAAGTATCAAATGACTTACCTAAATTGAATTGTGGTGGTGTTGCATGAAATTGAACAGGTCTATCTGATATATCTTGTCCAACGCATAAACCAGCAACATGATTCCATGCATCTTCTTTGCTTATATCTTTTCCACCCTTACCAATAACAAAAACTAGTTCAGCCTCATAATCTACCATATCGCTTTTCATACATATATCTGACTTAGGACCTGAGATACATGTTGAATGTTTGGTAAAAATCATAGGGAAGGGAGGTATCTCTAGATTAGATTCCTCTGCATGTTTCTTATAATTTAAACCAACAGCAAAAACATTTGTTGGAATTATCGGTGGATCTAAATTTATATCACTTAAATCGCCAGAGGACTCATAATCATTTAAATTTAAATAAAGTTGGCTTAACTTCTCAGTGTCAGAAAGAGCTTCAACAGAATTAGATGAAATGTCACCATTTGAGATAGTGTTTATATCATAATATTTATCATTTTTTATAAATATTGCTCTTCCAGAATTGCTTCCTAATTTGTACCCCATAAATTACCTCTCAAAAATGAAACTATATGTTAGTCATTTGGATAAAATAATACAACTTCTTAAGAAAAATAGAAGCGATTTATAAGACAATCTATATTTGGAAAATAAATATAAATTATGTAAACTAACCATATGGATAGAAATTATTTTTAGTTTCAATAAAGGGGGAATTTATGTATTCATCAATAGCTAAAAAAATATTATTAGTTTCAATATTTACATTACCATTTAGTGTTTTATCTCAAGATGGTGGTGGTATTGAAGAAGTTGTAGTCACAGCTGAAAAACGAGAACAAAACTTGCAAGACGTACCATCTTCAATAACAGCAGTTTCTGACACTGAAATGGAAAGAGGTACTTACCAAAATATATTTGATCTTCAAACATCTGTACCAAGTTTAGTAGTTGGTTCTGCTGGTGCTTCAAGGCCTTTCCTATTTATAAGAGGAGTTGGAAGTCGTAAATTTGATCCAGGTACTGAGGGTGCTGTGGGTGTTTTCGTTGATGAAATTTATAACACTCGTTTTACCAACTCAATGATGGACCTCGTTGATTTAGATAGAGTAGAAGTTTTAAAAGGACCTCAAGGAACTCTTTATGGAAGAAATACTATTGGTGGTGCTATAGCTCTATATACAAAAAAACCAACACAGGAGACTGAAGGTAAAGTTAAAGTTGGATTTGGTAATGAAGGATATAATAAATTAGCCGCTACATATTCTGGTGGAATTACAGACTCAATGGTTGGAAGAATTGCATTTTCAACAAAAACGGATGATGGTTTTGCTAAAGAAAAAACATCTGGAAAAAATAATGGCGGTGACGTTGATGCTTTAAGACTTTCTTTAATTAAAGAAATGAATAATGGATCAGAACTTTCATTTACTTTCCAAGACACATCATACAGTGCTGATGCTCACTTAGCAGAAGCTGCTCTTGAGTGTGGTCCAACTATTGATCCAAATGGCTCACCTAATTTTATGAGTGTTGCATATTTTAGAGTAGGTGCTGCTGCAAGTCAGTTAGCATCAGCTGGAATAACACCAACTGATTGTTACATAACTGGACATCTGCTTCCATTCTATCCTGCTGGACCTCTAGCAGGTCAAGTTAATGCAAATGCATTACCTTTAATTGGGAGCGATTTAGTTCAAAATTTAGTTAGGGCAGATGTAGCTGATGGACCAAGAATTATTGATAATGATCATCCAGGATTTAACGAAATTGACAGTACATTAATTTCGCTCAAATATGTATCTGATCTATCTGATACTTTGACATTAACAGCAATGTTATCTACAACTGACGTTGAAAATGAATCAAGTTTAGACTTCGACGCAACAAGCAGGGCTTCGATTGTTAATTATGTGGTTGATGAATCAGACCAAACCTCGACAGAAATCAGACTCAATTATAGTGGTGACAGATTTAACTGGGTTGGAGGAATTTATTTACTAGATGATAATATTTATAGTCACTATAACTTTACAACTGATATTCAATCAACTTTTGGAATTGTTCAATTAATGCAAATGATGGCTGGCTTGACACCTTCGCCATCAGACAATGCTCAAACTTCAAATGCCGATGTGACATCTGAGGCTATATATTGGCAAGGTACTTATGCAATTACAGATAAACTAAATGCAACATTAGGTGTTAGAAAAAGTGATGATGAAAGTGATTACACAATTGAAATGACTACAACATCTCCTGGTATTCCATTTGTTCAAGTGCCAGGTAAATGGTCAGAGGTATTAGAATTTGGTTCCACAGATCCTAAACTTGTTCTTGATTATTCATTTAATGAAAACACCATGGGTTATGTATCTGTTTCCTCAGGTTATAAAAGTGGTGGATTTTCATTTGCAACATGGTCTGAATCTGAATCTAGAGGCGGTTTTAATGAAGAGGAGTTAGATGCAACAGAAATAGGTGTTAAATATAAATCTTCTGATAATAGGCTAGTAGTTAACGCTGCATATTATGAATACGATTATACCGATCAACAACAACAAATTATTGTAGTGACTCAATCTGGTTCGCTTGCAGGTAAAACATTTAATGCTGGTGAGTCAGAGATGACTGGTTTCGAATTAGAAACTAAATATGCTATTACTGATAATACACAAATAGATTTTAATTATTATTCATCAGATACTTCATTTAAGTCGTTTGTAATACCTACAGCAAGGCCTCCGCTAAACTTTACTGGCAACCAAATGAATTACTCGCCAGAGTCAGCATATAATATTGCTTTTACTTCTGTTTCGGATGATGACTCATCAATTTTAAGAGTAGCTTACTCATATAAAGATGAGTATTTCATGGATCCTAGTAACAGATATATAAGCATGCAAGATAGTTACGGCGTCGCTAATGTGAGTTATACAAAGTACTTTACTGACGACTGGAAAATGAAAATATTCTGTACTAATTGTACTGATGAAATATACAAAACACAGGTCACAACATTTGCTATACCTTATGGAGGTGGTGGAAGAAACTACTATGCAAATGCTAGAAGAATTGGTGTTGAGATAACTAAAACATTTTAAGATTAAAGCCTCTTTATAGAGGCTTTTTTTATATATTTTGAATATATTTTTATGAATGTTGTATATTGATTTATTTTAGTCATATGACTAGTATTTATATATTATGAATAAATATGTTTTATATGGTTACGGCGAATCTGTAGCCTCAAATCAAGTTAGATTAGCCCTATCAGAAAAAAATATTTCTTATGAATATAATTTAGTTCGATTGGAATCAAAAGGTGACCATTTAAGAGATGATTATAAAAAATTAAATCCAAAGACACTTGTTCCAACATTAACAGTAAATGGAAATCCTATATGCGAAAGCATAGATATAATGAAGTACATTGATAATGAAAATTCTAATCATGACATTAAACTTTTTCCTGATGAAAGTGAGAGTTTTACAGATTTAGTAGATTTTCTATTTTTAGATGACACAAAAGAACTTGGTGATACATTTGGAACCACTGGAGGCGGTATATCAGTTCCTGTTCTTGGTAGATTGTTATGTAAAAGATCATTTTTTAGTGTATTTCTGGATTATCTTAAAAATCACGGTGTTAAAAAAAGAAAATTTATATTTTTAATGGTTAGATTTTTTGGTGGACCACCTCCAGGTTTATATAAAAAAATGATGTACTTTCTAGCTAAACACCTAGTCTACACTGAAGATTATTTGAATCATGGTAAGGAATTCATATATGGTGATAAATATACAGCTGCTGATTGTCTTCTAACAGTTTTACTTCATAGAGTTAATGAAATGCGTTTTTATAATGTTTTTGATGGAAAAATATTACCAAATATAACAAAATATTGGTCTATGGTTTCATCTAGACCAAGCTATAAAGAGGCAATTATTGATTATGAAACAGGTGAATGGAAGCCGGAATTAGAGGCCTTATATGGCGATGGTGCTAATACGTTCAGTGGATTACTAGAAAATAATATTAATAATATTTTAAATAAGGAGAATTAATAATGACAGAACCAATTTGTAAAGTAGCAGATATTATATATGTAAGATTTGAGTTGAAAGAGTTTGAAGAACAAAAAAAATACCTTCATCATTTTGGAATGATGCTAGCTCATGAAGACGAAAACGGTATATTTTTTAGAGGAACAGGAACTTCGCCATACATATATGTTGCTACAAAAGGCGATGAAAATAAATATATAGGAACTGCATATAAAGCTAATAATTATTCTGACTTAGAAGCTTTATCAAAAGAGTTTAATGTGGATATTGTTGAAAATACAGAACCTGGTGGTGGTCACAAAGTTACTTTAACAGATCCAGATGGTATTGAAGTTGAGGTTTGTCATGGTATGAATCAAGCTGAACCAGTTGCTGTAGTATCTAAAGTATTGAATACTGGTCAGTCAAAAGCAAGAGAGAGAAATGTTGTACAGAGATTTGGTAATGCAGCAGATGAATGGCAGTTAAAAGGTGATAAATGGGTATATGAGTTATCATCAAAAGTTAAAAGATTAGGTCATACCGCTATAAATTGCAGAGATCCAAAAGCATCAGTTGATTGGTATGCGAATACAATTGGTTTTCTTGTCAGCGATAATTTAGTTGCACCAGATGGAAACAGCATGGGTGCATTTATGAGATGTAATCAAGGCGATAAACCTGTAGATCATCATACTATTAATAATATAGCTTTACCTGGTGATAGTTATCCCGGTCCTTATGGACATGCTGGTTATGAAGTATCAGATTCGGTAGACGATCTGATGGCAGGTCACTATCATTTAAAAACTAATGGTGAATATTTTCATGAATGGGGCATAGGAAGACATCTTTTAGGAAGCCAAATGTATGATTATTGGAGAGACCCTCATGGATTTACCCATGAACACTGGACTGATGGAGATTTAATTGATGCTTCTGTTCCTGCAAATGATGTAAGTTTATTTGAATTTGGTAAAGCTCAGTATGGACCTCCACCTCCAGCAACTTTTGGTCACTCTATGCCAATTGAAGAAGTTAACAAAGTTAGAGCTGAAGTCCCGGATCTTTATGAAGGAGTTTTAAAGGACTTAGCAAAAATGCAAAAAGAAATGGAAAAAGAAAATGATTGAGTTTTCAGAAGAGCAAAAATTAGCTATTTCTAAAGCTCAAGAAACATTCTCAAAAATTAAAGAAGATGCGGATTTATTAAACGATAAACAATTAGATCTTCTTTTTGGTCAAGCGAGAAGTATGAATGGTTGGAAGGATCAAGATGTATCAAATGAAATACTATATAGTCTTTATGAATTAACAAAAATGGGTCCTACAAGTACGAATTCATGCCCAGCAAGATTTGTATTTATAAAATCTGATGAGATGAAAGAAAAAATTAAACCAGCTTTATTACCTAATAACGTTGATAAATGTATGACAGCTCCGGTAATAACAATAATTGGTTATGATTTAGATTTCTCTGATCATATGGGTAAGCTTTTTCCTCACATGGACGTGGCTCCTATGTATAAAGGTAACAGTGACATGAATTTTGCTACAGCTTTTAGAAATAGCTCTTTGCAAGGAGCATATTTAATGGTTGTGGCTAGAGCGCTTGGTTTAGACTGTGGACCAATGTCAGGATTTAATAATGAGTTAGTTGATGAACAATTTTTTAGTGGTACAAATATAAAATCAAATTTTTTATGTTGTTTAGGTTATGGTGATCCATCTAAGATATTTTTCAGACTACCAAGGTTTGATTTTGATGAAGTTTGTAAAATTGTCTAATTAAAATTTAACAAGATCTGTTAAATACTTACCCATCATCTTATTTTTAATTTTTAATATTTGTTTAAATAATTTTATGGGTGCGTCAATCTTTATTTCGCTGCTAAACCTTTTATCATTATCAAGATCATCAAACCATCTTTTTACATTTTCATATTTATTAATTGGTATACCTGCTGTAAATAATCTTTTAGTTGATACATACCAAGCTAAGTCAACAATTGTAAATTTATTTCCTTTAAGGAATTTGTTTTTTTGTAATTGACTATCAAATTTTGTATATATTTCTTTAAATTTACTTGCGCTCTCAATAACTTCCTTATCTGTAATACCGTTATCATAATGATTTTTCCAAAATAAAAGCTCTCGTTCCTTATGCTCATCTTCTTTACCATTAATAGTTCCTATGTAAGATTCTTTAAATGATAGTTTTTTAAGATCTTTCTTGCCCAGTCTATGAGGAATGATATACCTAAAAGTCAGTCTACGTAGATCATGATGAAGACTGTCTTCAAATGCAAGATCACTTAAAATTTCATCAAATTTATCATCTGGATATAATTTATTTTTCGTAAACTTTTCATCCAAATACATCATTATGTCGTTACTTTCAATATGAACTTCTCCATTATCCACAAGTGTTGGTACTAATCCTCTTGGATTTATTCCAAGAAACCATTCAGAAAATTGTTCCTGTTTAATTAAATTAATTTCATGCGAATGCCAATCAATATTCTTAATATTGAGAAAGATTCTTAATTTTTGAGAACATGCAGATCCTTTAAAATGAAGCAAATGAATGCCTTCCCAAGAAAGAACCTCTTTTGTTTTGATATCAGATATATCTAATTTCATTTATTTAAGAACTTTTATTATTCCGAGCTCTCTTGCTTCAAAAAAGTATTTCATAAAAACTTTTTTATCATTTACAGACATCTCTAACACTTCATCAATATACTTTTCCATTGACGCTAATCCAAACTCAACAACCATAGCAATAGCCACGGCTGATTTAATTTCAGCACTAGGTTTTTTTAAATTTTTTAATTTTGTAAGCTGTTCTAGTGTTTGCCTTGAAACAGATAAGTTTGAATCAATTTGTACTCTTACTAAATCCATTTGATCATCAAGTACAGCTCTTATAATTGCTTTGAAGTAATCATCGGTTATAGTTGATAGAGGTTCATCACCTAGATTATTGGGTGATACATTTCTCCTTTCTAATTGTTGAACATGTTCAAATGCTAACTGCTTGTAAGTTGCAATTAAAAGACCTTTTTTACCACCAAAATAATGATGAATCTGGGCATGATTTACCCCAGCATGGTCAGCAATATCTCTAATGGTAAGTTGATTAGGGCCAACAGAACCTACAAGATATGCTGCAGAGTCAATTAAACGTTTTTCAACATTTTTTCTACCTCTTTGATTTTTGTCTAATTTTTTCATAACTAGTAGAGATCATTATGCAGTTTATCTATCAATTTTTCGATATTTTCAATTTTCATAGAATCTGTAATAGCTCCATAGACATGTTTATCTGGTTTTATAATTACAGCGGTTAATTTTTTATCATTATGCCAATTAAAAAACTCAGTATCTTCATTAAAGATATGATTTTTATCTACATGAAATATATTATTATTAAAAATTTTAATGTTTGGCATAGATTTAATCTTTTCTAAAAAAAAATGATCACCTTTAAATAATAAAAAAGCGAATTCGTTACCTATGTATTGATCAAATGGAAGGTCATTCGACCTAAGTTTTAAGTTGGGTTGAGGAATAATAATTCCATTTACATCATTTGGATATAAGTTGTTGTCAATTATTCCATTACTGTAATTCCAGGGGTATGAAAAGGATAAAAAAGACAATAATTTTGGAAAAAATGCTGCAGTTCTTAAAAATAAGTCTCGAATAAAAGACTTAATCATACTTTGACTAGCTATTATGTTTTGTTGCTTGATGGCAGTTTCAATTGCAAATGTAACGACTTCAGATCGTTCAATTGTATAAGTATCTAATATTTTTTTTGAGTAATTGTTGTTATCAATACCATTTATTTTCCATGCCAGATTATATGCATCCTTTATACCTTGGCATAAACCTTGTCCTAAGAAGGGCGGAGTCTGATGAGCAGAATCTCCAATTAAAAAGCAATTCTTGTATTTAAAATCTTTTGCTAATAATCCGTGGAATGTATATTTACTTGATCGTAAAAGCGTTCCTGATTCTTTTGTAATTAGAGGATTTAATCTCCATAAGTGAGGTTCCATCAAATTTCTTATCGTTGATTCATTTTCCATATTTGAAATATCATCATCGGGTTTTATCATAAATTCCCATCTAACATGATTGTCAGTAATAGGTAGAAGGGTGGTGGGTCTTTTATAGTCACATATTTGATATCTACAACGATCTTCAATAGAGAATTTTTCATCAACAAGATAATCAACGACAACCCAATCTTGATCACAGTTAAAATCATGAGATTCTATGTTTAATGATTTTCGTATAAAGCTGTCAGCACCATCACAGCCTAAAACATACTTTGCAGTAAAACATTCCTCAGATTTAGTATTAACTATTTTAAGATTATTATTCTCATCATTAGCTTCAAGATTTATTAGCTCATAACCAAGTTTTAACTTTATATTTTCATATTTTTTAGCACTATTTCTTAATATTTTTTCAAACTTTGGTTGATTAAAGAAGACATCTTCAGCATATCCATTCAACTGATATCTCTCATCCATTCCACCAATATGAATTAACTCTTTTCCTTTAGCATCAAGGAATTTAACTTCTTTGGCAGGATCAATTATCTTATCAATTTGATCCATTATTCCCATTGATTGGAATATTCTTTGTGTTTGTCCATCAAAATGAACTGCTCTTGGTATGTCCCAAATTTCTTTATTTTGATCAATAACAATAATTTCGTAACCAAGACTGGCAAAAATGTTTGCTGCAGTGGCTCCAACGGGGCCATAACCAATTATTGCAAAATCATAGTCCATAAGTTCTATTATCCATAAGGAAATTTATTTTAGTCAAGTGGATAGATGACTAAGTGAATATAATTTATAATTATAAAGATGTATACAGTAGATAATTTTATTAATGGTAAATCTTATACCACATCAAAAAATTCATCAATTATAGTTAATCCATCATATGGAAAAGAAATAGGTAAGGTGCTTTATGCTACAGATGAGTCTGTAAATTTAGCAGTTGATTCATCATTAAAAGCATTTGATGCGTGGTCTCAAACAGGATTAAGTTATAGAGCAGAACTCATTCTTGAGTTTAGACAACTACTTATAAATAAATCATCTGAAATAATTGACTTATGTACAACTGAAGCTGGTAAAACTTTACCAGATGCAGAAGCCGAATTGGATAGAGCAGTTCAGTGTTTGACACATGCAGCTGCAGTCCAACATTTTTATCCTTCTCACTTGAGTCCCAATGTTGCAGGAGGAATAGATATTGCTGACAGACGATATCCTCTTGGAGTTATTGTCGGCGTAGGACCGTTTAATTTTCCTATATTAATACCAATTGTTCATAGTTCAATGGCACTTGTTACAGGCAATACATTTATATCTAAACCAAGCGAAAAGGTACCCTCAATTTCTAGATTGATTGCTGATCTATATAAAGATGCAGGTTTTCCTGATGGATGCTTTAACCTACTAAATGGAGATAAAGAGGTTGTAGAAAGTCTTGTTTGTCATAAAGATGTTTCCGGTTTAGCTTTTATAGGTAGTACTCCAGCAGCTAAAAGTTTAAAGATCTTGGGTGTTGAACATAATACAAAAGTTCAGGCTTTAGGTGGTGGCAAAAATCATATGATTGTTCTTCCAGATGCCGATTTAGACATGGCTGCTGACGCAGCTGTATCTGCTAGTTTTGGTGCAGCAGGCCAGAGATGTATGGCAGTTTCTGTTGTGGTTGCAGTAGGTGATATTGCAGATGATTTAGTGAATAAAATTAAACAAAGAATGCCGAACTTAATTATTGGTAAAACTGATAATGCTGAAACTCAATTAGGACCAGTTATTTCTCAAGAAAATAAAGATAAAATTTATTCATATATAGAAACTGCAGAACCTGAAGGAGCCTCATTAGTTATTGATGGAAGACAAATTTCAGACTCTATGGAAGGATGTTTTGTTGGCGCAACTTTAATTGATAATGTTAAACCAGGAATGTCGGTATATGAGAATGAGATATTTGGTCCTGTTTTATCATTCGTAAGGGCTAAAACATATGAAGATGCTATGAATATAACCCATAGCCACAAGTTAGGTAATGGAGCTGCCATATTTACACGTGATGGAGGAGTTGCTCAAAAATGGACTAATGAAGTACAAGCTGGCTCTGTAGGCATAAATGTTCCTATACCACTTCCAACATATACTCATAGTTTTGGTGGATGGAAGGATAGTGGATTTTCAGAAACAAAAGCTTTTGGGCCCTCATCGATTGATTTTTATACCAAAACGAAATCTGTTGCTACTAGATGGCCTGATCCTAAAGAAAGTAAAGTCGACCTTGGTTTCCCCAAGAATGATAAATAATTTTTTAAATAGTTTAATTAAATCAATAATAAATTTTATTTTCATATTTATTGATATATACATATCGACTGTTATTTTTTTTAGAGAAAAGCTTTTTTATACACCAAATATTAAAAAATCAAAATATGTTAAGAAAACGTTAGTTGTTAATAATCAAAATCATTACTACTTTGAATTTGGCGACTCTAATGCCACTGATGACAATACAATAGTTATGATTGGAGGTATACCAACAAATCCTATGGAATCTATGAGTTGGCTTGCAGGTGAACTTATAAAATTGAATTCTAAATACAGAATTTTAATATTTAATATTCCTTTTTATGAAAATCATTTTGATATTGAACTTTCTAATACTTTTGCTACTACAAACACTATAAATTTGATAATAAAAAAGTCTATTGATAATAAAAAATTAAGGGTAGATCCTAAATATTCACACGAAAATCAAGGAATAAAGGTTAATGATTTTTTAGATAAATTAAATATAAATAAATGTCATTTAGTTGGCCATGATAGGGGAGCAGTCATATTAGAATACTTTGCTATTAATTTTCCTAATAAAGTTCTAAGTTATTCAAGAGGATCACAAGTTTGGAATTATATTGAGCCAGAATGGGCAAAACTTGCACCAGATATCTGTGTAGGTCCTCCACACAAAATTATGTCTGTATATGAGCAACTTAGAGTTCTTCTTTTTACCGTAATTCACTTAAAAAAACCACTCGAATTACTATCTGATTTATTTGAATTTAAAGGTAGAAATGCAAAAAGAGGCACAGATTTGTATGATAGATATACTCATCTAAAATATAAATCACAGTTGTCGTACAAAAGATATGCTAAAAAGTTTAGAAATTCACTCGTTCAAGGTGGAGTTTATTCTGAAGTTAAGAATAGATCTAACCTAAAAGAGAAACTATTTCCAATAATGCAATTTCAAGGCGAAGATGAATTTAAATATAACAAATCAGGAACATTAATCTCTGATCAACCTTATTTTGGTATTTACAATTTATATAGAAATGAAATAGAAGATGTATATCCAGGTTGTGTGGGACAGGATAATGATAAATATCAGAGTCAATTTGTAACAGATAAAATCTTGTATAAAGAAATTAAAGTTAAAGAAAATGCAAGATTTACATGTTTTTATTTAATTCCAGAAGCAGCACATTTTAATGTTGTTGAAAATCCGAAAGCTTGTGCCTTAGTTATTGACGATTTTCTTTCTAACAAAATACAAAATTAAAAAGATTATGATCAATAATAATGGAAAGGTGATTTGCTTAAACGCTAAAAATAATACCCATGAAAATACAATTGTTTGAATAAATGGCGAATGTTTTTTTGCAACCTCATATTCCCTATCTAGCCAAGGCGATCCTTCTATTTCAGGCTTATCAGGAAACCGATCACCATATAAATACATTGTAGTTGGATTTATATATGGAGGCTGAAGAACAAAGGGCGCTTCATTAAATGTTTTCTTCATTGATTCAAACACATCAGGATATTCTTTTGATAAGTCATTTTGCTCAAACGGATCATTGATAATGTCATAAAGCTCAAATGTTTTTTTTGAATTAGTATATACATTTTGAGTATAGTAGAGCTTCCACTTGTCATTAAATAATGCTCTATCATCAGATATTATGATATTCCCAGTCATTGCATTAACAGGTAATTTAATTTCGTTAGTTACCAAATCATTCCATCTATCTACACCAGTGAATTTTGTAGAATCATAATTTATATTAGCAGCTGTTAAAAGTGTAGGTAAGATGTCATCAGAAAAAAAGAATTGCTCAGATTTTGAATTTTCTAGCACTCCTTTCCAATAAATTATTGCTGGGACTCTTATGCCACCTTCATATGCTGATCCTTTAGAGCCTTTTAAACCCATGGTATTTCCTTTAGCATCAAGTAATCCTGGTGCTATAGTTGCTGCAATCGGGTCGACATCAAAAACAGGGCCATTGTCTGAAAAAAATAATATTATTGTATTTTTGAGTAAGTTTTCATTTTCAATTACATCAATTATTTTTCCAATTTCTCTATCTAATGAATATATATTTGCTGCATATCTTCTGTCATCAATATCTTCAATAAATAATAATTCATTCATTACATCGTTTTCGACTTGAATAGGAGTATGCGGCGCATTAAAAGCTACATATAAAAATAATGGTTTATTTTTATCTTTATTTTTAATTATTCTAATTGCTTCATTAGCTATTAAATTAGTTGCATATCCGTCTTCAACAAGTGGAATGTTGTCTCTGTGCCAATCAAGTCTTCCAGAAAATGAATGGTCATAATAGTCTATACCTCCATTCATATGACCATAGGTTTGTTGAAAACCTCTACTACTTGGCAAATATTCATCTGATGACATTCCTAAATGCCACTTGCCTGAAAGGGCAGTTTGGTATCCAGCTTCAAGCAGGTACTCTGGCAGTATTTTATGATACAAAGGCATTCCATATGATTCTGTCCTTGGGTTTGCATAAGGTCTGATAACGCCATTAGCAAGACTATTTATTCCAGTGAGCATTGAAGCTCTTGTTGGACTGCAAGTTGGAGCAGAATAGAATCTATTCATTTCAACTCCTCTATTTGCCAATGCATCAATATTTGGAGTTGGAATAGGCCCATCATGATATGAGACATCACCCCAGCCAAGATCATCAGTTAAAATAATAATTATATTTGGTTTATCTAGTGCTATTAAACTACATGAAAATAATAGTAAAAATATAATTCTACTCATTAGCTAATTATATAACCTTATTGCTATTTTTAGTCATATGGATAAACTTATATTAGTTTTTATAGGAGAAAAAATGGCAGATATTAGCGTGTATGTAGTAGTAAATTTAACTATAAATGATGCAGATGAATATAGAATTTATGAAAAAGGTTTTTTTCCAATTTTGAAGAAACATAATGGAACATTCATAACATATGATGATTCACCTGAAGTGCTTGAAGGACCAAAACCGTTACCTGGAAGAGCAATTATTTTTTCTTTTCCAACTGAAGACGATGCTAATAATTGGTGGAATGATGTTGATTATCAAGAATTAAGTAAACATAGAAGGGAAGGAACAAATGCAACTATTCAAAGAATTAAAGGACTTCCTCCAAGAGAATAATGATTGATTATCTAAGAATACAAAAAATTATCCATTGGTTGATGGCGATTATCATAATGCTTGATTTAAATGTTGCTCAAAAATTTGGGGGTGAAATGGAACTTTTGGATCGTTTAGAGTCAAGAGTGGATCATGCAACAGCTGGAATGATAGTTACTTTCTTGTTTGTTTTAAGAATAATATTAAGATATCGCTATGGAGCGCCAAGTCTCCCGCAGACAATGCCTTTATGGCAAACATATTTGGCAAAATTAGGTCATTTTGGACTTTATTTTCTTATGGGCTTATTAATTGTATCTGGAATAACTGCAGCTAATTTTACAAATGATCCAATTGTGGTGTTTGGTTTATTTAATTTGTCATCAGAAGTAGATAATTTATATATGTTTGAGTTAATTCGAGGTATTCACGAGTTTACAACAAATGCAATTATTGCCTTAATAACTATTCATATATTAGCGGCTATCTATCATCACTTTATAGTAAAAGACGATACCACTAAAAATATGCTTAAATTTTGGACAAGAAAATCTGTGAGATGATAATTCAAAGCCAATTAGAAATTAACAAGCAACCTGATAAAGTTATTGATTTAATTAAAAGTGAGAATAACCTTGAAAAATTTCATCCTTTTTGTAATAAAAATATAGTAATTAAATGGGATCAGGAAAACTCTGAAGATATTGTTATATATCATAGTGGAAAACAATACTTGAGAAAATTTACTGAATGGAATGAAAATGGTTACAAGCTTGAAATATTTGAAGATAGAAAACTCGCAGACATTACTTGGCAGGTTAAAGACTCTAAAAACAAATCTATTATAAAAATTACGGCAAAACCATATTTACCTTATAAATATAATTTCATTAATGTAATAGTGTTTAATATTTATGTTAAGTATGTGCTTCAAAGTTACTTAAACTCAGTAGTAAAAGGTCTTAAATATTACTTAGAATCAAATAAAACAGTATTACACAATCAATTTGGTAAACATATATGGTATTCTTGATATATATTATTTAACATAATATATATTATGCGAACTAGTATATATTATAATGTTAAATATTGTCGTGTTTCGGGCCGCAAACTATAGCCTTTAAACCTCCTGCTCCACCACTTAATAGAGGTTCTAATACATCAAGAAGCCCTGTTTCAATTCTCCAATTAAGATATTTTGATTGATGGTCTAATGATTCCCAGTCTTCTATTAGATGAATTGTATTTGTTGAATCCTCAATATAGGTATCAACTGATATACATCCATCAAATGATCTTGTATCTGGTAACGCAGCTTTTAAAGTTTCTTTTAAATCGTCCAACATGCCCTCTTTTGCGGGAAATGAAACAATCACTAAATTTTTCATATTAACTCCATTATTCTATATTTTTATTATATTATTCAATATATACATAAAAGTCATATTGGGGTACTGAAATGCACATAAAAATATTTTCTCTATTATTAGTTTCATTAAATATTAGTACTAATACATTAATGGAACCTACTTCAAAATCAGAAGATTTATATGATGGTTTAATTTTAGATGGAACTTATTCTAGTGAAATTGATAGACCATCAGTATATTTGGGATTTGAAGTTGGAGAACGTGTTGCTGCGCCCTATCAAATATCTAATGCAGTATTGGGATGGGCAAAACAATCTGATCGAATGATTGTTAAGGAGTATGCAAAAAGTCATGAAGGTCGTCCGCTTTATGCAATCTTTATATCATCACCAGAAAACTTATCAAAATTAGATGAAATAAAAGAAAACATAAATCTACTATCTGATGGAGAAAATACAAATGGTAATAAAGCTAGAGCTTTAATTGATGATTTGCCTGCAATTGCATGGATGGCATATTCAATTCATGGAAATGAAACCTCTGGTGCAGATGCTGCATTGGCAGCAATATATCATTTCATAGCTAGCGAGGATCCTGAAACTCTTGATATGCTAGATAAAATGCTGATCATTATTGATCCAATGATGAATCCTGACGGAAGAGCAAGATTTGCTAAATCATTACAAGAATATAGAGGAACAGCACCCAATTATGACGATCAATCACTACTTCATACAGGTGATTGGCCCTATGGAAGAACAAATCATTATTTCTTTGATTTAAATAGAGATTGGATATATTTAACTCAACCTGAGACTCAAGGAAGAGTAAAACTTATTAATGAGTGGAGTCCTCAAATATTAGTAGACGCTCATGAAATGGGGCCACAAGATACCTTTATGACAGGACCGCCACGAGAGCCTATAAACAAAAATATTGATAAAGACTTACTTAAATGGGGAAATATATTTGCACAAGATCAAGGTAACGCATTTGATGAAAGAGATTGGCGTTTTTATACAGGTGAATGGCATGAAGATTTATATCCTGGTTATTCATTTTATGTTCAATTCAGGGGCACTTTAGGAATTTTATATGAACAATCAAGAATGGCAGAAGATGGTGTAAGAAGACCTGAAGGAACAATTCAATCATATAAGGAATCAGTTCATCATCAATATGTAAGTACTATGGTGAACCTTAAGACTCTTCTCAAAAACTCAAAATCAATGTATCAAGACTTTTGGGAAGGAAGAAGATATAACGTTTCTAGAGATAGCAACTATGCCAATAGAACATTTGTAATATTACCAACTAAAAATAATACAAGAATTAATACACTTGCTGAAAAGCTAAAATTTCAAGATATTCAACTCTATAAAAATGATAAACCTATTCTTGTAAAAAATATTTTAAAACAAACAGGTGATGTTGAAGAGAATTTTACTATTCCGCCAGGAAGTATGATCATTCCCAATAGACAAGCTGAGGCCCCTCTTATATCGGCAATAATGGAATTTGATGCTGATATTGATGAAGAAGTATTGATTGAAGAAAAACAAAGTGTACTTAGAGATGGTTCATCAATAATGTACGATACAACAGCATTTAACTTTTCTATGGTTTATGGTTTAGAAGCTATAACTGTTCCTGAAAATATAAGTTCAAATCTAGTTTATTGGGAACCGTCAAAACAAACAATTGATGTTAATAACGAAGCTGTTATGTGGGCAACAGACGGAATTGATGATAATTCTGTAGCTTTTGCAGCTAGATTATTGGAACAAGATATTCAAGTAAGAATAATAGATAAAGAAGCAAGCCTGTCAGGGTATAACTTATCAAGAGGAAGCGTAGCGATAATTAGTATGGATAATCCCAACATAACTAATTTAAGTGGCATTGTTAGTGAAGTAGCATCAGAATTAAATATTTCAATTGTTTCCCTTGATTCAGGTTTTGGTCCTGAAGAACTGCCAGATTGGGGCGGAAGACATTTTAGATTACTTAAAAAACCACAAATTGCTATATTAAGTCATGAAGGATTTAATTCTTATGACGTTGGTGTTAGCTGGTGGTCAATCGATCATCATTTAGGAATCAGACACAGCCAGCTAAATACGTCTATCTTAAGTTATGCTGACTTAAGAAGATACAACACAATAGTTGTTCCTAGTGGATGGGCTCTAGATGATAATTCAAAAAAATCATTAAATGATTGGGTTAGACAAGGTGGTACTTTAATTGCTCATAATTATGGTACTAGATCTCTTATTGGTGATAATGGAATTGGTAATGTAAAACACTTAAGAGATACATTTGATAATAGTGAAGATTACAATTTTGATTTGCAGAGAGAGATTTATTCTCTTGAAGATAATATTAACAAAGAAGATGCTTTAAATAACAAAGTTAACCTTAATATAAATTATCCCTGGGAAAGTGCAGATAAAATTTCTGAGGACTTAAAAAAACGCGATAAGTGGCAATCAATTTTTATGCCGTCTGGTGCAATGGTTGCGGGACGAACTGACCAGAAACATTGGCTAACATTTGGAGCTATAGACGTGTTACCTGTTTTATATGGTAACTACCCTATTCTTATGACTAGTGATAATGCCCAAGCAGCAGTAAGAATTGGTGAATTAATTAATGATCCATCAAAAGAAAGTGCACGTGCTATAAATTGGTCAACGATTCCAGCTGGGAAAGATATTAACGTAAGAATGAGTGGTTTAGTCTGGCCTGAAGCATCACAAAGAATTGCAAATTCAGCCTATTTAACTCGAGAAAAAGTTGGCAAAGGTCAAGTTATATTATTTTCAGGTGAGCCAAATTATAGAGGTTCTGCTCTAGGTACTAATAGACTTTGGCTTAATGCCGTTATTTATGGGGCTGGTCTAGGATCTAATTCAGAAATTGATTTATAAATTACTCAACTGAAGATCTGATAATATTTAAATCTTTAGTCAATATACTACCAACTGCTGTATGCGACAAATCTTCGCGTTTAATACCTATAATGCTAGCAATTTCGTTAGCAGCATGTATACCTGTGCAATGACCACCCATAAATTTTGTTAATCCATTATCCTTAAACCAGTTAGCTGTGTTAATAATTGTTTCATCATCTGCTCTAAATAAATGAAATCCTCCAATTGCTCCATATACCGGAACATTTTTAATTGATTGAAGTTTTTTAGCAGTGTTTATAATTCCTGAATGTCCGCATCCTGACATCATTACCCAACCTTTATCTGTTAACATCCCGACAGATTGATCATCCTTTATAATATCAGGCTTAGTTAATTCAACATCTGTATAAATACCTTTTGGTCCATTGAAATATTCGTCAGTTCTCTCTACTGTGCCCGTTGCATAAAGATTTCTGGAAACTAAAAAATGATTGTCTAAAATTATAAAATCTATGCCCTCTTTTTCAGCAGCAATTTTGAATTCATTTGAATCATCAAAATTACCAGGTCCTACTTTCTGACCATTTTCAAGATAACGCTGCTCAAAAAAACCTCTTGCAACATATACCTTAGAAAATGATTTTGGGTTTATTTTTTTATATGTTTGCCTTAATTTAATTAAGCCACCAGTATGATCACTATGAAAATGACTTAATACAACTTTTTCAACTTTTGATAAGTCCTTATTTAATATTTTTGCATTATGAAGAACTGTGTCTTCGTGAAACCCAGTATCAAACAATATTGATTCATCATTGTTTTCATACAAAGCTGAAAAGCTCCATTCACCAAAGCCGCCATAGTTTGAAATATTTGTCGCTAAAACAGTTATTTCATATTCGTTAGAAAAACTAAAAGTTGAAATTAAACTTATAAAAAATAATTTTATTTTATTTATCAATCTACTCTTTTTATAAGTGAATATTGTTTTTCTAATTTTCCATCTAAGTTTAATGAAGCATCAACTTTCACACTATCACTACCTGTAAAAGTCCACCCAATAGATTCAACAAAATTATGATGTTTCGGATGATAACCAGGTGAAGGATCTGATTTGAGTTGTATTGAATTTTCATTCAGTGTATCAACAGTAAACATTGGTTCAGTACCAAGAGCACAATAATGTTTTATTACAAGCTCGCCATCTTTATCTGAATATGTTGTCATCATCTCAACTCCGTCTTCAACTAATTTTTCAACAATTGTATTTCCATTTGAAACAAGTTTAAATTCAGAAGATGTATCAACTACAGCACCTGATTGTTGATATAGTTTTCCTTCCCATTTTCCTAACATTTTTTTAATTT